>NZ_SODR01000009.1:0-204650 GCF_004365375.1 Curtobacterium sp. PhB25 | reverse complement strand
AACGCCATCCTGACCGGCACCACCGTCCACGTCTCCGAAGACGCCGCCGGCCTGCTGAACAAGACCTTCGGCACCGACGCCGTCAAGCGCGGCCTGCTCGTCGGCACCGCCACCATCACCGCACAGATCAAGTAACACCCCGCACCACCGCACCACACGTGAAGGGCCGCCCCGGGCAACCGGGACGGCCCTTCACCACGTTCAGCAGCACCCGCCTACCATCGAGCAGATGCCCGCTCCCCGCTCGACCGTGACCGACGACCAACCGGGGCCCGACGACTTCATCCGCGTCCGCGGCGCCCGTGAGCACAACCTGCAGGACGTCGACGTGGACATCCCGCGCAACCGCATCGTCGCCTTCACCGGCGTCTCCGGCTCCGGCAAGTCCTCGCTCGCGTTCGGCACGGTGTTCGCCGAGGCACAACGCCGCTTCCTCGAGTCCGTCGCTCCCTACGCCCGACGGCTCATCGCGCAGGGCTCGACGCCGCACGTCGAATCGATCACCGGCTTGCCACCCGCCGTGGCCCTGCAGCAGCGCCGCGGTGCCCCGAGCAGCCGTTCGACCGTCGGCACGCTGACGACCCTGTCGAACTCGATGCGCATGCTGTTCTCCCGCGCCGGCACCTACCCGTCTGGCGTCGACCGGCTCGAGTCCGACTCGTTCTCGCCGAACACCGTGGCCGGGGCCTGCCCGCGCTGCCACGGACTCGGCATCGCCCACGAGGTCACCGAGGCCTCGGCCGTCCACGACCCGTCGTTGAGCATCCGCGACGGCGCGATCACCGCGTGGCCCGGGGCGTGGCAGGGCAAGAACCTGCGCGACGTCACGGCGGTGCTCGGCTACGACATCGACATGCCGTGGCGTGAGCTCTCCCGACAGGACCGCGACTGGTTGCTGTTCACCGAGGAACAGCCCGTCGTCCAGGTCCACCCGAAGCGCGACCGCGTCGCGAAGCCGTACAAGGGGCGGTTCTGGAGCGCACGCCAGTTCGTGATGCACACCCTCGCCGACTCGCAGAGCGAGACGCAGCGGACCAAGGTGCTGCAGTTCGTCGAGTCGGGTCCGTGCGGCCTCTGCGGCGGGACCGGCCTGACCCGGGCCGCGCTCGCGGTGACGGTCGGCGGCCACTCGATCGCCGACCTGAACGGCCTGCCGCTCACGGCGCTGGCAGACGTCCTGCGCCCGATCGCCACCATCACGGACGCCGGTGCCGCGACCTCACGCGCCTCGTCCGGCGAACACACCGAGGTCGCGGTCGCGATCTCGCGCGACCTGCTCACCCGGGTCGAGGTGCTCGTCGGCCTGGGCCTCGGGTACCTGGCGCTCGACCGGGCGACCCCGACGCTCTCCCCCGGCGAGACGCAGCGCCTGCGCATCGCGACGCAACTGCGCTCCGGCCTGTTCGGTGTCGTCTACGTGCTCGACGAGCCGAGCGCCGGCCTGCACCCGGCCGACGCCGAGTCCCTGGTCGAGGTCCTCGACGACCTGCGTGCCGGCGGCAACAGCGTCTTCGTCGTCGAGCACGACATGAGCATCGTGCGGCGGGCGGACTGGATCGTCGACGTCGGCCCGGGTGCCGGATCCGGCGGGGGCACCGTCCTGTACAGCGGCCCCGTCGACGGCCTCGCCGACGTCGAGGCATCGGTCACCCGACGGTTCCTGCACCCGCGCGACCGTGCCGACGGCGAGCGCACCGTCCGGACCCCCGTCGGGACCCTCGAACTGCGCGACCTCACCCTGCACAACCTGCAGGACCTGGCCGTCGACCTGCCGCTCGGGGTGCTCACCGCGGTCACCGGCGTCAGCGGCTCCGGCAAGTCGTCGCTCGTCGGCGGGGTCCTGCCCGGCGTGGCGACGTCGCACCCGCTCGTCGACCGCGTCGTGCAGGTCGACCAGAAGCCGATCGGCCGAACCCCGCGTTCGAACCTCGCCACCTACACCGGGCTCTTCGACGCCGTGCGTGCCGCGTTCGCCGCGACCGACGACGCGACGGCCCGCGGCTGGACCGCCAGCCGCTTCTCGTTCAACGTGGCCGGCGGCCGGTGCGAGGTGTGCCAGGGCGAGGGCTCGGTGTCCGTCGAGCTCCTGTTCCTGCCGGGCAGCTGGGCGCCCTGCCCGGAGTGCCACGGTGCGCGCTACAACGACGAGACGCTCGAGGTGCAGTGGGACGGGGCGTCGATCGCCGACGTCCTGGGCATGACCGTCGACCAGGCTGCCCCCTTCCTGGCGTCGCTGCCGGCCGCTGCCCGCGGGCTCGAGGCCCTGCGCCAGGTGGGCCTCGGCTACCTGCGGCTCGGGCAGCCCGCACCGGAACTGTCCGGCGGCGAGGCCCAGCGCATCAAGCTCGCGACCGAACTGCAACGTGCGCGCACCGGGCACACGCTCTACCTGCTCGACGAACCGACGACGGGCCTGCACCCCGCCGACGTCGAGCTGCTGACCGCACAGCTCGCGCGCCTCACCGACGCCGGCAACACCGTCGTCGTGGTCGAGCACGCCATGGACGTCGTCGCGAGTGCCGACCACGTCATCGACATGGGTCCCTCCGGCGGCGAGGACGGCGGCCGCGTCGTCGCCACCGGCACCCCCGCCCAGGTCGCGGCGTCCGCCGAGAGCCGGACCGCGCCGTACCTGCGGGAGCAGCTCGGGCACTGATCGCGCCCACCCGCGGACGGACGGGGCCTGTGGCGGGCCCGCACCGCGCCTCCCGACCGCCGGTGCGTGTGCATGTTCCGACGTTCCACGCGTCGATCAACCGGTGCCCTGTCGCATGATGCACACGCATCTGCTGCGTGTGCATGTTCCGACGTTCCACGCGTCGATCAACCGGTGCCCCGTCGCATGATGCACACGCATGCACCGCACACGCCAACGCACCGCACACGCACGCGCACACGCACGCACACGCACGCAGCAGCGCCCGCCGGGACGGATCCCGACGGGCGCTGCTGGTGGTGCGGACTAAGCCCGACGGAAGCGGCGGGCGATGGTGAGCCCGACGCCCGCGAGCATCAGCAGGATCGCGAAGGCGATCACCGGGGCCGGGTCGCTACCGGTGTAGGCGAGCGTCCCGTTCGGGCCGGTACCACCCGCGCCACCGGTGCCGGCGGTTGCCAGGCGGACGGTGAACGTCACCGGGTCGGATGCCGCCGAGGTGCCGTCTGCGCCGGTCTGGGTGGCGGTGATGGTCACCGTTCCCGGGCCGAAGCCGACGATCGGGGTGCACTTCCAGGTGCCGTCCGCCGCGACGACCGCGGTGCAGACGACGACCGTGCCGTCGGTGACCGTGACGGTCGCGCCGGGCTGACCGGTGCCGGTGATCGGCGGGTTGGGCGTCGTGACGGTGCCACCGTCCGTCGGCGAGGTGATCACCGGCGGCGGGGTCGTCGTGGTCGACGCGGGGTTGTAGGTGTAGACGAGCGGGTCGGACGTGCCACCCGGGGTCGTCACCGTGACCTCGACGTCACCGGCAGCGTGCGCCGGGGTCGTGAAGGTGAGCGTCGTGCCGTCCGCCGACACGCTGTCCGGCGTGATCGGGTCGGAACCGTCCACCGAGACCGTGGAGTCGTCGGTGAAACCGGTGCCCGTGACGGTCACGACCGTGCCACCCGCGGCCGGACCGTTGTCAGGGTCCAGCTCGGAGATCGTCGGGACCGCGGCCGGGGCCGGGTTGTACGTGTACGGCAGCGGCGCCGAGGTGCCGGAGCCGTTGGTGACGGTCACGGGGACCGCACCGGCGGTGTGCGCCGGCGTCGTGAACGTCAGCTCGGTGCCGTCGTCCGACACGCTGTCCGGCGTGATCGGGTCGGAACCGTCCACCGAGACCGTCGAGTCGTCGGTGAAGCCCGTGCCGGAGACCGTGACGACCGTGCCACCGGTGACCGGACCGTTGTCGGGGTCCAGCGCCGTCAGCGTCGGAGCCCCGGCGGGTGCCGGGTTGTAGGTGTACGTCAGCGGGTCCGAGGTCCCGGCGTCGGTCGTGACCGTCACGTCGACGGGACCGGCGACGTGCGCCGGGGTCGTGAACGTCAGCTCGGTGCCGTCGTCGGAGACCGACTCCGGGTCGATCGGGTCGGACCCGTCGACCGAGACGGTCGCGTCGTCGGTGAACCCGGTGCCCGTGATGGTGACGAGGGTGCCGCCGCCGACCGGCCCGTTGTCGGGGTCGAGCGTCGTGAGCGTGGGTACCGCTGCGGGAGCCGGGTTGTACGTGTAGTCGAGCGGGTCGGATTCACCGGCGGGCGTGGTGACCGTGACGTCGACCGTTCCGGCGTCGTGCGCCGGCGTGGTGAAGGTCAGCTCGGTGCCGTCGTCCGAGACGGAGTCCGCCGCGATCGGGTCGGAACCGTCGACCGACACCGTGGCGTCGTCCGTGAAGCCCGTCCCGGTGACGGTGACGGTGACGACCGTGCCACCGGCGACCGGCCCGTTGTCCGGGTCGAGCGTCGTGATCGTCGGGACCGCAGCCGCGTCGTCGGTGTAGGTGAAGTCGAGCGGGTCGGATTCACCGGCGGGCGTGGTGACCGTGACGTCGACCGTGCCGACGACGTGCGCCGGCGTCGTGAAGGTCAGCTCGGTGCCGTCGTCCGAGACGGAGTCCGCCGCGATCGGGTCGGAACCGTCGACCGACACCGTGGCGTCGTCCGTGAAGCCCGTCCCGGTGACGGTGACGACCGTGCCACCGGCGACCGGCCCGTTGTCCGGGTCGAGCGTGGTGATGGTCGGGACCGCGAGCGGACCGGCGTTCGGGCCGACCGCAGCCGAGGCGAGGTTGACGACGGCGGTGCCGGCGGCCGGCACCAGTGCGACGCGCAGGGCACGCTGGGTGAAGACGCCGTCGGCGCTGGTCTCCTGCACGTTGGCCTGCAGCGACACGACGGTCGTCAGGGCGTTGGCGAGGGGCGTGATGACCGTCTCACCGAGGCCGGCGACGACCTGGTTGATCGGGGCGACGACCTGCGCGATGACCGGGTTCACGACGTCGAGGAGCTGACCGATCGGCAGCGGGAGCCCCGCCACCGTGACGGTGAGCCCGCGGAGCGACTGGGTGAGCTGGGTCACGACCCCCTGCAGCGCGGTGGTGACCGCCGGCAGGAGCTGGGTCGTGAGTGCCTCCGTGATGTACGGCAGCAGCTCGGTGTTCGCCGGCAGGTTGTTGATGTCCAGGCCGGCGTTCGTCAGCACTGCGGCGACGTCGACCGTGATCGCACCGGTCTGCAGGTTCGCCGTGATCGAGCCGTCGGCGCTGGTGACGTCGCCGGTGGCCGAGTCGAGCACCGTGACGAGGTCGGGCAGGCCCTGGACCTGCACGAGCGGGCCGAGGGCGTTCAGGGTGTCCTCGACGCCGTCGACCGTCGGCTGGAGCGTGCCGAGGGTGGTGCGGAGACCGGAGACGGTGGTGCCGAGCGCGGGGCTCGTCAGCGACAGGTCGAGTCCGGCGATGCCGTAGTCGCCCGTCTGCGCACCGTCCGGGCCGGCTGCCTGCGCAGCGGTGGCCGACACGGCGCCGACCTCGAGCTGGGCGTTCGCGAGGGCGCCCGCCAGGTCGGCCCCGATGAGACCCGACAGGTCGAGCGTGGCGTTGGACTGCGGGACGCCGTCCTGGCCGCCGACGCCGATCCCGCCGGTGTTCGTCACCGCGCCGGACGCGGCGACGGAGCTGCCGTCGGCGTTGGCGGCGGCGTACTGGTTGACGGCACCGAGGGTGAGGATGCCGTTGTTCCCGAGCAGGTTGAGGCCCCCGCCCAGGTTGACGTTGACCGCGTTGAGTGCGGTGACGTCGAGCGGGTGGACGTCGGTGTCCGTGGCCCCACCGGTGTTGACCGCGTCCGCCGGGGTCACGGTGAGGATGTCGTCGAGGTTCAACCCGAGCGCGGAGCCGCTGAGGAAGCGCCCCTGCCCGGTCGACGCGACGGGCGCTGCCGTCGCGGGGGCGGCGGCGAGGATGCTGCCGCCGGCGCCGAGGAGCGCTGCGGTGACGATCGCGACGCCCTTGCTCCGGCCTGACCATCGGGTGGAAGTGGACGCCCGTGGGTCTTTCTGGGCGCGCTCGAGTACTCCAAGCCTCATGTGGCTTCGCTCCTGATCCTGGTGCTGGTCCGGCAGTTGGTGATGCTGCCTGCAGCTGTGGTGTGGTTCCGATGAGCGTAACCCTGAACGGGCGCTCAAGACCATCACCCCCGAACAGGGGCCTGCGCTCTGCGGATGCGGATCCCGATGCAGAACGCCGGTGCACGACGCGGTCAGATCTCGACGACGCGGTCAGATCTCGACGTCGCTGCCCATCGTCACGGTGCGCTGCGCGGGGAGACCGAAGCGTGCTGCGGGGTCGGCGGCGTTGTGCGCGAGGCCGACGAAGAGCTTCTTCCGCCAGGCCACCATCCCCCGGTTGCCGGGCATCGGACGGAGGGCCCCGCGGGAGATGAAGTAGGACGCCCGGAGCACTTCCTCCGGGTCGATGTCCAGGACCTCGGCCAGGCAGGCGGCGTGCAGGGCCTTCGGCAGGTCCTGGTCGTCCGAGAACCCGAACTTCACCGTGATGTGGTCGATGCCGTCGTCCTCGTAACCGAGGTCGTCGCGGAAGAACGCCTTCGCGTGCGGGACGTGCGGCACGTTGGCGGTGAGCACCGAGACGATCAGGACGGTCCGGTGCACCACGTGGTTGTGCTCGACGTTGGCCCGGAGCGCCAGCGGCGTGGTCTCCTTGTTCGGGTGCGGGAAGACCGCCACCCCGGGCACCCGCGGGATGTGCTCGTGGTTGATCCGGTCGATGAAGTCGGCGAGCGACCCTTCGCGCTCCTTGCGTTCCTCCTGCACGAGCGCCCGGCCACGGCGCCACGTCGTCATCACCGTGATCACCGCCAGCGCGATGAGGAGCGGCACCCAACCACCGTGGATGATCTTCGACAGGTTGCCGGCGAGGAAGGTCAGCTCGAGGCCGCCGAACGCCACCGCCGCGACCACGAGCTTCCAGGTCGCCCACTTCCACAGCGGGCGGACGACGAGCAGGAGCAGGAGCGTGTCGACGACCAGGGCTCCGGTGACGGACACCCCGTACGCGGTGGCCAGGTTCGCCGACGACCGGAACGCGAGCATGATCGCGAGCACGCCGATGAACAGCAGCAGGTTGACCGCGGGCAGGTAGATCTGCCCGCTCTCCCGCCGCGACGTCTGCCGGATCGTGAGCGGCGGCAGCAGCCCGAGCTGGACCGCCTGCCGGGTGAGCGAGAACGCCCCGGAGATGACGGCCTGGCTCGCGATCACCGTCGCGAGCGTCGCCAGCACCACCACGGGCAGTCGCAACGCGTCCGGGAACAGCAGGAAGAACGGGTCCTTCGCCGCCGACGGGTCACGCAGCACCAGCGACGCCTGCCCGAGGTAGTTGAGGACGAGCGCCGGGAACACCACGAAGAACCACGCCTTGAGGATCGGCGACCGTCCGAAGTGCCCCATGTCGGCGTAGAGCGCCTCGGCACCGGTGATGACGAGCACCACCGCACCCATCGCAACGAACGTGATGTACGGGTGCGCGAAGGCGAACGAGATCGCCCACGTCGGCGAGAGCCCCTGCAGGACGCCGGGGTGCTCGAGGATGTGCGGGACGCCGGCGGCGGCGATCACGACGAACCAGAGCAGCATCACCGGGCCGAACAGGTTGCCGACCTTGCCGGTGCCGAAGCGCTGCACCGCGAACAGCACGACCAGGATGACCGCGGCGATCGGCACGATCAGGTGCTCGACGGACGGCGCCGCGGTGCCGAGCCCCTCGACCGACGACAGCACCGACACGGCCGGGGTGATCACGGAGTCGCCGTAGAAGAGCGAAACCCCGACGATGCCGATCACGAGGAAGATCACCGCACCACCGCGACGCTTCGCGTAGAGCCGGCGGGCCAGGGCGGCGAGCGCCATCACACCGCCCTCGCCGTCGTTGTCAGCGCGCATCAGGATCAGCACGTACTTGATCGAGACGATGATCGTGATGCTCCAGAACATCATCGAGATGACGCCGTAGACGTCTTCCTGGTTCGCCTTCACCAGGCCGTCGTCGATCGTGAACACGGTGCGCAGGGCGTAGAGCGGACTCGTCCCGATGTCGCCGAACACGACACCGAGTGCGGCGAGCGCCAGGACGGCGACGCCCTTGCGCGGGCCGTGGCCACCATCGTCGGTGGCCTCGGTCGTGGGGGTGGTGTGGTCCGTCGGCTTCGACGGTTCCGTCGGGGTCTCGGAGCGGGTCTCGGTCACGCTCGGCACTTCCGTCTCCGGCCGTCCGGGCGACGGCCGCCGCTCATCATCGCACCGTGCGCGGGATGCGCTCGCAGGTGGCGCACATGCGTGCGCACCGTGGCTCTCGACGTGCGCCGGGGGCGGACGGGAGGCCCGTGGCGGGCCCGCACCGCGCCTCCCGTCCGACAGCGGGCCGGGCCCACATCCGCGAAAGCGACAGCGTGCCGCGAACTGTTCGCGGAGATCTGTCGCGATGCCGGACCGAACGGTGCCCCGTGCCGCAGGATTGTCGCTTTCGCGGGCCGGGCCTCAGGGACGCAGGCCGCGCACCAGGTCGTGGACCACGCGGGCGGCGCGCGCCGCGGCACCGTCCAGGTGCTCGCGGAACTCGGCACCGTCGGGGGCGCAGAGGTCGCTGATGCAGCGCACCGACACGAACGGCATGTCGTGCACGTGGGCGAACTGGGCGATGGCGGCCGACTCCATGTCGACCGCGGCCACGTCGGGGAAGGCGCCGCGGAACGTCCGGGCGCGGCCCTCGGTGACGAAGACCTCGCTCGAGCCGATCGTCGCCGAGCGCAGCGGCCAGGCGATGTCGGCGGCCATCGCCAGCTCGACCAGTCGGGCGTCCGGGGCGTACCCGGTCGGCATGCCGGGCACCTGCCCGAGGGCGTAGCCGAACGCGGTGGCGTCAGCGTTGAGGTTGACGTACCGGTCGCCGACGACGACGTCACCGATCGCGATGCCGTGCATGAGGCCGCCGGCGGTCCCGACGCTGATCACGGGGATGCCGGGTCCGAAGTCGTGGAAGCCGTGTGCGACCGCAGCGGTCGCGTTCGTGAAGCCGATGCCGCTGCGGCGGACGGCCACGGTGGCGCCGCCGATGTCGAGCAGCTGGTGCGGGTCGTGGCCACCGACGGGGCCGTCGAGGATCGGGACCCCGCCGAACAGGTCGGCGAAGGCGGAGACCTCTTCGCTCATGGCCGCGATGATGATCGCGACGGGCGTCTGTTCCTGCACTGATCGATCCTCGCACGGCGAGGACGCGACGGCTGCCAGCGACGGCCGCCGGTTACCGCTGCCGGTTACCGCTGCCGGGCGAGCTCCTCGGCGACGAACGCGGCCATCGCGTCGGCGCCGAAGTGGTCGTCGGCGGTGATCGTGACCACTGTGTCGCCGTCGGGGTGGTCGTCGAACAGCAGCATCTGCCCGTACGCGCCGTGCAGCCGCCACAGCTGCCCCGGACCGCCCCAGCCGGCCATCGCGTAGCGGTGGTACCCGGGCCCGGTCCCCTCGCGCTCGACCCAGTCGGAGTGCATCGCGTCGCACCAGCGGGCGCTGACGATGCGCTGCCCGTCGACCACGCCGCCGTCGCGGATGAGCCGACCGAGGCGCGCGAGTTCCTCGGTCCGGAGCGCCAGTCCCTCGCCGGCGGCGACGTACCCGTTCGGGCAGCGCAGCCACTCCACGTCCTCGATGCCGAGCGGGTCGAACAGGCGTCGGGACACGAACGCGCCGACGTCGCCGACGCGGGTCTCGAGCACGCGCATGGCCGTGTAGGTGCTGACGTTGGCGTACTGGAACACGCGACCCCGCGAGGGCCGCCGCAGGAACTCGGCCGCCAGGTCCGGCCAGTCGGTCAGCTCGGTCGCCGACCAGGGCATGTCGATCCCGCTCGTCATCGTGAGCAGGTGCCGGAGGGTGATCTGGTCGACACCGTCCCCGAACTCGAACCCGGGCAGCGATGCGGCGATCGGTTCGTCGACGTCCACCAGGCCCTCGTCGGCGGCGATCCCGGTGGCGAGCACGCAGACGCCCTTGGCCGCGGAGTGGATCTCCTCGCGCACGTCGGGCGTCCAGCGGTGCTCGGCGACGTCGTCCGCGGTGCCGCCACCGGTGCGGACGTGCAGGCCGTGGGCGCCGAAGCCGGTGTCGTCGACCTGCCGGACGATCGCGTCGAGGATGGTGGTCGCGGTGGTCACACCGCCATCCTCTCGCGAGTCGCGGCACGGCCAGCAGCCGGACGCGTGTCCCACGGGATCCCTAGGGTCGAGGGATGACCTCCGCGACCCCTGCCGTCATCGCGCTGCTCGTCGGGTCCGCGATCGCGATCGCCGGACTGGTGCCGTGGGCAGCGCTGCAGTACCGACGCCGGGGCACCCTCGGCGTCGGCAACGCGGTGCTGGCGTTCGCCACCGTCGTCTACGGGCTCGCCCTCGTCACGTACACGCTCCTGCCCCTGCCCGACACCAGCGAGGTCGCGGCGATCTGTCGCGCCGCCTCCGGACCGCAGCTGACGCCGTTCGCGTTCGTCGGGGACATCGCGAAGGAGGGCGGGCTCTCCGGCCCCCGGTCCCTGCTCGCGAACCCGGCCGCGGCGCAGGTGGTCTTCAACGTCATCCTGTTCGTCCCCCTCGGCATGCTCGTGCGGCACGTGTTCCTGCACGGACGGTTCCTGGCCGGTGTGGTCGTCGGGACCGTCGCCGGGTTCCTGGTCTCGCTGCTCATCGAGTGCACGCAGCTGACCGGCGACTGGTTCCTGTACCCGTGCTCGTACCGACTGTTCGACGTCGACGACCTGCTCGCGAACACCACCGGAGCACTCGTCGGCACGCTGGTCTCCCCCGTGCTCTGGGTGCTCGTCCGGCACCGGGGCGAGCCGTCGTCGGATCTGCCCCGCCGCGTGACGATCTGGCGCCGCGGGTTCGGGATGTTCTGCGACCTGCTCGCGATGGTGCTGACCAGCGGCGCCCTGGTGTCGATCACGAGCCTGTCGTTCGCCCTCGCCAGGCAGGACCTCAACTCCACGCTCGCACGGGTCCTGCTCGCCACGCTGCCCTTCGTCGCACCGGCGGTCCAGCTGGTGGTGGTGCTCGCGTCCGGGCGCACGCTCGGCGAGGCGGTCGTCCGGCTCCGACCGGAGCCGCGGCCGACGGCCTGGCAGCGCCTGGTGCGGTGGGCCGCGGGCTCCGGCGGGTGGGCGACGGCCACCGCCGCCGCGTTGCCCTTCACCGGCCTGCTGGCGTTCGCTCTCGCCGTCGCAGCCGTCATCGGGCTGTTCGCCACCCGAGGGCGGCGCGGGTTCGCGAACGTGCTGGCGCGGGTGGACGTGGTGGACGAGCGCATCGAGCCGACAGGAGCAAGTGAGGAGCGGTAGAAGGTCCGTGGCCTTGGTTCTGTTTCGGTCGTAACTGTTATCAACGAGAGCAGGGCTGAACGCATGCGCCCCTTCTGGTGGCCCCGAGGGCCATTGATGGCGGCCACGATCCGTCGACCAGAGCGGACGGGAGGCACATGGCGGGCCCGCCACGTGCCTCCAGTCCGATGACCCGGCGCTACTGCGATCGCAGTACGTGCGCAGGTCGCCGTCTTGGTCAGATGGTTCCGTCCCGAGCCGCCCGTGCTCGTGACGTGAGGAGCACCATGCGCACCGTCGTCGTCACCGGCCCCGGATCCGTCGAGATCCGCGACGAGCCCGTCCCCGAGGTCGGCCCCGCCGACGTCCTGATCGCCGTCAAGGCGTGCGGGGTCTGCGGCTCCGACGCCTTCTACGCCGCGCGCGGCGGCATCCCGCCGCGTGAGGGGCACACGCCCCTCGGGCACGAGGTCGCCGGAGAGGTGGCCGCCGTCGGCGACGCGGTCGAGGGCATCGCCGTCGGCGACCACGTGGTGGTGAACCCGATGGGCGACCCACGCGGGATCATCGGCAACGGCGGCCCCACCGGCGGGCTCTCCGAGTTCCTGCTCGTCGAGCAGGCCGTGCTCGGCACCAGCATCGCCCTGGTCCCGAAGGAACTGCCCTGGCAGGTGGCCGCGCTCAACGAGCCGATGGCGGTCGCCCTGCACGCCGTGAACCGGACCGCGCCGCAGCCGGGCGACACGGTCGTCGTGTTCGGTGCCGGCCCGATCGGGCTGGGCGCCGTGATCAGCTACAAGGCGCTCGGCGTCGGGCACGTGGTCGTCGTCGACGTGATCGCGTCGCGGCTCGAGAAGGCCCTGCTCGTCGGAGCCGATGCCGTCGTGAACTCGGCGGACGAGCCACTCGACGAGCGCCTGATCGCCCTGCACGGCGAAGCACGGGACGGCGTGGGGCACGGCGGGAAGTCCGGCACCGATGTCTGGCTCGACGCCGCCGGGGTGCCGGCCACCGTGCAGACGGCGCTGCGCCTGGCGAAGCACCGCGCGACGATCGGCGTCGTGGCGGTGCACAAGCGGCCCGTGGAGGTCGACTTCGGTGACCTGCTGGCCGTCGAGCCGACGATCGTGACCGCGATGGGGTACCCGACCGAGATCTTCGACGTCACCGAGCACATCATCGCGAACCCCGAGGCGTACGCGCAGATCGTCAGCGACGTCTTCCCGGCGAGCGACGTGCTCGAGGCCCTCCGGGTGGCTGCGACCCCCGGGGCGGCCGACAAGGTCGTCGTCACGTTCGACTGATGCCGGTGACCAGGAAGGTCGCCGTGCAGTACGTCGTCACGGTGTGGCGGGATCGGCCGCGGCGCGGGCTCGTGCTCGCCGTGCTGTCGGTGCCGAGCAGCCTCGTGATGGCGGGGTGGAAGGTCGTCCTGTTCTGCGCGGCCCCCTCGTTGTTCCTCGCCGCGACCGTGGTCTTCACGCTCGGGGTCGCGGCCGCGAAGGTCTGGGCCGTCCGTCGGCACCGACTGTCGTTCGCGTTCGATGCGTTGAACGGCGACCGGATGCGGTTCCGGCAGGCCGGACACCGGTGGATCGGGGGTGCGGTGACCGCGATGTCCGTCGTGTTCGTCGGGTGCAGCGTGCCGATGCTCATCGGGAGGGCGCACCCCGTGCACTACGACCAGTGGGTGGCGATCGTCATCGCGGCGGCGACGTTCGCGGAGCTGGGCATCGGGGTCTGGGGTGCGGTGACCGCGCGCAAGGACGGGGAACCACTCGTCGAGGCGACGAAGCTCGTGAACGTCGCCGCCGCGGTGGTCCTGCTCGTGCTGACCCAGTCGGCACTGCTCTCGTTCGCGGGCAGCGCCGAGGACGCTGCTGCGTCCACGGGTGCGAGCGGGGTGTTCCTCGGCGGTGTGGCTGCGGTGATCGGGCTCGCGATGGCGCTGCGACGATTCCCGGAAGCGACGGCACCTCGGCCGGCACCGACCTCAGTCGACCAGGCCGGCCTGGAACGCGAACGCCACGAGTTGGGCCCGGTCGCGGGCGTCGACCTTCGCCATGGCCCGGTTCACGTGGGTCTTGACCGTGAGTGGTGAGAGGAAGAGCTCGGCGCTGATGGCGTCGATGCCCTGACCTCGGCTGACCATCACCACGACGTCGCGCTCGCGAGCGGTGAGGGCCTCGAAGCGCCGGGTCATCTCCGGGTCGACGGAGGACGCGGGGGTGCGGGCGACCTGTCCGATGAGCGCCGCTGCGGCCGCCGCGGACAGCGCCCCTCCGCCCGCTGCCACCTCCTCGATCGCCGCGACGAGCTCTGCGGGCCCCGCGGCCTTGCTGAGGAACCCGTTCGCCCCGGCACGCAGCGCCGCGAAGACGAGTTCGTCCTGGTCGAAGGTCGTCAGCATGACGATGCGCACCTGCTCGGCGGTGCGCTCGGCGCGGATCCGTCGGGTCGCCTCGACCCCGTCGATGCCCGGCATCCGGATGTCCATCATGATGACGTCCGCCGGGACCGACAGCGCCGTCTGCACCGCGACGAGCCCGTCCCCGGCCTCGCCGACGACCTCGATGCCGTCCTGGCGGTCGAGGATCGCACGGAGCCCCAGTCGGATCATGTCCTGGTCGTCGACCAGGATCACTCGTGTGGTCATCGTGCTCCGTTCGCGGTGGGCAGGCGGACGCGGACGACGAACAGCACGCCGTCCGCCGCGGCCTGGACGGACCCTCCGACGGCGGCGACGCGCTCGCGCATGCCGACCAGACCGAGCCCGCTGCTCCGGCCTGCGACGGGGTCGCTCGCCGGGGTCCGCCGGCGGGGGTTGCGGACCTCGAGCACCAGGTCGTCACCGGCGCGGGCGAGGGTGACGGTCGTCCGGCCCTCGCCGTGTCGGTGGGCGTTGGTGAGCGACTCCTGCACCACCCGGTAGACCGTCACACCGATCGGCACGGAGACCGGGCCGACGTCGTCCAGTCGGGCATCGACGTCGAGGCCGATCCGTTCGTACGACGCGATGAGTCCGGGGAGCTGCTCGATGCCGGGGGCCGGAGCCGTCGGGTCGTCGAGGTCGGCGCCGCTGCCCGACGCCGAACGGAGCACCGTCAGGACGTGCTGGGTCTCCGTCAGGACGTTCCGCACGCCGTCCCGGGCGGCATCCAGCGCACGCCGGGCCTCGTCGGCCCCGGCGGGCAGGGTGACCTCGGCGACCCCGAGCTGCATGCTGACCACCGCGATCTCGTGCCCGATGACGTCGTGCAGGTCCCGCGCGATCCGGACGCGTTCCTCGGCCACGCGGCGCTCGGCCTCGAGTTCCCGCGTGGCGACGGCATCGGCGGCGCGCTGTTCCAACGACGCCCGGTACTGGTGCTGCACCCGCAGCCCCGAGCCGATGGCCGCCGCGGCGACGACGGAGATGAGGGCGCCGAGGGCGGTCGGTACCGCACCGCCCTCCCCCGGCGCGAGGAGCGTGCCGATGACCACGCCGGGAGCGACGATCGCCGCGGCGCGGACCGGGTGCCCCTGCCGCGAGGACACCGCGAACAGCAGCAGCACCGCGCAGCTCCAGGTCACGATCGGCGACCACCCGGACAGGCCACCGAGCACCGGCGCGACCGTGGCGAGGCCGAGCGCCGTCCACGGTGTCCACGGCGCCGCGACGACGGCGAGCACGGTCGCGGCGACCGCGATGCCGGGCCCCGGGCCGGCATCGGCCGCGATCACCCGGCCCGACTCGATCGCGCACGCGAGCAGGACGACGGCGGCGGTGCCGCGGAACACCCAGCGGTCGTCCGGACGCCACGAACCCCAGATCGCTCGCAGTCGCCGCATGCACTCATCCTGTCGTGCGGGTCAGCGGTCCGGCTACTGCGAACGCAGTAGTCGGGGGTACCACCGATCGGGGACCTGCCCGCGGCCCGTCCCCGGGACGATCGACACCAGGCCGGAACGATCCGGCACCGACCGGAGGACCCACCATGACGCTGACGAACACCGCCGCTCCCGCTGCCACCGCGTACGACTACTGCACGGTCGACGTCCCGCGCGGCAAGGACGCCCTGTACGCGGACACCTACCGCAACTTCGGCTGGACGTCCGACGGCTCGGACCGGACGGGCGCACTGAACCGCCGGCACACCCTCGGCCTCCGCCGCGACCGTGCCGTCCGCTCCGTCGAACTGACCGAGCTCCAGCAGAACGCCGAGACCGCCCTGGCCACGATCGACGCCCTCGAACGGTCCCGCACGACCGCGGCGTCGGTGGTCGCGTACGCCCTCGGCGCGATCGGCAGCGTCCTGCTGGCTGCTTCGGTGTTCGCCATGCAGGACACCGTGGCGGTCCCCGACCTGCTCGGCGGGCTCGACCCGGTCACGGTGTTCCTCGTCGGGGCCGGTGGGCTGGTCAACTGGGCGATCGCTCCCGTGGCCTTCCAGCTCGTCCGCGCGGCGCGCACCAAGCGGATCCGTCCGGCCGTCGACCGCCAGTTCGACGTCGTCTACGGCGCGTGCGAGGCGGCCAGTCGCCGCCGGACCGCCTGAGCGCGGGCCGAGCCCGATGACGAACACCATCGCCCGGGAAGACGCTGTCCTGCACGCGCCGGTCCCCCGCCACCTGGAGACCCGGGTGCTGTACGCACCGACCGCGTTCGTGCCGCTTCACCGGCACACCCTGGAGCAGTTCGGCTGGACGGTGACCGTGCAGGGCGGACGGCTCGGCACGACGTCCCTGCTGCTCCAGCGGCTGCGCACCCGGCCCGACGCGGCCCGACCGCTCCTCGAGCGTCGTGCCGAGCGGGCGCTGGCCCGGATCGCCGCCCTCGAGCAGCAGCCGGCCCGGTTGGCTGGTGTGGTCGCCACCGCGGGTTCCGCGGTCGCCGTGCTGGCGGTCGCGCTCGGCGGTCTGCTCGCCCTCGGCGGGGACCCGACGCTCGTGCCGGTCCTCGTCGGTGCCGGCGTGTGGATCGCCGCCGTGGCCGCAGCGCCCGGCATCCGGTCGTGGCGCACCGAGCGGAACCAGGCCGCGCTCAGCCGGGAGTACGCCGCGATCGACGCGTGCACGCACCCGGCCGACGGGTCGTGACGGCGGCGGAGCCCCGCGCACGACGCACACAGGAAAACGGCCCGGTGGGATCCCCACCGGGCCGTCGTGTGTACGGAACCGACGGGTCAGTCCGCCAGGCGGATCGCCAGGGCCGGGCAGACCGCTGCGGCGTGCCGCACCGCCTCGACCTGCTCGTCGGCGACCTCGTCGGTCAGCAGGACGGCGATGCCGTCCTCGTCCCGCTGGTCGAAGACGTCCATCGCGGCCATGACGCACTGGCCACTCGCGACGCACTTGTCCTGTTCGAGGATGACCTTCATGATTCGTTCCCTCCGGTGGTCGAGCTCGCGCTCGTGGTGGTGTGGTGGTCGACGGGGCACCACGTGACGGGGAGCTCGTACACCCCGTAGACGGCACCGTCGTGCTTGAACGGGACCTCGTCGAGCGGGACCGCGCGAGCGAGGGTGGGGATCCGACGGAACAGCGTCGGGTACACGACCTGCAGTTCGACCCGGGCGAGCGGCTGGCCGAGGCACTGGTGCACGCCGAACCCGAACGCCACGTGGTTCCGCGGGTTGCGGGTCAGGTCGAGCCGGTCCGGGTCCGGGTACACGTCCGGGTCCCGGTTCGCCAGGTCCGTCGCGACGATCACTCCGTCACCGGCGCGGATCGTGGTACCGGCGACGTCGAGGTCCTCGGTCGCCACGCGCTTGCGTCCGTCGTGCGTGATGGTCAGGTAGCGCAGGAGCTCCTCCACCGCCGAGGCGACCAACGCCGGTTCGGGGTCGTCGAGCAGGCGGTCGCGCTCGTCCGGGTGCTCGAGCAGGGCGAGCGTGCCGAGGGCGATCATGTTCGCGGTCGTCTCGTGCCCGGCGATGAGCAGCAGGATCCCCATCTGCACGGCCTCGCCCTCGGTCATGTCGCCGGCGGTGACCCGGGCGGCGATGTCCGTGAGCAGGTCGTCGCCAGGTTCCACCGTCTTGCGGCGGAGCAGCGACGTCAGGTACGCACCGAGCTCGCGGAACGCCTGCTGCCGTTCGTCGTCGGTCGTGGTGCGGCGGATGATGGTCTTCGAGTGCGACTGGAACCGGTCGTGGTCCTCGTACGGCACGCCGAGCAAGGCGCAGATCACCAGGGACGGCAGCGGGAGCGCGAACGCCTCGACCAGGTCGACCGGGTTCGGGCCGGCGAGCAGCTGGTCGATCAGGTCGTCCGTGATCCGCTGCACCACGGGGCGGAGCGCCTCGATGCGTTTGATCGCGAACGGCGCGGTCACCATCCGCCGCAGCCGGGCGTGGTCGGGGTCGTCCATCAGGATGAAGGACAGCCCGCCGCCGCCGCCCGAGGCGCTGGCGGAGGGGTACCCCGGGTTGGCCGCGTCGGCGCTGACGGACAGGCTCGACAGCACCTGCTTGCCCTCGTCGTAGCGGGTGACGAGCCACGGCTCGCGGCCGTCGGCCAGCGTCACGCGGTGGACGGGGCCGTCCTCCTGCAGCACGCGGGCCGCCGGCGGCGGGTCGAAGGGACACCCGGCGGTCCGGCGGTCCATCGGGAACGTGTCCGGTCGGTCGGCGGTGATCGGTGGGTCGGTCATGGTCTGCTCCTCTGTGTTCGGGTGACGGCCCCGGTCAGGCGACCGGAGCGGACGGCACCGGTCAGCCGACCGGTGCCGGGCTCTCAGGGGCAGAAACCGCAGGCGCGGCAGGCGCGGCAGACAAGGCCGACAAGGCAGACAAGGCAGGCGCCGCAGACGCCGCTCCCGGCACGTACCGGGGACGCAGGCGCATGCTGGCGATCCGCGCCTGCTTCGGCATGCCCCACCCGAGCACCCCGACCGCCTCACCGGCGCGTTCGGCCACGGCGACGAACCGGCCGTCCTCGGGGTGCCCGTCGACGACGGTGACCCGGTCGGCCGAGGTCATCTGCCCGAAGACCTGCACGCGGGTGCCGTGCTGGTCCGTCCAGAAGTACGGCACCGGCGTGTACGGCACGCGGCGCCCGAGGACGTTGCCGGCGACGACCTGCGCCATCTCGGTCGCGTTCGTGCGGTTCTCGAGCCGCATCGAGCGCCCCGCGCCGACGTGGTGGAAGCGGGCGACGTCGCCCACGGCCCAGACGCCGGGCGCAGCGGCTCCGAACGCGTCGCAGTCGATGCCGTCCGTGACCTCCAGGCCGGACGCCTCGAGCCACCCGGTCGTCGGGCGGGACCCCACGGCGACGACGACGGCGTCGGCCGGACGGCTCGGGCCGTCGACGAACTCCACCGTGTCCACGCGACCGTTCCGGCCGCGGACCCGCGCGGCGCGGACCCCGCCGAGCAACCGGATGCCGGCCGCCTCGTGCTGTGCCGCGAGGAACTGCGAGCCGAACCCGCCGAGCTGCCCGCACATCGGTGCACGGATGCTCCCTGCGAGCGTGACGTCCACGCCGACGGACGCGACGGTCTGTGCCACTTCGCTGCCGAGCACGCCGTTCCCGACGACCAGCAGCGGCCCCTGCAGCGTCTGCAGTCCCGCTCGGAGCCGGTCCGCGTCGGCCCGGGTGCGGAGGACGTGCACGCCATCGAGCCCGGCCCCCGGGATCGCACGCGGCGTGACACCGGTGGCGATGACGACGTGGTCGGCGGCCCGGGTGGTGCCGCTCGTCGTGGTCACGGTCCGGGTCGCGACGTCGAGGGCGACCGCGCGGTCCCCGAGGACGAACTCGGCGTCGAGGCCCGCGAGCTGCTCGGTCGAGCGGAGCACCAGGGCGTCCGCACCGATCTGCCCGGCCAGGTACTGCTTCGACAACGGAGGCCGGTCGTAGGGGTCCTCGGTCTCGCCGTCGAGCAGCGTCAGACGGCCGACGTGCCCGTGGCGGCGGAGCGCCTCGGCCGTCGCGACACCGGCAGCCGAGGCGCCGACGACGAGGACGGATGCGTGGGGATCGGTCCGAGGGACTCCGCTACTGGCCATGCTCCGAGCCTCGCCGGGCCCAGCAGTGCCGGACTACTCCGGGCGGACCGACCGGGATACCGCAGACGCAGTACGCACCGCGCCCGGCGATCGAGCACCCTGGACCGGTGACCCGCACCCGCACCGAACACACCGCCCTGATCGTCGTCGACCTGCAGGCCGGGACCGCGCCGTACCAGCGCACCCACCCCGTCGAGGCCGTCGTGGCCAACGTCGAGACCCTCGCCCGCGCCACCCGTGCCGCCGGCGGCACGGTGGTGTTCATCCGCCACGACCCCGCCACGACCCCGGCAGGCGCCACCCAGTACGGCGGCGGCCCCCGCCCGGCTCCGGTCGCCTACGGCTCCCTGCTGCTCGAACGGGCCGACGCCGACGGCAACCTGACCCGCGGCGGGTGGAGCGCCTTCGCCGGCACCGGCCTCGACGAGCGGCTGCGCGCCGACGGCGTCACCGAGGTGGTCGTGGTCGGCCAGGCGACGACCTTCGGCGTCGAGTCCACGGCTCGGGCCGCGTACGACCTGGGCTACGACGTCGTCCTCGTCGAGGACGCCACCAACGACCCGGACCCGGACGCCCACGCCGCCCGGTTCCGGTCGGTGTTCCCCGCCCTCGGCGTCGTCGTGCAGACAGCCGACCTGGCGGGGCCGGGCGCGGCCTGAGCGGCGACCGGGCGGCGGACGGGAGGCCCGTGGCGGGCCCGCCACCTGCCTCCCGTCCGTCACGTGCACCGTTCAGGGCCGACCCTGTAGGACGGACGGAGCCGAGCGCACGCTCGCCCCGACCCGACCCGAGGAGCACCCATGGCCGCGAAGACCATCGTCATCACCGGCGCCAGCGACGGCATCGGCGTCGCCGCTGCGCGGGAGCTCGTCCGCCGCGGGAACGAGGTCGTCGTGGTCGGTCGCAACCCCGCGAAGACCGAGCGGGTCGCCCGCGACCTCGGCGTCGACCACTTCGTGGCCGACTTCTCGGACCTGTCCGCCGTCCGGGGGCTCGCCGACGACCTGCTCGAACGCTGCCCCCGGATCGACGTGCTGGCCAACAACGCCGGCGGGATCTTCAGCGCGGGCCGCCAGGTCACCGTCGACGGTCACGAGCTGACGTTCCAGGTCAACTACCTGGCGCCGTTCCTGCTCACGGAGCTGCTGATGGACCGGCTCGTCGCGTCCGGGGGAACGGTCATCAACACCTCGAGCGTCGCGAACAAGCTCTTCGGCCGCGTCGACATCGACGACCTCGACGCCGAGCGGCACTTCCGGGCCACCAAGGCCTACGGCGACTCGAAGCTCGAACAGATCCTGTTCACCAAGGAACTCGACCGCCGGTACCGCGACCGGGGCGTGACGTCGACGGCGTTCCACCCCGGCACGATCAGCACCGGGTTCTCGAACGACAAGACCTCGCCGATGTACCTCGTGTACCACACGCCCCTGCGCCACGTGTTCCTGACGACCCCGGAGAAGGGCGCCGACACGCTGGTGTACCTGGCCGACAACACCCCCGGTCGCGACTACCCGACCGGCGAGTACTACGTGAAGCGCAAGGTAGCTGCGCCGAACGCGCAGGCCGAGGACGCCGACCTGGCCCGAGAGCTGTGGGACCGGAGCGTGGCGATGCTGCACGCAGTCTGACCGAGCGCGCTCCGCGTCGGTCGTCGGCGCGCTACGCGCCGGTCTCCGGCGCAGGGGTGACCGGCGGCTGCGCCTGCCGCAGGCCGGTGACCAGCAGCGTCACGATCGTCCGCACGTCGTAGTCCGGGTCCTGGGGGCTCCACGCGACCAGGTCGCCGACGGCGCGGAGCAGCTGGTACGGCGACACCGACGCGACCACCTCGCCCGACCCCCGTGCGGCGTCGAGCATGCGGCCGAGCACCGGGACGAGCTCGTCGACGAACAGCGTGTGCAGCGCGGTGAAGCCGTCGGCGTCGCCCTCCCACACCCGCGCCAGGCCGTGCTTCGTGCCGAGGAAGTCGACGAACTGGTGCACCCAGCGCAGGATCGCGTTGAACGACGTCGGCGCCGAGTCGAGCAGCACGGGGCCGGCCTCGGCCAGGGCCTCGATCTGGTGCCGGTAGACGGCGACGACCAGGTCCGAGCGGGTCGGGAAGTGCCGGTAGAGCGTACCCACCCCCACGCCGGCGGCGGCGGCGACCTCGCGCACCGGCGCACCGACGCCGGACGCAGCGAAGACACCGGCCGCGGCGTCGAGGATCGTCCGCTCGTTCCGTTCGACGTCGCGGCGACGCCGGGGCGGCGCGGTGTCGTTCGACGGCGCGGTGTCGTTCGACGGCGTGCTCATCCCCCGATCATCGCACGGCCTGCACCCGGAACGGAACGCCGATCCGTTTCGCTTGCAATCCGGAGCGCTGTTCCGTATCGTTCCGGAACGTTGCTCCGTTTCGAGCGACGACCGCTTCCGGAAGGACTCCCGATGTCAGCAACAGCACCGCTCCCCCAGGTGATCAGCGTGCGCCCCGTCACCCTGCCCGCGCCGTCACGCGGCCACGACCTCGAGGTCCGGATCACCGCCCCGATCACGGGCACCGAGCTGCCCGTGATCGTCTTCGCCCACGGCTTCGGGCAGTCGATGACCGGCGGCGATCCCCTCGTCGACCACTGGACCGCCAACGGGTTCGTCGTCGTCCAGCCCACGTTCCTCGACTCGACGAAGTACGGCCTGACGCTCGACGACCCGCGCTACCCGACGATCTGGCAGACCCGGGTCGACGACCTCGAGCGGGTCATCGACGACCTCGACGTCCTCGTCGCCGCCGTCCCCGGTCTCGCGGGACGTGTCGACCAGGCGAACCTCGCGGTCGCCGGGCACTCGTGGGGCGGCCAGTCCGTCGGCATGCTCCTCGGCGCCCGGGTGATCGGGTCGGACGGACAGCCGGGCGAGGACCGCACCGACCACCGCGTGCGTGCCGGGGTCCTGCTCTCCACCATCGGATTCGGTGGAGCCGACCTGACGCCGTTCGCGCAGGAGCACTTCCCCTTCATGAGCCCGGACTTCAGCCAGCTGCGCACCCCGTCGCTCGTCGTCGCCGGGGACCACGACCAGTCCCGGCTCTCCACGCGCGGGCCGGACTGGTTCACCGACGTGTACCACCACAGCCCCGGCGCCCGGCACCTGGTGACCGTGCACGGCGGGGAGCACCTGCTCGGCGGCATCCAGGACTACGCGTCCACCGCTACGACCGACGAGAGCCCGGAGCGCGTGGACCTGGTCCGCCGCACCACGACGGCGTTCCTCCGGACGGCGCTCGGGCTCGACGCCGACGCGTGGTCCGCGACGGCCGACGCCATCGCCGCTGCCGGAGCCGGCGACGCCGTCGGCCACACCGACGCAGTCGGCCACATCGAAGCCGTCGGCCACATCGACGCCGTCGGCCACATCGACTCCAAGGAGGACCACTCGTGATCACCGACCAGCACCCGCTCCCCACCCCCTTCACCGCATCGTCCACCGCCACCGACGTCCTCGACGGCGTCGACCTGACCGGCCGGGACGTCGTCGTCACGGGCGGTCACGGCCGCCTCGGCCGGGAGGCCAGCCGCGCCCTCGCCGCCGCCGGCGCCACGGTCACCGTCGCGTCCCGCGACACCGACCGCGCCAGCGCCGCCGTCGCCGGCATCCCCGGCGTCCGGGTCGAGCAGCTCGACCTGACCGACCCGGCGTCGATCGACGCCTTCGCCGCACACTGGACGGCCTCCGGACGCCCGCTCCAAGCCCTGGTCAACAACGCCGCGATGCTCTTCACCCCGGACCGGCGGCTCGACGCCCGCGGCAACGAGCTGTCGTTCTCGACGTCCCACCTCGGGCACTTCCGGCTCACGCGGGCGCTCCTCCCTTCCCTTCTGGAGGCCCGTGGTGCGCGGGTCCTGAACGTCACGTCCGGCGCCGCCCGCTTCGGGCAGATCCGGTGGGACGACCCGGCGTTCGCCAGCGGCTACGACGCCGCTGCGGCATACGGGCAGGCCAAGCGGGCGAACGTGCTGTTCGCGGTCGAGCTGGACCGCCGGTACGCCGACCGGGGCATCCGGTCGTTCGCCGCACACCCCGGAGTGATCATCGGCCCGGGTCCGCACGACGAGTCCCGGATCGCCTCGTACCGCGAGCAGGGGCTGGTCGACGAGGACGGTACGACCGTCGTCGATCCAGAGCGCGGTAAGAAGACGATCGAGCAGGGGGCGGCGACCCTCGTGTTCGGTGCCGCGAGCCCGCTGCTCGACGGCGTCGGCGGGGTCTACCTGAAGGACAGCGACGTCGCGGTGATCGACGACGAGGTCCGGCCGCTCACCGCGGACAGCATCCCGTCGGATGCCAACTCGGCGATGCTCGACGCCGACGACGCCCGGCGGCTGTGGGAGGTCAGTGTGCGGCTGACCGCGTGACGCCGTCGTGCCCGCTGGTAGCTTCGGTCCCATGACGCGACCCCGAGGGGCCGCACCACTCATCGTCGGCCTCGGGGGCGCTGCCGCCGGTGCTCTCCTCGGGTACTGGGGTGGCATCCTGATGCTCTCCGGCGGCCGCGAGGCCACGGTCGGAGACGGCCTGCCGCCGTACTCGCTCGTGGTGGTGGTCATCGCCGCGATCATCGGCATCGGGGTCCCGCTGGTGGCCATCGGCTGGTACTTCCGGCAGAAGGTCTCCCTGGCCGGTCAGCCCCACCGTGTGCAGGCGCTGTGGCTCGGCCTCGTCTGGGGGACCATCGCGATGCTGCTCGCCGGAAGCCTGAACGGCATCGCGAGCCTGCTGCCCGGCGGCCTGATCTGGCCCGGGCTCGTCGAGGAGTTCCTGAAGCTCCTGGTGCCCGTCATCCTGCTGCTGTCCTCGCGCACGTACCGTTCGCCGCGGCTGGCGGTGTGGCTCGTGTTCGTCGCCGCGGCCTGGTTGGGATTCCTCGAGGGCATCAGCTACATCATCACCTCGCTCGACCCGATCCTCGACGGCGCGAAGGCTCCGTCCGATGCGCCGTTCATCATGATGATGGACGTCATCGTCCGCATCATCGCCGAGGTCTCGCATCCCCTGATCACCGTCGGCGCAGCAGTCCTGATCTGGCTCGCCGCGAAGACGCTGCCGACGGGCAGGGCGACCGGCGTCGGCGTGCTCGCGTACCTCGGCGCCGCTGCGATCCACGGCCTCAACGACGCCGTGATCGACGGGCCGGTCCGCGACTGGAACGTGCCGGTCAGCATCGTCCTCGAAGCCCTGTACGTCGTCGCGGTCTTCGTGTTCTGGTTCCGGCCGCAGGTACGGCGGCTGCAGGCCGACGGATCAGCGCGCCGATGACCGGCTCCGCCGGTACCTTCTCTTCTGGTGCAGACGACATGCACCACAGGGCGATGCAACGCACGAGGGGACACACCATGGCCACAGGGGCTCGACGGTACGGCAGGGCGATCGAACGGCAGGACGGTCGGGACTTCCCGTTCTACGACGGAGACCCGATCCGAATCCCCGCATGGCAGTGGGTGACCATCGTCGTCGCGTGCGTGGCCGGCATCACCGTGCTGAGCTTCTACCCGGCGGCGGACAACATCCAGTCGCTCGTGCCACGGTTCCTCTTCACCGCGATCATGCTCGCCGTCCTCATCGCCTTCACGAGACGACACTGGGCGCGCATCTTCCAACGCACCACTGCACGTGACTTCGGCACCATGATCGTGTTCGCGATCCTCAGCCTCATCGTGTCGTTCACGGTCGGGATCATCGTCAAGGCGATCTTCGGCACCAACGCCAACACCGCGACCGACGGCATCCACGGCGCGGGTGAGATCGTCGCGTTCTACGTGGGGACCGCGATCCAGCTGCTGGGCGAAGAGCTCTTCACGATCCTGCCGTTCCTGGCGGTCATGGCGCTGTGCCACCGCATCGGACTCACCCGCACCCAGGGCATCCTCATCGCCTGGCTCGCGACCGCGATCTGGTTCGGTGCAGCACACCTGCCGACGTACGGGTGGAACTTCGCGCAGGCGTTCCTGATCATCGGCATCGCACGGCTGGTCCTCACGCTCGCCTACATCCGCACGAAGAACATCGCGGTCAGCACCGGCGCACACATCATCAACGACTGGGTGCTCTTCACCGCCGCGATCATCGGGGCGACAGCGAGCGCCTGAACGGCGCTGCGGTCGTCGGCTGACCTGGTCAGCGTCAGCGTCAGCGTCAGCGTCAGCGGTGCGGAGTGCGCTCGGCGAGCTGGCGCAACCGTTCCTCGGACACCGACCCAGGTTCCGCTGTCCACAGCACGATCAGCTTGTCGTGGTCCATCGCCGACGCCAGGATCTCCCAGTCGAGCTCGACCGTACCGACGACCGGGTGACGCAGGGTCTTCCGCCCGGTCCCGCGACCGGCCACGGCGTGGGCAGCCCAGATCTCCCGGAACTCCGGGAAGTCAGTCGACATCCCGTCGACGACCCGGCGGAGCTCGGCGTCGTCGGGGTACCGCGCGCTGTCACCCCGGAGCTGAGCGATGGCGAGCTCGACCACCTCTGACCAGTCGGCGTACAGGGCTCGCATGGCCGGGTCCGCGAACAACAGCCGGATGAACGTGCGGTCCGCCGTCGGGATGGCCCCGAAGTCGGTGATGAGCGCGGCACCGAGCCGGTTCCAGCCGATGATCCGCGTCAACCGTCCGAGGACGAACGCAGGCGTCGTCGCGAGGTCGTCCAGCGCGCGTTGCAGCGCCGGTTGCACCGTCTGCACGCGGGGCAGTGGCGGAGCAGCCTCAGCCTTCCCGGTGAGGTCGGTCAAGTACGCCCGGTGCTCGTTCGTCAGACGCATCACGTCGGCGAGGTCTGCCAGGACCGGAGCGGACACCGCGATACGGCCTTGCTCGATGCGCGTGTAGTACTCGACGCTGATCGACGCGGCCTGGGCGACTTCCTCCCGACGGAGGCCCGGCACACGTCGCCTCACGTCCGCAGGGATCCCGAACGCCGCCGGGTCGAGTTCCGCACGCCGAGCACGCAGGAAGTCACCGAGCTCTGCTGCGCGCACGTCGATCGCCACGTCGGGCAGTCTGCCACCGGCCGGAGGGGGGAGGGATCCGTGCCTCCACAGCGCGGGCGCCGGCTGGCATCGTCGGGGACATCCCCGACCACGAAGGAGCCACCATGAGAGCGTTCGGTCTGACCGAGTACGGAGCACCCGCTGTGCTGCACGAGGTGCAGCTGCCAGAACAGCACGCGGGACCGGGCGAGGTCCGTGTCCGGGTCCGCGCCGCTGCCGTGAACCCCGTCGACGCCATCATCCGATCCGGAGGGTTCGCCGGCAACGACCGTGCGATCGCCGAACCCGTCGTCCCCGGCACCGACGTCGCCGGCGTCCTCGACGAGGTCGGCCCGGAGCAACCCGAGGGGTTCGACCTGGTCGTCGGCGACTCCGTCACCGGGTTCGTCGTACCGGACGGGAGCCACGGTGGTTACTCCGAACGGATCGTCCTGCCGACCCTGTCGGTGACCCGGATGCCGTCGAGCGGCTCGTTCGCCCGAGGGGCGGCGTTCCTGTCGAACGCACTCACCGCGGAGATCACCCTCGAACACCTCGCCCTGGAGCCCGGCCAGACCCTCGCCGTGACCGGTGCGACCGGCGCCGTCGGCGGGTACCTCGTGCAGCTCGCCGCCGCGCGCGGCATCACCGTCATCGCCGATGCGCGCCCCGCCGACGCACAGCGTGTCCGTGGCCTGGGTGCGGCGGTCGTCCTCGACCGTGACACGGACTTCACCGCAGGGGTCCGGGACGCCACGAACGGTCGCGGTGCCGACGCAGTCGCGGACCCAGCGGTCCTGACCGACCAGGTCGTCGACGCTGCTCGCGACGGCGGGCAGGTCGCGTTCTACCTGCCGACCGACGTCGACCCGGGCCGCGGCATCAGCGTGTTCGGGTCCTACGTGATGCGCTCGAACCTCCGGCACGATGCCATCGAGCGGCTCGCCCGATCCGTCGAGCGGGGCGAGCTCAGGGCCGACGTCGCCGATGTCGTCCCCGCTGCCGACGCTGCCGCCGCCCACGAACGGCTCGAACGGGGCGGTCTGCGCGGCCGGCTCGTCCTCGAATTCTGATCCCTACGATCCCCCGAAGGAACACCGCATGGACACCACCGCAACCCTCCCCGCCGTCGGACAGACCTGGCTCGCCGACCTCGGCCCGGACACCCCCCTCGGACACTTCACCGTCGAGATCACCTTCGACACGGAGACCCAGGTCACCTTCCACGTCACCGGCGGTGCCATCGCCGGACGGACCGAGACGATGCCGTACACGACCACGAAGGTGCGGGACGGGCTCTACGTCGTCCGGTGGACGGAAGCCGACGCGGGCGACCACGTCACCCACATCGAGGACTACGACGCCGGGACCTGCATGGCCAGCTCGGTGGTCGGCGGGGAGTTCATCCAGCTCAGCGGCACCTGGACACGCGTCCGCTGAGCGTCGCGCTCACCACCAGAACGGTGCCTGCGGCTGGTACGGCGCCGCCGAGAGGTGCTCCACGAGGGCATCCCTCGACCGTCCACCCCCTCGTACGGTGGTGGAGCAGAGCACTGGCCCGACGAACAGGATGAACATGTCCGACTGGAACCCCGACACCATCGCGGCGATCGCCACCTCCGACGACCTCCACGTCAGCCCGTTCCGGGCGGACGGCACGACGTACGGCACGCCGACCTGGATCTGGTCGGTCGTCGTCGACGACGACCTCTACGTCCGCGCCTACAACGGGCAACGTTCCCGCTGGTACCGCTCCGCGATCGAACAGGGCGCCGGCAGGATCAGCGCCGCGGGGTCCGAGCACGAGGTGGTGTTCGAATCCATCGGCCCCGACCTGAACAGCCGGATCGACCTCGCGTACGAGACGAAGTACGCCGGCAGCCCGTACCTCCCGCCGATGCTGCAGGACGGCCCCACCTCGGCGACCGTCCGGATCAGTCCGCGCGCGTGACCACGCCAGGGGCGCAGTGGACGCGCCACAGGGCGGACGGGAGGCGCGGTGCCAGCTGGCACCGTGCCTCCCGTCCGGTGTCCTGGCAGTGCACCCCGCGCCCCGGCGCGGCCTCGTAGGGTCGCCTCATGAGCACGAACCGCGACGACGTCAAGGACTTCCTCGTGAGCCGCCGTGCCCGGGTACGCCCGGGCCAGGTGGGCCTGCCCGGTGGGCCCAACCGGCGCGTGGCCGGCCTCCGCCGCAGCGAGGTCGCGATGCTCGCCGACGTCAGCGTGGAGTACTACTCCCGGCTCGAGCGCGGGAGTCTCTCCGGTGTCTCCGACGGCGTGCTGCACGCCGTCGCCGGCGCGCTGCTGCTCGACGACGCCGAACGCGACCACCTGTTCGACCTCGCACGGGCTGCGAACGCCTCCCCGGTCCGTGGGCAGCGTCGTGCAGCGACGCCGAAGACCCTGCGCGTCGGGCTGCAGTACACGCTCGACGCGTTCACCGGCGGCCCGGCGTTCATCCGCAACGACCGCCTCGACGTGCTCGGTGCGAACGCGCTCGGCCGGGCGCTCTACGCGGACCTGTTCCGGAAGTCGGAGCGGCCGAACCTGGCCCGGGCCGCGTTCCTGGACCGGGACTGGGCCGATGCGTTCCACCCGGACTGGGACGTCGCCGCCGACCAGAGCGTCGCGATCCTCCGCACTGCGGCCGGCCACGACCCCCACGACGAGGACCTGCAGGCGCTGATCGGTGAGCTCTCGACGCGCAGCGCGGAGTTCCGGACGAAGTGGGGTGCGCACGACGTCCGTCGGCACGCCACGGGCGAGAAGCACTTCGTCCACCCCGTCGTCGGTGCCCTCGACCTGCACTTCGAGGCGTCACGACTCATGAGCGACCCGCGCTTGAGCCTCCTGCTCTACAGCGCGGAACCCGGCTCGCCGACGGCCGACGCACTCCGCCTGCTCGGTTCGGTCGCCGCGACGGAGCAGCGCGACGCCGCCGAGCACCGTGGGACCGACGTCCGGAGCTGACGCTGCATCGTCGCCCGCGGTCACTCGGTCCTGATGCGGATCGCTGCCAGCGCCGCGACGAGGAGCACCACGGCGGCGACCACGAAGCTGGTCTGCGTCCCGACCACGAACTGCGACCGGTCGGCCAGGAACGCCCCGAAGACCGCGATCGCCACCGCCCCACCGACCTGCCGGAAGGTGTTGAACACCGCACTCGCTGTCCCCGACCGTTCAGCGGGGACGCTGGCGAGGACGACCGACGTCGCGGGCGGCATCGCGACCGATCCGCCCGCACCGGTCAGGATCGTGCACACCGCGACCGCGGCGATGGAGTCGTACGGGGCGAGCACGATCATCACGACGAGGCCGATCGCCATCGTGGTGAGTCCCGCGACCACGGGGACCCGAGCGCCGAACCGGTTCACGAGGGTGCCGCTGACGATGTTGCCGACGATGCTGAACGCTGCGGACGGCAGGAACACCAACCCTGCTGCCAGTGGCGACAAGCCGAGGTGCTGCTGCAGGTAGAGGCTCAGGACGAAGACGCTGCCGAAGTTGCCGACCATGAACGCGAACCCGACGCCGAGCGCGATCCGCATCCCACCGGAGCGGAACAGGTCGAGCGGCATCATCGGGTTCCGACCGTGGGCCTGCACCAGCAGGAACCCGACGACCGAGGCGGCGGCGACGGCAAGCGCGACGACCACGTCCCAGCGGCCGAAGCCCGACGCACCGCCTTCGATGAGCCCGAAGACGAGGCCGCCGAGCGCGAGCAGGGCGAGGACCTGACCTGCCGCGTCGAACCGTGCCGGCCGCCGAGGCGACGGTGCCACCCGGACGAGCATCCCGAGCATCACGGCGCACACCGGCAGGTTGATGGCGAACACGAGGCGCCAGTCGAGCGTCGTCAGCGCGCCGCCGAGGATCGGCCCGACCGCCCCGGCGACCGCGCCACCGACGGCCCAGATGCCGAGGGCGTGCGCCCGCTCGCGCGCCTCGGGGAACGCCTGGCGGATGAGCGCCATCGACGCGGGCAGCATCACCGCGGCGGCCGCGCCCTGGACCGCACGCGCCGCGATCAACGCGCCGAGCGACGGGGCGAGGGCACACGCGACGGACGCCACGAGGAAACCGGCGATGCCCCAGCCGATCGCCCGCTTCGCGCCGATCCGTTCGGACAGGTTGCCGGCGAACAGCAGCAACGAGGCGAACAGCAACGTGTACGCGTCGATCACCCACTGCAGCCCCGCGGTGCTGCCGCCGAGCTCCCGCCCGATCGTCGTCAGCGCCACGTTCACGATGAGGATGTCGAGCGTGATGAGGAAGAAGCCGAGCGAGGCGAGCACGAGTGTCAGCCGCGCAGCTCGGTGCGGGCCTCGATCGGTCGGGACGTCGGCTGCGGTCGGAGCGGTCACGGTTCGATGCTCTCCTGGCTGCGCTCGTCGGGGGATGCCCTGACCGGGAACCCCTCGCGACAGATCGAACAGACATAGGATGTCTCACGCTCCCGACATCGCCGTCGTGAGCTGCCGCAACCGATCGGAGCACGTCGTGCACGAACCGCTCACCCCGCTGGACCCGACCACGCTGCCCGAGCCCGTGGACGTATCGGACAACACCGCGGCCCTGGCCGCGGTCGACGCCGTCGTGCGCTCGGGCCCGTACGACGCGACCTGGGCATCGCTGCAGCAGTACCGCGCACCGCTCTGGTACCAGGACGCCAAGTTCGGGATCTTCGTCCACTGGGGCGTCTTCTCGGTCCCCGCGTTCCGGAACGAGTGGTACTCCCGCGACATGTACCGCGCCGGCACGCCGGAGTTCGCGCACCACGTCGAGACCTACGGACCGCACGACTTGTTCGGGTACAAGGACTTCATCCCCTCGTTCACGATGGAGCACTTCGACGCCGCCGACTGGGTGCGGGTGTTCCGCGAGGCCGGCGCGCAGTTCGTCGTCCCGGTCGCCGAGCACCACGACGGCTTCGCGATGTACGACACCGACCGCTCCCGGTGGAGCGCCGCGCAGCTCGGGCCCGGGCGTGACGTGTTCGGCGAGCTCCTCGTCGCCGCGGACGAAGCGTGGATGGTCCGTGGCGCGTCGTCCCACCGGGCCGAGCACTGGTTCTTCATGAACGGCGGGACGAAGACCCCCTCGGACGTGCTCGATCCGCGGTTCAGCGACTTCTACGGGCCGGCGCAGCGCGAGGAGACCGCCCCGAACGAGCGCTTCCTGGAGGACTGGCTGCTCCGCACCGTCGAGCTCATCGACAAGTACCGCCCGCAGGTGCTCTGGTTCGACTGGTGGATCGAGCAGCCCGCGTTCCAGCCGTACGTCCGGACCCTCGCGGCCTACTACTACAACCGCGCCGCCGAGTGGGGCCGCGAGGTGGTCATCAACTACAAGTGGGAGACGTTCGCACCGGGCAGCGCCGTGTACGACATCGAGCGCGGAGCGATGGCCGGCACACCGGAGACCGTCTGGCAGAACGACACCGCGATCGCGAAGACCGCCTGGAGCTGGATCGAGGGCCACGACTACAAGACCGTCCGCGACCTGGTCGCCGAACTCGTCGACGTGGTCGCGAAGAACGGTGTGCTGCTGCTCAACACCGGGCCGAAGGCCGACGGCACCCTGCCCGAGGACGAGGTCCGCATCCTGCGGGGCATCGGCTCGTGGCTCGCGGTGAACGGCGAGGCGATCTACGGCACCCGGCCGTGGACGATCTCGGGCGAGGGGCCGACCACTCGTCCCGCGGGTTCGTTCGTCGACGCCGACACGGTCGAGTACACCGCCGAGGACGTCCGGTTCACCACGCGCCACGACGTCACCGGCGACGCCGTCTACGCGACCCTGCTGGCCGATCCCGACGACGGGTCGGCCCGCATCCGGGCGTTCGGGTCGGCCTCGGGCCTGCTCGGCCGCACCATCCGGTCCGTCGCCGTGCTGGGCCACGACGGCGAGGTCGACTGGGAGCAGCACCCCGACGCACTCGTGGTCGCGCTCGACGGCATCACCAGCGTCGACTCCGGTCCAGTGGTCCGGGTGCGACTCGCGCCGGTGGTCGAGCAGGAGCGGCAGGACTTCCTGCACCAGTGACCGAGGATGCCGGCCCGGGGACGCCGGCGCGACGATCCGTCGCGGTCAGAACGGTGCGGCGCGACTACTCTCAGGCGAACGGTCGTCCGACGAGGATTGGGATGCTGACCTGAACTGGATCATCGCGAACTTCGGTCTCGTCTGGGGCCTCACCGTCACCCACGCGGGTCTCGCGGCCGTGCCCATCGTCCTCGGGTTCGTCGTGGCGGTGCCGTTGGGCTGGGTGGCGAACCGGTGGCAGGCAGTCCGATCGGTCATCGTCGGCGGCGGCAGTCTGCTCTACACGATCCCGTCCCTGCCGCTCTTCGTGATCCTGCCCTACCTGCTCGGCACCCGCATCACGGATCCCGTGAACATCGTCGTGGGGCTGTCGGTGTACGCGGTCGCCATCATGGTGCGGTTGGCAGCTGATGCGTTCGCCGCCGTCCCGGCGGACGTCGTCGACTCGGCCACCTCGGTGGGGTACTCCGCGTGGGGCCGTTTCTGGACGGTCGAGCTCCCGTTGGCGGGTCCCGTCCTCCTCGCGGGGATGCGGGTGGTCTCGGCGAGCACCGTCGCCCTGGTCTCGGTCGGCGCCCTGGTCGGGTCCGCGAACATCGGGTTCCTGTTCACGGACGGGCGACAGCGTCAGTTCCTCGAGGAGATCCTCGTCGGCGTGGCAGCGAGTCTCTTCGTCGCGCTGGTCTTCGACACCGTCCTGGTGGCGCTCGGGCGCGTCCTGATGCCGTGGTCGCGACGGATCCAGGTGCGGTCGCGTCGGTCGCGCCGTCGGGCTGCGCTGGCGACGATCGAACGGGGGGCCTGACCGTGCAGTTCTTCCTCCACGCAGTCGCCTGGCTCCTCGACCCCACGAACTACCGCCCCGGCCTGCAGACCCCGCTCCCGATCCAGGACCGGATCGGCGAACACCTGCTGTACACGTTCATCTCGGTCGCCATCGCCGCGCTGATCGCGCTGCCACTGGGCCTGTACATCGGTCACACCGGGCGCGGGCGCAGCTTCGTCATCGCCTTCAGCGGGTCCATGCGCGCGCTGCCGACGCTGGGCCTGCTCGGCACCCTCTTCGTCATCATCGGGATGACCGTGCCGTTCACGCAGACCGCCTTCATCGCGTCCATCATCGCGTTCGTCGTCCTGGCGATCCCCTCGATCCTCGCCGGGGCGTACTCCGGTGTGGAGTCCGTGGATCCGCAGACGGTGGACGCCGCGCGCTCGGTGGGCATGACCGAGTTGCAGATCCTGCTCAAGGTCGAGGTCCCCCTGTCGCTGCCGCTGATCATCGGCGGGATCCGCGCATCGGTGCTCCAGGTCATCGCGACCGTCGTGATCGCGTCGTACATCTCGCTGGGCGGCCTCGGCGCGATCATCTCGACGGGCATCAGCCTGAACGACAACGACCTCATCCTCGGTGGTGCGTTGCTCGTGACGGTCCTCGCCCTGGTGATCGACGGCTTGTTCGCCCTCGCCCAACACCTCACCCGCCGCGGCCCCGAGGGGCAGACCCGCCGGCGCCGCACACACGTCCGCGCGCTGCCACTCCGGCGCCGCGCGGTGACGGCACTCTCCGTCGACGAAAGGGACCACTGATGTTCACAGCAGGCACCAGGACACGCATCCTCGCGGGTGTGATCGCGGTCGGGGCGATCGTGGCACTCTCCGGTTGTTCCACCTCGGACCCCACGAAGCCGGCATCGGGCGGGGGCGACGGATCGGGCAGCACGCCGATCGTGGTCGGTTCGTTCAACTTCCCGGAGAGCGAGATCCTGGGCAACATGTACGCGCTCGTCCTGAAGGACGCCGGCTTCGACGTGACGACCAAGTTCAACCTCGGCCCGCGGCAGACCACGATCCCCGCGCTCAAGGACGGTTCGATCAACCTCATGCCGGAGTACAACGGCAACCTGCTGTTCTTCTACGACACCAAGGCCACCGCGAAGACGACAGCGGAGGTCGACGCCGCGCTGAAGACCGAGATCCCGAAGGACTTCCAGGTGCTCGAGCCGTCTCCGGCCGAGGACAAGGACGCCTACGTCGTGACCCAGGCCGAGGCCGAGAAGAACGGCCTCACGTCGATCGGTGACCTCTCCAAGATCGAGCCGTTCTCGCTCGGTGCCAACCCGCAGTTCGGCACCCTTCCGTACGGCATCCCCGGGCTCAAGTCCACGTACGGCGTGGACAAGGTCACGTTCAAGTCGATCGAGGACTACGGCGGGCCCGACACGGTCAAGGCACTCGTCGACGACACCGTGCAGGTGGCCGACATCTACACGACGTCACCCGACCTCGTGACGAAGAAGCTGCTCGTGCTGAAGGACCCCGAGAACCTGATCGCTTCGCAGAACATCCTGCCGTTCCTGATTAAGGACATCTACAGCGCGAAGCTCGCGTCGACGTTGAACAAGCTGTCCGAGAAGCTGACGACCGATGACCTCATCGAGCTGCGCAACCGTGTCGAGGGCAGCGAGAAGGCGCAGGCCGCGACCGCCGCGAAGGACTGGCTGACCAAGGAGGGGCTGCTCAAGTAGCTCGGGGACCGGCAGGGCCGTCGTCACGCCTCGTCCCGCAACCGACGGACGAGCTGGTCCAGCCGTGCCCGCAGCCGCTCCGGCACGCGGTCTCCGAAGCGGTCGAAGTGTGCCCGCAGCTGCTCGGCCTCGGCTGACCAGGCCGTCGGGTCGACGGCGAACAGTTCGTCGATGGCGAAGCCGTCGAGGTCGAGCCCGGCCAGGTCGAGTTCCCCCACCGCGGGCAGCCCACCGACGGGGCTCCAGTCCACGTCCGCCGAGCCGTCGAGCCGTCCGGCGATCCACTCGAGCACCCGGACGTTCTCGCCGAACCCTGGCCAGAGGTAGCCGCCGTCCGAGGACTTGCGGAACCAGTTCACGCGGAAGACGCGCGGCGCCTTCGAGCCGAGCCGGTCACCGATCTCGAGCCAGTGTGCCCAGTGGTCCGCCATGTTGTAGCCGCAGAAGGGCTGCATCGCGAAGGGGTCGAGGCGGAGTTCGCCGACGGGTCCCTCCGCCGCCGCGGTCTGCTCGCTGGAGATCGTGGAACCGAAGAACACGCCGTGTTCCCAGTCCTCGGCCTCGGCGACGAGCGGGACGTTGGTGGCGCGGCGACCGCCGAAGACGATGGCGTCGATCGGCACACCGTCGGGGCTGTCCCAGTCGTACGAGATCGTCGGGCACTGGTCGGCGGCGACCGTGAAGCGCGCGTTGGGGTGCGCCGCCGGCGTCGCACTGCCCGGCTCCCACGGCTGTCCGCGCCAGTCGATGAGGTGCCGCGGCGGCTCCTCCGAGGCGCCCTCCCACCAGACGTCGCCGTCGTGCGTCATCGCGACGTTCGTGAAGATCGTGTTCGAGCGGACGGTGGTCATCGCCGCCGGGTTCGTGTCCGGGCCGGTCCCGGGCGCGACGCCGAAGAACCCGGCTTCGGGGTTGATCGCCCACAGACGGCCGTCGGCACCGGGGCGGAGCCACGCGATGTCGTCACCGATGGTCTCGACCTTCCAACCGGGCAGCGTCGGCGTCATCATCGCGAAGTTCGTCTTGCCGCAGGCCGACGGGAACGCGGCCGCGACGTGCAGGACCTTCCCCGCGGGCGTGGTGACGCGGATGAGCAGCATGTGCTCGGCGAGCCAGCCGTCCGCGCGGGCCATCGACGACGCGATCCGGAGGGCGAAGCACTTCTTCGCGAGCAGCGCGTTGCCGCCGTACCCCGAGCCGTACGACCAGATCTCGCGGGTCTCCGGGAAGTGCGCGATCGTCTTGGTCGAGTTCGACGGCCACGGCACGTCCGGGATCCTGGTTCCGTCGTCGTCCACGAGCGGCATGCCCACGGTGTGCAGGGCCGGGACCCAGACCGTGTCCGGCGCGATCTGCGCCAGGGCTTCAGCGCCCATCCGGGTCATGATCCTGGTGGACACCACGACGTAGGGCGAGTCCGTGATCTGGACGCCGACCTGCGAGATCGCCCCGCCGACCGGCCCCATCGAGAACGGTACGACGTAGAGCGTCCGCCCGCGCATCGCGCCCCGGAAGCGCGCCGTGAGCTCGGTGCGCATGACGTCGGGTGCCCGCCAGTTGTTGGTCGGGCCAGCGTCGGCCTCGGTGGCGGAGCAGATGAAGGTGCGGTCCTCGACCCGTGCGACGTCCGCGGGGTCACTCCTGGCGAGGAAGCTGCCCGGGCGCAGGCCCTGGTCCAACGCGATGAGGGAGCCGGCGGCGACCATCTCGGCGAGCAGTCCGCGGTTCTCGGCCTCGCTGCCGGAGCACCAGACGACCTGGTCCGGTTCCGTCAGGGACGCGACCTGGTCCACCCACCGGCGCAGGGCCTCCAGACCGGCTCCTGGCTCGATGGTCGATCCGATCGTCTCGGTGATGACAGTCATGCTGGTCCTTCGAGGTCGGGCGCCCGCGGGGTCCTGCGGACGGCGCTCAGCCGGTCGCGGCGAGCGAGTCGACGCGGAGCCAGGCGGAGTGGTCGGTGAGGTGGGGTGCGCGGGACGGCGGAGCGCCGTCGCCACGGGTGGCCGGTGTGGCGCGGAGTGCAGCACCCCGCTGGGCGACCGCCGCCGCGCCCCAGCGGACCGCGAGTCGTGCGGCGGCCGACGGCGTCGCACCGTCGGCCTCGGCGGACAGGTACCCGGCGAGCGCCGCGTCACCGGCCCCGGTCGTGTCGACGCAGTCGGTCGCGACCCCGGGTACCAGTTCGTGTCGGTGGGCGTCGACGAGGAGCGCCCCGTCGGCACCCATCGTGACGAGGGCGCGTCGTGCGCCCCGCGAGAGGAGGGCGCGCGCTGCACGCACCGTCTCGTCCACCGTCGTGACGGGGTGTCCGACGGCCTGCGCGAGTTCGTCGACGTTCGGCTTCACGAGATCAACCGGCGCGAGCGGGTCGAGCACCGCCGTCAGCTGGTGCCCGGGGACGTCGAACGCGACCGACAGTCCGACGGCGCGGGCCGCGACGACGAGCGGGAGCACGTCGACGAGGTGGTCGCCACCGGCGACGGTCGGGAGGCACCCGGTCACCACGAGCCATCGGGCGTCGGTCTCCAGCGTGGTGCGGAGCACGGCCACGGTCAGCGTCGTCCACTGCGCACGTGTCAGCGGGGCCGGGGCCTCGTTGACGTTCGTGGTGACGCCGTCCGACCCGGTCACGACGGTGTTGACCCGGGTGCGCACCCCGAGGTCCACCGGCGTCAGGCCGGTGCGAGCGTCGTCGTCGAGGGGCGCGAGCGCCTCCGGCGACAACGGGGCGACCGCGTGCGACGCCGCGCCGTGCGCGAGGAGCGCACGGGTGACGTTCACGCCGTTGCCCCCGAGTGTCTCGGTGACGGTGTGGGCGCGGTGCACGGCCCCGCCCCGCAGGGTGTCGACGGAGTACGTCCGGTCGATCGCGGGCGCCGGGGTGAGCGTGACGATCGTGCGTCCCGTCCGGGTCCCCGTCCACGCCGCAGCGTCCGGACGCAGCGTGCTCATTCGGCGACTCGCTCCCCGAGGACGGCACGGATGCGGTCCGCGACGCGCTCGACCGACAGTCCGTACTTGTCGAGCAGGAAGTCGTTCGGTCCCGACTCGGCCCAGGAGTCGGCGAGCCCGACCTTGTGCAGGCGGGCTCCGCTGGCGTGGCCGGCGAGGACCGCCGCGACGACGTCACCGAGTCCGCCGACGACGTTGTGCTCCTCGACCGTGACGACCTGGGCCGCGCCGTCGAGCAGCGCCCAGAGGGCGTCGTCGTCGAGGGGCTTGATCGTCGGCAGGTGCACGTGTCGGACGCGGTGTCCCTCGGCCTCGACGGCGGTGATCGCCTCGACGGTGCGGGAGGTCTGGACGCCGGTCGAGACGACCGTCACGTCAGCGTCGCTCCCCCCGTCGCGGAGCAGCACCGGGGCACCGACGCGGAACTCGTAGCCGTCGTCGAAGACGTCGGCGACCGCGTCGCGGGCGAGACGGAGGTACACGGGGCCGTCGTGGTCGGCGGCCCAGCGGATCATCGCGGCGGCCTCGGTCTCGTCGGCCGGCGCGAGGACGGTCATGTTCGGCAGCGCGCGCATCACCGACAGGTCCTCGATGTCCTGGTGGGTCTTGCCGCTCGCACCGTTGAGCAGCCCGGCGTAGGCGGCGGCGAGGCGGACGGGGGCCTTGGTCTGTGAGACGAGCATGCGCACCTGGTCGAGCGCGCGGTTCGTCAGGAAGACGCCGAACGACGAGAGCCAGGGGCGGTAGCCGAGGGTCGACATGCCGAACGCGATACCGACCATGTTCTGTTCGGCGATGCCGGCCTGGACGAAGCGGTCCGGGTGGGCCTCGGCGAACGTGACCGCCATGGTCGAGGTCGCGAGGTCGCCGTCGACGACGACGATGCGGTCGTCGGTCCGTGCGAGTTCGGTGAGGGTGTCCCCCCACACTGCGCGCTGCGCCTTCATGCCAGGGCCTCCGTCTTCTGGTCGATGAGCAGTTCCGTGCGGGCGGTGTCCAGCTGCTCCGCGGTCGGCACGCCGTTGTGCCACTTGAACGTGGCGCGGGTGAACGAGACACCGTTGCCCTTGACGGTGTGGGCGATGATCGCCGTCGGCTTGCCGGACGTGCCGCGGGCGGCGTCGACCTCGGCGTACGCGTCGAGGATCTCCTCGAAGTCGTGGCCGTTGATCTCGATGACGTTCCAGCCGAACCCGCGGAACACGGCGGGGAGGTTCACGTGCCCCATCGGTTCGCTGCGGTCGTAGCGGTCGTGGTCGCCGGCCGGCCAGCCGTACTGCTGCAGGCCGTTGAGGTCGACGATCGCGGTGAGGTTGTCGAGGCCGTAGCGGGGGGCGTGGATCACGGTCTCCCAGACCATGCCCTCCTCGATCTCGCCGTCGCCGAGCACCACCCAGGTGTGGAAGTCCTTACCCTGCATCTTCGCGGCGATCGCCATGCCGGAGCCAGCCGAGAGCCCCTGCCCGAGGGACCCTGTGGACGAGTCCACCCCCGGCGTGAGCTTCATGTCGGGGTGGCCCTGCAGTCGGGAGTCGCCATGGTCGAAGGTGGCGAGCTCCTCGACGGGGAAGTACCCCCGGAGGGCCAGGACCGAGTACAGCCCGATCGCCGAGTGCCCCTTGGACAGGATGAACCGGTCGCGGTCGGGGTCCTGCGGCTGTTCGGGGTCGATCCGGAGCTGGTGGAAGTAGAGGGCGACCATCAGGTCCATGGCGGACATCGGGCCACCGATGTGCCCCGCCTTGCTCGTCGCGACCGTCTCGAGGACACGCCAGCGTCCTTCTCGGGCGACGGTCTCCAGGTGTTCGACGTCTCTCGCGTCGTTGCGTGTCACGGCGACTCCTTCGTTCTGCGGTGGTGCCACTAAACTATCACTCGGTGAACGGTGTGTCTACTGCGTGAGATTAAGTGGATTCGATCAGCAGGGTCGGCGTGGGAGGATGACGACATGGCAGACGGCGCCTCCGACGACGGCGGGATCGAGATCCTCAGCAAGGCCGGCGCGATCATCGACGCACTGGCCGACACCGAGGCGCTGACGGTGAGCGCGCTGGCGGATGCGGTCGGGGAACCCACGAGCTCGACCTACCGCCTGCTGCAGAGCCTCACCGCCATGGGCTGGGTCGACGCCGCCCCGGCACGCGGGACCTACCGGCTCGGGCTCGCCTGCATGCAGATCGGCGGCGTGTTGGAGGACTCGCTCGACGTGCGCGGGCTCGCACTGCCGCGGCTCCGCGAACTCCGGTCGAGCGTCGGCGTTGCCGCACTGCTCTGCTACCGCCGAGGGACGCGTGCCGTGTGCGTCGAACGCCTCGAGGGACACGACGTCCGCTCGGTGGCGATGCAGGTGGGCGACTCGCTGCCGCTCCACGTGGGCGGGGCACCCCGCGCACTCCTGGCGTTCCTGGCCGCCGGCGAACAGCACGCCGTGGTCGACGAACTCCTGGCGACGCCCGACCTGCCGTACGCCGTCCCACCCCGGAGCGAGCTGCAGACGGAGCTCGAGGCGACCCGGACGCGTGGCTACGCCCGGTCCGACCAGGACGTCACGATCGGCATCGCCGCCTTCGGCAGCCCCGTCTTCAACCACCGCGGCGAGCTGGTCGCCGCGGTGTCCATCAGCGGGCTCCGCGAACGGCTCGTCGACCGCGAGTCCGAGCTCGCGGAACTGGTGATGTCCACCGCCGCCGCGATCAGTGCGGACCTGGGGCACGACGGAGGTCGACGTGGCTGAGCGGAAACCGATGCGGGTGCTCGCCAACTCGATGGCGGTGGTCGAGGCCCTCGCCGAGCGCGGGGACCTCTCGCCCGCTGAACTCGCCGAGGCGACGGGCCTCCCCCGCCCGAGTGTCTACCGCTTCATCGACGGGCTCCGTGCCGTCGGCATGGCGACCACCACGGACGAGAACCGTGCACGCCTCAGCGTGAAGTGGTTGCACCTGGCCGACGCCGCACGGGACGCCATGACCGAGTGGTCCGGCGCCCGACGGATCCTCGACGCCCTGGCCGAGCGCACCGAGCAGACCGCGTTCCTGACCGTGCCACGCGGCGACGAGGCGGTGTGCGTCGACTGGGCGCCCGGCCGTGGCATCGGCGTCCTGACCCTGGCGCCCGGCCGTTCCCTGCCGCTGTACGCCGGCGGAGCCGGACGCCTCGTGCTCGCGTACACCCGCGACGTCGACGAGTACCTGGCCGACGGGCCCGAGCGCCGACCGCTGACGAGTGCGACCATCGTGGAAGCCGACGCGCTCCGCGAGGACGTCGAGCGCACGCGGTCCCAGGGGTACACGCTCTCACTCGACGACGCCACGATCGGGATCGGCGCGCTCGCGTTCCCCGTGCTCGGGGCCGACGGGGCGTTGCTCGGGTGCTTGTCGGTCGCCGGACGGTCGGTAGACGCCCGAGACCGACAGCAGGAGTTCACCGACGCCGCGCGCGCGGCCGTCGCGGAACTGACGAGCGGGGCCACCAGCGAACTGGCGACCCCGCTGTCCTGACGCGCACGCAGTGCCGTCGGCGGGCCCGGGCCGGGCCTGCGGTGGCGCGAGCGCTACCAGCTCACGGCGATGTACTGCGACTCCATGTACTCCAGGAGCCCCTCGGCGCCGCCCTCGCGACCGATGCCGGACTCCTTCATCCCGCCGAACGGCGCCGCCGGGTCGGACACCAGACCACGGTTCAGCCCGACCATGCCGGACTCGATCCGTCCGCTGACCCGCAGCCCACGCGCGAGGTCCTGCGTGTACACGTACGAGACCAGGCCGAACGGGGTCCCGTTCGCGAGCCGGACGGCGTCGTCCTCGGTGCGGAAGGTGACGACGGGCGCGACCGGCCCGAAGATCTCCTCCTTGAGGATGCGCGCGTGCTCCGGCACCCCGGTCAGGACGGTCGCGGGGTAGAACCAGCCGGGGCCGTCGGGGGACGCTCCGCCGGTCAGCACCGTGGCGCCGTCCTCCTTCGCGCCGTCGACGAGCCGGGCGATGTCGTCGCGGGCGGTCTCGTTCACCATCGGGCCGAGCTGGACCTGCGGGTCGAGGCCGTCGCCCGTCCGGAGCGCGCCCATCGCCTCGGCGAGACGTGCCGAGAACGCCTCGGCGATGCCCTCCTGCACGTAGAAGCGGTTCGCCGCGGTGCACGCTTCACCACCGTTCCGCATCTTGGCGATCATGGCGCCGGCGACCGCCTCGTCGAGGTCGGCGTCGTCGAAGACCACGAACGGCGCGTTGCCACCGAGCTCCATCGACGTGTTGACGACGGACTCCGCGGCGAGCTTCATGAGCTTCACGCCCACCTCGGTGGAGCCGGTGAACGAGAGCTTCCGGGCGCGCGGGTCGCGCACCATCTGCTCGACCACGGTGCCGGAGGACCGGCTCGGCAGCACGTTGAGGACCCCGGCCGGCAGTCCCGCCTCGGTGAAGAGTGCACCGATCGCGAGGGCCGTCAACGGGGTGTCGCTCGCGGGCTTCAAGACCGTCGTGCACCCGGCGGCGAGCGCCGGTCCGATCTTGCGGGTCGCCATCGCCGCGGGGAAGTTCCACGGGGTGACGAGGATCGCGATGCCGATCGGACGGTGCTCGACGAGGATCTTGTTCGTGCCACCCGGTGCGGTCTGCAGCGCACCCGGGATCCGGACGGCCTCTTCTGCGTACCAGCGGAGGAACTCGGCGGCGTACAGGACCTCGCCACGGGCGTCGGCGAAGACCTTGCCGTTCTCCGCCGTGATGAGCCGCGCGAACCAGTCGGCGCGCTCGACCATCAGGTCGTACGCCCGCGACAGCACCTCAGACCGTTTGCGGGGTGGGGTCGCGGCCCAGTCGGCAGCGGCGTCCGCCGCGGCGTCGACGGCCGCCTGGGCGTCGTTCCGGGTCCCGCTCGAGACGGTGGCGATGACGCGGCCGTCCACGGGGTCGTGGACGTCGAACGTCGCGCCGTCGGACGCTGCGCGTTCCACCCCGCCGATCAGGAGGCCCGTGGGGACCCCGGCGGTGATGATCGCCCGGTCGGTCGTCGAGTCCACGGCGTCGGTGGCGCCGCGGACGTCGGTCACGTCGGTCATGAGTGCTCCAGTTCTCGGACGCGGGGTGCGGACTGCGTCAGGTAGAGGCGCTGCTCGCGCTTGTGCTCGTCGTAGGTGGCGCGAGCGTCCTTCGTGCTGTCGAGCGTCGAGACCTCGGCGACCGGCACGTCCCACCAGGCGCCGGAGCCGCCGAAGCGGCCCTGGGCGTCGACGCGGACGTACACGACGCTGGTGCCGTCGTGTGCACGGGCCGCGTCGAGTGCGGAGCGGAAGGTGTCCGCGGTGTCGGCGGAGAAGACCTCGGCACCGTAGCTCGCCGCGTTGGCGACGAAATCGACCTCGAGCCGGCGGCCGTCGTGGCGGAGCGCCTCACCGCGCTCGTTGAAGCGGGTACCGAACGTCTGCGAGCCGAGGGTCTCGGACAGTGCGGCGATCGAGCCGTAGCCGAAGTTGTCGACGATGACGATGGTCATCTGCAGGTGCTCCTGCACCGCGGTCATGATCTCCTGCGACATCATCAGGTACGAGCCGTCACCGACCAGGACGTGCACGCGGCGCTCGGGTGCGGCGAGCTGTGCGCCCACGCCACCGGCGACCTCGTAGCCCATGCACGAGTTGCCGTACTCGATGTCGTAGCCCTTCGGGCTGCCCGGACGCCACAGGCGGTGCAGGTCGCCCGGCATCGAGCCGGCGGCGTTGACCACGACGTCGTCCGGCTCGGCCGAGGCGTTGAGGAGCCCGAGCATCTCGGCCTGGGACAGCGTCCGGCTGTCCTGGACCTCGATGATGCGGTCCACCTCGGCACGCCAGTCCGCGGCGGCCTGCTCGTTCGCGGCTACGACGTCGGCGTCGAGCGTGAAGCCGTCGAGCGCGGCACGGAGTTCGGCGAGCGTCTCGCGGGCGTCGCCGACCAGCGGGATGCCGGATTCCTTGAACGCGTCGATCTCGGCGACGTTGATGTTGACGAACGCCACGTCGGGGTTCTGGAACATGGTGTTCGAGGCCGTCGTGAAGTCGGTGTAGCGGGTCCCGATGCCGATGACCACGTCGGCGTCGTTCGCGATGGCGTTGGCGTACGCGGAGCCGGAGGAACCGAGCGCGCCGAGGGCGAGCCGGTGGTCCCACGGCATGCCGGCCTTGCCCGCCTGCGTCACACCGACGCCGATGCCGGTCGACTCGGCGAAGCGCACGAGCTCCCCGGTCGCCTCGGAGTACACGACGCCACCGCCGGCGATGACGACGGCCTTCTTCGCACCCTTGATGAGCTCGGCCGCACGCTGGATCGCCGCGGCGTCGGGACGGTTGCGGGCGACGTGCCAGACCCGCTCGGAGAACAGCGTCTCCGGGAAGTCGAACGCCTCGGCCTGCACGTCCTGCGGCAGGGCGATGGTGACGGCGCCGGTGTCGGCCGGGCTCGTCAGCACGCGCATCGCCTCGAGCAAGGCTGAGGCGAGCTGCTCCGGTCGGCTGATCCGGTCGAAGTACCGCGACACCGCACGGAACGAGTCGTTCGCGGTGACGTCCATCGCGTACGGGTGCTCCTGCTGCTGGAGCACCGCGCCGGTGGACCGGGTGGCGAAGGCGTCCGACGGGAAGAGCAGGACGGGGATGTGGTTCACCGTCGCGGTACCGGCACCGGTGACCATGTTGGTCGCGCCGGGCCCGATCGAGGTCGAGACGGCGAGCGCGCCGAGACGGTTCTTCGTCTTCGCGTAGCCGGTCGCGATGTGGACCATGCCCTGCTCGTTGCGGCCCTGGTAGTAGGGGAACACGTCCTGGTACTGCAGGAGCGCCTGTCCGAGCCCGGCGACGTTGCCGTGGCCGAAGATGCCGAACGCGCCGCCGAAGAACGGCTGCGTCACCCCGTCACGTTCGACGTGCTGGGCCTGCATGAACTCGACGATCGCCTGGCCCACCGTGAGGCGGCGGGTCGGCTGAGGGTGTTGCACCATTGCGAACTTCCTTTTCGTGGTGGGTCAGGGGCGGACGGGGACGAACGGCACACGCGGATCGGTGCCGAGGGCTTCCCACCTGGCGCGGGCCGGGGCGAGCGCGGGGTCCTCTGCGGCCTGCAGGGTGCGCTTCAGCGCCGGGCCGGCGAGGACGTTGAGGTAGTAGAGGTCCTGGTCGTGGGCGGCCACGGTGGTGTGGTACCCCCAGGGGATGAGGCAGATGTCGCCGTCGCGGACGGGGACGTCGAGGTCGAAGTCGCGCTCCGGGCTGTAGACCCGCTGCAGCGCCCAGCCGTTCTCCGGGTCGCGGAGGCGGTAGTAGTAGACCTCCTCCAGCTGCGCTTCGCCGTCGACGTCGTGCTCGTGCTTGTGCGGCGGGAAGCTCGACCAGTTGCCGCCCGGGGTCCACACCTCGACGATGTGCAGGCGGTCGGCCGGGAAGTCGGGTGACATCGGCGTGGAGACCTGCCGCGTCGCGTTGCCGGCACCACGGGTGGCGGATCCGACGTCGTCCGGCGTGACCAGGACGACCTCGTGCTGCTCGGTGGCCGGCGCGGTCGCGATGGCCAGTTCGGCTCCGGGGGTGGCGGTGATCGTCACCGCGGTGTCGCGCGGGACGGAGAGCGTGTGCCCGAGTCCGTCGAAGACCGTGTCCCGGCCACCGAGGCGGTACTCCTCGCCGGCGACCGTGAGGACGAGGTCGCCGTGCAGGTTCACGAACGCCCGCTCGTTGCCGTCGGCGGGCAGCTCGACCGTCTCGCCGTCGCCGAAGGTCTTCACCTGGAAGGTGATGAACTCCCAACCGGCGATCTCCGGGGTGATGACGTCCCATGCGCCGTGCTTGAGCACCTGCGGGTCGACCATGTTGTGATCCTCTCTGCGTCGTTGCGTTCGGATGGAAAGAGCATACCGCTTTTCTCGCTGGCCGGACGAATCGTCCGCTGTGAGAAAAGTGCTCAGGCGAGGCGGAGACCGGCTTCAGCGAGCCGGATGCACCGCAGGGTGGTGTCGCGTGCGGCGTCCAGGGCGTCGGCCAGCGACTTCGCGCGGTGCTCGATCGAGAGCATCTCGACGCCCCACGGGCCGGACCAGCCGACCTCGGCCATCGTGCGGAAGAAGCCGACGACGTCCTGCGCACCCTCGCCCGGGTAGCGCCGGTTGTCCCGGGTGTCCTCGAACAGGGTGCGGCCGGCCTCGGGCAGGGCGTCCGCGTCGTTCACCTCGACCCCGACGACCGTCGCGGGGTCCAGGGTGCGGCGGAGCTCGTCGAGCGAGGTCCCGGCGCGGAAGACGTGCCAGGAGTCGACGACCAGGCCGGCGTGCGGATGGTCCACCGCCCTGACCAGTTCGGATCCCTGCGGCAGCGAGGAGATCCCGGCGAAGGGCAGCGGCTCGAGCGCGAGTCGCGTGCCGATCGCCGCGGCCTCGTCGGCCAGCCGGCGGAACGGTCCGACGTAGGGCTCGACCGAGGCGACCGTCGGCGCCGGTGGCGGCGCGATCTTCACCATCGGGCTGTCGAAGGCCTGCGCGGCGTCGCGGAGCAGGTCCCATCGGGCACGCCACGGCGCGTCCGACGGGTCGCGCCACCAGTCCTTGACGAGTTCGACCTCGAGGTGACCGATGCCGAGGCGGTCGGCGTGGGCCCGGAGCGCGTCGAACCCGATCGTGTCCCGGACGACCTCGAGGTCGTCGACGACGAACCCGAGCCCGGTGAACCCGGCGTCCGCCGTGGCACTGACCCGGTCCCGTGCCGAGAACGAGCTGCGCTCCGACGGGCCGTCCGGCACCGCGGTCCCCGACGTCGTCCAGCAGGTGGCGACGAGGTCGTGGCTGATCCCGGTCATCGCGACAGGTCGACCGTGACCGATCCGCCCGTGCGGGCCGATCGGTCGGCGGCGTCGGCGAGGACGAGCGCGGCGCGGCCGTCCTCGAACCCGGGGCTGCGGGAGGGTTCACCCCGAACCGCCTTCAGGAACTCGACGACCTCGAGCCGGTACGCCTCGGCGTACCGCTGCAGGAAGAAGTTCTGGTACGGCTCCAGTGCCTCGACGGCACCGGCACCCCAGTGCCGGACGAGGGTGTCGGTCTGGTTGCCGACCTGCAGGAGCCCCTCGGACCCGAACACCTCGAAGCGCTGGTCATACCCGTACGCCGCGTGCCGCGAGTTCGTGATCACCACGAGCTCGTCGCCCGCACCGCGGAGCGTGACGACCGCGGAGTCGAAGTCGCCGAGCTCGCGGGCCGTCGCACTGAACGTGTTCGCGCCGCGGGCGGTCACCTCGACGATGTCCGGCACGAAGAAGCGCGCCATGTCGAGGTCGTGGATCGTCATGTCGCGGAAGATCCCGCCGGACGACGCCAGGTACCCGGCCGGTGGCTCAGCGGGGTCGCGGCTCGTGATGAGGACCTGCTCCAGCGTGCCGATCTCCCCCGCGCTCACCCGGCGGTGCAGTTCGGCGAAGTGTCGGTCGAACCGCCGGTTGAAGCCGAGCACGATCGGGACGGTGGCCGCCGCGGCCTTCGCGCGGAGCCGGTCGACCCGCTCGAGGTCGAGGTCGATGGGCTTCTCGCAGAGCACCGGGACGCCCGCGTCGATCGCGGCGTCGATGAGGTCGACGTGGGTGGCGGTCGGTGCCGCGATGATGACCGCGTCGACCTCCCCCGAGGCGAAGACCTCGGCCGGGTCGGTGCTGACCTTGCCGCCGTACTCGGCGGCCGTTCGCTCGGCGCCCTCGACGAAGGGGTCGCAGACCCACGCGAGCTCCGCGTCCTCGATGGCGGCCACGCTCATGGCGTGGACCTGTCCGATGCGCCCGGTGCCGAAGAGGCCGATCCGGATCTGTTGCGTCATTGCAATCTCCAGGTGGTGGTGGTCCGCGTGGTCTACGCGGTGGTGGTGGTCCGCGTGGTCTACGCGGTGGTGGTGGTCCGCGTGGTCGACGCGGTACTGCGTGGTCGCACGGGACGACCGGTGTGGAACGACTCAGCAGCCGCTTCGGCGAGCGCCGTGGCGACGAGCCCGGCCGCGGGCGGGGTGAGACTCTCCGACTCGCCACGGATCATCCGCACGAAGTGCGCGATCTCCTCTTCGAACGCCGGGACGAACCGGTCGCCGAAGGTGTCGTACGGGTTCGCCGGGGCGACGCCGCCGGGCTCGGTCGACGTGATCGGCGTGCGCGGTCCGTAGCCCGCGCCGAACGCGCCGTTCGTGCCGGTGACCTCGAGCCGGACGTCCTGGCCGGCGCCGCTCCGGCGGAGCGCTCCGATGCTGCCGACGGCACCCGACGCGAACCGCAGGGTCACCATCGCCGTGTCGGTGTCCTGGTGGTCGCCGTACACGGGCTCGTCCAGGACGGACCCGATCATCGAGATCTCGACGACGGGGTCGCCGACGACCCACGGGATGATGTCGAAGTCGTGGACGAGCAGGTCGAGCCACATGCCGTGCGATTGCGGGATGTAGTCCACCGGCAGGGCGTGGTGGTCGTTCTCCGTCGCCTGCACGAGTCGCAGCGTGCCGACGTCACCGTCGAGGACGTGCTGCCGCAACCGCTGGTACCCCGGGTCGTAGCGGCGGTGGAACGCGACCATGATCGGGGTCCCCGTCGCGTCGAGGTCGCGGGAGAGCTCGGTGAGCTCGTCCACGCCGAGCGCGAGGGGCTTCTCGATCAGGAGCGGGGTGTGCGAGTCCGCGACGACGCGGGCCAGGTCGGCGTGGGTGTCCGTCGCCGACGCGACGAGGACACCGTCGAGCGAGGGCAGGACGTCCGTGAGCGGATCGACGGTGGTCGACACCGACGCCCAGCCGGTCTCGGCCCCGCGTTGCTCGTCGAGCCGGGTGCGCACGCCCTCGGTCCGGCCGGCGTCGCGGCCGATCAGCACGACCTCGTCGACGCCCGGGGTCCTGGCGAGGTTCCGAGCGTGCATCGCTCCGATGCGGCCGAGGCCGGCGACGCCGACCCTCACCGGGTGACCTCGGCGGCCTCGAGCTCGGCGACGAGGGCACGGACGAAATCGACGCTCGCACGGGCGTCCTCGATCGGGCCGGTGCCGGGAGCGGGCTCGTCGAGCACGACCTTGTCCTGCTCGAGGACGATCCAGCCGTCGAAGCCGGCCTCGACCATGCTCGTCAGGATCGCGCGGATGTCCACGTCGCCCTGTCCGACCGGCCGGTAGAGCAGGTCGGCCTTGATCGCGTCGAAGTAGCTGATCTCGCCGTCCGCCACGCACTGCGCACCCTCGAGGGACACGTCCTTGAGGTGCATGTACGCGATGCGGTCGCTGTGCTCGGCGGCGAAGCGGACGGGGTCCGTGCCACCGAGGAACAGGTGCCCGGTGTCGAAGCAGAACGGGATCGTCGAGCCGGCGAGCACGGCGTCGACGTCGTCCTTCGTCTCGACGACGGTCCCGACGTGCGGGTGCAGGGTCGCCGTGACGCCGACCGCGGCCGCAGCCTCGGTGATCCGGTCGAGGTTGGTGAACAGCGTCGCCCACTGCTCGTCGGTGAGCGGCTCGCGCTGGGCGTCGTAGCCGGTCTGCTCGCTGTCCGCGCAGACCACGAGCACGGTCGCTCCGGAGGCCGCGTAGTCGGCGAGTTCCTGTTCGATCCGGGGCAGCGGGTCGGTGCCGGGCTGGTGTGCGATGACCGGCACGAAGCTGCCGATCGCCGTCATGCCGAACTCGGCGAGCCGGGCCGCCTTGTCCTCGGGCGCCGGGGGCAGGAACCCCTGGGCGCCGAGCTCGGTGGCCTCGAAGCCGAGGGACGTCATCTCGGCGAGGACGCGCTCCGGCGGCAGCTGGTGGCCCCAGCCGTCGACCTCGCTGACACCCCAGGAGATCGGTGCGGTCGCGATGCGGAGGCTCATGCGCGCACCCCGTCGATCTCGGCTGCGACGGCGCTGGTGTTGGCGGTGGTGCCCGGTTCGACGGGCAGGTCGACCCACAGACCCGACTCCGCCGATTCCTCGGCGGCGCTCAGCACGCGGGCCGAGGCGACGGCGTCGTGGATGTTCGATCCGGTGGCCTCGCCGCCGGTGGCCGCGGTGAGGAACTTCGCCGCCTCGATCACCTTGAGGTCGTCGTAGCCCATGCTCGTGCCGGAGCTCGGCTGGAACCGGGAGTAGTCGGGGAAGTACCCGTCGGCGAACGCGCGGGTGTAGCCGACGTGCTGCCCGGTGCGGGCGAGGGCCACCTCGAGCTCGTTGAGCCGCTCGAAGTCCCAGCGGACCGACCCCTCGGTGCCGAAGATCTCGAACGCGTACTCAGAACGCGGACCGACGGCGATGCGGGAGGCCTCGAGGTTGCCGATCGCGCCCGCGCCCACGGCGGAGTCGCCGAACCGGACGAGCATCGTGGCGTAGTCCTCGTTCTCGACGGGCAGCAGCTTGCCGGCGTCGGGCGTGCCGGGCAGCCCGGGGCGCTCGGTCAGGTAGGTGCCGGTCGCAGCCGAGATCGAGCCGATCGGGCCGAGGACGTAGTGCATGAGGTCGACGAGGTGCCCCATCAGGTCACCGAGGACCCCGCTGCCCGAGGTCGCCCGGACGAAGCGCCACGTCAGCGGGTCCGCCGGGTTCGAGGAGAAGCCGCCGAAGAACCGGCCACGGACGTTCGTGATCCGGCCGAGGGCACCGTCGAGGACGAGCTGGCGTGCGTGCTGCACGGCCGGGACGTGCCGGTAGTTGAAGCCGATCGTGGTGGCGACACCGGCGGCGTCGGCGGCTGCGGCGACGGCTTCGGTCTCGGAGGCCCCGCGGCCGACGGGCTTCTCGATCCAGAACGGCTTGCCGGCCTCGGCCGCGGCGATGCCGATCTCGGCGTGCAGCGAGTTCGGAGCGCAGATCGACACGACGTCGACCTCGGGGTCGTTCAGGACCTCGCGGTAGTCGGAGACGACCTTCTCGTAGCCGAGGACGTCCTTCGCGTAGTCGCGACCGGCCGGTGCCACGTCGGCGGCGACGACGAGGCGGGGACGGATCCCGAGCTCCGGGTAGACGAGTGGGAGGAGGGCGTAGGAGCGCGAGTGGAGGCGCCCCATCCAGCCGACACTGATGAGCCCGACTCCGACCGAGCGGGGTGCGCTGTTCTCTGCCACGGGTGCTCCTTTGCTTCCTGGCGAGGATTTTGAACCGGTCCAAAATCTGGACCGGTTCAATGTACGACCGCGGTTTCGCCGGTGTCAACCTCGGCGCATCACGCGCCGGTCGCGCACTGTCAGTCGCGCGGCACCGATGACGACCTGACGCGGAGCGTCGGCGCGATGAGCACCTCGCCGGGGTTCTCCTCCGAGAGCAGGAGTTCCGCGGCACGCCGCCCGATCGCAGCGTTGTCCGGGTCGACGGACGTCAGGTCCACTGCCCCGAGCGCCGCCAGGTACGTGTTGTCGTACCCGGTGACCGCGACCGAGCCGGAGAGTCCGCGCTGCCGGACGGCCGCTGTCACGCCGATCGCGGCCAGGTCGTTCACGGCCGTGATCGCCGTCGGCGGTTCGTCCCGGTCGAGCAGCTCGAGGGCCGCTCGGTAGCCGGCGGCCTCGGAGAAGTCGCTCTCGGCAACCAGCCCCCCGTCCAGCGCCCCGTCGAGCCCGTGTTCATGGACCGCGGCACGGAAGGCCTCCGCCCGTCCGGTGGCGACGCGACCCCCGGCTCCGCCCACGTGCCCGATGCGCCGGTGCCCGATGTCGACCAGGTGGTCGACGACGAGCCGGATCCCGACCTCGTCGTCCCCCCGGACCGTGGCCGCTCCCGCGAGTCGACCGGGTCGGGCACTGGCGATCACGATGCGTGCGGCACCCATCACCTGCACCACCCGGTCCATGGTGGGCACCGACCCGACGACGATGAGCCCCGACGGCTGCAGGTCCCCGAGCATGGCGACCGCATCGAGGTCGAGGCGCGGGCGTGAGGAACCGTTCGGCAGCACCGCACTGGTCATCAGCCCGAGGCGACCGCCCGCCGCCAGGGAGACCCGCGCCGCGTCGACGACCTCGGCGAGCACGGGGTTCCGCGAGTCTGCGACCAGGATGCCGACGAAGTCATCCCGGGCACCGTTGAGCGAGCGCGCCACGCGGTTCGGCCGGAACCCCAGCGCGTCGGCGGCGTCGAGGATCCGTGCGCGCCGCTCCGGACTGACCGAAGCGGGCGAGCTGAACGCGAGCGAGACGAGCGACTTCGACACCCCGGCACGGTCGGCGACGTCCCGCATGGTCGCGCGCCGCGCCGCCGTGGTGGACCCGTCGTCAGCCATGCTCCACATCTTGCAGCACGGTCACCGCTCGTCGCGAACTGCCCGCTTCGCCTTGCCCTTGATCGTGTCGATGTAGATCGCGCCGGTCGTGACCTCCTCCTCGAGCCGCTCGAGCGACCAACCTCGGGTCTCCGGCACCTGCGTCACGATGAAGGCCAACGCGATCGCACCGATCACGGCGAACAGGAAGAACGTTCCGGTGATGCCGACGCCTTCGATGAGCGACGGCACGTAGAGCGCCAGGACACCGTTCATCAGCCAGCCGGCGAACGCCGCGATCCCGGTCCCGAGGCCGCGCATGTTGAGCGGGAAGATCTCGGCCAACCACACCCAGACCGCGATGTTGAGGCATGACTGCATCGACAGCACGAAGGCGCAGATCAAGAACAGGAGCACGTAGGGGCGGATCGGGTTGCCGTCCGGGATGACCAGGGACGAGACGCCGATCAGGATGTGGCAGGTGGTCGTCAGGGAGAGCCCGAGGATGAACGTCTTCCGGCGGTCGACGCGGTCCATGTTCCGGAGGGCGATGAGCCCGCCGACGACGGCGAGGATGCCCGGGGCGATGTTCGCGATCAGAGCGGCGTTCGCCCCGAACCCGGACTCGATCAGGATGCGCTGGCCGTAGTACATGATCGAGTTGATCCCGGTGACCTGCTGGGCGATGGCGACGCCGCACCCGATCAGGACGATGCGGATGAGCCAACGACTGGAGAGCAGGGCCTTCAGACCGTTCAGGCGGGTCTCGCTCGGCTCCTCGGCCGTCACGCGACGGATCTCCTCGAGTTCGACCTCGGCGCGGCCCTCGTTGCGGACGGTCTTGAGGATCGCGAGCGCACGCTCGTCGTGACCGTGCTCGACGAGCCAGCGCGGGGACTCCGGCATCCGGAGCATGCCGATGAACAGTGCGGCGGCCGGGATCGCGCAGATGAAGAACATGACGCGCCACACGCCACCCTCGTCGCCGAGGATGATCCCGATGATCGCGTTGATGACGAACGCCGCGAGCTGCCCGCTGACGATCGCGAGCTCGTTGCGGCCGGTGATCATGCCGCGGATCTCGAGCGGCGCGAGTTCAGCCAGGTACACGGGGACGACGATCGACGCGGCTCCCACCGCCAGGCCGACGGCGATGCGCCCGGCAAGCAGCACCTCGAAGTTCGGCGAGAACACGGCGAGCAGCGTGCCGCAGAAGAAGAAGACCGCCATCGCGAGGATCGTGGAGCGCCGGCCGATGCGGTCGGACACCGGGCCCCCGATCAGCCCGCCAACGGCCGCGGCGAAGACGAGGGACGAGATCACGACGCCGAGCCCGATGTCGTCGAGCCCGAGCTGCGACTGGATCGAGATCTCGGCACCGTTGCTGACGCCGGTGTCGTAGCCGAACAGGAGCCCCCCGAGGCAGGCGACGACCGAGATGAGGCCGATCCGTTTCCGGTGCGGTCCCGTTGTCAAGGGAGGTAGTTCGAGCGCCTCGCGCGGTTGACCCTGTCCAGACATGTTGACTCCTTCGTCATCGACTCCCGCAGTTATCACTTCGCGGACGGACTGTTCACACGGTAGCAGGCGGCGGTTTTCGTCGCAGCCCGGCCAGTTCTCGATTTGGTGCTTGTGGAGGGGTGAGCGCGTGTCGTATCGTTCGGCGGACAAGTTGTTCGTTGGGTAGTAACCAGCGGATCCAGGCCACCAATGGAGGTGGCAGATGGAGGCCTTCAATGAAGAAAGTCGTCACACGAGCAGCGATCGCTGCCGCGTCAATCACGCTCCTCGCGGGGTCGCTCACCGCGTGCTCGAACGGATCCCAGGCATCGTCGTCGGGAGGCGGCGGATCCGCGACGAACGCGAAGATCGGGCTGCTGCTGCCCGACTCGGTCACGGCACGGTTCGCCAGTGCCGACCGTCCGCTCTTCACCGACCGCATCAAGGAGAAGTGCCCGGACTGCTCGGTGCTCTACCAGAATGCCGGCGGCGACGCGTCGAAGCAGCAACAGCAGGCCCAGGCGATGCTCACGCAGGGCGTCAAGGTGCTCGTCCTCGATGCGTTCGACGGCGAGGCAGCCGCCTCGATCGTCAGCTTGGCGAAGTCGAAGAACGTCCCGGTCATCTCGTACGACCGGCTGATCAACTCGGGCGATGTCAGCGCCTACATCTCCTTCGACAACAACAAGGTCGGCGAACTGCAGGCGACCGCGCTCGTCGACCGGATGAAGGACCTCGGCATCGCAGACGATGCGGGCGTCCTCGAGGTCAACGGCTCGCCGACTGACAACAACGCCTCCCAGTTCAAGGCCGGCGCGCAATCGGTGCTCTCCACCACCAGCTACGACGTCCTCGGCGAGTACGACACCCCCGGTTGGGACCCTGCCAAGGCGCAGAGCTGGGCGGCGGGCCAGATCTCCAAGGTCGGCGTCGACAACATCAAGGGGATCTACGCGGCGAACGACGACACCGCGGGCGGCGTGATCTCCGCGATGCAGGCGGCGGGCGCGACGGATCTCCCGCCCATCACCGGCCAGGATGCGACGCTCGCAGGACTGCAGCGGATCCTCGCCGGCAAGCAGTACATGACCGTCTACAAGGCGTTCAAGCCGGAGGCAGAGGGAGCGGCTGACCTGGCACTGGAACTCGCGGCGGGCAAGAAGGCCTCCACCACGAGCACCGTGAAGACCGCCAGCGGCAAGACCGTGCCGTCGGTGATCCTCACGCCGGTGGCCGTCACCGCGGACAACATCAAGGACACGGTCGTGAAGGACGGACTCTTCACCGCGAAGGACATCTGCACCACGCAGCTCGCCGACGCATGCACGAAGTACGGCATCAAGTGACCCGCAGGGAGGGGGACGCACTTCCGTCTCCCTCCCCTGAAGCCAAGGAGTCCCCCGTGACCATCGCGGAACCCACACCCGTCCCCGTCCAGAAGGACCTGGTGATGTCCCTCCAGGGCATCAGCAAGCGGTTCGGTGCCGTCCAGGCGCTCTCCGGGATCGACTTCGACGTCCACGCGGGCGAAGTCGTCGCCCTCGTCGGCGACAACGGCGCGGGGAAGAGCACCTTCGTCAAGATCCTCGCCGGCGTCTACACCCCGGACGAAGGAACCATCACCTTCGAGGGCGAGCCCGTCCACATCGGTTCGCCGGCGGCTGCGCAGGCGCTCGGGATCGCGACGGTCTTCCAGGACCTCGCACTCGCCGACAACCTCGACGTCGTGTCGAACCTGTTCCTCGGGCGCGAGGTCTCGCACTTCGTCCTCGACGAAGAGGAGATGGAGCGGAAGTCCTGGGAGCTGCTCCGACAGCTCTCGGCTCGGATCCCGTCCGTCCGCATTCCCATCGCGTCGCTCTCCGGCGGTCAGCGGCAGACCGTCGCGATCGCCCGGTCGTTGATCGGCGACCCGAAGATCGTCATCCTCGACGAGCCGACGGCCGCGCTCGGCGTCGCGCAGACCGCCGAGGTCCTGAACCTCGTCGAACGCCTCCGCGACCGCGGCCACGGCGTCGTGCTGATCAGCCACAACCTCGCCGACGTCCGAGCCGTCGCCGACCGCGTCGCAGTGCTCCGCCTCGGCCGCAACAACGGTGACTTCACCGTTGCCGACGTCAGTTACGAGGACATCATCGCCGCGATCACCGGCGCCACCGACAACGCCGTCACCCGTCGCGCCGCCGCGCAATCCGAACGAGAGACAGACCGATGAGCAGCACCCGCCAGAGCAAGCGGCCACGAGGCACCTCTCCGGACCCCGTCACCATGAGCACACCGACCTCCCGCGCCGCAGCAGACCTGCAGGACGAACGGCTGTTGCGCGAAGAAGGCGTTCGCGGCGCGATCACCAGCTTCAGTCGCCGGGTCCGCGCAGGCGACCTGGGAAGTCTCCCGGTCGTGGTGGGGCTCGTCGTCATCTGGGTCGCCTTCGGTCTCCTGACGCCCGGCGGGAGCTTCCTCTACGCGACGAACCTCGTCGACCTGGCCGTCCAGTGCGCCGCGGCCGGCACGATCTCCATCGGGATCGTCCTGGTGCTCCTGCTCGGCGAGATCGACCTCTCGGTCGGTTCCGTCAGTGGTCTCGCCGCAGCGATCCTCGGCGTCGGGCTCACACAGCTGCACTGGCCGCTCATCGCGGTGATCGCAGTCGCACTCGGCGTCGGAGCCCTCATCGGCCTGCTGTACGGCCTCCTGTACACGCGGTTCGGTGTCCCCAGCTTCGTCATCACACTCGCTGGGCTCCTCGCGTTCCTCGGTGTGCAGCTGCTCGTCCTCGGCCAGAACGGCTCGATCAACCTGCCGACGGAGTCCTTCATCGTGCAGTTCGCGCTGTTCTCCTACCTGCCACCCTGGCTCGTCTACGTGCTCGCGGCGCTGGCGGCTGGCGGCACCCTGTTCGCGGACCTCCGGCGAGATGCCCGACGAGCCCGGGCAGGGCTGTCGACGGGCTCGAAGTCGCTCGTCGTCCTCAAGGCGGCGCTGCTGCTCATCGGACTCAGCGCGATCGGTTGGTACCTCTCGACCGACCGCGGCACCGGGACGTCCTTCGTGTTCTTCGTCCTGCTGGTCGTCGTGATGAACTACCTGGTGAAGCGGACGAAGTGGGGCCGGTCGATCTACGCAGTCGGCGGCAACGTCGAAGCCGCCCGCCGGTCCGGCATCAAGGTGCGCCTCGTGTACATCTCGGTGTTCATGCTCTGCTCGGTGTTCGCCGTCATCGGCGGGCTCCTCGCATCGGCACACCTCTCGGCCGCGACGCTGAGTTCGGGTGGCGGCGACGTCAACCTCAACGCGATCGCAGCGGCGGTCATCGGCGGGACCAGCCTCTTCGGTGGACGCGGCAACATCTGGTCCGCACTGCTCGGCGTCATCGTGATCCAGTCGATCGCGAACGGCCTGAACCTGCTGAACTTCGAGGACTACACCCGCTACATCGTCACCGGGGCCGTCCTGCTCCTCGCGGTGATCATCGACTCCCTCTCCCGCCGCTCCCGAGCGAGCCACGGAGCCGCCTGACCGCGCGTGGCCCGAAGACGGGCCGCGGATGGACGGGAGGCCCGGTGCCAGCTGGCACCGGGCCTCCCGTCCGCGCGTCAGCGCTCCGGAGCCTCGGCAGCGATCACCACGCGACGTGCGTCGGTGAGACCCGTTCCCAGAACGCCGACGCGGCGAACCCGGATCAAGCCTCGGCTCCGCCTCCAGGATTCGAACCCGGACCTAACGGCACCAAAGGCCGTCGTGCTGCCATTACACCAAGGCGGAACGCACCCGTGGGTGCACGTCCATCCTCCCATGACCGACGAGGCTGGCCGTCCGCCCCGGGTTCGGCCAAGATGGAGGGATGCCGCACCAGGACGAGGTCGACCGGATCGTCGCGGCGTGGGGTCGTGAGCGTGCCGACCTCGACTTCGGCCCGCTCGAGGTCCTGTCCCGCGTCGACCGGCTCGCGCGGCACCTGGACCGCGCGCGGCGAGCAGCGTTCGACGCGGGTGACATGGAGCCGTGGGAGTTCGACGTCCTCTCGGCCCTGCGGCGGGCGGGTGAGCCGTACGAGCTGAGCCCGAAGACCCTGCTGCAGCAAACCCTGGTGTCGAGCGGCACGATGACGAACCGTGTTGACCGGCTCACGGCGCGGGGCTTCGTGGGGCGACGGACCGACCCGAGGGACGGCCGCGGCATCCTCGTGTCGCTGACGGGCAAGGGCCGAGTGGCGGTGGACGCGGCGATCGCGGACCTGCTGGCCGCCGAACGCGACATCCTGTCCGGGGTCTCCGCCGACGAGCAGGGCCAATTGGCCGGGCTGCTCCGCCGACTCATCCTGGGTCTCGGGGACTAGCCTCCGGGCCATGCACGCGATCACCCTGGCCGTCGCCGACGTCGCACGATCGGCGGACTTCTACCGCGCCCTGCTCGGGATCGAGGGCAGCGGCGTCATCGGCACCGAGTACCCGCCGACCGAGACCGAGGCGGGTGGCACCACGGCGATGTTCACCCTGGACGACGGTCTGATCGTCAGCGTCTACGGGCGGGACGACATGGCGAAGGACTCCGGGCTGGCACTCGCGACGGCACCGAGCAGCACGATCGGGCACTTCGTCGACAGTCAGGCCGACGCCGAAGCGTTCCTCGACCGGGCCCGGATCGCCGGCGCGACGATGCTCGCGGCGCCGTACACGCGGCCGTGGGGCATGTGGTCCGGCTTCTTCCAGGACCCGGACGGCCACCTGTGGGAGGTCGTCGCGAACCCGGGCGGCGGGGCCCCCGAGGATGCGAAGCCAGCGGAGTAGACCCGCTCAGACCCCGAGCAGCTCCGCGACCTCGAGCCAGCGCTCCTCGAGCTGCTCGATCTCGGCCTCGTGCGCGGCGAGCTTCGCCTGCAGCTCCCCGAGCCCGGCGTAGTCCGACTGGTCGTGGGTGGCGAAGTCGTCGAGCAGCTTCTTCCGGTCCGCGCCGACCTTCGCGATCTTGCGGTCCAGCGCCGACATCTCCTTCTCGGCCGTCCGACGCTCCGCGCCCGACAGGCCCGAGGCCGCCGCAGCCGACGCGCCGGAACCGGCCGACGCACTGGATCCGGCCACGGCACCGGCCGAGCCGGTCCCGCCTGCGGTGTCGGGCCTCCCGGCAGACGCGGCGGCAGCCGCAGAAGCGGTCCCGCCACCGGTGCCGGCCGCACGCAGCCGCATGTACTCGTCGACGCCGCCGGGCAGGTGCCGCAGGTGCCCGCCGAGCACGGCGTACTGCTGGTCGGTGACGCGCTCGAGCAGGTACCGGTCGTGGGAGACGACCAGCAGGGTGCCCGGCCAGGTGTCGAGCAGGTCCTCCATGGCGGCGAGCATGTCGGTGTCGAGGTCGTTGGTGGGCTCGTCGAGGATCAGCACGTTCGGCTCGTCGAGCAGGATGAGCATGAGCTGCAGGCGGCGCTTCTGGCCACCGGACAGGTCCTTGACCGGCGTGGAGAGCTGCTCCGCCGTGAAGCCGAGACGTTCGAGCAGCTGCGCCGGCGTCATCTCCTTGCCGTCCGCGACGTAGCTCGTCTTCTTGCGGGCGACCACCTCGCGCACGCGATCGTTCGCGAACTGGGCCAGGTCGGCGAGCTGCTGGTCGAGGATCGCGACCTGCACCGTCTTGCCCGTCTTCACGCGGCCGCTCGTCGGCGCGAGCGTACCGGAGACGAGGTTGAGCAGCGTCGACTTGCCGGCACCGTTCGGGCCGAGGATGCCGGTCCGCTCCCCCGGTGCGATGCGCCACTCGATGCGGTCGAGGATCTGGGTGCCGTCGAACGAGACGCTGACGTCGAGCAGGTCGACGACGTCCTTGCCGAGGCGGGCGGTCGCCGTCTTCGCCAGCGCGACCGTGTCGCGGATCGGCGGGACGTCGTCGATCAGGGCGTTCGCGGCGTCGATGCGGAACTTCGGCTTGCTCGTCCGAGCCGGTGCGCCGCGGCGCAGCCACGCGAGCTCCTTGCGGGCCAGGTTCTGGCGGCGCTGCTCGCTGGCGGCTGCCTGCCGGTCGCGCTCGACGCGCTGCAGGATGTACGCCGCGTAGCCGCCCTCGAACGGGTCGACGACGCCATCGTGGACCTCCCACGTGTCGGTCGACACCGCGTCGAGGAACCACCGGTCGTGCGTCACGACCACCATCCCGCCCTGGTTCGACGACCAGCGACGGTTGATGTGCTCGGCGAGCCACTGGATGCCCTCGACGTCGAGGTGGTTCGTGGGCTCGTCGAGGAACAGGACGTCCCAGTCGCCGACGAGCAGCCGCGCGAGTGCCACGCGGCGGCGCTGGCCACCGGACAGCTCGTCGACGCTGACGTCCCACGGGATGTCCGACACCAGGCCGCCGATGACGTCGCGGATCTTCGGGTCGCCGGCCCACTCGTGCTCTTCGAGGTCGCCGACGACGGTGCTGCCGACGGTCGCGCCCTCGGGCAGGATGTCGCGCTGGTCCAGGTAGCCGACGGTCAACCCGCGGCGGTGCGTGACACGGCCGTCGTCGGGTTCGAGGCGCTGGGACAGCAGCGCGAGGAGGGTCGACTTGCCGTCGCCGTTGCGTCCGACCACGCCGATCCGGTCCCCCTCGTCGATGCCGAGGGTGACGTTGTCGAAGACGACCTTGGTGGGGAACTCGAGATGCAGGTTCTCGGCGCCGAGGAGATGAGCCACGCGTCAAGGGTAGGCGGCGTGGCGGGGTGGTCGGTGCGGGGGGGGGTGTGGGTGGGGTCGGCCGGGGCCGGGGCGGGCGCACGGTGCGGGCTTGTTCGAGTGGTGCGAGGTTGACCGCTCGGTGCGAGGTTGTAGCGGCGCACGGAGTGGGCAACCTCGCACCAGCCGACCGACCGCGCACGGTGCGACGGTGCGACGGCGCATCGGTGCGTCGGCCTGGAAGCGCGGGTCAGCGCGGTCGCACGGTGCGGGCTTCGGCAGGTGGTGCGAGGTTGACCGCTCGGTGCGAGGTTGTAGCGGCGCACGGAGCGCACAACCTCGCACCGGCCGACCGACCGCGCACGGTGCGCCCGTCGCGTCGGTGCGCCGGCGCGTCGACCTGGAGGCCCGGGTCAGCTCGCGGGGGCCGGCGCGGCTCCGGCTGTCGGGTACGTCAGCTCGCGGGAGCGGCGTCGCCCTCGCCGGCGGCTTCCTTCGCGCGCTTCAGGCGAGCCTGCGCCTCCCAGTACTCGATCTCGCGCTCGAGCTCGGCGAGCTCCTGCTCCGTGCCGCTGATGCGCTTGGCGCCGTGGGCGTTCCGGGCATCGCCGAGGGTGGCGTACCGGTCCTCGTGACGGGCGGGTTCGATGTAGCGGCCGTGGTTCCGCTCACCCGGGGCCCAGTCGTGGCCGATGGCGAACCAGACGATGCTGCCGACGACGGGGATCAGGATCACGAGGATCACCCACGCGATCTTCGGGAGTCCGCGGATCTGATCGTCGTTCTTCGTCAGGATGTCGATCAGGGCGAAGACCAGCAGGATGACGGTGATCCCGGGCAGCAAGACGCTCATGTTCGCGATTCTATGGAGAACCTGAGGGCTGTCGCCACGCCCCGAACGCCTGCCGGTGTTGCGATCCGGCCACGGTCAGCTGCGGGGCCGTACAGGGTCGACGTCCGTGCGGTGCTGGGCTGCGAGACAGCGCCGGGCGAGCACGGTGCGACGCACCGACCACAAGAACTGGGCACCCGTGAACAGACTTCCGGTCAGGTAGACCGGCCAGAAGGCCGTCCCCGCGACGCCGATCGACGACCAGACGACGAGCAACCCGGCCTGCATCGGGAGTGCGGCACCGCTCGCCAGGTCGGTCGCGACGGCGTCGACCACGATCCGTCGATCCGCCGGCGCGTCCGCCTGGCCGACCGCCGCACGGGAGACCGCACGCTGCTCACGCTGCAACAAGGACGCGACGACCTGCTCACGGACGACGGTGCGTCCTGCACGGCGCCGGAACCGGACGGCTCGGATGATCTCCACCACCAGGATGAGCACCGCGATGCTGAGTCCGACGGTCGAGAGCATCAGCCGTGCATCGGAGTCCGGGGGCAGCGCGACGCCGACGAGCACCAGCAGCGCGATCACGAGGGCCACCGCCAGGACGAACCCGCGGATGGGCAGGACACGACGGTCACGCGGCTGCGCGAGGTACGCCTTCGCCCGGATCTCCGCGTCGGCCCACCGCCGATCGGCGGCCGTCTGTGCTTCGGTCACCGATCTGAGTGAACCAGCTCGACCTGAGCATCCGTCACAGCGCCGCGACCCACTCGTCCGTGCCGTCGGTGAACCGCTGGTGCTTCCAGATCGGCACCCGCTCCTTCACCAGATCGACCAGCTCCCCGCACGCTGCGAACGCCTGCGCCCGGTGCGACGACGCCACCGCTGCGGCGAGCGCGACGTCCCCGATGCCGAGCGACCCGACGCGGTGCAGCACGGCGATGCGGACGTCGGGGTGGGCGTCGGCGACGGTGCGGGCGACCTCGGCGATGACGTCGCCGGCGCTGGGGTGCCGCTCGTAGTCGAGCGCGGTGACGCCCTTGCCGCCGTCGTGGTCGCGGACGACGCCGGCGAAGGTGACGACGGCGCCGTCCTGGTCGGTGGCGACGACGGCGGAGACCTCGTCGACGGTGATCCCCCGGTCGACGACGTCGGCGAGGACGACGCGCGCATCCGGCGCCGGGGTCGGGGCCGGCGACGCGGTCACGACGCGCTCCGCGGCGCGTGGCCCTCGCCGTGCACCTGCGCGAGCACGTGCTCGACAAGCCCGTCGAGCACGGCCAGTCCGTCCGCCACCCCGCCGCGCGACCCGGGCAGCGTGACGATCAGGGATCCGCCGGTGCTGATGCCGGCGATGCCGCGGCTCAGCAGTGCGGTCGGACCGGCCCCCGCGAGCCCGCGACGACGGACCTCTTCGAGGACACCGGGCAGCTCCAGGTCGATGAGGGGCGCGACGGCCTCGGGCGTCCGGTCGGTCGGGGTGACGCCGGTGCCCCCGGTCGTGATGACGATCCGGGCCCCGGCCAGCAGTTCGGCGGTCACGGTCTCGGTGATCGCCCCGCCGTCGGGGACGATCACGGGCTCGGCGACGGTGAAGTCCCGCTCGCGCAGCCACCCCGCGATGACGGGCCCGGTGCGGTCGAGTGCCGGATCGGCGGCGGCCTGCGTGGACACCACCACGACGGCGGCACGGCCCCTGGTCGGCTGCGAGGTCATCGGTTGCTCCAGTCTCCGGACCGACCGCCGTGCTTCTCGAGCACTCGGACGTCCGTGATCGAGGCCGACCGGTCGACGGCCTTCACCATGTCGTACACGGTCAGCGCGGCGACGCTCGCGCCGGTCAGCGCTTCCATCTCGACGCCGGTGCGCGAGGTCGTGCGGACCGAGACCTCGATCAGCACGCGGTCGTCGGCGCCGGTGATGTCGACCTGCACCCCGGCGATGGGGAGCGGGTGGCAGAGCGGGATGAGGTCGGAGGTCTTCTTCACGGCCATGATCGCGGCGATGCGGGCGGTGCCGATGACCTCGCCCTTCGGCAGGGAGCCGTCGAGGATGCGAGCGACGACATCGGGCCGGGTGACGAGCGTGGCGGTGGCGGTCGCCGAGCGGTCGGTCACGTCCTTCGCGGACACGTCGACCATGTGCGCGGAGCCGTCGGCGCGCACGTGCGACAGCTCGGCCGCGTCGGACGGATCGGCCGGCTCGGACGTGGCGACGGGTTCGGTCATCGGAGACTCCAGACGGTCAGGACGTCACCGGGCTCGACGGCGTCGACCCCCACCGGGACGTGCACGAGGTGCGTGGCGGCGGCGTAGTGCGCGAGCAGGTGGGAACTCGGTCCGCCCACGAAGTGGACGACCCCGTCGGCCACCCGGCCACGCCGCACCTGGTGCTTGCCACCCGGTGACTGCGCAGCCGAAGCAGCGGGCAGGTGCAGCTCGGGACGGTCGGCCGGCAGCCCGACGAGGGGCGCGAGCAGCGGACGGAGGAAGACCTCGAACGAGACGAGCGCCGACACCGGGTTGCCGGGGAACGACACCACCGGCACCGGTCGACCGGCGAGCTCCACGCTGCCGAACGCCTGCGGCCCGCCGGGCTGCATCGCGACCGGGGTGACGGCGAGCCCGCGGGGTTCGAGTGCCTGCCGCACGACCTCGTACGCGCCCGCACTGATGCCCCCGGTGGTGAGCACGAGGTCGGCCCAGTCCCCCACGGCGTCGTCGAGCTCGGTGACGAACGCGTCGACGTCGTCAGGAACCCGGACCGTGCGGGACGAAGCACCGATCTCGGCGAGCGCCGCCTGCAGCGCGATGCCGTTCGCGTCGCCGATCGTCGCCGCGTCGGTGTCGGCTCCCTGCAGCTCGGACCCCGTCGAGACCACGAGCACCCGCAGTGGTCGACGAACCTGCACGGTGGACACTCCGGCGGCTGCGAGCGCACCGAGCAGGGCGGGGGTGATCGGCGCTCCGGTCGGAGCGATGGATGCACCGAGGGCCAGGTCGCTGCCGGTCGCCCGCACGAAGGTGCCCGGCACGAGGTCGGCGGGCACCGTGACGTGCCCCAGTTCGAGCGCAGCCGGGAACGACCCCGGCGACGTGGCCTCCACCGGGAAGACGGCATCGGCACCGTCGGGGATCCGCGCGCCGGTCATGATCGGTGCCGCTGTGCCGGCGGAGAGCGGTGCGGGGACGACCCCGGCGGGGATGGGCGCGACGACCCGGACGTCCTGCCCGGCATCGGCCACCCGGACCGCGAAGCCGTCCATCTGGCTGTTGTCGAAGGGCGGCAACGGGACCGGTGCGGCAACGGGTGCAGCGAGCACGCGGTGCCCGTGACCGGCACGGCCGTCGACGGCCAGGTCGTCGATACGCCACGACGCAGCCCCGAGGCCCGCCAGGACCGGCGCGAGCAGCGCCGCCAGGTCGTCGCGGTGCTGACCGATCGTTCGCACAGGTGCCTCCGAACAGGGATGGTGTCGCCGCTCCCGGTTCGTCCGGGGCCGGCGTCAGTAGCGTATCCAGCGCGCAGACCGCGCCGACGACCTTTCGGAGGACCTGTGGAGAACGACGAAGCCGTGACGATCGGTGTCATCGGGGGCTCCGGCCTCTACCAGCTGTTCGAGGAGGGGACCGCCGAGGAACTGGACGTGCCGACGCCGTTCGGCCCGACATCGAGCCCGATCAGCATCGGCACGATGTCCGGACGTCGGGTCGCGTTCCTCACCCGGCACGGTCGTGAGCACTCCGTCGCCCCGCACCGCATCAACCACCGCGCGAACCTCTGGGCGCTCCGCTCCCTGGGCGTCCGGGCGATCGTGTCCTCGAGCGCCGTCGGTGGTCTGCACCCCGACTACGCCCCGGGCACCTTCGTCGTGACCGACCAACTCATCGACCGCACCTTCGGCCGCGCGGACACGTTCTTCGAGGACGACGTCCAGCACCTGTCGTTCGCCGACCCGTTCGACCCGACGCTGCGGCGCGCAGCCGTCGACGCGATCGCCGCACTCGACGTGCCGTTCCGTCCGACCGGCACGTGCGTCGTCATCCAGGGCCCCCGCTTCTCGACGCGCGCCGAGTCCGTCTGGCTGCGCGAGGCCGGTGGCCACACCATCAACATGACGATGACCCCGGAGGTCCCGCTCGCCGCCGAGCTCGGCATCGCGACCGTCAACCTGTCGTTCGTCACCGACGCCGACGCCGGCCTGGCCCCGACCGAGGACGAAGCCGCCGCAGCGGCCGCCCACGCGGCCACGGCGGACACAGCGGCCACGGGCGACGCAGCCGACGACGCCGGCGCCCCCGTCACCCACGCCCTCGTGATGGAGCGTCTCGCCCGCGCCAACGAGGTGATCGTCCGCGCCATCGGCGGGATCGTCGGCGCGATCCCCGCCGACTTCACGCCGCGCGAACTCGTCCCGGCGAGCGCCAGCGCCAGCATCATGCAGACCCAGCCCACCGCCGCGACCACGGGACCCACCGCATGACCCGCCTGCTCGTCACCGGCGGCGCCGGCTTCATCGGCTCCGCGATCGTCCGCCGCGCGCTGGCCGACGGCCACGAGGTCCGCGTCCTCGACTCCCTCCGCGACGACGTCCACGGCGACGCCGGCGAGGTCGTGCGCGCGCACCAGCAGCAGGGCATCGAGTTCGTGCACGGCGACGTCCGCGACCGGGTCTCGCTCGACGCCGCGCTCGACGGCGTCGACGTCGTCTGCCACCAGGCCGCCAAGGTCGGCCTCGGCGTCGACTTCCAGGACGCCCCCGACTACGTCTCGTCGAACGACGCCGGCACCGCGTACGTCCTCGCCGGCATGGACCGGCACGACATCGGCCGACTCGTCGTCGCGAGCTCGATGGTCGTCTACGGCGAGGGCGCCTACACGACGTCCGACGGCGAGCCCGTCCGTCCGCCGGCCCGCCGCCGCGAGGACCTCGACGCCGGTCGCTTCGACCCGATCGGCCCGGACGGTCATCCCCTGCTGCCCGGACTGATCGACGAGTCCGCCGCGCTCGACCCCCGCAACGTGTACGCGCAGACGAAGGTCGCGCAGGAGCACCTGGCCTCGAGCTGGGCGCGCGCGACGGGCGGCCGGGCGATCGCGCTCCGCTACCACAACGTCTACGGGCCCGGCATGCCCGCGAACACCCCCTACGCCGGTGTCGCCTCACTGTTCCGCTCGGCGCTGGCCCGCGGCGAGGCCCCCCGCGTCTTCGAGGACGGCGCCCAGCGCCGGGACTTCGTGCACGTCGACGACGTCGCCGGAGCGAACGCCGCCTCGATCGCCGCGACCGCCGACCAGCCCGCCGACTCGTTCCGCGCGTACAACGTCGGGTCCGGGGTCGTGCACACGATCGGCGACATGGCCGCGGCGATCGCGGGCCCCGACGGCCCCCAGCCGGTCGTCACGGGCGAGTACCGCCTGGGCGACGTCCGGCACGTCACGGCGAGTTCGGACCGCATCGCCGCCGAGCTCGGCTGGCGCGCCGAGGTCGACTTCGCGGCCGGCATGCGCGACTTCGCGACCGCTCCCCTCCGGAGCGCCGTCCAGTAGCCCCACTTCGTGAGCAGGAATGGTCGGGTCACCGGACGCGACCCGACCATTCCTGCTCACGAAGCGCCCGCCCCGCGCCCCGCGCCCCGCGCGACCACGCGGCGGACGTGACCGGACACGAACGCCCGCCACGGGCCTCCCGTCCGCCTGTCCCCCGTTCTGGGGACCCAACCCCGAAACAGTGCGCTGACTGACCAGCGGGTACAGATTTCCTGTACCCCGACGCGCGTCGTCGTGTTACGTCGAGTGCATGACAGGACAGACCCGTCGATCTGACGACCGGCACCGAATGACGGACATGAGTGTCGACGTCATCCTCCCGTGCCTCGACGAGGCCGATGCCCTGCCGAAGGTGATCGCTCGCCTGCCGGAGGGCTACCGCGCGATCGTGGTGGACAACGGCTCGACCGACGGTTCCGCCGACGTCGCCCGCGCCCACGGCGCCCTCGTCGTCACGGAACCGGTGAAGGGCTTCGGCTCCGCCTGCGCCGCGGGCGTCGCGGCCGCCACTGCCGACTTCGTCGCCTTCTGCGACGCGGACGCCTCGATGGACCCCGCCGAACTGCCGCCGCTGGTCGACCGCGTCGCGAGCGGCCGCGTCGACCTGGCGCTCGGACGACGTGTCCCGACGAGCGCGGGCGCGTGGGCGCCGCACGCCCGGTTCGCGAACCGCGTCCTCGCCGTCCTCATGCACCGCGCGACCGGCTACCGCCTGCGCGACCTCGGCCCGATGCGCGTCATGCGCCGCGAGGACCTCGTCGCCCTGGACCTGCAGGACCGCCGCAGCGGCTACCCGCTCGAGATGGTCCTGGCCGCGCACGCGGCAGGCTGGCGCGTCGACGAGTCCGACATCGGCTACGCGCAGCGCATCGGCGACAGCAAGGTGACCGGGACGCTCCGCGGCACCATCAACGCGGTCCGCGACATGACCCGCCTGCTGCGCGCGTACCGCCGGGAGGCCCGTGTCCGGGTCGTCGCCCCGGCGTCCGTCCGCCACGTGGCCGGCTCCACCGCCGCGACCGGTTCCGCGGCACGGCCCGACTCCGCACCCGTCACCGCCTCGGTCGAGGGGACGCGCGCATGACCGCCGGCATCACCGTGGCCGTGGTCGCGAAGGAGTGCCTGCCCGGCAAGGTGAAGACCCGCCTGACCCCGGCGCTCTCACCCGAGGGTGCCGCCCGTGTGGCGTCCGCGAGCCTCGCCGACACCCTGTCGACCGTCCGCGCCCTGCCCGCAGAGCGCCGCGTGCTGTTCTTCGACGGCGACGTCGTCCCGGAGTCGGCCGAGGGCTTCGACGTCCTCCACCAGCCCGGCGGCGGGCTCGACGAGCGCCTCGGCTTCCTGTTCGACGCGATCGACGGCCCGTTGCTGCTCGTCGGGATGGACACCCCGCAGGTGTCCACGGACGCGCTCGCCCCGGTGTTCGACCGGCCCGAGCGCGACGCGTGGTTCGGCCCCGCCGAGGACGGCGGCTTCTGGTCGCTGTACGTGCAGGCCCCGACCGGCGACCTGCTCCGCGGCGTCCCGATGTCGCAGGACGACACCGGCGCCGTCCAGCTCGCACGCCTGACCGACGCCGGCCTCGACGTCGGGATCCTCGGCGAACTGCTCGACGTCGACACCATGCCCGACGCCGAACGCGTCGCCGAACTCGCGCCGGACTCCGGCTTCACCCAGGCACTCCGTGCCGAGACCGCGGGGAGTCTCCGATGACCATGCACGCACCCGTCTCCTTCGGCGCCGGCGGCGGCGAGCCGTACGCCCGGGCACTGCGCTCGGACGGACGGCTCCGGCTGACCGACCCGGACCGTCCCGACGTCGTCACGACGATGGACGTCGGCCGGTGGAGCGCCGCGGCCGACCGGGTCGACCGCTCGCTGCTCGACGACGCCGACGGCCCCGTGATCGACATCGGCTGCGGCCCCGGGCGGATGCTCGTCGCCGCGCGCAACCGCGGCATCCCCGCACTCGGCGTGGACGTCTCCGCCGAGGCCGTGGCGATCGCCCAGCGGTCCGGTGGCACCGCGATCCAGGGATCGGTGTTCGACGCGGTCCCCGACGAGGGCCACTGGGACACCGCCCTGGTCATCGACGGCAACATCGGCATCGGTGGCGACCCCGCCGCCCTGCTCGAGCGCTGCGGCGAGATCGTCCGCGCCGGTGGCCGGGTGATCGTCGAGACGAACCCCGACCCGCTGGCCGACCGGGTGTACACCGCCCGCGTGGTGGACGCCGACGGCCACGAGAGCGCCGGGTTCCCCTGGGCCGAGGTCGGACTCGACGCGCTGCACCGGCACGCGGCAGACGCCGGCCTCGTGGCGCGGCAGAGCTGGACGGTCGCGGGCCGGAGCTTCTGCGAGCTCATGGCCTGATCACGCACGTTCGTGCACTTGTTTTGCATCGTGCAAGACAGTCACGTACGGTCGAGCGCATGACGAACAGCACCTTCCCGCTCGGCGGCACCTTCGTGTCCGGACTCCGCGGCCGTGACGAGCGCGGGTCCTTCACGGGCACCCGCTCCACCGACTCGGTCGGCACCTACACGGGTGCGCCGATCAGCGGACGCCTCGGGCGCTTCACCGACGTGCAGCGGTCGCGTCCCGGCACCTGGACCGCCTCCACCCGCACGGCCACCGGCTCGTTCCGCACGGCGACCGGCTCGTTCCGCACCGCCTGAGCCGTGCCGTCGACCCGGTCGGCGGACACGGCTCCGGCCGCGCTCTGCGGCCCGGGCTGTGCGCCGGCCGGACGCGTCCGGGTGCGCGATGCCAGGATGGACCCATGAACGACCGCGCCGGCACCCCCGCGACCGCAGACGACCTCGTCGACATCGACGCGCTCGTCGCCGCCTACTACGACCGTGTGCCCGATGTCTCCGTCGCCGAGCAGCAGGTCGTGTTCGGTACCTCCGGCCACCGCGGCTCCTCGCTCGACTCCGCCTTCAACGACACCCACATCGCCGCGATCACGCAGGCGATCGTCGAGTACCGGCAGTCGCAGGGCACCGACGGCCCGCTCTTCATCGGGCGCGACACCCACGCCCTGTCCGGCCCCGCCGAGCGCACCGCGCTCGAGGTCCTCGCCGCCAACGGCGTGCACGTCCTGGCCGACAGCGACAACGGCTACGTGCCGACCCCCGCGTTGAGCCACGCGATCATCCGCTACAACCGCGCCGGCAACCCCGACACGGCGGACGGCATCGTCATCACGCCGAGCCACAACCCGCCCCGCGACGGCGGCTTCAAGTACAACCCGCCGCACGGCGGCCCCGCCGACAGCGACGCCACGAGCTGGATCGCCAACCGGGCGAACGCGATCATCGAGGGCGGCAACGCCGAGGTGCAGCGCACCGAGCACGCCACCCCCGACCGCTACGACTTCCTGCACACCTACGTCGCCGACCTCGAGAACATCATCGACATCGCCGCGATCAAGCGTGCCGGGGTGAAGATCGGCGCCGACCCGCTCGGTGGCGCATCGCTGCCGTACTGGAACCTCATCCGCGACCACTACGGGCTCGACCTGACCGTCGTGAACCCGGACGTCGACCCGACCTGGTCGTTCATGACGCTCGACTGGGACGGCAAGATCCGGATGGACCCGTCGAGCCCCTCGGCGATGGCCTCGGTCCTGGCGCACAAGGACGAGTTCGACGTCCTGACGGGCAACGACGCCGACTCCGACCGGCACGGCATCGTCACGCCCGACGGCGGCCTGATGAACCCGAACCACTACCTCGCCGTCGCGATCGAGTACCTCTACGCACACCGTCCGGCCTGGCGCGACGACGCCGCCATCGGCAAGACCCTGGTGTCGTCGAGCATCATCGACCGCGTCGCAGAATCGCTCGGGCGCCGTCTGTGGGAGGTCCCGGTCGGCTTCAAGTGGTTCGTGCCCGGCCTGATCGACGGCTCCGTCGCGTTCGGTGGCGAAGAGTCGGCGGGTGCGTCGTTCCTGCGCACCGACGGCACGGCGTGGACCACCGACAAGGACGGCATCATCCTGGCGCTCCTGGCGTCCGAGATCGTCGCGGTCACCGGCAAGACCCCCTCGCAGCTGTACGTCGAGCTGACCGAGCGCTTCGGTGACCCGGTCTACCAGCGCGTCGACGCCGCGGCCTCGAAGGAGCAGAAGGCACGCCTGTCGAAGCTCGACGGCGACGCCATCACCGCCGAGACCCTGGCGGGCGACCCGATCACCGCGAAGCTGTCGAAGGCCCCCGGCAACGACGCGGCCGTCGGCGGCGTCAAGGTCGTCACCGACAAGGCCTGGTTCGCCGCACGACCGTCCGGTACCGAGGACGTCTACAAGATCTACGCCGAGAGCTTCGTCGGGCAGGAGCACTTGGAGCAGGTGCAGCGCGAGGCCAAGGAGATCGTGGACGCCGCGCTCGGCGCCTAGCCGACCACCCGCAGGACCCGCACTGGCGGCGGTCGAGGATCAGTCCTCGGCCGCCGCCAGTGCCAGTTCGCAGAACATCGCGTCGGCCCACGAGAACCACGGGCGCGAGAACTGTGTCGGGTCCTCGACGTCGAACGACTCGTGCATGTCGCCGGTCCCGCCGTCGGTCGCCACGAGCACGTCGAGCAGCTCCCGACGGCGCGCCGGCGACCCGGACACGAGGCCCTCGACCGCCAGGGCGATCGGCCACACCCGCTGCGGCAACGTGTGCGGGCTGCCGACACCGGCGGCCGCGGTGCCGCTGAACCAGAACGGGTTCGCCGGTGACAGCACGAAGTCCCGCGTCGCCGCCCACACCGAGTCGTCGAGCACCGACGGCGCCGACAACGGCAGGGACAGCAGCGACGGGGTGTTCGCGTCGTCCATGCGCAGCACACCACCGAGCCCGTCGACCTCGTAGGCGTAGACGTCCTCCCCCGCCGGCCCGGGCACGACGCCGTGCTGCCGGACGCCGTCCAGGATGCTCGCGCGCAGCACGTCGGCGTCGTCCGCCAGGCCCGTGTCGGACCAGACGTCCCGGGCGATCGCGGCGACGGCGAGCAGCGCCTCGGCGGCGAACAGGTTCGCGGGCACGTTGTAGCCGTACGTGCAGGCGTCGTCCGACGGGCGGAACCCGCACCACGTCATGCCCGTCACCGCGACCGGGGTGCCGCGGCCGTCGCGCGCGAGGGTCTCGGTCGGGATCGCCCCGTCGCGCACGAACCGGTAGGCCGATGCGTCGTGGTCCTGTTCGGTCCGCCACTGCGCCACGATCGTGCGGAACACCCGGTGCGCCCGTTCGTCCAGCACCGCGGTCGACCCGGTCGCCCGCCACAGCGCGTACGCGAAGGTCACCGGGTAGGCCAGGCTGTCGACCTCGTACTTCTGCTCCCACACCAGCGGGTCGGCGTTCAGGTCGTCGGGGTCGTAGTGCGCGCCGTTCGGCTCGCGGTTGAACGAGTTGGCGTAGGGGTCGTGCTCGATCAGCCGGAACTGCCGCCGCACGACCGCCCAGAGCAGGTCCGCGAGCGCCGGGTCGTCCGCCACGAACCGCAGGTACGGCGTCATCTGCGTCGTCGAGTCGCGGAGCCACATCGCCGGGATGTCCCCCGTGATCACGAAGGCGCCGTCGTCGTCGAGCGAGATCGTGTCCCGCAGCGTGCGGACCAGCGCGCGCTCAACGCGGTCGCCGACCTCGGTGCCGACCGCGGCTCGGACCCGGTCGGCGGCCGCCACCAGCGTCGGCGTGATCTCCTCGAGCTGCGTCTGCGTCACGACACCCATCGCACTGACTCCTGTCCGTCGGTGACGCGGACGGTCCGCGTCGACCCGGGTGGATCGAGCACGTCGTCCGTCCAGCAGTCGAGTTCGAGCGGCCGTGCACCGAGCCGGAGACCAGCGTCCCACGTGCCGAGCGCATCGAGTCCGAGCGCGTACGCGGTGTCGACGGTCCCACCGGCGGGCACGTCGACCGTCACCAGGGCGAGCAGTCGTCGTCGCCGCGGACGGACACCGGGTTCACGCCGCCGCCCCCACAGGGGCACCGAGACCCGACGGGGTGCGTCCGACGTGTTGCGCACCGTCACCGGGACGGTCACCGTGCCCCCGGCCAGGAGGCGCACAGCAGTCACCGCGTCGCTCCCCTCCGCCAGGCGGACGTCCACCCCGCCACCCGGCCCGGGTGCACCGGTCACGGTCGAGCGGCTGGTCACGTCGACGTAGCCGCGCGCCGTCTCGAGGCGTTCGTCGTGCGCCACGGGCAGGACGCCGTCGGCGCCGGGCCACGTCGCGGGGAGTCGCCCCTCGGCCGGGGCGCCGAACAGCACGTCCGCGACGGCTCGACCGCCGGAGGGCCCCGGGAACGGCACGACGAGCACGCTGTCGGCCAGGGCGAGCACCTCACTCAGGACCCGTGGTCGACCGTCGACGACGACCGCGACGACCGGCAGACCGCTCTCGCGGGCGGCGCGGAGCACGTCGAGCTGCGCGTCGGGCACGGCGATCGAGGCCAGGTCGACCCCCTCGCCGTTCGTGGTGTCCGGTGCCGGACCGCTGACGGCGCCGTTGTCCTCGAAGCCGTCGTCGTACGCGCGACGACTCGAGCCGCCGAGCACCACCACCGCCACGTCGGCGCCGAGGAGCGCCGTGCGGACCGCGAGGAGCCCGTCGGGGCCCGGCAGGGGCTGTCGGAGCCCGCTGCCCCGGGCGGTGCGGATCCGGGCGGGGCCGAGCCGGGCCTCCAGGGCGGAGCGGACGGTGGACGCACCGGGGTCGACGGGCGGCCGCGGAGGTGAGTAGTCGCCGAGCAGGGCGTCGACGTCGTCGGCGTTCGGGCCGACCACGGCGACGACGGCGTCGGGTGCGATCGCGGGCAGCGCTCCGCCCAGGGCGACCACGGCGCGGTGAGCGGCGCGTTCAGCGAGCGCGATGGTCGCGCGTTCCGGTGGCTCGGCGTTCTCGGCCGGGCCGGGTGCTGGTGCAGGTGCAGGTGTCGCCGGTGGTGCTGTCGGTGTCGCGAGCAGGCCGACGCGGCGCTTCAGGGCGAGCACCCGGTCCACCGCGCGGTCCAGGTCGCCGGTGCTGATCAGGCCCCGGTCCAGTGCCCCGTCGAGGTGCGTGTAGGACTCGTCCCACAGGCTCAGGTCGACCCCGGCACGGAGCGCGAGCGCAGCCGCCGAGGCCGGGTCGGGGGTGACGTCGCGCAGCCGGTCGATGGCGGTGCCGTCGGCCATCACGAGCCCGTCCCAGCCCCACGTGTCGCGGATCGTGGTGGTGAGCAGGTCGCGGTTGCCGCAGCACGGCACCCCGTCGACGTCGTTGTACGCCGCCATGAACCCGGCGACGTGTTCGCGTGCCGCGGCGAGCGCTGGCGGCAGGTGCACCTCGGCGAGCTCACGGCGGCCGATCGGGGCGCCGGAACCGTTCCGCCCACCGATGCCGGCGCCCTGCCCGGCCAGGTGCTTCGCGACGACCGCGACGTGTCGGTCGTCGATCGGGCCCGGACCGCCGCCCTGCATGCCCCGGACGGTGGCGGCGACCATGATCGCGGCGAGCGCGGCGTCCTCGGACCAGCACTCCTCGCTCCGACCCCACCGGGGATCGCGCAGGACGTCGAGCCCGGAGACGAGGGCGACGTGGGTACCGCGGGCGCGGACCTCGGCGGCGACCGCGGCCGCGAGGTCCTCGACGAGCTGCTCGTCCATCGCGGCGCCGAGGGCGAGGTTCACCGGCACTGTCGTGCCGCCGAGGGCCTGCAGCCCGTGCGGGACCTCTTCCACGAAGAGCGTCGGGACGCCGCCGTCACTGTGCGCGACGACGTGGTCCTGCACGGCGGCGTAGGCCTCGGCGGAGCGTTCGGGTGGGATGCCGTTGCCCCAGTGCACGCCGGACCAGGGGTCGGCGCGGAGCACACCGTAGACCGCGCCGATCCCGCCCCACCGGTCGACCTCGGCGCGCAGGACGTCGGTGATCCGCGGGCGGCCGTCGACCCAGCGGACGGCCTCCCAGCCCTTCAGGCGCTGGTTGAGCTGGCCGATGCGGGCGCGGACGTCGAGGCTGGTCGCGGTCGGGTGCGCGGTCTGGTGCTCGGTCATCCCTTGATCGCTCCGGAGACCAGAGCGCGCTGCATCTGGCGCTGCAGGATCGAGTACACGAGGTACACCGGCAGCAGCGTGAACAGCGTGCCGGCCATGAGCATCCCGTAGTCGGTGCCGGCGTCGACCTTCAGCGTCGGGAGCGCCACCTGGATCGTCCGCTGCGCCGTGTCCGGCCCGATGAGCACCAGGGCGTACAGGTACTCGTTCCAGAACGACAGGAAGTTCAGCAGCAGCACGGTGGCGATGCCCGGGATGCAGATCGGCAGGTACACCTGGCGCATCACCTGCCACGCCGAGGCGCCGTCCATCGACGCGGCCTCCTCCAGCTCGCGCGGGATCGTTCGCATGAACTGGGTCAGGATCACGACGGCCAGGGGCATCGCGGTCGCGGGCAACAGGAGCACGAGGAACGTCCGGGTGTGGAACAGCCCCATCCCGGCCGCGAGCAGGAACGTCGGGAACAGCGCCGCGAACGACGGGATGAGGAACCCGAGCGAGAACAGTCCCTCGACGATGCGTCCGGCGCGGCCGGTGGCCCGGGCGAGGGCGAACGACGCCGGCAGCGCGAGGACGAGGGTCAGCACCAGGGCCGCCACCGTCGTGATCGCCGAGTTCGCGATGGCCGGTCCGAGCGAGGCCTGGCGGATCGCCTCGGTGAAGTTCGACAGGTCCCACGACGCGGGCAGCGCCAACGGGGACTCGAAGATGCCGTCGTTGTCCTTGAACGACGACACCACGAAGTAGTAGAAGGGCAGGATCAGCAGGGCGGCGTAGATCCACGCCACGGTGCCGCTCGTGATGGAGCCGATCCGGTCACGCAGCCGGATGCCGGCGGTGGGTTTCGCCATGGTGGTCTCCCGGGGTCTGTCGGTCAGGGGCGGTCAGTGGGTCTTGCGCAGGACCCGGCGGATGACGAACATCCCGGCGAGTCCGAGCACGAACAGGACGACGCCGACGGCCTGGCTGTAGCCGAGGTCGGTGTCGACGAACGCCTTCTGGTACACGAGGTACGACAACGTCGTGGTCGCGGTGCCCGGGCCGCCCTGGGTCAGCAGGAGCACGTTCTGCGCCGAGCTGAAGAGCATCGAGAGGAACTGCAGCATCGCCACCACCCCGATGAAGTCGCGGGCGATCGGCCAGTACACACCCCACGCCAGCCGCCACGATCCGGCGCCGTCCATGCGGGCGGCCTGCACGACCTCGGTGTCGACGCCGTCGAGCCGGCTCGCGATGAGCACCGCCGAGTACCCGATGCCTGCCCACAGGTCGACGACGATGAGCGCGCCGAGGGCGGTCGCGGGGTCGGCCAGCCAGGCCTTGCCGCCGATGCCGAGCGTCGCGAGCACCCCGTTGACCAGGCCGTCGGGGTTGAGCATCGCGTAGAACATCATCGCCGTGGCCGGTGCCGAGATGAGCGCCGGGATGAAGAGCAGGTAGCGGAGCACCTTGTGCCCGCGCGGCTTCTGCACGACGTGGAAGGCGAGCAGGAACGCCAGCACGATCATGATCGGCAGCCCCACCACGATCTGCACCGTGCTGTTCCGGACCGCGGCCCAGAACGTCTCGTCGGAGAACAGCACCCGGAAGTTGTCGAGCCCCGCGAACGTCGGCGACACGAGCATGCCGGGCCAACTCAGGAAGGCGATCACGATCATCGCGACGACCGGCCCGATCATGAACAGGCCGTACCAGACGAGCGCCGGGATCGCGAAGGTCGGGAAGCTGCCGCGGCTGCTGCCGACGGCGCGGGATCCGCGGCGGGCGGGCCCGGGCGGGGTCGACGCCGACCGGACGGGTGGTTCCTCGACGAGCACTGCCATGGGGAGCTCCTTCTCGCAGGGTCGGGTGGGTCAGGCGGCCGTGTAGGCGCGCTCGAAGAGGTCGATGATGCGGTCGGCCGAGGTGCCCGAGCCGTACGCCAGGCTGGTCGCACGGATCATCGGCTCGTACGCCGAGTCGGGCACGAGCAGGTCGGGCAGCATCACCGGGGTGACCTGGTCGTCGGTGAGCTTCGACGCCTGGGCGACGAGCGGGAAGTCACGGCTGACGGTGTCGGTGATCCGGCTCATGTCGCGGCCGGAGTCGAGGACGAACTCGGTCGTCACCGCCGACGAGTACAGGTACTGCACGAACGGCTTGATGAGGTCGAGCTTCGCCCGGCCGTTCTCGCTGATCCAGATGCCGTGCCCGTTGTAGCTCTTGATGACGCTCGGGTGCGCGATGGCCGCGTGCTGCGAGGGGACCGGCCAGCCGCCCACGGTGACCTCCTTCGCGCGTTCCTTCGACACCAGCGCCAGCGCGGAGGACATCGCGGGGACGATCGCGGCCTTGCGCGTCGTGAACTGCGTCAGTTCGGAGTCCGAGGTGAACCCCTGCACCGAGTCCACGAAGACCCCGGCGTCGCGGAGCTCGACGAAGTGCTCGACGCCGCGGACCGCACCGGCGCTCTCCGAGATCCTGCCCGTGGAGAAGACCTTCGCCGCTTCGCCCTGGGACACGAACCCCTGGATCACCTGCATGAGGAGCTTCTGCCCGCTCCAGTCCGACCCGCCGACGGTGACCGGCCCGATGCCGGCGGAGCGCAGGCGGTCGGCTGCGGCGATGAGCGCGTCCGAGGTCGTCGGGATCTCGCTGACACCGGCCTGTTCGAGCAGCGCCGTGTTGAACGACACCGGCCAGTTCGTCCGGGTGAACGGGAACGCCCGGAGCCGGCCCTGGTCGTCGGTCCACTCCTCGAGCGCCTCCGGGATGATCTTGTCGCGCAGGTCCCACTCGTCGAGGTACCGGGAGACGTCGATCGTGGCGTCCTCACCCGTCCAGGACAACGTCCGCCCGACCATGTTCACGATGGCGACGTCGGCTTCCTTGCCGGCGAGGGAACTCGTCTCGAAGACGATCGGCAGGTCGGACCCGTTCGACAGCAGGGCGACCTTGCGGTCCGTGCAGCGGCGGTAGGCGGCGACGACGTCCGTGAACGTCTGCGCGCCCGCGACCGCGCCGCTGAGCTGGGTGTGCACGCTCAGCGTGCCGGGGCCGCTCGAGGCCGGGGTGAGGGCGCTGCACCCGGCCAGGATCGGCGCGAGGATGCCGGCGCCGAGCCCGGCCCCGATGAGGGTGCGCCTACTGATGCCGTCCGTCACGGTGCCTCCCTGGCAGTGGATGGTGGAGCGATCGCGATGCATTTGGTACAGCGGTGTACTTCAGGTGACGAGCAACGTATACCGCTTTACACGACGTGGTCAAGCCTCTACGCTCGACGGCATGAGCGACACCACCGCCGGAGCCGTCGACCGACGCCGCGTGACCATCGCGCAGGTCGCCAAGCGCGCCGGCGTCTCGACCTCGGCGGTCTCGCACGTGTTCAACGGGCGGCCGAACGTGTCCGCCGCCACCGCGGCCCGCATCCGCAAGGCCGCCGACGACCTGAACTGGCGGCCGAACCTGGCGAGCCGCAAGCTCTCCGGCAACGCGGGGCACAGCCTGGGACTGGTCCTCGCCCGCTCACGCGACACCTTCCAGCGCGACCCGTTCACGATGCGGCTGATCGCCGGGCTGACCGAACCCCTCGCCGCGATCGGGTGGTCGCTGTCCGTCACCCTCGTGCAGGCCGACGACGAAGCCGCCGTCTACCGGCAGTGGTGGACCGAGCAGCGGGTCGACGGCTTCCTGCTCGTCGACGTCCGTACCGACGATCCCCGCATCCCGATGCTGCAGCACCTGGCGGCCCCGGCCGTCATGCTCGGCGCACCGATCGCCGGCAGCACCGTCCCGGCGGTCACGGTGGGCGACGCCGACGCGACCGAGTCCCTGCTCGACCACCTCGGTTCGCTCGGCCACCGCCGGATCGCCCGCGTCGGGGACGGCCCGGCACTCGCGCACACCGGCGCCCGCGACGCCCGCTTCACCGCCGCAGCCGCGCGCCGGGGCGTGGACGCGCTCGTGCTCGGGTGGCGAGCCGACGCCGAGGACCCGGTGGCCGACCTGCTCGCCCGACTGGACCGCGCCACCGCGATCGTCCTGGACGGCGAGGCGATCGCGGCCGAGGTGATCGCGCACGCCCCCGAGCTCGGCGTCCGCGTGCCCGAGGACCTGTCCGTCGTCGCGTGGGAGGACTCGTGGGTCTCGTCGATCGTGCGTCCGTCGCTGACCGCCCTGGACGCCCCCGTCGAGGAGTCCGCCCGCACCGCCGTCGCCCTGGTCGAACGACTCGTCCGCGGCGACGAGGTCACCGATGCCGAGGTCGGCGGGCGCGCCCTGCACGTCCGCGGCTCGACCGGCCCCGCCCCAGCCGCCGCCACCGTTCCCTGACCGAAGGAGACCGATGACCACCGCCACGCGCTTCGGCGTGAACTACGTGCCCTCGACCGACTGGATGTTCCAGTGGCAGTCGGTGGAGGAATCCGCGATCCGCCGCGACCTCGAGGCGATCGCCACCCTCGGCCTCGACCACGTCCGGCTGTTCCCGCTGTGGCCGACCCTGCAGCCGAACCGCACACTCATCCGCCGACGGGCCCTCGACGACGTGGCCCTGGTGGTCGACATCGCCGCCGAGTTCGGGCTGGACGCCAGTGTCGACGTCGTCCAGGGGCACATGTCCGGCTTCGACTTCGTCCCCGCCTGGCTCGTGAACTGGCACGACGGCAACATGTTCACGGACCAGCCGGCGATCGACGCGCAGGCCGCCCTGGTCGCCGCCGTGTACGACGCGGTGCGCGACCGCCCGAACTTCACGGGGCTGACCCTGGGCAACGAGCTCAACCAGTTCCAGCCACCGAACCCCGCCGCGATGCCCGCCGACACCGCGCAGGTGACGCACTGGCTCGAGTCCCTGCTCGGCGCACCCCGCGACAAGGACCCGCGACACGTCGTCACGCACTCCGAGAACGACCACCTCTGGTACCGCGACGGCCACCCGTTCGTGCCAGCGCACGCCAGCCGCCTCGGGGACGTCACGACCGTGCACTCCTGGATCTTCAACGGGGTGGCCGGTCGGTACGGCGCACTCTCCGACGAGTCCGTCCGGCACGCCGAGTGGATGATCGAGCTCGCCCGCGCCTTCGCCACCGACCTCGAGCGGCCCGTCTGGCTGCAGGAGGTCGGGGCACCCGACCGGCACCTCGCCGAGTCCGAGATGCCCGAGTTCCTCGAGCGCACGGTCGCGGCGGCCCTCACGACCGAACGCCTCCACGCGGTCACGTGGTGGTGCTCCCACGACGTCTCCCGCGACCTGGGCGACTTCAAGGACCTGGAGTACTCGCTCGGTCTGCTCGACGTCGACAACCGCGTGAAGCCGCTCGGCCGGCGCTACGCCGAGGTCGTCGCCGACGCACGGCGCTCCGCCCCGGTCCCGACCCCGCGCACGAGTGCCGTCGTGGTCGACGTCGACGCGGCCGACCTGCCGATCCGTCGGGCGGACCTGGCGCCGGGCGGCCCCGTCTTCGAGCGCTGGCACCGCCTGCGCGCCGCCGGTGAGGCCGTGACCGTCGTGACGAGCCGGACCGCAGCCGACCCCGCGGCGCTGGCGGCACGGGGTGTGACCCGGGTCGTGGAGACCGCAGCGGTCTGACGGGGCCGAGCCGGGCCTCCTGGCCATTAACCGGGATCGTCACCGAGCCCGCGATCCGGGCGTACCGTGACTGCCGATCCACACAGGAAGCCGCTCCTGAGCAACCGAGCACTTGCGGCAGATGTAACTTTGCAGGCAGCGCAAAAATCGTTTCGCCAGCGCATCGGTACCGGGAGACCCTGCTCATGACCCAGACGGCGACCGCACCCGCGGCCCCCACCACGGCGTCCAACGTCGTGATGAACCACCGACAGATCCTGTTGGTGATCTACGGCCTGATGGCCGGGATGTTCCTCGGAGCCCTCGACCAGACGATCGTCGGCACCGCGATCCGTACCATCGGTGACGACCTGCACGGCCTCGACCAGCAGGCCTGGGTCACCACCGGGTACCTGATCGCCTCGACCGTGACGACGCCGATCTACGGCAAGCTCTCCGACATCTTCGGTCGGCGGCCGCTGTTCATCACGGCGATCGGCATCTTCATCGTCGGGTCGTTCGCCGCGTCGTTCTCGACCTCGATGCTCATGCTCGCCGGGTTCCGTGCGCTGCAGGGTCTCGGTGCCGGTGGCCTGATGTCCCTGCCGCTGGCGATCATGGGCGACATGCTCGCCCCCCGCGAGCGGGCGAAGTACCAGGGCTACTTCCTGGCCGTCTTCGGCATCTCGTCCGTGATCGGCCCGCTCGTCGGTGGCGTCTTCGCCGGCGCGAGCGAGCTGCTGTTCATCTCCGGCTGGCGCTGGGTGTTCCTGATCAACGTGCCGATCGGCGTCATCGCGCTGTTCATGGTGCTGACGTTTCTGCACCTGCCGAAGTTCGGCGACCGCGGCAAGCCCCGGATCGACTGGTGGGGCGCGACGCTCGTCATCGTCACCCTCGTGCCCCTGCTGCTGATCGCCGAACAGGGCCGCGAGTGGGGCTGGAGCTCCCCCGGCGCCTTCGCCTGCTACGGCATCGGTGCAGCCGGCCTGATCGCGTTCATCATCGTCGAACGGGCGATGGGCAGCGACGCGATCCTGCCGATGAAGCTGTTCGGCTCGCGGGTGTTCTCGATGTCCGCGATCCTGTCCGTGCTCGTCGGCTTCGGCATGTTCGGCGCGATGCTGACCATCCCGCTGTACCTGCAGATCGTGAAGGGCGTCACCCCGACCGAGTCCGGGTTCGCGATGCTCCCGATGGTGCTCGGCCTGATGATCTCGTCGATCGCCTCGGGACAGATCATCTCGCGGACCGGCAACTACCAGGTCTTCCCGATCACGGGCACGGCGTTCACGGCCATCGGCTTCACGATCCTGACGTTCCTGACCGCCGACCGCCCCCTGTGGTTCCTGATGCTCGGCATGTTCGGCATCGGCCTCGGGCTCGGGCAGCTCATGCAGACGCTGACCCTCGCGGCGCAGAACTCGGTGTCCCCGCGGGACATCGGCGTCGCCACCAGCGCCGCGACGTTCTTCCGGCAGATCGGCGGCACCATGGGCACCGCCGTGCTGCTGTCCGTCCTGTTCACCCTGATGCCGACGAACATCACCGCGGCGATGCAGAACGAGACCGACCTGAAGAGCGCCCTCAACGCCGCGCTCACGCCCTCGGTCGCGAACGCCTCCGAGAACAAGGGCGTGATGGACCAGATCTGGACGAAGATCGTCGATCCCGTGCAGAAGAACGTGCAGGACGGCCTGAACAACGGCGCCGTACAGGCGAAGGAAGCCGCCGACGCTGCCGTCACGAAGCAGGTCACGGCCGCCGTGCAGCAGCAGGTCGCGGCCGGCAAGCTCCCCGCCGCCGCAGCCGACACCGTCATCGCCCAGCAGGTCGACGACGCCAAGCCGGCCGCCGAGCAGCAGGCCCTCGAGACGGCTGCGGCCAAGGCGAACGCGACCGTCGTCGACGGCACGCTGCAGGTCGACTACTCGGACAAGGCACAGCGCGAGAACGTCGTCGACGAGGTCGCCCCGACGCTCATCAAGCAGCTGAAGAGCGGCGACTCGAGTGCGAGCTCGTCCGGTTCCGCGGCGACGAGCGACACCTCGTTCCTGAACGGCGCGGACAAGCGACTCACCCGTCCGTTCCTGGTCGGTTTCAGCGACTCGGCCGTCCGCGTGTACTACGTCGGCCTCGCGGTGATCCTGCTCGCGTTCGTGCTGACCTGGTTCTTCCGGGTGCCGCCGCTGCGCAAGACCTCGGCGCTGCAGGAGCAGGCGGACGCCGCACGGACCGCTGACGCTGACGCTGCGGCTGCCGGTGCGGGCGCGGGTGCTGCCGGCGCCGGATCGGGTTCGGCCGCGATCGCGTCGTCGGACTCGGTGCCGACCTCGCCCGACGTACCCGCCCAGCCCCGGTCAGCACGCGCAGTGGGATCCTCGGACGTGTCGGTGCTACCGAACGACGTCGCCACGGATGACACCCGTGCTCCCCTGCCCGACGCCACAACGCACGGCGCGCACTCGGCGGCAGCGCCCGTGGACGAACCCCCGACGATGACCGGTGCCATCCGGACCCGGGCTGCGCACGCTGCCCCGGTGGTGGACGCCGGCGCCCCTGCGACCGGGGCCGACGCTGCGGAGGCGAGTCGGGCCTCCCGGCTGGACGACGCCGACGACGCGGCGCACCCGCACGGGCGGCACTCGGCCGAGTAGGCGCTGGCGCAGGTCGGCCCTGCCGACTCGGAACGACAAGGTCGACGTCGCACGACGTCGACCTTGTCGTCTCTGCGCGCGTGCAACTGTTGCGGGCGCGCGGTTGCGTCAACCTCGATGTCGTACGACGTCGAGGGTGTCGCACTGCGCGCGCCCTCGGTGCGTGTGCATGTTCCGACGAACCACGCGTCGATCACCTCGTGGATCGTCGCAGCATGCACCCGCATCGTGTGCGTGCGCATGTTCCGACAGGACACGCGTCGATCACCTCGTGGAACGTCGCACGATGCACCCGCATGTACCCACGCGCGGCCGCGCACTCGCGCCGCCCCCGCGCCCCCGCGCCCCCGCCCGTCAGCCCGCCGGCACCGCTCCCGCGCGACCACCCGGGGCCGCACCCGCCACCTCGAACGACGCCCCCGGCAAGCGCTTCCGCATCACGTCGATCGCCGCCGGGTTGTCGTCCACCAGCACGTACCGCCGCCCGAGCGCCGACGCCACCGCGCCGGTCGTCCCGCTGCCGGCGAAGAAGTCGAGCACCCAGTCGCCCTCGCGCGAAGAGGCCTGCACGATCCGCCGCAGCACCCCCTCGGGCTTCTGCGTCGGGTAGCCGGTCTTCTCCTTGCCGGTCGGCGACACGATCGTGTGCCACCAGACGTCGGTGGGGAGCTTGCCGCGCTCGCGCTTCTCCGGTGTGACGAGCCCCGGCGCCATGTACGGCTCGCGGTCGACCGCCGACGAGTCGAACCAGTACTGCGACGGGTCCTTTACGTAGACCAGGATCGTGTCGTGCTTGGTCGGCCACCGCGACTTGGACTTGGCGCCGTAGTCGTAGGCCCAGACGATCTCGTTCAGGAACGACTCGCGGCCGAACAGCGCGTCGAGCAGGACCTTCGCGTAGTGCGACTCGCGGTAGTCGAGGTGCAGGTACAGGGTGCCGTCGGTGGTGAGGAGTCGCCAGGCCTCGATCAGTCGGGGTTCGAGGAACGTCCAGTAGTCCTCGAACCGGTCGTCGAACCGCATCAGGTCGCCGCGGACCCGCTCGTAGGTCCGTCCGTGGAACCCCATCACCGGCCCGTCGGCGCTGGGTACCGCGGACGAAGCATGCCGACGCTGGTACCGCCCCGTGTTGAACGGCGGGTCGAGGTACACGAGGGTGAACGTGCCGTCGGCGAGCGCCGGGGTCACGTCGAGGGCGTCGCCGAGGACGACGCGGTCCGGGCCTCGGTCGTCTCCCGTGTGCACGGGACCATTCTGGCGCAGCCAGCGGCGACTCGGCCTCGCGGCGTAGCCTCACCGCATGGCAGCACCCGAGGTCCGCAACGACACCGACAAGCAGCAGTACTCCCTGGTCGAGGACGGCGAGGTCATCGGCTTCGCGGCGTACGAGGTCGACGGCGACGAGATCCGCTTCGTGCACACCGAAGTCGACCCGTCGCACCGCGGTGGCGGGCACGCGTCGATCCTCGTGCAGCACGCGCTCGACGACGTGCGCGACGGCAGCCTCCGGGTCGTGCCGCAGTGCAGCTACGTCCACGCGTGGATCGAGCGGCACCCGGACTACCAGGAACTCACGACGCGCTGACGCGAGCGGCGAGCGGCGAGCGGCGAGCGACCGCCGGCGGTTCAGTACGACCGGTTGTGCGTCCCGACGCGCGCTTCGTGCCGACCGGCGCTCCGCACCGTCGGCACCTTGATGAGCACGCTGCCGCTGAGCAGGTCGTGGTCGTCGTCCGCCGGTGACGGTGCCTCCTTCGGGAGGCGCGACTGCCGTTCGTACTCGGCTTGCGTCTCGTGGCGGGTCGGCGCGAACACCTCGTCGAGCATCCCGCCGATGCCTCCGGATCCGCCGCTGCGCGTGGACTTGTTCGACAGGTCGATCCACCCCACGCGATCGGCGATCCACACCACGACGGCCACGGCGGCCACCGCCCCCAGGAAGATCAACCAGTTCACGCGAGCGACGCTACGTGGACGATCCGGCCACGACATCAGCCGCGCGGGGGATTCTCATGATCCGCACGTGTGGTTCATGGAGTCGGTCGTCACACTGGTCGAGCGGCGGCCGGAGCGTCCCCCCTCTGCTCCGGCCGCCCACCACGAGCTCGCTCAGGGCACCCGCTCGAGCCACTCCTTCGTCGCGAACTTCGTCCGCACCAGCTCCTGCGCCTTCTCGCGCTCGGCATCGGTCACCGCGCCGGGAGTCGCCCCGTACAGCTTCGTGAACGTGCCGATCAGCCGGTCGATGATCTCGGCGCGGGACAGCCCGGTCTGCGAGCGCAGCGGGTCCACGCGCTTCGCGGCCGACGTGGTCCCCTTGTCGCTCATCTTCTCGCGCCCGATCCGCAGGACCTGGACCATCTTCTCGCCGTCCATGTCGTAGCTCATGGTGGCGTGGTGGAGCAGGGACCCGGTGCCGAGGCGCTTCTGCGCAGCGCCGCCGATCTTGCCCTTGGCTGAGGTGATGTCGTTGAGCGGCTGGTAGTACGCGTCGATGCCGAGGGACTTCAGCGCCTCGATCACCCACTCGTCCAGGTACGCGTAGGAGTCCGCGAACGTCATGCCCTGCACCAGGTCGGCGGGGACGTAGAGCGAGTACGAGATGATCGCGCCGGCGTCCATGAACATCGCGCCGCCGCCGGAGATCCGCCGCACCACCTGCACGCCGAACTTCTCGGCACCGGCCGGGTCGACCTCGTTCTTCAGCGACTGGAACGACCCGATGACGACGGCGGGCTGGTCCCACTCCCAGATGCGCAGGGTCGGACCGCGGCGTCCGGCGCCGACTTCTTCGGTCAGCACCTGGTCGAGTGCGAGGTGCTCGTTCGGGCTGATCGGGCCTTCGTGGATGATCTGCCAGTCGTAGTCCTGCCACGACGATGCGCGGGACAGCGCGCGGCGGACGGCGACCCCGACGGACTCGGGTGTGAAGCCGAGCAGCACGGCGTCGGCGGGGAGCGCCCCACGGACGGCCGCGGCGATGCCGGCGGCGTCGGTCGTCGCCGGCAGCCCGTTGACGGCCTCGTCGATGAGCGGCAGCGCGTCGTCGGGTTCGAGGAAGAAGTCGCCGGCGAGCCGGAACTCCTGGATGTTCCCGTCCACCACGTCGAGGTCGACGACGACCAGTTTTCCACCTGGGACCTTGTACTCACCGTGCACGCGTCGAGCCTACGCCCGCCACCTGTCGGACTGGAGGCGCGGGTCGGCGCCGCCACGGGCCTCCCGTCCGCCAGCCGGTACCGTCTCAGGACGCGGCGCGCGCCGTCACCCGGTCCAGCCACGCGACCAGGTCGGCCACGACCTCGTCGCGGTTCGTCTCGTTGTAGACCTCGTGCCGCGCACCCTCGTAGACCTGCACCGTGACGTCGGACAGTCGTCCGCGCCGCCGGTAGGCCTGCGCCAGCCGCTCGACCGACCGCGGCCCCCCGAGCGCGTCGTCGGACCCGACCTGCAGCAGCATGGGCAGGTCGTGCGGGATCCCCCGCCGCGGGACCCCGAGCAGCCGGAGTGTGTCGGGCAGCCCGAACAGGCCGATGACGTCGGCCTCGACGGCGAGCGGGTCGACGGACATCGCGTCGATGATCTTCCGGTCGCGGGTGAGCCACTCGAACTTGGTCGGACCGGAGCCCGCGTGCCGTGCGTTGAGGTCGCCGCTGTTCATCCAGCCGGGCAGCCGGTAGGCCGTGGCGGAGAGCACGACCCCGTCCCACGACTCCGACGAGCTGTTCACGATCCGCTGCGCCATGAGCGAGCCCCACGAGTGCCCGAGCAGCACCAGTGGCACGCCGGGGGTGTCCGCTCGGGCGACCTCCCCCATCTGCTCGACGGCGGCGATCGCGGCGCGCAGTCCGCCGGGGCCGAGCCGACCGAGCTTGGCGTGGTCGCCGTCCCACTGGCCGAGGCCGGTGCGCCCGTGCCCGCGGTGGTCGTTCGCGTGCACGGTGTACCCGGCACGCACGAGGTCCTGTGCCAACGGCTCGTACCGCAGCCCGTGCTCGCCGACGCCGTGCGCGATCTGCACGATGCCCTTGGGGCGCGCCGCTCGCCAGGTCGAGTAGACGATCTCGACGCCGTGGGCGTCGGTGAACGAGGCGTCGCCTCGCGCTGCGGAGAAGGTGGGCACGTGAGCATCTTCGCAGAACCGGGTGACCCAGCACCTGTTCATCCGGCGTTCACGCAGGGGCTTCGGGGCGGGCCTACCGTCCCCGGCATGGACGTCCTCGTCATCGTCGTGCTCGTGATCGTGGTGGCCCTCGTGTTCGACTTCACGAACGGGTTCCACGACACCGCCAACGCCATGGCCACGTCGGTCGCCACCGGGGCGCTCAAGCCCCGGACCGCCGTGCTCATCTCCGCCGTCCTCAACGTGGTCGGCGCGTTCCTCTCCACCGAGGTTGCCAAGACCGTCTCGCAGGGCATCATCCGCGAGGGCCAGGACGGCGTCCACATCTCCCCCACGATGATCTTCGCCGGGCTGGTGGGCGCGGTCCTCTGGAACCTCGCCACGTGGTACCTCGGGCTGCCCTCGTCGTCGACGCACGCGCTGTTCGGCGGGCTGATCGGCGCATCGATCATCGGCGCCGGGCTGAACTCGGTGGACTGGGCGACGGTGGTGTCGAAGGTCGTGCTGCCGGCGCTGCTCTCACCGGTCATCGCCGGGGTCATCGCCCTGGTGGCCACCTACCTGGCGTACGTGCTCACGAAGAACGCCACGACGCACGGTGCGGCGACGGGCTTCCGGCACGGCCAGACCGTCTCGGCATCGCTGGTGTCGCTCGCGCACGGCACCAACGACGCGCAGAAGACGATGGGTGTCATCACCCTGACGCTCATCGCCGCGAACTACCAGGACAGCGGGACCGGCCCGGCGCTCTGGGTGATCCTGGCCTGCGGACTCGCGATCGGCCTCGGTACCTACACGGGCGGCTGGCGGATCATGCAGACGGTCGGCAAGAAGATCTCCGACGTGCAGTCGCCGCAGGGCTTCGCGGCCGAGACGAGTTCCGCCGCGACGATCCTCATCTCGTCGCACCTCGGCTTCGCCCTGTCGACGACGCACGTCACCAGCGGTTCGGTGATCGGGTCCGGGCTCGGCAAGAAGCTCGCCGACGTGCACTGGTCGGTCGTCGGCCGCATCGTCGTCGCGTGGGTGATCACGTTGCCGGCGGCCGCGGTGGTCGGCGGGTTGGCGACCTGGCTCGCCTCGACCTCGGCGGTCGGCCTCGTGCTGGTGGCGGTGCTCGCCCTGGCCGGCGGGCTCACGTTCTACGTCCTCGCCAAGCGCAAGCCGATCTCGCACGACGACGTCGCCGCCGGATCGACCGAACCCACCGACCAGGCCGAGCCGCAGCCGGCCGGCGCGCAGGACTGAGGGGAACGACGATGGAGATCGACTTCACGAGCATCGGCCTGGTCGCGGGCGTCGGCTTCGTGGCCGCGGTGGGCATCGTGCTCGTCTACACGCTCGGCCTGCGGCTGCTCGGCGCCGGGCAGCCGCTCGACACCGGGGGTGAACGCACCCAGTACTCCGAGGAGACCCCGCGGTCCGGGCACACGCCGCCGGCAGCACTGGCGGGTGCCGTCCTGTGCTTCGCGGTCTGTGCGGCAGCCGTGCTCGCTGGCATCTGGCTCACGATCCCCCAGTTCCACTAGCACGTTCCTTCCCATCGCCCCCGCGCTGGGAAGCGGAAACGGGCGTACCTGGTCGAAACTTCCGACCAGGTACGCCCGTTTCGACCAGGTACGCCCGGAACGCCTACGCGACCGACGTCAGTGCGCGGAGTACCCGCCGTCGACCAGGTGGTAGCTGCCCGTGATGAACGAGGCCTTGTCGCTCAGCAGGAAGAGCACGAGCGCGGCGACCTCCTTGTCGGTGCCGAGACGCTTCGTGGCGTGCTCCGCTTCCAGCGCCGAGATGGCCTCGGGCGTCATGGCGTTGCGGAGCAGCGGGGTGTCGATGAAGCCCGGGCCCACGGCGTTGGTGCGGACGCCCTGCGCCGAGTACTCGAGCGCGGCGACCTTGGTCAGGCCGGCCAGGGCGTGCTTCGATGCGACGTACGCGGCGTTCTGCGCGATGCCGACCGTGCCGAGCACCGACGCCATGTTGACGATCGAGCCACCGCCGGCGGCGACCATCGCGGGCAGCTCGTAGCGGAGCCCGTAGAAGACGCCGTCGAGGTCGACCGCACGGACGCGGTCCCAGGCGGCGATGTCGTACTCGCCGATCTTCTGCGGGGCGGCGCCGATGCCGGCGTTGTTCACGGCGAGGTGCAGCGCGCCGTACGTCTCGACGGCGTACTGGACCATGCGCTCGTTGTCGGCGGCGACGGCGGAGTTGGCCTCGAACGCGCTGGCGGTGCCGCCGGCCTCCGTGATCTCGGACGCGACCCGCTGGGCAGCGTCGAGCTTGATGTCGGTGACGACGATCGTGGCACCCGCCGCGGCGAGCTCCTTCGCGACGGACTCGCCGATGCCGCTGCCACCACCGGTGACGATGGCGACCTTGCCCTCGAACTCGGACATGATTCCTTCTCTCTGAACAACACCTGTTGTCCAGGACAACGGTACACCCGAAAACCAGTTCGTTCACTGAACTAATGAGCTAGGCTAACGACCTGTGACCGACGCCACCGACCTCCGCATCGCCGTGAACCGGCTGTCCCGGACGCTCCGCGCGCAGAAGGCCGACACGACCGTCACCGACGCCCAGTTCGCGGCGCTCGCCCGGCTCCACCGCGACGGCGCGATGACCCTCGCCGACCTGAGCCGCCAGGACGGCGTCACCCCGCCCTCGATGACGAAGACCATCGCGGTGCTGGTCGAGCGTGGCCTGGTGTCCAAGGGCGGCCACGACGACGACCGGCGCAAGGTCGTCCTCTGCGCCACCCCGGCCGGGGCCGCGTTCGTCGAGGAGACCCGTCGCCGCCGTGACGGCTGGCTCACCCCGCGGCTCGCCGCACTCACCCCCGTCGAGCGCGCCACCCTCGCCGACGCCACCGAGATCATGAGGAGGTTGGCCCAGCAGTGACCGCCATGTTCCGCTCCCTCGCCGGACGCAACTACCGCATCTGGTTCGCCGGTGCCCTGGTGTCGAACGTCGGTACCTGGATGCAGCGCACCGCCCAGGACTGGATCGTCCTGACCCAGCTCTCCGACAACGACGCCGTCGCGGTGGGGATCACGATGGCGCTGCAGTTCGGCCCGCAGCTGCTGCTCCTCCCCCTGACCGGCCTCGCCGCCGACCGCTTCGACCGTCGCAAGATGCTCATGCTCACCCAGGCACTGATGGGCCTGCTCGGGCTGGGCCTCGGCGTCATGGTCCTCACGCACACCGCCACGCTGCTCGCGCTGTACGGTTTCGCCCTCGCGCTCGGCATCGTCGCCGCGTTCGACACCCCGATCCGGCAGGCGTTCGTCTCCGACGTCGTGCAGGGCGAGAACGTCGCGAACGCCGTCGCACTGAACTCCGCCTCGTTCAACGCCGCCCGCCTGATCGGCCCCGCGGTCGCCGGCGTGCTCATCGCTGCCATCGGCTCCGGCTGGGTGTTCGTCATCAACGCCGGCTCGTTCCTGGCGGTCCTCATCGCCCTGCGCTTCGTCGACCCCGCGCAGCTCGCCGAGCGGGTGCACGCCGGCCGCGGCAAGGGGCAGATCGTCGCCGGCTTCCGGTACGTGCGCACCCGGCCGGACATCATCGTCGTGCTCTGCATGATCTTCGTCGTCGGCACGTTCGGCGTGAACTTCCCGATCTTCACCTCGACGATGGCGCGCGTCGAGTTCCACCAGGGCGCCGGCGAGTTCGGCCTGCTCAACTCGGTGATGGCGATCGGATCGGTGTTCGGCGCCCTGATGTCCGCCCGCCGGGACAAGCCGCGGATGCGCACGCTGGTGCTCGCAGCCGGAGGCTTCGGCCTGGCGTGCACGGCTGCCGCCCTCGCACCCACGTACTGGACGTTCGCGTTCGTCCTGGTGTTCGTCGGACTCGCGGCGCTGACCTTCATGACCACCGCGAACGCCCTGGTCCAGACCACCACCAAGCCCGCGATGCGCGGCCGCGTGATGGCGCTCTACATGGCGATCTTCGCCGGCGGCACCCCGATCGGCGCCCCGATCGTCGGTGCCATCGCGGACGCGTGGGGTCCCCGCTGGGCCATCGCGGTCGGCGCGGCGTCGGGCTTCGTGGCGCTCGCCATCGCGATCGTCTGGCTCGTCCGCTTCCAGCGCCTCCGGCTCCGGTACGACGCGGACACCCGCCTGCACCTCGCGGTCACGCACGCGATGCCGGTGGTCGGCACTCGCGCCTCGCGCGCTGCGCTCCGCCGGGAGCTCGAGCGCGAAGAGGCGGTCGCCGACCGCTCCAGTGCCGTCTGACGCGTCCAGTCCGCGAACGCGACAGATCTCCGAGACGCGGCAGCGTCCATCTCGCGAAAGCGACAGATCTCCGCGAACCGTTGGCGGGGCTCTGACGCTTTCGCGTGGCGGACGGGAGGCACGGGTCGGGCCCGCCACGGGCCTCCCGGCCGTCGCCGGTCCGGTCCAGGGCCGCGATCAGTGCGCGGGTTCGGTCACCGCGAAGACGCGCTCGTCGAGCGCCGCGGTGACACGGTCCGCAGCGGCCGCGAGCCGGTCGCCGGCATCGCCGACGACGCCGAGCGCTGCGTCCGGCGGGACGGCCTCGAGCCGGTCGCGGGCGGCGGAGAACGCCGCAACTTCCTCCGCGACGCAGGACGGAGCCACGTCGGCCAGGCACTCGGCGGCCCGTCGGACGGTGAAGCGCAGCGACCGCGGACTGTGCTCGTCCAGGAGCAGGAACGCCGCGGCGTCGTCCGGCACCGGATGGTGGTCCCGGCCACGCAGGAAGGCCTCGCCCGCACCGCAGGACCGGAGCGCCGCCGTCCACGAGGTGACCGAGTCCGGTTCGAGCAACCCCGAGGCGAGCAGCCGGGCGGTCGAGGCGACCCGGGTCAGGGAGCGGCCCAGGGTGAAGAACTCCCAGACCTCGTCGCGACTGGCGTCCCCTTCGACCACGCCGATCGCAAGGGCGCTGCGTTCCCGAGCCCAGCCGAGGAACTCGTGCGCGCGGCCCGGGGCGATCTTGCGCGGCATGCGCGAACGGGTGACGTCGAGGCAGTCCCAGAGTTCGCTCGAGACGACCTCGCGGGCTCGACGGGCGTGGTCCCGCGCGACGGCGACCGCGGCGGCGATGGACGCCGGCTCGTGGCGGTCCAGCGCCAGGGCGTCGATGGTCGCGGACCGGTCGGCGTCGTTCGCCGGTCCGGCGGTCCCCACCACCGAACGGAGCTCCGCGGCGACGGCCCGGTCGTCCTCGACGGTGCCGGGTTCGCGTCGGGCGACGTAGACGTCGAGCAGGCGTGCGACCACGTCGGTGCGCTCGACCGCGCTCCCCACGTGGAAGACGTTCCCCGCGAGTCGGCTCAGCACGGCTGCTCCTGCATCCCCAGAACCTAACCAGCGGGCGTTGCGGGAGTGTTTCGGAGCCGCGTCACGGGTGTTGCAGTGTCCGATGTCCGCGCACGGGCCTGGGTCTCCGCCGCGATACCGACCCCTCGCTAGACAATCTAACTAGAGCGTCTAGCATTGCAGGATGACGTCCGAGGTCCTGACCAGCACCGCGGGGTTCTGGTACGAGGACTCCCCGGTCACCGCCGTCGACGTCCTGAACGCCCTGCGCCGGTACCGCACCGCCGAGAGCGCCGCGCAGCGTCGGGCTCGTGAAGCCCTGGGGATCGGCGAGAACGCGCTTCTCGCACTGCGGGTCCTCATCGACGCCGAGCACGACGGCCGGACCGTCAACGCGAAGGACCTGGCCGAGCGCCTCGAGATCACGGCGGCGTCGACCTCGGCACTCGTCGACCGGCTGGTCCGCAGCGGCCACGTCGAGCGGCACCAGGACCCGATCGACCGCCGCGGCGTGATCCTCACCGCCACGGGGACGTCGATGGGCCATGCCCTGCGCGTGATCGAGGAACTCGACGCCCGTGCCCTCGAGGTCACCGAGCACGTGCCGTCCGACGAGATGGCCGTCGTCGTGGACTTCCTCGACGAGATGGTCCGCGTGGTCGACGACGTCGACGCAGGCGCCCGCACGCTCCGCCGCGCGTAACCTGCTGTCCATGGACCCTCGCGGCACGCACGACCCCGAGGACGACATGCCGTTCGCCGAACTCGACTCGCGGGCCCGCGCCGACGCCGCACTCCGACGGATCCAGGGCGGGGCCGATCCGGCGCGCGAGGCCTTCGACCTGGCGAACACCATGAACGACGAGGCCGTGGGGCGGCTCACGGCACGGCTGCGACGGTTCCTCCGCCGCGACTGACGCGTCGACTCGCGCGCCGACTCGCGCGCCGACTCGCGCGCCGACTCGCGCGCCGACTCAGAAGGCGGTGCCGACCGCCGCGATGTCGTCGCCGCCGTGCCCGGCTGCGCTCGCGTCGGCGTAGACCCGCCCCAGGGCGTCGAGGAGCGTGGTGGACACGTCGTTCGCCCGCGCGGCCTCGGCGATCAGCCCGATGTCCTTCCGCAGCCCGTCGAGCGCGAACTGTGCCGGGAACTCCCCCGCGATGATCGCCGCGCCCTTGGTGTGCGCGTAGGCCGAGTCGCTCGCGCTGCCGTCGATCGCGTCGAGGAACAGCTGCGGATCGAGCCCGAGCGCCGCGGCGAGGGCGAGCGACTGCCCCGTGGCCGCGGTGATCGAGGCGATCCAGGCGTTGGCCGCGAGCTTGAGCGCGGTCCCGTCGCCGACCCGCTCGCCGGCGCGGATGGTCTTCGCGCCGATCGCGTCGAGCACGGGGACGACGCGGTCGACCTGGTCGGCGGGGCCGGCCGCCAGCATGGTGAGCTTCCCCTGCTCCGCCGGGGCCTTCGTGCCGAGCATCATCGCTTCGACCAGGGTGATGCCGTACTTCGCGGCGAGCTGCACGACGGTCTCGGTGCCGTCGACGCCGATCGTGGACGCCTGGATCCACACGGCGTCGGTCGGAGCGTCGCCGGCGGCCTGTTCGAGCACGTCGACCACGGCGTCGGTGTCGAAGAGGGTCAGGAGGACCACCTCGGCGTGCTCGACGGCGGTACCCGGGTCCGTGGCGACCGTCGCACCGTGCTCACCGAGCGGCGCGGCCTTGTCGGCACTCCGGTTCCAGACCGTGACCTGGTGCCTCTCGCGCAGCAGTGATCCCGCCACGCCGGCACCCATCGCCCCGGTCCCCAACACCGTCACTCGCACGTGCGTCTCCGTCCTGCCACGGCTCGGTGCCCCGGCGTTCCCGACGCTACGCGCTCGACCGTCGTCGCTGTCAGAGGAGCCCGCGGGCCTGCAGCCAGGTGGCCGGATCGACCGGGACCCCGCCGACGATGACCTCGAAGTGCAGGTGCGCCCCGGTGGAGACGCCGGTGTTGCCGACGGCGCCGAGGCGTTGACCGGCCGACAGGACCTGACCGGGTCGCACCCCGATCGCCGACAGGTGGCCGTACCGGGTCTGGGTGCCGTCGGCGTGCTGGAGCAGGACCTGGTTGCCGTAGCCGCCGAGGACCCCGGCGGAGACGACGCTGCCGGGCATCGCGGCGACGACGGTGGTGCCGATCGGAGCCGCGAAGTCGATGCCCTGGTGGTTCGTCGTGCAGGCGGAGCACCCGGTCACCCAGCGCGAGCCGAACCCACCGGCGGCCGGCACGTTCCCCGCGGTGGGGCGGGCCGCGGCATCCGACGAGCCGACGGCGGTCGCACGTGCCTGCGCGGCGGCAGCCCTGCCGATGGAGAAGCCGTCGCGGTCGACGGAGAGCCGGGCGGAGCCGTCGGCGACGAACTGCTGCACGCCGAGCACGGGGCTACTCGGCGACGGGGTCGATGCCATCGCGGTCTGCGGGGAGCCGACGGCGACGAAGAGACAGGTCACCGCGGCGGTCGCCGTCGCGGGCAAGGCGCGGCGGACGGAACTGCGGAAGGAGGAGGGGGAAGCCGGGGTGGCGGAAGGGGGAGCCACCACCCCGGCGGCTCTGGGGGCGTCCGGACGCGTGCCGTGCCCAGCACGGCGCCGCTCGGACGCTTCGGGTCGGCGAGTACGGGAGCGGTTCGCGGCCCGCCGCTCGGCACCGCGCGGGCGCAGCGGGAGGCCGTCAGCGGGCGTCGTCATCGCTCGGGGACCGCCGGGCTCAGACGCGGACGACGCCGTCGCGGGCGATCCGGTCGAGTTCGGTCGCGACGGCGTCGACGACCGCTCGGGTGATGGCGTCGGCGACGGTCTCGACCAGGACGAGCTGCTCGGGCTGCACGCGGAGCTCGGTGACCACCGACGGGGTGACGCGGACCGTGATGTCGTCGATCGCGGCGACGAGGGCCGCGGGCACGAGGGTCGAGTCACCGGCACGGACGGGAGCGGTCATCGGTGAGGTCGGTGCGGGCGCTGCGGCCGCGCGAGCCGGGGTCGGAACCGGTGCCGGGACGACGTGGGCCTCGGGCTGGTCGCGTCGCTGGGCGATGGAGTCGAAGAGCGGGGTGGAGGACATGCTGCTGACCGTCCGATCTGAGTCGTGGTTGCGGGCCGTTGTCGGGCGACCCGTCGGGGATGCGTGCCGTGCGGCACGTCCCTCATTCAACCATCGATATTTCAGATGTGCAATAGTGACCGAACAGATCGCGATCAGTCGGGGTCGACGGCAGCCGCGGTCGGGTCGTCGGGCTGCAGTGCCCGCTTGACCCGCTCGACGATCGTCGCCGGCGGGTTGTTGTACGTGTTCGCCGGCTCCTGCCCGCTGAGCTCCTGGATCGCGGTCATCACCGCATCGGTCGCGTGACGGCGCGCGCGTCCGGACGATGCCTCACCGAACGAGGACAAGTCGATCGGCTTCCCGAACTCGATCGTCACCTTCGCGAGCTTCGGCAGCTTCGAGCCGACGGGCTGCACGTCCTGCGTGCCCGTCAGCGCCACGGGCACCACGGGCGCGCCGCTCGTCAGTGCCAGCCAGGCCACACCCGTGCGGCCCTTGTAGATCCGGCCGTCCAGGGAGCGGGTGCCCTCCGGGTAGATCGCGAAGGCCTCGCCCTCGTTCAACCGCGCGAGCCCCAGGTCGAGCGCCTGCTGTGCCGCGGCCCCCGCACCGCGCTCGACGCCGATCGCACCGATGCCGCCGAAGAACGCCCGCGACACCGCGCCGCGGAACCCGGTGCCGGTGAAGTACTCCTGCTTCGCGAGGAAGGCGACCTTCCGCGGTGCCATCAACGTGATCGCCGGGGAGTCGATGAAGGAGCGGTGGTTGCTCGCGAGGATCACCGGTCCGCGCCTGGGGACGTTGCGGCGTCCGATGATCTTCGGTCGCCAGAGCATCCGCGCGAGCGGTGTCACCACTGCGCGGCTCAGCACGGTGGCGAACTTGGTCGAACCGGACACCGGGCCTCCTCGTCGTGACGGCGAACTCCCGAGTGTAATCACGCCTGCGAGCAGTACATGCCCACGGCGGCATGCGCGTCCGACCGTGGGGTCAGTCGGCCTCGGACGCGACGACGTCGAGCACCGCGCGGCCGTACCGCTCGAGCTTCGCGGCACCGACCCCGGAGATCTCGGCGAGCTGGTCGACGTCGGACGGACGCACCGCCGCGATGCCGCGGAGCGTCGCGTCGTTGAACACCACGTACGCCGGCACACCCTGCTCGCGCGCCTGGGCTGCACGCCAGACCCGGAGGGCCTCGAACAGGCCGACCGCCTGCTGGGGCATGTCGGTGACGACGGTCCGGCGGGACGACCGGCTCGCCCGCGGCGCCTTCACCGGATCGCGACGCATCCGCACCTGGACCTTGCCGGTCAGGACCTCGGCGCTCGTCGGGCTGAGGACGACCGTGCCGAACCCGTCGCCCGAGACCGCGGCGTAGCCCTGCGCGAGCAACTGCCTGGCCACAGCGCGCCACTCACCGTCGGACAGGTCGGAACCGATGCCGAAGGTCGCCAGGGACTCGTGCTGCAGTTCCTGCACCCGCGGTGACTGCTTGCCGACCAGGATGTCGACGAGATGGGCGACGCCGTACCGCTGACCGCGCTCACGCTCGAGCCGGACGACCGTGGACAGCAGCTTCTGCGCGGGCACGGTGCCGTCCCACGACTCGGGCGGGGCGATGCACGTGTCGCAGTTGCCGCAGGCCGTGGACGGCTGCCCGAAGTACGCCAGGAGCCGCACCCGGCGGCACTCGATCGTCTCGCACAGGCTCAGCATGGCGTCGAGGTGGGCGCTGAGCTGCCGACGGTGTGCGGCGTCGCCCTCGGACTGGTCGATCATCCGTCGCTGCTGCACGACGTCGTTCAGGCCGTACGCCAGCCACGCGGTCGAGGGCAGGCCGTCGCGCCCGGCACGACCGGTCTCCTGGTAGTACCCCTCGACCGACTTCGGCAGGTCGAGGTGCGCCACGAACCGGACGTCGGGCTTGTCGATGCCCATGCCGAAGGCGATCGTCGCGACCATGACGATGCCGTCCTCGCGCAGGAAGGTCGACTGGTTGCGCGCACGCACCCGGGCGTCGAGCCCTGCGTGGTACGGCAGCGCCTGGATGCCCTGTTCGGCCAGTGCGGTGGCGGTCCGCTCGACCGACTTGCGCGACAGGCAGTAGACGATGCCCGAGTCGCCGCTGTGCTCGGTGCGGATGAAGGTGAGGAGCTGCTGCAGCGCGCCGGTCTTCGGTTCGATGCGGTACTGGACGTTCGGGCGGTCGAAGTCGGCGACGAAGTGTGCGGCGTCGTCGAGGCCGAGCCGCGCCGAGATCTCCTGGTGGGTCTGCGGGGTCGCCGTGGCCGTGAGGGCGATCCGGGGCACGGTCGGCCAGCGCTCGTGCAGGACGCTCAGCTCGAGGTAGTCCGGCCGGAAGTCGTGGCCCCACTGGGCGACGCAGTGCGCTTCGTCGATGGCGAACAGCGACACCCGCGCCCGGTCGAGGAGCGCGCGCGTGGACTCGAGCCGGAGCCGCTCGGGCGCGAGGTAGAGCATGTCGACCTCGCCCTGGACGACCGCGCGCTCGACCCGGGCACGCTCGTCGGGCCCCTGCGTCGAGTTGAGGAAGGCGGCACGCACCCCGTTCGCCGCGAGGGCGTCGACCTGGTCCTGCATGAGCGCGATGAGCGGCGACACCACGACCCCGACGCCGTCGCGTACGAGCGCGGGCACCTGGTAGCAGAGCGACTTGCCACCGCCGGTGGGCATGAGCACCAGGGCGTCACCGCCGGCGACCACCTGGTCGATGATCGCCGCCTGCTCGCCACGGAAGTCGTCGTAGCCCCACACGCGGTGCAGGACGTCGAGCGCGGCGGCTCGCGAAGCAGACACGGCGGCGGGCGCGGGCGTGGTGCTCATGCCACGAGCCTACGGGCGACCGGCGACACCCACGGCACTGTCCACAGCGGCACGGTCCACAGCAGCTGCGTCGACATCGTTGGCGTTAGCCGGCGCGACGGCCCAGCCCGTGCCCGCCGGGCCGAGCCAGCGCTTGCCACCCGCCCACACCGGCGGCGTCCCGCGGAACCGCGGCGCCTGGTGCCCGGCGAACGTCCGGTCGAGCTTCCGCCACCACGCCAGGACCTCGACCATGCCCCAGAACGCGAGCGAGGTGCCGAGGGTGACGAGCCAGCCACCGAGCGTGCCGTTGGCGTCCGAAGACGCCAGGTCGATCCCCGACCAGCCCGGCGCCTGCAGCACGAAGATCATGATGTTGTTGAAGGCGTGCTGCAGCACGGTGGCCTCGAGACCGCCGGTGCGGAGCACGATGATCGCCGCGATCAGGCCGAACGAACCGACGTCGAGGATGCCCCAGACGTTGTAGCCGTTCGGGATGTGCAGCACCGCGAAGACGACGGTCGACACCGCGACGGCGATGATCGTGCCGGTGCGTCGCGGGATCCACGAGGCGATCGTCTGCATGAGGAAACCGCGGAAGATGAACTCCTCGGCCGCGCCCTGGAACGGGACGAGCAGCACGACGAGGACGAGCGTGAGCGTGAGGGTGCCGAGGGAGACCGACGACTGCCCGATCGCGGCGTGGTCCCAGCCGAAGCCGCCGTCGAACGTGAACATCCCGCTGGTCTGCACGAGGAACATCACCACGGCGATGACGAGGGTCGGCAGCACGCACCACGCCGTCCACGCCCACCGCACCCGGAAGCGCGTCGACGTCAGGATCGCGCCGGGCCCGAGCCGTGCGACCTTTACCGCCAGCAGGATGCCGGGCAGCAGGACGACCAGCGACACCAGGGTCAGCGACAGGATCAGCGGATCGGTCGGGTCCAGGGCTCCGCGCTGCAGGTCGTCGAGCAGGTCGTACAGGCCGGACTCGCCCCCGACCGCCGCGACCGGGACGAAGTACGCGACGGTGAGGAGCACCTGCGAGGCGAGGTACCAGCCCGCCAGGAACGCGAGGGCGACCAGCGGGCGCCACCACCTCCATCGTGCGTCGACACGGGTCAGGCGGTGGTAGGGAACACTCACGCCCCGCAGGCTACCGGGCCGGGCAGGATGGGACCCGTGCTCACCGTGCTGTTCGGCCTGACCGGAGCCGTCGTCTACGGTTTCGCCGACTTCCTCGGCGGGCTCGCCTCGCGGCGCATCCGTCCGGTGGCGGTCACCGCCGTCGCCGCGGCGATCGGGATCGTGCCGCTGCTGATCGGTCTGGCCGTGCTCGGGGGCACGCCGTCGTGGGCGGGCACCCTCTGGGGCGCCGTCGCCGGACTGTCCGGCGCGGTCGGGGTCCTGTTGCTCTACGCCGCGTTGGCGATCGGCCCGATGAGCGTGCTGTCCCCCCTGACCGCGGTGTTCGCCGCCGTCGTCCCGGTCCTGGTGGCCGTGGCCCGCGGGACCGTCCTGTCACCGCTGGCCGTCGCCGCGGTGGTCGTGGCCGTCGTCGCGGTGGTGCTGGTGGCGGCCGTGCGGGACACCTCGGGTGCACGACTCACCGTGCGTGGGGTCGTCGCGGCCGCGGTCGCCGGGTGCGGGTTCGGCGGGATCGTGCTGGCGTACGACGCGACACCGCCCGGCGCGGGCATCCACCCGCTCGTGGTCGCGCGGGTGCTGCAGACGGTGCTGCTGGGTGCGGCGGCGCTCGTGGTGACGGTGCGTGCCGGGCGCGGGGCGCGGTCTGGAGGCGCGGCAGACCCCGCAGCGTCGGTCGGCGTCGCAGGGTCTGCCGTGCCTCCAGGGCGCTGGTGGCCGCCGCGTCTGCTGCTGACGGTCGCGGCGTGCGGCGTCCTCGACGCCCTGGCGAACGTGTGCATCCAGGCGGGGCTGCACGCGAGCGACGACCCGGGCACCCTGCCCGTCGTGAGCGTGCTCAACGCGCTCTACCCCATCGGCACGGTCGTGCTGGCCGGGGTGGTGCTGCGGGAGCGGTTGACCGCGCCGCAGTGGATCGGCATCGCGCTGGCGTTCATCGCGTCGGTGGGCCTGGCCCTGGCGTGACCGGACGACTCAGACGTCGGGGATGAGTCGCTTGCCGAGCGACACGGTGCGGTCGTCGGAGTACCCGAGGGACTCGTAGAAGCCGAGCACCCGCTCGTTGCCGGCACGGATCTGCAGGTTCACCTTCGGGCAGCCGAGGTCGGTGAGCAGCCGCTCGAACTCGGCCATCAGTGTCCGGCCGAGACCGGAGCCCTGCAGGTCCGGCTGCACGGCGAGGTAGTTGACCCAGCCGCGGTGCCCGTCGAAACCGGCCATCCCCGCGGCGACGACGGCGCTGCTCTCCGACTCCGCCACCAGGAAGAGCTCGGGCTGGACCGTGGCCTTGCGCGCGATGTCGCGGCGGGGTCGTTCCACGGGCGGACGAGACCGCACGATTCCCAGAGGGCGACGACCGCGTCGGTGTCGTCGGCGCGGAACGGGCGGATCCGGTACTCCATCCCCCCACGTTACGGGGTGTGGAGAACGTCGTCACCGGACCGTCGTCGTGATCTGATAGACCTGTCCGACCGACCAGCCGATCAGGAGCCCCGTGACCGCACACGACACCATCCCGTCGCGCCGCAGCGCGCGGGACGACGACGGCGGCAGACGGTCCGGGCGCCGTTCCCCCCGGCGACGGCAGACGGTCGGTGGCGCGATCGTCTCGCTCATCGCCGAACTGCTCATCATCGCGGGTGCCGGCACCGGGCTGTACGTGGTGTGGACCGCGTGGTGGACGGACGTCGTGGCGGTCAACGAGCAGTCGAAGCTCGTCGAGGGGCTCGACCAGCTGAAGACCCCGGACGGGGCCGGAACCGAGCACCGCGGCACCGCACCTGTGCTCGCCGAGCCACCGGATCTCTCCGACGTGTTCGGCACGATGCAGATCCCCCGCTTCGGCAAGGACTACAACCGGCCGATCGGCGAGGGCACGGACCGTGAGAAGGTCCTCAACACCATCGGGCTCGGGCACTACCAGGACACCGCGATGCCCGGTGCTCCCGGCAACTTCGCCGTCGCCGGGCACCGCGTGACCTACGGCAAGCCGCTCAACCAGATCGCGGAGCTCAAGAAGGACGACTCCGTCGTCGTGCGGGTCACCGACGCGAAGGCGAAGTTCGACGTCTGGTACGTCTACAAGGTCACCGACAGCCAGATCGTCACGCCGGACCACATCGAGACGATCGCGCCGGTGCCGAACAAGCCCGGAGTCGACCCCTCGCCGTCGGACCGCTGGCTGACCCTGACCGCGTGCCACCCGATGTGGTCGGCAGCCGAACGGTTCGTCACGCACGCGAAGCTCGACTACTGGATGCCCGCTTCCGAGGGCACCCCGAAGGAACTCTCGGAGACGGCCAAGTGATCTTCCCCCTCGTCTGGCGGCTGCTGCCCGGCCCCACGTTCCTGAAGATGCTCGAGCTGCTCGTGCTGCTCGCCGCGATCGTGTTCGTCCTGTTCCAGTGGGTGTTCCCGTGGATCGCGGCGGACATCCTGCCGCCGCCGGACGGCACCGTGGAGTCCACGCCGACCCCGTGACGGGTTACACCCGGAACCAGGACCGGCGCCGGACGGCAGGCGGCGTCAGACCGTTGTCGTCACCTGCGAGCCGCCGGCCGCGGTGCGACGCACGGCGATCCGCTCCGGGATCCGCTGCTTGAGTTCCTCGACGTGGCTGACGATGCCGACCTGCCGTCCACCGGCGGTCAGTCGCGACAACTGCCCGATGACGTCGTCGAGGGTCTCCGGGTCGAGCGTGCCGAACCCCTCGTCGACGAAGAGCGTGCCGAGCGAGACGCCACCGGCCTCGGCTTGCACGACGTCGGCCAGCCCGAGCGCCAGGCACAGCGACACGGTGAACGTCTCGCCGCCGGACAGGCTGCGGGGGTCCCGCACGGTGTCGGTGGAGTGGTCGTGCACGGCGAGTGCCAGGCCGGTCCGGCGTGCCCGTGACCCGGACTCCCGCTCGTCCGAGGTCTCGAGCGTGAACCGCCCCGCGAGCATCGCCCGGAGTCGGTCGTTGGCCGCGGCGACGACGTCCTCGAACCGGCGCATGAGCACGTAGGTGCCCAGGGTGATCCCCGTCGGGTTCGCCGCGGTGACCCCGTTCGCGATGTCGGCGAGCCGGACCACGGCGCGGCTGCGTGCCGACGTCTCGTCACGGGCACGGGTCGCCCGGGTGACCTCGGTCGCGCACCGGTCGACCGCGTCGGCACGGTCGGCCGCGGAGACGGTGACCGCGGCGGCCTCGTCGAGTGCGGCGGCAGCGCGCTGGCGTCCGGCCCGGGCGCCGTCGAGGTCGAGGCGTTCCGCGGAGTCGTCCGCCGCGGCGACCACGGCGGGTTCGGCCAGACCGGCCACGACGACGGCCCGCTCGGCCTCGGCCGCACTGATCAGCGCCCGCAGCCGGTCGGTGCTGTCGGGTTCGAGCCGTCCGGCCCGCGCTGCGGCGACGTCGGCGAAGTCCTGGTCGTCGAGGACCCGGTCGACCTCGGTACGGCGGTCGTCGCGGGCACGGGTCGCGGCGGCCACCCGTTCGTCGGCCTGCACGACCGCGCGGTACGCCTCGAGTCGCTCGTCGAGGAGCTCGACGGCTGTCCGGAGCGTCGCGGGACGCTCGTCGAGGAGTGCTCCGAGCCGCTCGAGCGCCGCGGCCACGGTGCCGAGGTCGGTGTCGAGCCGCTCGGCGTCGGCCAGCGCGGTCGAGACCAGGACGGTCCGCCGTGCGTCGAGGTCGTTCCGCTCGCGCTGGAGCCGTCCGGTCGTCGTGTCGTGCTCCGCCCGCTGCCGCTCGTGCTGCAGGACGAGCGCGGCAGCGTCGTGCGCGGCCCGGACCCGTTCGTCGGCGGCCGCGGTCAGGGCGTCGAGCGCGGCGGTGTCGACCGTGCCGACGACGTCGACGAGCCGCTGGTGTTCGGCACGTTCGACCGCCAGGTCCGACGCGGCGTCGGCGAGGTGCTGGTCCGCTCGGCGAGTGGCGTCGCCGGCGGCGTCGACGGCCGCGGTCGTGGGGTGGTCGTCCTGCGGGGTCGCCACCGACGGGTGCGCCGTCGACCCGCAGACCGGGCACGGGTCGCCGGCCGTGAGCGCCGCCCCGAGTTCTCCGGCGAGCCCGGCGATCCGGCGTTCGCGGAGTGCCCGCTCGGCCGTGAGGGCGTCGGTCGCCGACCGGCGCGCGGCAGCGACGGACTGCTCGGCCGTGGCGACCCGCTGCGCCACGTGGTCGCGCGCCACGAGGTCGGCTCGGAGGGACCGGATCCGGGTGACCTCGTGCGCGGCGGCGTCCGAGTCGGCTGCCGTGCGGGCCGCGGTGCGTGCGGCCTCGACGATGCGGGCCCGCTCGGTGGGACGGGCGTCGAGTGCGGCGTCGCGTTCGAGCAGCTGCTCGGCGATCTGCTCGGCGTCCGCGGTGGCCCCGGCGATGGTGGACCGACGGGCAGCGGCGCCGTCCTCGACCGCGACGAGGTGCCGGACGGCCGACAGGTCGTCGGCCAGGGCGTCGCGTCGCAGCACGACGGCGTCGGCGTCGGCGGTGATCCCGTGGCGGTCACGCAGCGACCGGGCCGCCGCAGTGGTCTCGTCGGCGCGCATGACTGCGGCGTCGAGTCCGTCGGCCACGGCGGTCACCCGGGCGGCGCGTTCGCCGAGTGCGAGGGCCGACCGGGCGGCGTCGACGGCGGGGGCGTCGTCGTCGAGCGCGGCCCGTCGCACGAGCAGTCCCGCGCGTCGTTCGAGGGCGGTCGCACGCGCCGTGACCGCCTGTTCGTGCTCGGCAGCGGTCGTCGCCGCCGCGGCTGCTGCAGCACGGACGGCGGCAGCGGCATCGGCCGCCGCACGGACCGACGCCACCGTCGACGGCACGACGGTCTCGTCGGCGTCGTCGAGACCGGCGGCCTGGGCGAAGCGGTTCAGGGCATCACGCACGCGGTCGTCGGCACCGTCGACCTCGGCCTGCACGGCACGGCGCCGCGCGGCGAGTTCGTCGGCCGTGCGGTCGTAGACCTGCGTGCCGAACAGGGACTGCAGGAGCTTGCGGCGCTCTTCGCCCGGGGACCGCAGGAACCGTGCGAACTCGCCCTGCGGCAGCACCACGGTCTGCAGGAACTGCGCGCGGTCGAGCCCGACGATGCGGCCGATCTCGACGCCGACCTCGGGGATGCGTGACGACATCGGTTCGCCGGCGACGTCGGACGGGTTCGCCAGACGGAAGAGCTGCACGGACGCCTGCTGCTTGACGGTGCCGGTCCCCCGTTGCTTCGGGCGGTCGTACTGCGGGGTGCGGCGGACCCGGTAGGTCCCTGCGCTGGTCTCGAAGACGAGCTCGACGAACGGCTCCACCGCGGGGTCGGCGTGCTGGCTGTGCAGCCGGTCGGAACTGGCGTCGGACCCGGCGAGCCCGCCGTACAGGGCGAACACGACGGCGTCGATGATGGTCGACTTGCCGGAGCCCGTCGGCCCCTCGAGCAGGAACACCCCGGAGGCCGCGAGCGCTGCGAAGTCGATGGACACCAGGTCGGGGTAGGGCCCGATGGCGCGGAGTTCGAGTCGGTGCAGGTACATCAGCGGTCCCCCTCGCGCTGCAGCGCCAGCACAGCGGCCTCGTGCGCCTCGGTCAGGACGGCGTGTTCGTCGTCGTCCGGGGCGGCACCGGTGGCGAAGGCCACGAAGTCGGCTGCGACCTCGACCGGGTCGGACGTCGCCGTGACCGCACGGGCCACCGAGGCCGGACCGCGGTCGGCGGGTTCGTGCGTGATCGCCAGCGCGTGCGGGAAGTGGTCCTTCACCCGGGCGTACATGCGCTCGGGGTGCACCGTGTCGGTCACGGCCACCCGCACCCAGGCGTCGGCGTCGGCCCGGAAGACCCCGGACTCGATGTCGTCGATGCTCCCGCGCACGTCGACCAGGCGGCGCGGCACGGGAGCGGGCACGAGTTCGACCGAGACGCCACCGGCCGCGTCGAGCTCGGCGATCGTCACCGACTTCTGCTGGTGCCGCTCGCCGAACGAGAACGCCAGCGGTGAGCCGGCGTACCGGATCCGTCCACCGTCGCCGACCCGCTGCGGGCCGTGCAGGTGCCCGAGGGCGACGTAGTCGAAGCCGTCGAAGACCGACTCGGCCACCCGGTCGACACCGCCGACGCGGATGTCCTGCTCGCTGTCGCTCGGGTCCGCCCCGCCGACGAAGGCGTGTGCGACGACGACGCTGCGGGTACCGCCGCGCAACGCGAGGTCGGACCGGATCCGCTCGGTGGCGGCGTGCACGACGGCGTGGTGCGACCGCGCGAGGGGCTCGTCCGGCACGTCGGCCAGTGCGTAGCGGGTGAGGTCGGGGTGCAGGTACGGGATGCCGTAGACCGCCACCGGGCCGTCGGCGTCGTTGACGAGCACCGGGTCCGCGATCCGGGCGGGTTCGGCCAGGATGCGGACGCGGCGGTCCATCACACCGGCGCCGAAGCCCAGGCGTGCGGCGGAGTCGTGGTTGCCGGGCGTGAGCACCACGGTCGCCGTCTCGGCCAGGCGTTCGAGCACCCGGGACAGCATCCGGACCGCGTCGATCGGCGGGATCGCCCGGTCGTACACGTCACCGGCGATCACGACCAGGTCGACGGAGCGGTCCCGCACGAGGTCGACGAGCCAGTCGGTGAACGCCGCCTGGTGCTCGAGGAGGTCTGCACCGAGCAGCGTGCGGCCGAGGTGCCAGTCGCCGGTGTGCAGGATGCGCATGCGGACACGGTAACGCCGGCCGGGGACATCGCCGGACGGCCGCGCGCCGCCTGTGGAGAACTCAGGGCACGCAGCTCGCCGACGCCAGGCCGAGGACCGAGACGACCCGCACCTTCACGGTCGGGGTGCTGGTCGCGGTCCAGTTGTTGCCGAGGTTCGTGCGGAGGTTCAGCGTGTAGGTCGTGCCCAGGTCGAGCAGGCCCGCCCCGCCGTAGACGAGCGAACGTTGTCCAGCGGTCGTGGCGGTCGCGAGCTGGGTCGACCCGTTCATGAGGTCGAACGAGTTCGGCACGGTGGGGTCCGTGTAGGTCCAGGTGATCGTCACGGTGCTCGACGACGCGGCCGTGCAGGTCAGCGTGGGGACACCGGTGGCCGTGCCCGCCGTGAAGTTCGAGACGGGGTTCACGGTCGTCCGCGACCACGGCACGGCAACCGCCTGCGCCGGCACGAGCACGCCGATGCTCCCCGCGATGACGAGGACCGCCGCCGCACCGCCGAAGCGGCGCAGCCGCTGCACGCGACGCTCGTGCACCCGGAGCGAGCGACGGGTGACGACGGTGGTCCCGCCGGACGGGAGGCGCGTGGCGGCGTCGTCCCGCGCCTCCCGTCCGGCATCGGTACCGTCCGACGGCCCGTCACCCGACCCGTGGGCGGTGTCGCCCCCGTCCGAGCCGTCGGCGTCGTCGTCGTCGATCGCCGTGAGGCGGCGGAGCGACCCGTCGACCGTGCAGAGCGCCAGCAGCGCGGTCAGGCCGAGTGCGAGCACGACGACCCTGACCCATTCCCCCTGCCGGAGCCACAAGATCGGCGCCCCGACGAACGGGATGCGCAGGAAGGCGACCCCGTGCACGGCCGAGCGTTCGAGCGGTGTGGAGTCCTGCTGCGGGTTCGCGTCGCCCTTGGTGACCAGGGTGCCTCCCGGGCCGTCCTCGACGTAGCGGTGCATGCGGAGGTGACCCGGCTGGTCCGGGTCGTCCGCGAGCAGGATCTTGCCCGTCCGGACCTCACCGGACGCGACCGGGCGCGAGACGACGACGTCCCCGGGCGTGAGGCGCGGCTCCATCGACCCGGTCATCACCGTCGTCGGTTGCCAGCCGATCAGCGCGGGGGCTGCCGCCCACAGGGCGAGGCCGAGGAGGGTCGCGACCACACCGCGTGCAACGGTGCCGACGACGACGCGCCCCCAGTCGACGACGTCACGGAGCACGGCGTGCGGTGTGGGACCACCGTGCACTGCGATGCTGCTCATGACTGCCTTCGACCGGGGGCGCGTTCTCGGGGGTGGTGACCGAGGCGGGCTCGGGCCGAGCCCCGGTCACCGGGTGGGGAGGGCTCCCGGCTCAGCTGTTCTGGGCCTCCCAGGTGAGGCCGAGGGACGCGGTGCCGCCCTGCACCGTGTTCGGCGCGGTGCTCGAGACCGTGTAGGTGAAGCGGTAGACGCGCGACTCGGACGCGGACCCGGTCGGGGCCCAGGTGCCGAGGCCGGTGGCGAAGTTCGTCGAGCCGGTGCCGAACGCGGCGAGGGTGCCGTTGTAGAGCGTTCCGCTGGTCGCGGCCGGGGTGAAGCCGGTGCAGGAGCCGAAGCCACCGCCGGTGCCCTGCTCGACCTGCAGGTTGATGTTGCCCGAGAGGTTGTTCGTGGTGGCCGGGTTCGTGCCGTACAGCTTCACGGTCGAGGCCAGCGAGCCGGTCGACGTGACCGTGATGCAGTTGGCGCCGGTGGAGCCGGGCTTGAGGCCCGTCGCGGTGAAGAGCGCGGTGTTGTTGTCGTCGTCGGTGAGGGCGACGCTGCCGGCGGTCCAGTTGCTGGTCGGGTTGACGGTGGTGGCCGAGAACGCCGAGTAGGACGCGGTCGAGACGACGACACCCGAGGCGACGAGGGCGGCGGGGATGGCGATCCAGGCCGCGAGACGGGCGGCGCGAGGGGTGACACGAGACATTGCGGGAGCTCCTGATCCGGAAACGGTGGCGCCGTGGTCGCGGTGGTTGGTCGCGTCGGTGCCGTGGTGTTTGCTACGACGATCAAGTTACTTTTCCGCCGAGCAACTCACAAGGGAAGGAACCACCCCGTGCTGGGGGTATCTTGACGAGTGAGATACTTGTTGACTGAGTCTTCCCACCCCCTGCCGAGAAGAGCCGCCGATGACGGACACCACCCAGCCCGTCCTGCCCGACACCCTGCCGCCCGCGCCCGTGTCGCCGACCGTCTCCGTGCCGGAGCGCGTGGACTCGGACACCGACCTCGCGAAGCTCCTCACCGCCTTCCGCCTGCTCCAGACGCAGCACGCCCGCGTCCTGCACCACGAGAGCGTCGTGCGCGGGCTGAACGCCACCGACACCCGCTTCGTGTTCTTCCTGGCCGCGGCCGACGGCGAGGGGATCACGCCGAAGCAGGCCGGCGAGTACCTCGAGCTCACCACAGGCGCCATGACCTCGCTCGTCGACCGGCTCGAGCAGCGCGGACACCTCGAGCGCCGCCCGAACCCGCAGGACCGTCGCAGCGTCCTGCTGCACCTCACGGCCTCGGGCGCCGAGGTGGCCCGGCAGATCGGCGCCGTCTACTCGGACGCCTTCCGCGAGGTCGTCGCCCCCGCCGACCGGGTCCGCCTCGCCGCCGCGTTCGCCGGGCTCGGCGACGCCCTGGACCGCCACTCGCGCGCGGAGACCGCAGCCCGCTCAGCGTGACGGTCGGCGCGACGATCTGCGTGACCTCGCGTGTCGGGGCGCGCGCGTAGCGTGGTGCGCATGACACCGTCCGAAGTCCTGATCGAAGCGTTCTCCCGCGTCCCCGAGACCGTCGAACGTGCCGTCGACGGCCTGTCCGAGGACCAACTCGCAGCGCGTCCGGCCGCCGGGGCGAACACCCTGGCGTGGCTCGCGTGGCACACCGCCCGTGGGCAGGACGTCCAGATCGCCGACCTCGCCGGCACCGCGCAGGTGTGGACCGCCGACGGCTGGTACGAGCGGTTCGGCCTGCCGTTCCCGGCCGAGGCCCTCGGCTACGGCATGTCCCGCGACGACGTCGGTCGCGTGCGTGCTTCGGCCGAGCTGCTCACCGGGTACCTGCGTGCCGTCCACGACCGCACCGTCGCGTACCTCGGCACGCTCGGCCCGGACGACCTCGACCCCGTGGTCGACGACGCGTGGGACCCGCCCGTCACCGCCGGTGCCCGGCTCGTGAGCATCCTCGACGACTGCACGCAGCACGCCGGCCAGGCCGGTTTCGTGCGCGGGTTGCTGTTCTTCAACCGCTGACGCGGTCGCGCGCACGCGAGGGCGTGCTCGCTTCGTGAGCAGAAATGGTCGGGTCCGATTTCGGGACCCGACCATTTCTGCTCACCACGTGACGGACGGGAGGCCCGGTACCAGCTGGTACCGGGCCTCCCGTCGTGCGTCTGGTCGCGACTAGCGCGCGGCGAGCTCCGACACGATGCCGTCACCGGGGGCGGCCTGCACGAGGTCCGCCGCGATCTCGGCACGCTCGAGGATGCCCTCGATCTTGCGGATGCGACCACGCGGGACCAGGGTCACGACGGTGCCCTCCTTGCCGGCACGACCCGTCCGGCCGGAGCGGTGCATGTACGCCTTGTAGTCGTCCGGGGCGTCCGCCTGCACGACGAGCGACACGTCGTCGACGTGGATGCCGCGGGCGGCGACGTCGGTGGCGACGAGCACGTTCACCCGGCCGCTCGTCAGGAGCTGCAGGTTCCGGGTCCGGCGCGACTGGTTCAGGTCGCCGTGGAGCGACGTGGCACGGATGCCGGCGTCCTCGAACTGGTCGGCCAGGCGCTCGGCGTAGGCACGGGTCCGGGCGAAGACGATCGTCTTGCCGTCGCCGGCGACGAGCTCCTCGAGGACACGGTCCTTCTCGCGCTGCTCGACCACGAGGACACGGTGGTCGATGGTCGAGGACGCCTGGTCCTCACCCGCGACCTCGTGCACGCTCGGCTCGTGCAGGAACTGCTCGACGAGCGCCGCGACCTGGGTGTCGAGCGTCGCGCTGAACAGCAGCTTCTGTGCACGGTTGCCCTGCGGGGTGACCTCGGCGGTGGCGGAGAGGATCTCCTGCACCGGCTCGAGGAACCCGAGGTCGCACATGTGGTCGGCCTCGTCGAGCACGGAGATGACGACCTCGCTGAGGTCGAGCTTCCCCTTGTTCATGAGGTCCTGCACACGACCAGGGGTGCCGACGATGATGTCGACGCCACGCTCGAGCGCGCCCTCCTGGCGGCCGTACGGCACGCCGCCGTAGATCTGCGTCGTGAAGAGGCCCACCGAGCGGGCGATCGGCTGCACCGTGCGGTCGATCTGCAGGGCCAGCTCGCGGGTCGGCGCGAGGATGAGCGCACGCGGGGCGCGGCCCATCTTGCGCTTCGTGCCGCCGCCGTGCTCCATGAGCTTCTCGACGAGCGGGGCGCCGAACGCGATGGTCTTGCCGGAGCCCGTGCGGCCACGGCCGAGGACGTCCTTGCCGGCGATCACGTCGGGGATCGTCGCGGCCTGGATCGGGAACGGGCTGCTCGCGCCGAGCTCCTGCAGGGCGCGGGAGATGTTGCCGCCGATGCCGAGGTCGCCGAAGGTCACGCCCTCGACGTCCGACGCCACGGTGGACTCGGCCTGGAGCTTCGCGAGCTTGACGTCGTCGGCGGGGACGAACTTGCCGCGCTCCGGCTCGTCGAAGGAGCGGCGGGGAGCGCTGCGGTCGTCGCGGTCGAACTTACGCGGAGCGCGGTCGTCGCGATCGAACTTGCGCGGGGCGCGGTCGTCACGGTCGAAGCTGCGACGGGGACGGTCGTCGTTGTCACGACGCGGAGCGCGGTCATCGCGGTCGAAGCTGCGACGCGGGCGGTCGTCGTTGTCACGACGGGGCGCACGGTCATCGCGGTTGAAGCTGCGGGGAGCGCGGTCGTCGCGGTCGAAGCTGCGACGGGGACGGTCGTCGTTGTCACGACGCGGGGCGCGGTCGTCGCGGTCGAACGAACGACGGGGACGATCGTCGTTGTCACGACGGGGCGCACGGTCGTCGCGGTTGAAGCTGCGCGGGGCCCGGTCGTCACGATCGAAGCGACGCGGACGGTCGTCGTTGTCACGACGGGGCGCACGGTCGTCGCGGTCGAAGCGACGGGGAGCGCGGTCGTCACGGTTGAAGCCGCGTCCACCACGGTCGTCGCGCTCCGGGCGGCGCTGGCCGCCGCTGTCGCGGGGCTCCCAGTTCGGGCGCGCGGGGCGCTCGCCCTGCGCCGAGCGGCCGCGACGCTCCTCGGCGTCCCAGCGCTGCTTCTGGCGCGGCGCGGTCGGCTCGGCGGCGCGGAACCCGCGGTGCTTGCTGCTGCGTGCGGCGGGGGTGCCGTTCGGGTGGCGGGGACGATCGGAGGCGCGGTTGTCCGCGCCCTTGTTGTACGGAGCCATGACTGCTTTCTCGGGTGCGCAACGAACCGCAGCGCCCGACAGCGACATCGGCGGGGGCTGCTTGCGGAGAGGGGGTTCATCCCGTCGCGATTCGACGTGATTCCAGCCCTCGAGCAACACACACCCAACAAAAAGCCCGTGATCACGATGTCACGGCGTCGAAGGCCGACCGAGCGAGTCTACGCGACCCCGCGCTCTGATGCCAGCCCCGTCGTCGACGGACGGCCGCGAGCCGGACCCGGCCCGTGCCTCCCGGCCTGCCCGTCGGTCAGGACTCGGCGAGCCGCTGTCGTTGCTCGGCCACGTCGAAGTCCGCCTTCGGCCACGAGAGCTGCATGTCCTCGAGGGCCCGGAGCAGGAGCTGCTGCACCGCCAGGCGGGCGTACCACTTGCGGTTCGCCGGCACGACGTACCAGGGCGCCTGCGGGGTCGAGGTCCGGTCGAACACGATCTGGTACGCGTCCTGGTAGCGGTCCCACAGCAGGCGCTCGTCGATGTCGGCCGGGTTGAACTTCCAGTGCTTGTCGGGACGGTCGAGTCGCTCGCCGAGGCGTTCGCGCTGCTCGTCCTTCGAGATGTGCAGCATCACCTTGACGATGGTGGTGCCCTCGGCGGTGAGGCGGTCCTCGAACTCGGTGATCGCGCCGTACCGTCGTTCGATCTCGTCCGGCGCCGCGAACGCCCGGATGCGCTGGATGAGGACGTCCTCGTAGTGCGAGCGGTCGAAGACGCCGAGCTGCCCGGCACTCGGGAGCTGCCGCTCGATGCGCCAGAGGAAGTCGTGCTCGCGCTCCTCGGCCGTCGGGGCCTTGAAGCCCGCGTACCGCACGCCGTTGGGGTCGACCGCACCGACGACGTGCGAGACGATGCCGCCCTTGCCGGCGGTGTCCATCGCCTGCAGGACGAGCAGCACCCGGCGCTGGTCGCCGGCGGTCGACGCCGCGTACAGGCGCTCCTGCAGGGCGGCGAGGCGGGACGCCCCCGCGGCGAGTGCTTCGAGCCCGTCGATCTTGCGGCCGGGGAAGCCCGGCGTCGCATCCGGGTCGACCTGGTCGAGGCGGAAGCCCGGGTCGACGCGGAGCAGTGGTTCGGGATCGGCGTTCCAGGCCTTGCGACGGCTCACGGGTCCTCCTGCGGTCCTGGCGGCGGGTGCCCCCAGCTCTCATCCTGGCACTGTGGCGGTTCCGCCGTCGGGCTGCGCCGTCCGGTTCCGCCGTCGGGTTGCGCGGTCGGGTGCGCGGTCGGGGTTCCTCCGCTCGGGTGACGTGGCCGGCCTCGGGTGCGGCTACCGTGGAACCGATGAAGTCCGGCCGTCGCACAGTGCTCGCGCTCGTCGCCGCGGTCGTGGCGCTCGGCGCGGTCGCGTCCTGCAGTACGGACCCCGTCGGTGACGAGAACGCGACGGTCACCGCGGACAGCGTCATCTACCCGCTGTCCCTGCAGTACCACGGCATCGACGTGGTCGCGGATGTGCCGTACGGCACGGCTCCGCTGCAGCGACTCGACGTCTGCCTGCCGGCCGACAGCGCCCCGGAGACGACCGCGACCCCCACGGCGACGCCGTCCGCCACCCCGACGGCCGACCCCGCCGAGGCCGCAGCCAGCACCGGTCGGCCCGCGGTGCTGATGATCCACGGCGGCAGCTGGTCGCACGGCGACAAGGCCACGGCCGCCTACCGGTCGGTGTGCAAGTACCTGGCGTCCGAGGGCTTCGTCACGTTCAACGTCGACTACCGGCTCGCCCCCACCGACCCGTTCCCGGCCGGTCTCGACGACGTCCGACGGGCACTCGACTACGTGTTCCGCCCCACGACGCTGTCCACGTACGACGTCGACTCCCAGCGGGTCGGGGTGTTCGGCGGGAGCGCGGGCGGCAACCTGGCGGCGATGCTCGCGGTGACCGACCACGAGTCCGCCGCCTACGCCGAGGGCTACCGGATCCGTGCGGTCGTCGACCTGAGCGGCCCCACGAACCTGACGTCACGCTCGACCCGGGCCGACGGGGTCTCCGCGTCCTTCCAGCGGAAGCAGCTGCTGTACCTCGGCTGCCGGACCTACGCGAAGTGTCCGGCGGCCACCCGGGCGTCGCCGGAGTACCACGTCACCTCGGACACGGCGCCGTTCTTCATCGGGCACTCGACGGACGAGTTCATCCCGCTGTGGGAGTCGCAGGAGTTCGCGGCGACGCTCCGGTCGCACGACGTGCCGGTCACGTTCGTGCAGGTCGAGGGGACGGCGCACTCGATCGCGCAGCTCGACGAGGCGATGAGCCGCCGCGTGGCGACGTTCTTCCGGACCCAGCTGGGCTGAGGCGCTGCGGGGGCGCCGTGCGCACGGCCGCGGGGGCGCCGTGCGCGGGTTCGGCCGCGGGCGGGTTGTGTGCCGCCGAAGCGACATTTCTCGCCGACGAGCGGCCGTCCGTGCCGCGAGAGCGACGTTGTGCCGCCGATGTTCGGCGGAGAAGTGTCGCTTTCGCAGAGACGCCAGAGCGGGCGCGCTCGCGGAGCCGCACTGCCGCGTGCCCCGGGTGGGTGGCACCCGGAGTCGGGACTACTGCCGGCAGCCACCACGTCGCAGACTTCCGGGGTGACCGACACCTCCACCCGCCCTGCACGCGCCGCCGCGACCCGCTGGGACCGTTCCGCGCTGCAGACCTCCGCGGAATTGCTGCTCGGGCTGTCGTTCGCCGCCACCATGGCCTTCGGCGGGTACGCGGCTGCGACCGGGCACCTCGCTGTGTTCGCGCAGGGTGCCGGGATCGTCTTCCTGGTCACGCTGACCTGCGTGCTCGTGTCGTGGTTCCGCGCCGTCGAGCGCGAGGAGCGGGCCGACCGTCCCGCCGTCTCGCCCCTCGCCGCGATCGACGCCGAGTACCGCCGCTAAGCCGCGCTGTCGGAACGCGCCGCTCGACGCCGCTGTCGTTCCGCCCGATGCTCCGCGCGTTCCTGGCGTCGCTCAGCGCGCGCCTGCTTCCGGGTCTTGCCCGCGGCGATCCGGTCCGCGTTGCGCTCGCGTGCCCGCTCGACCACGAAGTACAGCGCCGGCAGCACCACGAGCGTCAGCAGTGTCGAGGACACCAGCCCGCCGATCACGACCAGTGCCAGCGGCTGCGAGATGAACCCGGACTTGCCGGTCAGGCCGATCGCCATCGGCAGCAGCGCGAAGATCGTCGCCATCGCCGTCATCAGGATCGGGCGGAGGCGTCGCGTCGCGCCCTCGATCAACGCCTCACGCACCCGCAAGCCGCGCCGTCGGTACTGGTTGACGAGGTCGATGAGCACGATCGCGTTCGTCACGACGATGCCGACGAGCATGAGCAGACCGATGAGCGACGCGACGCCGATCGGGACACCGGAGGCGATCTGCAGCAGGATCGCGCCCGTCGCCGCGAACGGCACCGACACGAGCAGCAGCAGCGGCTGGAGCAGGCTCCGGAACGTCGCGACCATGATCACGTATACGATCAGCACCGCGACCAGGACCGCGAGGCCGAGCTGCGAGAACGCTGACGACTGGCTGGCGGCGACGCCACCGATGGACGCGGTCGCGCCCTTCGGCAGGTCGAGCTCGTCGACGGCGGTCGTGACGGACTGCACGGCCGCACCCAGGTTGGTGGCGTCCGGCGACACGGTGATCGTGGCGGTGCGGGCGGCGTTCGTCGTGGTGACCGTGGTGGGACCCTCGGACTCCTCCACCGTGGCGACGTCGGAAAGCGGGACGGTGCCGGTACTCGTCGGGACGTCGAGGGCACGGAGCACGGCGATCGTGGTCGGCGGCTCGGGGTCGGCGATGTAGACGTCGAGCGTCGCGTCGTCGATCTCGATGCTGCCGGTGTCCCGCGGTGAGACGGCGGCGGCGACGAGGCCACCCACCTGGGTCTCGGTGAGGCCGAGCGACGCGGCCTTCTGCCGGTCGACCCGGACGGCCAGGAACGGCTCCGCGGCCGACAGGTTGCTCGTGGCGCTCGTGGTGTCGGGGACCGACTGCATGGTCTTCAGCACCTGGCGCGACGCGGTCTCGAGCTGCGCCTGGGTCGGCGCGGTCACGTCGACCTCGATGTCGCTGCTGCCGCCGAACCCGCCGCCGGACGACGCGATGGTGACCTCGCCGACGTCGTCGATCCGCGCGATCGACTTCCGGGCGTCGGCTTGGATCGTGGGCTGGTCGGCCTCGGCATCGGTCGTGACGGCGTACTGCACCGACGCGCTGCCGCCACCGCCGAACGCCGCCTGGATCGACTGGCCGCTCGTGCCGATGGTGGTCTGCACGGTCTCGACGCCGTCGACGCCCTGGAGCGCCCGCTCGACCTTGCGCGCGGATTCGGACTGGACGGCGAGGCTGGAGCCGGCCTTCAGGTCCTGCGTGACCGTGAAGGTGTTCTGCCCCGAGTCGCCGAGGTAGTTCGTGGTGACGAACGGCAGCGTGGCGACCGTGCCGCCGAGGACGATCACGGCGAGCAGGATGACGACGACCGGCTTGCGGACGACCCACCGGAGCACCGGCAGGTACACGCGGCGCAGGCGGTCCACCCGGCCGGCGTCGTGCAGGTCCGCTGCGGAGGCGAGCGCTCCCTCTGGACGATCGCGCTCGGCATCGACCGCCGACGGTACCGCCGCCGCTTCCGCGTCCGTGTCCGCCGCCGCTGCCGCCGCGTCGCCCGGCTTCACCTTCGACGGGCGCAGCCACCAGTACGCCAGCACCGGGACGATGGTGAGCGAGACGAACAGTGACGCGACGAGCGCCAGGGTGACCGTCACGGCGAACGGACGGAACAGTTCCCCTACGAGTTCGGCGACGAAGGCCACCGGCAGGAACACCGCGACGGTGGTCAGGGTCGAGGCGGTGACCGCTCCGGCGACCTCGCGCACGGCCTCCCGCACGGCCTGGCCACGGTCGACTCCGGGGAGCATGTGCCGCTTGATGTTCTCGATGACGACGATCGAGTCGTCGACCACGCGGCCGATCGCGATCGTGAGTGCCGCCAGCGTGATGATGTTGAGCGTGTACCCCGCGGCGCGCATGCCGATCGCGGCGAGGAGCACCGACGTCGGGATCGAGATCGCGGTGACGAGCGTGGAGCGCCACGACAGCAGGAAGACCAGGATGACGATCACCGCGAAGGCGAGCCCGAGCAGCCCTTCTTCGGCCAGGGAGTCGATGGACTGCTGGATGTAGGGCGCCTGGTCGAAGACGACGGTGAAGCGGGGGTCGCCCTCGATCTTGTCCTCGATGCCGGGCAGGGCGTCGCGCACGGTCTTCGAGACGTCGACGGTGTTGGCCTCCTGCGTCTTGGTGATCGAGATCGTCAGGGCCTGCTCACCGTCCACCCGGCTGATCGAGGTGCGCGGTGACTCCGTGATCGCGACCTTCGCGACGTCGCCGAGCGTGGTGTCGGTCGGGGTGGCGGCGGTCGTGGACCCGCCCGTCGCGGCGTCACCCGTGGGCGCGGAACCGGTCGCACCCGTGCCGGTCCCCGTCGTACCCGTCCCCGTCGTACCCGTCCCGGTCGCGCCCACGGCCGTACCGTCACCGGACGCCGTCCCACCGGCGCCAGCGGACCCGGCCCCGTCCGAACCCGACGAACTCGACGAGCTCGACGAACTCGTCAACGGCAGCGCGCGGATGTCCTTGAGCGAGGCGATCCGCTCGCCCGTCTGCACCGACAGCGTCGAGCCGTCCTCGGTGATCGTGCCGCCGGGGATCAGGGTGCCGTTGTCGTCGAGGGCGTCCGAGATCGCCGTCTGGGTGAGGCCACGGGCGGCGAGCTCGTCCTGGTCGGGCGTGATGACGACGCGACGGCCCGGGTTGCCGAAGACGTCCGCCTGCCGCACGCCGTCGAGCTTCTCGAGGTCGGGGATCGCCGAGGCCTGCAGCCGGTCGACGAGCTGCTCCTGGTTGCCGGACGCCGAGACCGCGACCTGCAGCACCGGCAGGTCGTCGAAGGACCCGGTGACGATCTGCGTCTGCACCGAGTCGGGCAGCGACAGCGCGTTCACCGCGGTCTGGATCTTGTCCTCGGCGCTGGCCAGGTTCGATCCGTACTGGAACGACGCCGACACCACGCTCTGTCCGGTGGACGAGGTCGCGCTGGTGGACTCGAGGTCCGGGACGACCTGGATCGCCTGCTCGATCTTCGTCGAGACGTCGTTGGACACCACCTCGGGCGTGGCACCCGGGTACGCGCTGACGATCGCGACCTGCGGGAACTCAACGCTCGGGATCAGCTCCTGCTTGAGGTTTGACAGCGCGATGCCGCCGAAGATCGCGACGACGATGGTGACGAGCGCGATGAGGGCCCGGTTGCGGAGGCTGAAGACCGAGAGGAGGTGCACGTCATCGATCCTCGCAGCCGTAGCCCGTGCGCGTCCGCATCAGGCCTTCGGGTCAGCCGTCGGGTCAGCCACCGAGCAGCAGGTACGCGCCGAGCACGCCGACGGTGCCGAGCACGCCGCTGCCGAGGGCGATCACGCGGCCGACCGACGACCGGGCGGTGGCCACCCCGACGACGAGCACGAGGATGCCGACGACGATCTCGACCACCCAGGTCACCGGGCCGGTCGTGGCCACCACCTGCAGCAGCGCCCGCACCCCCTCGCCGATCAGGATCGCGGCGGTGACCCCGAACGCTCCGGCACGCCAGCGGGCGTCGCGGGAGCGGACGAACACGGCGACCGCACCGGCGAGCAGCCCGGCGGGGACGCCGAGCAGCACCCACAGGTTTGTGACGGACAGGAAGTCCGGGTAGCCGCGCAGGTTCGTCGTGGCCCAGTAGCCGACGTGCATGAGTTCGAGCAGCACGACGCCGAGCAGCATCGCGAGCGGCAGGGCGAACCGGCCGGCACGGGCTCCGGCGCCGATGCACAGCGCGACGGCGACCAGGAACCAGGGGCCGGCCGAGTTGGCGACCGACGACAGTGCGGGCACGGTCTGCCCGAACGAGGTCAGCACACCGGCGAGCAGCGCACCGCTCAGGGCCATCGTGACGCGCACCAGAGCCGGCACCGCGGGGCACGGCTCGGACGGCGACGAGGGCGTCGGGGACGCAGCAGCGGCCGGAGCACCGGCGGACAGGGTCGCGTTCATGGCATCAGCATCGCGTCGTCCGCCGCCGCGCACATCACCCCACGGAGCGAGAACGACCCCAGCCCCTCACCCCAGAGGATGACCCCACGACTGCTCACACCACCGCGGCGAGCGACCCCCGCACCCCGGCGGACTCCCCGCCGACCCGCGCCCACGCCCGGTCGAGCACGTCCACCAGACGGCCGCGGTCCGCCGGCGCCATCGTGAACGGCACCCGCAGGAACCGTTCGAACCCGCCGTCCGGGCCGAACACCCCGCCGGAGGCCAGCACCACCCCCTCGGACCGCGCGGCCAGCACGAGCGCACTCGACACCGGACGGCCGAGGCCCACCCACGTCGTCAGCCCACCTGCGGGCGACGGGACGTCCCATTCCGGGAGTCGTGCCCTGAGCGCGCCCACGACGTCGTCGCGACCCTGTCGCAGGTACTCGCGCCGCGCCTCCAGGACGGCTGCCGTGCGTGGGACCAGCTCCCGCGCGACCAACTGGTCGAGGACGGGCGTGCCGAGGTCGCCCGTCGGGCGGGCGGCGAGCAGCCGCTGCAGGAGGGCCGGTGCGGCGCGGATCCAGCCGATCCGCAGGCCGCCCCAGAAGACCTTGTCGGCTGACCCGATCATCACGACCGACGCGCCCGACGGGTCCGCTGCTGCCAGCGGCAGCGACGGCACGCCGTCGATCCGCAGCTCGCCCATCGTCTCGTCGGCGACCACCGTCGTGCCGACCGATGCTGCGACCGACAGCAGGAGCTGGCGGGTGGACGGGGACATGGTCGCACCGGTCGGGTTGTGCAGCTCGGGCATGACGTAGGCGACGGCCGGCGCGGTCCGGCGCAGCGTCGTCTCGAGCGCGGCGGCGTCCCACCCGGTCCGTGCATCGACGGGCACGCCGACGAGCCGTCCGCCGGCCTCGCGGAACGCCTCGTGCGCGTGCGGGTAGGTCGGGGACTCGACGAGCACGGCGTCACCGCGACGGACGAGCACCCGGGCGAGCAGCGCGATGGCGTGCTGCGCGCCGATCGTCACGATCACCTGGGACGGATCGGTCGGCAGTCCGCGCTCGGTGTACCGGTCGGCGATGGCGGCACGGAGCCCGGGGTCGCCGACGGTGTCGTACCCGATGCCGGCGAGCGCCGCCGGCACGTGTCGCACCGCCCGCTCGACGGCCTCGGCCATCCCCGGTGCCGAGTGCAGCGCGGCCTTGCGCAGGTCGAGGAGCTCGCCGTCGACCACCCCGCCGAGCCGTTCCGGGTCGGGACGACCGATCAGGGACGCGGGCAGGTGGACCACGCTGCCGGAGCCACGGACCGACACGACGAACCCGTCGGACCGCAGCCGGGCGTACGCGTTCGCCACGGTCGTGCGGGAGATGCCGAGCGCGGTCGCGAGCCCACGCTCCGCCGGCAGTCGCACGCCCTGCGCGACCCGGCCGTCGATGACGAGCACCCGGATGGCGTCGGACAGGGCCTCGTACGCCGGGGCGTCGGTGCCGTCGCGCCAGTCGGTGAGCAGCAGGGCAGCAGATCGGGCACTCAGCAGCACGGGTGTCATGGGTCCACGGTAGCGCGATTGGCTCTCGACCAGCAGTCCAATCCGCATCGACGATGAACCCATGTCCCGCAGCACCGCCCTCACGTTCCGCTTCGTCCAGCTCTTCGTCGGCCTGTTCCTCTACGGCGCCTCCACCGCGCTGCAGGTCCGAGCGGTCGTCGGCGTCTCGTCGTGGACCGTCCTGACGCAGGGCCTCGAGAACGTGGTGCCGTGGTCGTTCGGCGTCATCACCGTCGTGTCGAGCGGCGTGATCCTGCTCTTCTGGATCCCGTTGCGCCAGAAGCCGGGCATCGGCACGCTGCTGAACGCGCTGGCGATCGGGCCGAGCGCCGACCTGGTGCTCTGGCTCGTGCCGGAGCCGTCCGGACTGCTCGCCCGGATCGCACTGTTCGTCGCGGGACTGGTGCTGCTCGCCGTCGCGACGGCGTTCTACATCGGAGCAGGCTTCGGGACCGGCGCCCGTGACGGCCTGATGGTCGGGCTGCACGAGCGCCTCGGCTGGCCGCTCTGGCTCGCGCGCACGCTGGTCGAGGTGTCGGTCGTCATCGTCGGCTGGATCCTCGGCGGGAACGTCGGGGCCGGCACCGTCATCGCCGCCTTCGCGATCGGTCCGATGGTGCAGCCGCTCATGCCGTTCTTCCGGCGGTTCCCGTGGAGCCCCGAGCACTGGGTCGTCCGGGAGGCCCGTCCCACCTCCGTCGCGCACGCTTCGTGAGCAGGAATGGTCGGGTCGCAGGGCCCCACCCGATCATTTCTGCTCACCATCCGCCCGGCATCCTTGCGCCGCGTCGAGTCGCGATATAGCGTGACTCGCACAGACGCGATACAACGCGAGTTGGAGGAAGCAACGTGACGCAGGAGAAGTGGCTCGTCGACGAGCCCAAGGTCATCGACACCGGCATCGTCCGCACACTCCGTGTCGGACTCGTCGGTGGTCAGGTGGACGTCGTGGCACACGACGAACCCACCGCACGGGTCGAGGTCCACAGCGTGTCCGGCAAGCAACTGAAGATCGAGGTCGACGGCGACACGCTCACCGTCGACCACCCGCAGATCCGGTGGGACGACCCCATCGGGTTCCTCAAGTCGTTCCGCGGCAAGGCCCACGCGGACGTCAGCATCCTGGTCCCCCGCGACGCCTCGGTCACCCTGGGCGTCGTCTCGGCGGGTGCGCTGCTGTCCGGCACGAACCGCGGAGCGATGCTCAACACGGTGTCCGGTGACCTCGTCGTCGACGGTGTCGCCGGCGACGTCACGGTCAACGCCGTCTCGGGCGCGACGACCATCCGCGAGCTCGACGGCGCGCTGACGGTCCACACGGTCTCGGGTGACGTCGTGGCCACGGGCGAGATCCCGCGGTTCCAGGCGGACGGTGTCTCGGCAGACGTCGTGCTCGACCTGCACGGCGTGCCGGAGTCGGCGCGCGTCAACACGGTCTCTGGTGGCGTGAGCGTCCGGCTCGAGGACGGTGTCGCCTACCAGTGCACCGTCAGCACGGCGTCCGGCAAGCTGCAGTTCGACGACTCCGAGATCCGCGGCGTGCGCGGCTCGTACGTCAAGCAGGGTGGCGAGCTGGCCGGCCAGTGGCTCGACCTGCGCGTGATCTCGGTCTCCGGAGACATCGCGGTGCTGCATGCCCCGCCGGTCGCAGCGGACCAGACCGCGGCGCCGACGACCCCGGCCGCGCCGACCACCCCTGTTCCGCCGACTGCTCCGACCGCCCCGACGGACCCGGCTGCGCCGACCAACGACGGCGAGGTGCCCGCATGAGTCCCGTCTTCGCCCACGGCCACCTCCGCCTGTACCTGCTCGTGCTGCTGGCGGACCACCCGATGCACGGCTACGAGCTCATCCAGGCCCTCGGCGACCGGTTCGGCGGTACCTACGTGCCGAGCGCCGGCACCGTGTACCCGCGGCTCGCGAAGCTCGAGGAAGAGGGCCTTGTCTCGAAGACCGCCGACGGCCGCAAGACCGTCTACGCGATCACCGAGGCCGGGCGCACCGAACTCGCGGCCCGTGCCGACGAGATCGCCGCGGTCGAGTCCGGGGTCGCCGACTCGGTGAAGTCCCTGGCCGACGGCGTCCGTGCCTCGGTCGGCGAGGCGATGCGCTCCCTCCGTGCAGACCTCGCCGCCTCGGCGGAGAGCCCCGGCACCGGTTCCCACGAGGACCCCGTCTCGGTGCCGTCGGAGAGCGCCCGCGCCCTGCGCGAGCTCGAGATGGCGTTGTCGTCGTTCCGGCAGCAGGTCCGCGCGGACCTGCGCCGACGTGCGACCCGCGGCACGCTCCGTGCGGACACCGTGACGCGTCTGCGTGACGGCCTGGAGGCCCTGCGCAAGTCGCTCTGACGGCCCGCGGCCGACAGGTGGTCGCGACCAGAGCCTCCCGGCCGCCCGTCGCACCGCCCCACCCACGGAACCAGGTTCCGGACACAGCACCACGCCGATCCGGGGTGTCGTGACCGGAACCCGGTTCCGTTCGCGCGCCCCAGCCCGCCGTGCGCGCGCTACAGCCCGCCGTCGGCGAACGCGACCATCGCGTCGCGCAGCGCCCGTGCCGCACCCGCTCCGGCCCAGTCGTAGGCGTGCGCGAACCGCTCGTCGTGCACGTACATCTCGGCGAGTGTCCGGAACCGCTCCGCAGTGAGGTCCGCCGGCGGCGTCGACTCGGCGAGCCACGCGAACTGCCGCCGCGCCAGTGCCTGCGCGGCCGGCGAGTCCGGGCCGTCGCCGGACGCGGCGAGCGCTGCGGCGTCCTGGGCGATCGCGCGCAGTTCGTCCTGGAACGCCTGCTTGCCCGCGGTGTCCTTCGCGTCCCACCAGGCGGTGCCGCGCTGCCAGGCGTCCGCTCCCCAGCGCTCCTCGACCTCGTGCTTGAAGCGGGTCTGGTCGAACCCGTCGAAGGTGTCCGTGGCGTTCATGGTGTCCCCGTTCTCGATCCTGGTGATGGTTGTGCGCACGGCGGCGAGTTGCCGGGCGAGGCGGTCCCGCTCGCGTTCGAGCCAGGCGACGTGTGCGGTGAGCGCGGCGACGTCGTCCTGCTCGCCGTCGAGGACCCGGCGGATGTCGGGCAGCCCGAGGCCGAGGCCGCGCAGCAGCAGGATGCGCTGCAGCCGGACGAGTGCCCGGTCGTCGTAGCGGCGGAGTCCGCCGTCGCCGACGGCGGTGGCCGGCAGCAGCCCGATGGCGTCGTAGTGGCGGAGCGTGCGGCTCGACACCCCGGCGGATCGCGCCACGTCGGCGATGCCGTGCGGTGCTTTCGCAGCTGCGGTGGCGATGTCTGACGGATCCCTCATGCAGCCCACCGTAGAGGTTGACGCAACGTCAACCGCAAGAGGTGATCGGGGTGCGACGTCGACGACACGCGACCGAGCGGGAATGACCGCCCGGGCACCCGTGTTGACTCCCGCCCGGAACTGAGTAGGTTTGCCGCTCGTGACGAACGAGGTCCGGTCGCTGAAAGCGCGACTGATCGGGGATCCCCTCCCCTCTGAGAAGCTCGAAGGACAGCTCCTCCCGAAGCACCTGGCACTGCCGATCTTCGCGAGTGACCCGCTGTCCTCCGTCGCGTACGCACCGCAGGAACTGCTGATGATCCTGCTGCTCGGCGGGATGTCGTTCCTGACCTTCGCACCGTGGGTGGCCGCGCTCGTCGTGCTGCTGCTCGTGGTGGTCGTCGCGTCGTACCGGCAGCTCATCAAGGCGTACCCGTCCGGCGGCGGCGACTACGAGGTCGCGCACCGGAACCTCGGCGAGAAGGCCGGGCTGGTCGTCGCGAGCGCGCTGCTCGTCGACTACGTCATGACGGTCGCCGTGTCGGTGGCATCCGGCGTGGACAACATCATCTCGGCCCTGCCGATGCTGAACGACGTCCGCGTCGAACTCGCGCTCGTGTTCGTCGTGCTCCTCGCCGCCACGAACCTGCGCGGCGTGCGGGAGTCGAGCAAGGCGTTCGCCATCCCCACCTACCTGTTCGTGGCGTCGGTGTTCGTCATGGTCGTCACCGGACTGGTCCGCGTCGCCGCCGGGCACGCACCGGTCGCCGAGTCCGCCGGGTACACCGTCGACAACGTCGAGCACACGACGCAGGCGGCGTTCATCCTGCTGCTCCTCCGGGCCTTCGCCTCCGGCTGCTCGGCCCTGACCGGCGTCGAGGCCATCGCGAACGGCGTGCAGGCCTTCCGACGCCCGAAGATCAAGAACGCGCAGGCGACCCTGGTGGCGATGGGCGGCATCGCGATCGTCCTGTTCATCGGGCTCATCACGCTCGCGCTCGTGTCCCGCGTGCACTACGCCGAACGCGCCTGCGACCTGCAGGGGTTCGCGGACTGCGCCACGACGCCGCAGCGCTCCCTCATCGCCCAGATCGCGGCGGCGACGTTCGGTGACAACTCGGTGCTGTTCTTCGTCATCCAGGCGACGACGGCGGCGGTCCTGCTCCTCGCCGCGAACACGGCGTTCAACGGGTTCCCGCTGCTCGGCTCGATCCTGGCCCGCGACTCCTACGCCCCCAAGGCCCTGTCCACCCGCGGCGACCGGCTCATCTACTCGAACGGCGTCATCGTCCTGGCGCTCGTCGCCGCAGCGCTGCTCGTGGTGTACCGGGCGAACGTCACGAGCCTCATCCAGCTCTACATCATCGGCGTCTTCGTGTCGTTCACCCTCGGGCAGACGGGCATGGTCGTGCACTGGACGCGACTGCTGCGCGCGGACCGGGCCGGCACCGCCGATCCGTCCGTCAACCGCGCGCAGGTGGTGCGCTCCCGCACCATCAACGCGATCGGCGCCACGTTCACCCTCGTCGTCCTGGTCATCGTCACGATCACCAAGTTCACGCACGGCGCCTGGCTCGTGTTCCTGATCATGCCGATCCTGTACGTGCTCATGCTCGGCGTGAACCGTTACTACCGCGACGTCTCGCACGAGATCGAGGCCGACGTCGAGACCGAGTTCGGTGCCACCGGCGACCACGCCGTCGTGCTCGTGAACAAGCTGCAGAAGCCCGTGCTGAAGGCCCTCGACTACGCGATCGCCGCCGAGCATGCCAGCTGCGAGGCGGTCCACGTCGCGATCGACGACGCCGACGCCCAGAACCTGCGCGACCAGTGGGCCGAGTACGGCATCCGGATGCCGTTGACCATCGTGCCGAGTCCGTACCGCGACATCTCGATGCCGCTCATCAAGTACATCAAGGCGCACCGGCTCGAGCACGGCTCCGAGGTCGTCACCGTCTACACCCCGATCTTCATCGTCGGTCACTGGTGGGAGGGCCTGCTCCACAACCACCGCGGTCGTCGCATCCGCAAGAAGCTCCTGCTCGTGCACGGCGTCACCGTGGCGCTGGTGCCGTGGCTGCTCGACTCGTCCGAGCTGCTGTACGGCCGCCGGTCGCGTCCGCTCCCCGGCCAGGAGCGTCGCGGCGAGCCCGTGCGGCCGCCGCTCCGCCGGTCCCTCGCCGGCTCGGCCGGAGCGCCGGTCGACGGTGTCGTCGACGATCGCCTGGCCCGGTCCGCGCAGCGGAACAGCCTGCAGCCGCGTCGCGCGACCCGACCGGCCGGTCCCGCCGAAGGCGTCGACCCCGCGCAGTGCACCGGTGAGCTGCACGCGCTCGTGCCGACCTCGCCGCGCCGGGGCGACGAGTCGTAGCATCTGACGTCATGACGATCACCGACCTGCGGACGTTCGCCACGTTCGACGGCCACGGCGGCAAGGTGTCGAAGCGCGTCGAGGTGCTGGACCACGAGCCCGTCGCGGGCAGCCGCCACGAAGGACTCGTCGCCGTGCGCGGCGAACACCCCCTGGGTGCGCTCGACGAGCGCGCCGCCGACGAGTCGGCAGCGCTGTCGCGCGGCGTCCCCAGCGTCGGGTGGGTCGACCCGTCGACGCTCCGCGACTGGTACCGCCCGGACCGCGTGGTCATCACCCGGCTCGAAGCGCGGCAGTCCGGCATCGAGCCCGGTCTCTACGCCGATTCGCGCGGTCGCGGACGGGTCCGGATCGACGGCCTGGAGGCACGGCTCGCCCCCGACGGTCGCCCCGCCTTCCGCGCACTGGCCGGTTCCGAGGCGCCCTGGGTGGTCGACGTCCCCCTGCCGACGGACCAGGCGGTGCGCCTCGTGGCGGTCGCCGAGGTCGACGAGGGCTTCGAGGTCGTGACCGCTCCGGTGTCCCCGTTCCTGCAGCCCGGCGAGTACGCGGCGTACGACGACGACGTCCCCGGTCTGCCCCCGCGGCCGTCCAGCGGCCGGGTCGTGGTGTCCGCGACCGTGCTGCTCGACGGCTCGCTGCACGAGGTCGAGCGGATCGACGAGCAGGCCGCGACGATCTGGGTCCGTCGCGAGGGACGGACCGTGCCGATCGCCACGAGTGCGGTCGGACCGGACCTGGTGCGGTACTCGGCCACGCCGGTCTGACGGGGGACAAGGGCCTGCGGGGTGCGTCGGAGGTGCGGCGTAGCGTCCTCGGCATGAGTGATGCAGAAGAGACCCTCGGCGGCGCCCGTCCGGACCCGTCGACCGACGCGAGCAAGGACCCCGAGCAGTGGGTCACCGGTGACGAGCCGATGACCGGACCCCAGCGGAGCTACCTCGACACCCTGGCCCGCGAAGCCGGCGAGGAGCTCTCCGCTGACCTGACCAAGGCCGAGGCCTCGGAGCACATCGACCGCCTGCAGCAGCAGACCGGACGCGGCACGGACGCCACGGGTTCCTGAGAGCGGGTCCGCCCTTCGGCGGACCCCAGCCTGGGCATGTTCTGGTGATGTCCGGGCAGACCCCCGGACGAGGGGGTTCGATGACGCGTCACCGGTTAGCTTCGTGGCCATGCGAACGACATCGACCTCCATCGGCCTGACCGCGCTCCGCATCGTCCTCGGGGTGGTGTTCATCGCCCACGGCGCGCAGAAGTTCGCCCAGGGCATCCCGAACGTGGCCCAGGGCTTCTCCGGCATGGGCGTCCCGCTCGCCGACGTCGCTGCACCCCTGGTGGCGGGCCTCGAACTCGTCGGCGGTGTGCTGCTCGTGCTCGGCATCGCGACCCGCGTCGTGGGCGTCCTGCTCGCCGTCGACATGGTCGTCGCGGGGTTGCTCGCGCACGCGTCGTCCGGCTTCTACTCGCAGGACGGCGGCTTCGAGTACGTGCTCGTCCTGGCAGTCGGGTCGCTCGTCGTGGCGCTGACCGGCCCGGGGCGGTTCTCGCTCGACGCCGTGTTCCTGGCGTCGTCCCGTCGCCGTCGTGGCGTGCAGGAGCCCCTGCCCGCCTGACCCGCGCTGCGCCGCCCTGCGCCCCCTGGTGCGAGGTTGATCACTCGGTGCGCCGAAAGAACCTCGCACCGGGTGGTCAACCTCGCACCAGGCGGAGCGGCTCACGCGGCGGCGAGCACGTCCATCACCTGGCGGGCGATGAGCCGTCCGGCCCGGTTCGCCCCGATCGTCGACGCCTGCGGCCCGTAGCCCGCCAGGAACAACCGCGGCTCGTCGACCGAGCGCCCGTCCGCCACGACGACCCCGCCGGCCGCGGTCCGCAGGTGCAGCGGCGCGAGGTGCCGCAGGTCGGCCCGGAACCCGGTCGCCCAGAGCACCGCGTCGGCGTGCACGTGCGCGCCGTCGGCCGTCACCACGCCGGTCTCGTCCATCCGGGTGAACATCGGCTGGTCGCGAAGCACCCCGCGGTCGATGCCCGCGCGGATCCGCCGCGAGACCGGCACGCCCGTGCCGCTCACGATGCTCGGCAGCACCTCGCCGGCACGGGCCGCCCGGTCCTGCTCGTCGACCGCTGCGACCGCCGACTCGAGGTCGAGCGACGACGAGTCCGCCCACACCGTCGGCCGTCGGGTGAACCAGTGGGTCGACCGGGCGACGCCGTCGAGTTCGAGCAGGAATCCGATGGCACTCGTCCCGCCGCCGACCACGACGACGTCCTGCCGGGCGAACTCCGCGGCGCTGCGGTACTCGGTCGTGTCGAGCTGTCGTCCGCGGAACGCGCCTCGGCCCGGGTACCACGGCACGAACGGCGTGCCCCACGTGCCCGATGCGTTCACCACGACGTCGGCGCGGATCCGGGTCTCGGTGCCGTCGGCGGAGCGGGTCGTGACGCACAGTCGGCCGTCTGCGGTGCGCGAGACCGACGGCACCGAGACCGGACGCCGGACCCGCAGGTCGTAGTGCTGCTCGAACCGCCGGTAGTACTCCCCCACGACGTCCCGGGCGGGTCGTGACCGATCGGCGTCGTCGAACTGCAGCCCCATCGCCCGCATCCCCGGCAGGTCGTGCACGCGGTGCGCCGCGCCGAGGCGCAGGGCCTCCCACCGGAACTGCCAGGCGCCGCCCGTGCTCGGGGCACGATCGAGCAGCACCAGGTCGGTGCCGGGCACGAGCCCCAGCCGGCGCAGGTGGTATCCCACCGACAGTCCGGCCTGCCCCGCACCGATGACGACGACACGGGCGGACTGGTCGGCTGGGTTCTCGAGGGGTTCGGTCATCACTTCGATTCTCCTGTGCGCGGAGCCGTCGCGGCGACGTCCAGATCGAGGTACATGGTAGAGTGATCGGCAGATTTCAAACCACGAACCGTCTGGTTCCCCGAGTGATCTTCCGTCATTCGCCAGGACCGGACCAGAGCCGAACGAGGGGGTCACGCATGGGGCGCGGCCGTCAAAAGGCGAAGCACACCAAGGTCGCCCGTGAGCTGAAGTACTTCAGCCCGCAGACGAACTACGGTGCACTCGAGCAGGAGCTCTCCGCCGGACAACACTCCGATGACGATCTCGTCGACCGCTGGGCGGACCAGTACGGTCCCGAAGCGGCAGACGAATCCGACGAGTTCGAGACCGAAGCGGACCAGAACAAGTCCGCCTGACCGGCACAGCCGTCACGCCGCGCGCCTCCGGGCAGCGCGGCGTTTCTGCGTGCCCACGCGGATGACGCGGACCGGTCACGACTCCCCACGCGGGGAACGCCGAGTGGTCACGAAGTGCCGCCCGCGGCCGGACCGAGCGGCACTTCGTGACCACTCGGCGGACACCTGACGGCAGGTCGTGCGGCCTGGAGGCACGACGAACGCCCGCCACGCGGCCTGCGTGACGGGCGTGGCCGGCTCGCTCAGGCGGCGTAGCTCCCGACGAGCCGCACGGCACCGCCGTCGACGCCCTTGGCGCCCTGCTCGAAGCCGGTCAGGTCGCGGGCCGACGTGGCGATCGTGCCGACGGGCCACGCGGGCATCCCGGCCACGCCGAGCGACTCGATGACGTCCACCGCGGCGCTGGCGGACACCACGGCGAACATGCCGATGCCCAGGTTCCAGGTGCCCTCGGTGTCCTCGATCGGCGTGCCGGCCATGTCGGCGAGCACGCGGAAGACCGGAAGCGGCTGCCAGGTCGAGCGGTCGACCTCGATCCACGAGCCGACGGGCAGCACGCGCGCCAGGTTCGCCGCGATGCCACCACCGGTCACGTGCGACAGGGAGTGCACGGCGCCCGGGTGCTGCTCGAGCAGCTCCAGCAGCGGCGTCGTGTACAGGCGGGTGGGCTCGAGCAGGGCTTCGCCGACCGAGACGCCGCCGAACTCGGCCAGCTGGTCGGTGTACCCGACCCCGCGCGACGCCAGGATGTGCCGGACGAGCGAGTACCCGTTCGAGTGCAGCCCGGACGACTCGATGGCGAGCACGACGTCGCCGTCCTGCACCAGGTGGGCACCGAGCTGCGAACCGGCCTCGACGACACCGGTCGCGGCGCCGGCCACGTCGTAGTCGTCCGGGCCGAGCAGCCCGGGGTGCTCGGCGGTCTCGCCACCGACCAGCGCGGTGCCCGTCGCCGAGCAGCCGCGGGCGATCCCGGCGACGATGTCGGCGATGCGGTTCGGCACGACGCGCCCGCAGGCGATGTAGTCGGTCATGAACAGCGGCTTCGCACCGACCACCACGATGTCGTCGACGACCATGCCGACCAGGTCCTGCCCGATGGTGTCGTGCTTGTCGATCGCCTGGGCGATGGCGACCTTGGTGCCGACGCCGTCGGTCGAGGTCGCGAGCAACGGGTGTGAGAAGTCCTTCAGGAACGACACGTCGTAGAGTCCGGCGAAGCCGCCCACGCCGCCCAGCACGTGGCTGTTGTGCGTCGCCGCGACTGCGGACTTCATGAGTTCGACGGCCAGGTCACCGGCAGCGGTGTCCACTCCGGCTTCGGCGTACGGGTTGGGCATGCGGAGTCCTTCGCGGTGACATGGCAGACTTGTTCGGTACCCCCCGATTCTACGGTCTGGAGCACACCCGCGAATGTGCGGCATCGTCGGCCTCGTTGCACAGGGCCCCGCCAACCAATCCATCTACGACGCACTGCTCCTCCTGCAGCACCGCGGGCAGGACTCGACGGGCATCGCCACGGTCGAGGGTCACGTGCACCACATGCACAAGACCCGCGGCCACGTGCGGGAGTCGTTCCGAACCCGTGACATGCGCGCCCTCCTCGGCACCATGGGCCTCGGCCACGTGCGCTACGCCACCAAGGGCGCGGCGAGCAACGAGGAAGAAGCGCAGCCGTTCTACGTGAACGCGCCGTACGGCATCGTCCTCGTCCACAACGGCAACCTCACCAACACGCGGGAACTGACGCGTGAACTGTTCGACATCGACCGTCGGCACCTCAACACCACGTCGGACACCGAGCTCCTGGTGAACGTGCTGGCGCACGAGCTGCAGGGACAGGTCCGCGGCACGGACCTCGATCCCGGGCAGGTCTTCGACGCCGTCGAGCGCGTGCACGAGCGGGTCGAGGGCTCGTACGCCACGATCGCCACGATCGCCGGCCACGGGCTCCTGGCCTTCCGCGACCCGTTCGGCATCCGGCCGCTCATCCTCGGCCACAAGTTCGACGAGGCCGGCCAGCCCGAGTGGGTCGTCGCGAGCGAGTCGCTGGTGCTCGAGTCCGGCGGCTACGAGATCGTCCGCGACGTCGCCCCGGGCGAAGCGATCTTCATCGAGATGAACGGGCAGATGCACGCCCGGCAGTGCGCGAAGAACCCGCGGCTCGTGCCGTGCTCGTTCGAGTACGTGTACCTGGCCCGTCCCGACTCGGTCATGAACGGCATCTCGGTCTACGACGCCCGCCTGCGCCTCGGCAACCGGCTGGCGGACACCATCGAGCAGTACGCGCCGACCGGTGACATCGACGTCGTGATGCCGATCCCGGACTCGTCCCGACCGGCCGCCATGCAGGTCGCGCGGAAGCTCGGCATCGAGTACCGCGAGGGCTTCTACAAGAACCGCTACGTCGGCCGGACCTTCATCATGCCGGGCCAGGCGGAGCGCAAGCGGTCCGTCCGGCAGAAGCTCAACGCGATGTCGTCGGAGTTCAAGGGCAAGAACATCCTGATCGTCGACGACTCGATCGTGCGCGGCACGACGAGCAAGGAGATCGTGGAGATGGCCCGCGCCGCCGGTGCGAACGAGGTCACCTTCACGAGCGCCGCTCCCCCGGTCCGGTTCCCGCACGTGTACGGCATCAACATGCCGACGCGCGACGAGCTCATCGCGCACGACCGGAAGATCCCGGAGATCAACCGCGTGCTCGGCAGCGATCACCTGATCTACCAGGAGATCGGCGACATGCGGGACGCCATCATCGAGGGCTCCGACGTGACCGACCTCGAGATGAGCTGCTTCACGGGCGAGTACGTCACGGGCACCGTGAGCCCGGAGTACCTGTCCTGGGTCGAGGCGAACCAGCTCAGCTAGGTCGCGTCCGAAACGGAGCCAGACGGACGGACAGGAGGCCCGTTGCCAGCTGGCAACGGGCCTCCTGTCCGAAGACGGTTGCGGCTACGGCCGCTGGTCGCCGTGCTCGTCGATCTCGCCGTCGACCGTCTCGGGCGGCAACTCGACCTCGACACGCTCCGCCGTCAGGCGGGCCGCGCGCCGGGCGAAGACCCGGTCGAACACGACGGCGACGACCGCGCCGACGAAGGCACCGATCGTGACGCCCCACAGGCTGAAGTAGCCCACCAGGCTGCCGAAGCTCGACTCCTCCTGCTGGCCACCGAGGTTCATGGTGAGCGAGACGACGATCAGGGTCGCGATGAACCCGAGCACCGCACCGCCGACGATGAACACCCCGAACTTCGGGGCACGACGGATCGTGACCTCGTCAGAGGTGGAGACGGCGTTCGGCGCAGGGGCCGGGACCGGCTGGTCGTCGGGTCGATCGGTGTTGCTCACCCACCCATTGTCCCCCACTGTGGGACGTCTCCCGGCCTGTCCGCGCAGTCCGATCCAGGAGAGGATGATCCGTACGCGTTGGTATCCCAAGGGCTGGAGGTGACACGGATGCGAGAACGGACCGTACGGGGGCGAGGTCGCACCCCGAGCACCCCGGCGCGCGTGACCTGGCCCGTGATGCAGCGCCACGAAGAGGACCGTGCCGTGTCCGTCGTCGCGGAGCACCAGTGGAGCGTCGCGCTCGTCGGCGCCCCGGGTCTCGGCAAGAGCACCGTCGCCGCCCGCGTCACCGACCGCGTCGCCGGACGGGACGCCACCGGGCGCACGGTCGTGGTGCCCATCACCGCCGTCGCCTCCGGGCGGTCGATGCCCTTCGGCGCGATCTCGGACCGCTTCGGTGAGCTGCCGGCGACCCTGTCCGAACTGTCCGACGACGCCGGGGCCGAGCAGCGCCTCCGGGCGATCGCCGACCTGGCGGACCGCGACGTCCTGCTGCGCGTCGACGACGCCGACCACCTCGACGCGATCTCCGCCCGGTACGTGGCGTGGCTCGTCCGGCACCAGGGTGCGCGGCTCGTCCTGACCTGCCGTGACTTCACCGCGCTGCCGGAGCCGCTCCGCGCCCTGTGGCAGGACGACCTGCTCGAGCGCATCGACCTCGAGCCGCTCACCCTGCGCGAGACGTCGGCCCTGGTGGCCGAGGCGCTCGGCTCGCAGCTCGAGAACGCCTCGGCCGAGCGGGTGCACCGTGCGACCGCCGGCAACCCGCTCTACCTGCGCGAGGTCGTCCGCGCCGCCCGCTCCTCGGGTGCCCTCGAGCACACGGCGTCCGGGTGGTACTGGCGCGGCCGGGTGACGGCGTCGAACAGCCTCGCCGACATGTACCGGACGGAACTCGGCTCGTTGCCGGAGGACCTGCGCGACGTCGTCGACATCGTGGCACTGGCCGACCCCATCCCGCTCGCGCGGCTGCTCGGCCTGGTCAGCGGCGGCGACGTCGACCGCGTGGTCGCACTCGGGCTGGTCCGGATCGACTCGCTCGACGACGGCGCCGCGGTGGCCCGTCCGCAGCACCCGCTCGTCGGCGACGTGATCCGCGGCCTGGTACCGGTCGCCCGCCGCACGGCACTCTTCGCCCGCGCGAACGCCTTCCGCACCGACAGTCCCGAGGGCGCCCCGCCCGCCGCACGGTTGCGGTCAGCGCTCTGGGCACTCGACTGCGGTGTCGTGCCCCCGGTCGAGCAGCTGCTCGACGCGGCGCAGGTCGCGGTGCGGCTGCAGGAGCACGAGAGCGCGATCGCCCTCGCCTCCGCAGCGCTCCGGCGGACGCTGCACCCGAACGAGCAGGTCGCCGCGCGCTGCCTGCGGTCGCTGGCGTACTCGTACACCGACGGGCGCGAGGCCGGTCGCGCCGACGCCGAGGCTGCCTGGGCCGTCGCCCGCGCGGACCCTGGCACGGTGGACGACGCCCTCGTGGTCGAGGCCTGCGAGATCCTCGCCAACATCCGGCAGTTCCACGACGACGACGTGCTGGCAGCGGTCGCGCTCACCGACGTCGCCAGCCGGCTGGTGTCCGGCGACGCGGTCGAACGGCTCCGCCTGCTGCGACTCGCACACCTCGGGTGGGGCGGACGGTTCGACGAGGTGCGGGCCGAACTCGAGCGCAGCGGCATCGTGCACGCCCCGACCATCCCGTTCGCGTTCCTGTGCGTCGCCCCCTGCGCGATCATGGCGCTCGCCACGGCCGGCCGGCTCGACGACGCCTCGGCCCTCGGTCGCCGGGCACTGGCCACCGCGATCGAGCACCTCGAGGACGCACCGTGGAGCGTCGGCGAGATCTTTTCAGTGCTGCACCAGGTGCAGGTCTGGCGCGGCGACCTCGCCGACCTGCTCACCGAGGTGCCGGTCCGCCGGTCGAACCCGTACCTGAAGTACGACTTCACCCTCGAGCTCATCGGCGACGGCAACCTCGCCATCGGCCAACGGCGCTGGGACGACGCGATCGCGGCGTTCTCGGCTGCCTGCGAGCGGTACGACGTCGCGGACCACGGCGGCTTCGCGGCCTACCCGTGGGCACGACTCGCGATGGCGTACGCCTACGCCGGTCGAACCGAGGACGCGACACGTGCGCTCGACCGGGCGAGGGCCACCCCGCAGCGGGCGATGCGGATCACGGGCGAGCAGGTCGCGGTGACGATCGCCTGGACCGAGGCGGTGCTCGGCAACCCGGCCGGGCTCCGGCACGCCGACGACATCATCGACCGCGGGACGGCGAGCGGTGGGTGGACGCACGTCATGTACGCGCAGACGCTGCACTACGCGATGGACATGCTGAACGGACGCGAGACTGGTACCTCGCTCGGTCGCATGCGCGAGGCAGCGGCTCGGGTCGACGGTCCGCTCGCCGCGGCGATCGTCGAGTACGCCGACGCCCTGACCGCACGCGACCGGACGCGGGTGATCGCGGCGCAGGGGGCGCTCGCGTCGCACGGCATGGCGGTCACGGCCGGCCGGCCGAAACCACCGCTCACGAACCGCGAGTACCAGGTCGCCGAGCTCGCGGCGCAGGGGTTGAGCAACCGCCTGATCGGCGAGGAGCTCGGGCTCTCGACGCGGACCATCGACGCGCACCTGTCGCGCGTGTTCGGCAAGTGGGACCTGCATGCTCGTTCGGAGCTCGCCGGACTCTTCTGAGTCCACTCGTGACGCAAGAACGTTGCGCATTGCAGCACGACGCGCCGCGGCGGTTGACACGTTGTGTGGAACATCGCGTACCTTGGTCCCTGTCGCCGGGTTCGGACCCGTTCGGGTCGGGTCCGAATCCCGGCGACTTCAAGCGTAGGTTCGCAGTGCATGCGCCCGCATCGGTAGGGACTACCTAATTCGGTTCGTCCGCCTAGGTAGTGCTGAACGCGACTAGAGCGCGACCCGCACCGGCAGGAACGCCGTCAGGTCCGCACGCGAGCCGGAAGCGCTGACGCGTGACTGCGCGACGGCTTCGTCCCAGGTCAGCTCAGCGGTCGCGAGCGCGAGCCAGGTCGTGGCGTCCGTCTCGACAACGTTCGGCGGCGTGCCACGGGTGTGGCGCGGGCCGGGGACGGCCTGGACCGCGGCGAACGGCGGCACCCGCACCTCGACGCTGTTGCCCGGCACGTCGTCGGCGAGGCGCTGCAGGGTCCACCGGACGGCCGTCGCGACGGTCGCCCGTGCCGTGTCGCCCTGCTGCACCGCGGTCAGTGCGGCGCGGCCGGCGGCGTCCTCGATCCTCCTGGGTGGCATCTCCACAGGCTAGCCGTCGCCTCGCGGCGGGAGAGTCCTGATCGGTAGGGTGATCGGGTGCGAATCCTCGTCCTCGGTTCCGGTGCCCGCGAGCACGCGATCATCACGGCCCTCCTCGCTGAACAGGCGGGCCACGTCATCACGGCTGCTCCCGGCAACGCCGGCATCGCCGCCGATGTCGAGACCGTCTCCCTCGACCCCACCAACGGCGCGCTCGTCGCCGAGTACGCGATCGAGAACGGCGTCGAACTGGTCGTCGTCGGGCCCGAGGCGCCGCTCATCGCCGGTGTGGCCGACCCCGTCCGCAGCCGGGGCATCCCGGTCTTCGGGCCGGGCAAGGCCGCCGCGCAGCTCGAGGGCTCGAAGGCCTTCGCGAAGCGCATCATGTCCGAGGCGAACGTGCCCACCGGCCGCCCGGTGTACGCCGGCACGGCGGAAGAGGCCATCGCCGCGATCGACGAGCTCGGCGCACCGTACGTCGTGAAGGCCGACGGGCTGGCCGCGGGCAAGGGCGTCCTCGTGACCGAGGACCGTCAGGCCGCGATCGACCACGCCACCTACTGGCTGCAGCACGGGCACGTCGTGGTCGAGGAGTTCCTCGACGGCGAAGAGGTCTCGTTGTTCTTCCTGAGCGACGGCCACGACGTCCGCCCGCTCAGCCCCGCGCAGGACTACAAGCGCCTGGCTGACCGCGATCTCGGACCGAACACCGGCGGCATGGGCGCGTACTCGCCGCTGCCGTGGCTGGCCGATCGTTGGGCGTCCGAGCAGGCCTTCGTCGACGAGGTCACCGAGCTGGTCGCGCTGCCCACCGTCCGTCGCCTCGAGCACGAGGGCACCCCGTTCGTCGGGCTGCTCTACTGCGGGCTCATCGTCACCGAGCAGGGCGTCCGGGTCATCGAGTTCAACGCCCGCTTCGGCGACCCGGAGACCCAGGTCGTCCTCCCCCGCCTGGCGACGCCGCTGAGCGGACTGCTGCTCGCCGCCGCGACGGGCCAGCTCGGGGGGACCCCGGCACCCTCGTTCCGTCCGGATGCAGCCGTCACGGTCGTGCTCGCGAGCGAGGGCTACCCGGAGAACCCGCAGACCGGCCGTCCGATCACCGGCATCGACGCCGCGAACGCCCGCGACGGCGTCTCCGTCGCACACGCCGCCACCGGGGTGCTCGACGACACGCTCGTCGCCACCGGCGGTCGCGTGCTCAGCGTCGTCGCGACCGGAGCCGACTTCGCCCAGGCGCGCGAGCGCGCCTACGCGGGTCTCGGCGACATCACCCTGCAGGGCGCGCAGTACCGCACCGACATCGCCGCGAAGGTCACCCGATGAGCGCCGCGCCCGTGATCGCCGGCTGGGACCACGTCTCGTCGGGCAAGGTCCGCGAGCTCTACGTGCCGACCGGTACCGCCGACCTCCAGAGTGCGTCCGAGCTGCTGCTCGTGGCGTCCGACCGGGTCAGTGCCTACGACTTCGCCCTCGAGCCACCGATCCCCGGCAAGGGCGAACTACTCACCCGCCTGTCGCGCTTCTGGTTCACGCAGCTGAGCGACGTGCCGAACCACATCATCGGCCCGTCGTCCGGTGGCACCCCCGTGCCGGCCGAGGTCGAGTCGCGGTCGATGCACGTCATGCCGCTCGAGATGTTCCCCGTCGAGTGCGTCGTGCGCGGGTACCTGGTCGGCAGCGGCTGGGCCGAGTACCAGGCGTCCGGCAGCGTCTGCGGCGTCGCCCTGCCCCAGGGGCTGTCGAACGGCGACCGGTTGCCCGAGCCGATCTACACCCCCGCCTACAAGGCACCGCAGGGCGAGCACGACGAGAACATCTCGTACGAGCAGACCGTCGACCTGGTCGGCGCCGAGGTCGCGGCGACCCTGCGCGACCTGTCGCTGCACGTGTACACCGAGGCAGCGGCGATCGCCCTCGAGCGCGACGTCGTGATCGCGGACACCAAGTTCGAGTTCGGGCAGGACGCCGACGGCCGGATCCGGATCGCGGACGAGGTCCTGACCAGCGACTCGAGCCGGTACTGGGACGCCCGGGCCGACGGTCGGACGGACTCCTTCGATAAGCAGATCGTGCGCGACTGGCTCAGCGCCAACTGGGACCGCCAGGGCACGCCCCCGGTGCTGCCCGAGGCGATCGTGTCCCGCACCGCCGCGCGCTACGCGGAGCTCATCGAGCGCCTCGGCGCTTAGTCGGTTCCTGCTGCGGGCCTGCTGCGCGGACCCCGAGCCGGCCCCGACCGGTCACGACACCCCGCTCACGTCCGGCGACCGGTCACGAGCCGTCGTTCAGGCCCCCGGTACCCGACCGTTCGTGACCGTCCGGCGGCGCGCCGACGGCACGTCGTGACCAGTCGACGAGCGACCAGTCCTGACCTGCCGACGACCTGCCGACGGCTCGTCGTCAGAGGTCGCGCGCGACCACGACGACGGTCAGGTCGTCGCCCGGGTCGTGGTCGACCGCACGTGACCGCACCCGCTGCAGGAACGTCGCGATGTCCGGCGAGCCGCGGTAGAGCTCCCCGAGCTGCGACAGCGACGCGAGCGTGGAGTCCCACAGCTCGAGCGCGCCGTCGCTGACCACGATGACCACGTCGCCCGGGCGCATGACGAGCGACCCGGAGGCACGTTCGATGCCCGCGGGGTGCAGCCCGATCGGCAGGTCCGACGACCGCAGGATCCGCTCGGCGCCGTCGTCGCGGAGCTGCAGGACGAGTCCGTGTCCGGCGTCGGTGAAGTCGATCCGGCCGGTCGAGGGCGTGAGCCGGCCGTGGAACATCGTCGCGAACGACTCGGCGCGGCTGAGGTCGGGTGCGACCTGCGCCTCGAGCTCGGCGACGGCGACGTCGGGTGCCAGGTCGCCGCGGGCGAGCAGTGCACCGCGGATGTTCGCGGCGAGCAGCCCAGCCGACATGCCCTTGCCCATGACGTCCGCCACGGTCAGGTGCACGGCGTCGTCACCCGAACGGTGCCAGTCGTGGAAGTCGCCGGAGACGACGCCGTGCGGCACCGACAGCCCGGCGATCCGGTAGCCGGGCACGTCGACCGTGCCGGGTTCGAGCCCCGCGAGCACGGACCGCAGGCGGTCCTCGTCGGCGCCGGCTGCCAGTTCCCGCTCGGCCCAGACACCGAGTTCCTGGAGCAGGGCGACCTCGTCGGCGTCGAGGGTCCGCGGTTCCGGGTCGATGAGGCAGAGCGTGCCGACCTTGACGTCGTCGTCGCCGAGCCGCAGCGGGACCCCGGCGTAGAAGCGCACGTTCGGGTCGCCGACGACCATCGGCATGTCGGAGTAGCGGGCGTCGATGCGCGCATCCGGCACGAGCACGGGGCCGCGCTCCCCCAGCGTCCGCCCGCAGAAGGTGTCCTGCAGCGGGATGACCGGTCCGAAGTGGCTGTCGCTCTGCTGGGACTTGATGGTCAGCGAGGTCTCGCCCGCCAGGTTCAGGAAGGAGCCGGAGACACCGAGGGCTTCACGCGCGATGCGCGTGATCCGGTCGAAGCGCTCTTCGGCGCCACCCTCGACCACGTCGAGTGCGGCGAGCAGCGCTGCGCGGCGCACGGCGTCGGTCGCGCCGGTGACTGGGACGGTCGTCGCTGTCTCCGAGTGCATACACCCACGCTAACGCGCCAACCGGACAGGGCCTGTCCCCACTACGGAGGACGCACCACCCCAGTCCGCGGGGCAGGCTCGCCGAGCGCTCGGCCGTCGACCCTGGATCGGCGCGACCCGGCGCGGCCCGGCGTCGGACTACCCTGGACGCGTGTCCCGCCGTGTCCTGCCCGCTGTCGCCCTCGCTGCGGCGGCTCTGGTGACGCTCGCGGGGTGCGGCGCCCACGACTCGACCGGCCAGGTCTCGGTCACCGTGTCGGACAACGCCGCCGACCACCCGTACGAGGTCAAGGTCTTCGCGTCGACGGGCAAGCTCTCCGAGCACCAGCGGGTGTTCCCCGGAGGCACCGCGGACTTCGCGGGCGTCCCGCTCGGCAAGGTGACGGTCCGCGCGGGCTCGCTGTGCCCGCAGACGACGACGGTGACGAACGACGCCGTCGCGACGGTCACCCTGACGACGACGGGCTGCTGAGCGCGGGTCGGTTCAGACTGCGCCGGGACCCCGCGCGATCGTCTCGTGCGGCTGCTCGCCGAAGCGTGCGCGGTAGTGGGCGGCGAAGCGACCGAGGTGCGTGAACTGCCAGCGCCGGGCGACGTCGCTCACCAGCAGCCCGCCCGAACGCGATCGGCCGAGTTCGAGGTGGACCCGGTCGAGCCGGACCTCGCGCAGGTACTGCATCGGCGTCACCGCGAGCCGCCGGCGGAAGAGGTCCTGCACGCCGCGCTCACTCAGGCCGCACGAGTCCGCGATGTCGGCCACCGAGAGCGGCTGGTCGGCCTGGTCGTGCACGAAGCGGATCGCACGACGCATCCGGTGCTCGACGTCGGACCGTGACGGCGAGAACGTCGACAGCACGACCGTCGCGATGCGTCGGTTCAGGGCGGCTCGCTCGTCGACCGGCAGCGCGGGGTCGAGGACGCGACCGGTGACGTCGCGGAGCAGTGCTCGGAGGGGTTCGATCCGAGGGTCGGCGGCGTCCGGTTGCCGGAACTCGGCCGATGGGCGGTCGCCGCCGCCGTCGCCGTCGCGTCCGCCGAGCAACGCCGGCGACAGGTGCAGCAGGGTCATCGCCGTGGCGTCGGTATCGAAGCCGTACGCCACCGAGGCGGAGAGCATCATCGGGCGTTCGGCGCCGACGTCCCAGCTCGAGCCGTCGTCCGCGGTCAGGCGGGCACGGCCGTCGGCGAGCCAGAAGACCACGTGGTCCGGTCGGGGGCCGATCGTGCCGGAGCGGTGTCCGTGCGTCCCGATGCGCCGGATCGACAGCTCTGCGTCACCCCCGGTCACGTAATCGAAGGGCACAGCGTCCATCGGAACAGTGCCTCCGCTCACCCCGCTGCGGACGGTCCGGCACGGGAATCGGAACGCTACCGCACCGGACGACCGGGGCGGGCAACGACCGCCCCGAACCGCCCCGGACCGCTCAGGGCCGCTCAGGGCCGCTCAGGACGGGTCCGGCACCTGGTCCCACTCGTCGGCGTACCGCGAGAGCACCGTCCACCGCGACACCGGCCACGTGGTGATGAACGCACGACCGACCACGTCGTCGACCGGCACCGTGCCGTGCACGCGGGAGTCCGCCGAGTTGTACCGGTTGTCGCCCATCACCCAGATGCGCCCCTTCGGCACGGTGATGTCGAAGTCGGTGCCGGAGACCCGGTCCGACCCGATCTCGGGCACCACGTAGGGTTCGTCGACCGGGTGGCCGTTCACCGACAGGTGTCCGCCCGTGCCGCAGCACGAGACGGTGTCGCCGGGCAGGCCGATCACGCGCTTGATCAGGTCGTCGCCCTGCCCGGTGCCGAGCCAGCCGCCCGGGTCCTGGAACACGACGACGTCACCGCGCTGCAACGGCACGGCGCCGGGGACGAGTTCGTTGACGAGCACGCGGTCGCCGATGAGCAGCGTGTTCTCCATCGATGCGGACGGGATGTAGAAGGACCGGACCAGGTAGGTCTTCACCAGGAACGACGCCAGCAGCGCCACGACGACGATGACGACGAGGTCGCGGAGGAACTTCCAGCCGGCCCGCTTCGGCTTCGGCTCGGATTCGGTGGCGCTCAATGCGTCAACACCACCTTCACGAGACCGATCACGAACGCCACGGCGGCCAGCACGATGCCGCCCCAGAGCCCGAGGAACGTGGGCCGCTTGCCGCTGAACCGCTGCATGAAGACGCCGACCATGCCGATGCGCACGACCAGGATGACCAGGGCGGCCGTCTGCGCCCACCCCGTCGGGATCCACCCGATCCACGCCACCGCGTACAGCACCGCGGGGATGAGCCCGGACGTCGCGATCGGGTTCGCGTTCCGCATGATCGTCACGACCGATTCACGCCGGGCGTCGTCCGTCTGGGAGTCGTCGCCGCCGAGGCCGTGCGCCACCAGGTGCGCGAGCACGTGCGCCAGGTAGGTCAGGACCGCGGTCGCCAGGACGGCCCAGATCGCCGACCCGTGGTGGATCGCGGCCGGGTCGACGGCGATCGCGGCGGCGAGCACCGTGATGTTGCCGTAGATGTAGGACGACATCCGGTCGCGGACGTGCTCGATCGGCAGGTCGCGCGGGTCCGGACGACCGCCGCGGGGTCCGCGTCCGCGTCCGAGCGGTGGTCGTGTGCGTGGCATCCGTCCATCTTGGCCCTCGCGTGCCGGTCCTCGCCGACAGGACACCGAGTGCGATGGCCACGCGCGTGGCCGGTTCCGGCAGACTGGGTGGCGATCGGTGCGACGGCGCACCGGACAGGAGGCCCGTATGACGTCCGCACGACCACTCGCCCTGGTGACCGGTGTGGGCCGCAGAGCCGGCATCGGCGCGGCGCTCGCCACCCGTCTGGCGACCGACGGCTGGGACCTGGCCATCTCGTGGTGGGGCCCGTACGACGACCGCGTGAGCGGTGGGGCGGATCCCGACGGGGTCGAATCCGTCGTGCAGGAGTGCGAGTCGGTGGGTGCACGCGTGACGCGCCTCCCGGTCGACCTGGAGGACCCGGACCAGGCGGCCGCCCTGGTCGGCCGCGCCGAGACCGAGGCGGGCGCCCCCGTCACCGCGCTGGTGATGTCGCACTGCGAATCGGTCGACTCGGACGTCCGGACCACGACGGTCGAGTCGTGGGACCGGCACTTCGCGGTCAACGCCCGCGCGCCGTTCCTGCTCGTGCAGGCGTACGCGGCCGCACTCGAACGAGTTGGCGACGCCGCACCGCGGGACCGCCGGCGGATCGTCGCGCTGACGAGCGACCACATCGCGTACAACCTGCCGTACGGGGCGTCGAAGGGGGCGCTCGACCGTCTCGTGTTCGGTGCCGCGAAGGAGCTCGGCAGCCTCGGCGTCAGTGCGAACGTGGTGAACCCCGGCCCGAACGACACCGGGTGGATGTCCGACGACGTCAAGCGCTGGGCGGTCGAGGGCACGCCGCTCGGCCGACTCGGACGACCGTCGGACACCGCTGCACTCGTCGGGTTCCTCTGCTCGGAGCAGGGGCGCTGGGTGAACGGGCAGCTGCTGACGTCGGACGGCGGGATCTCGAACCGCGCGTGATCCGGGCGGCGGACCGGGTCAGCCGCGACCGGGCGCGGTCACCTCGATGCGGTTCGCCCACGGGTCCTCGAACGCGACCGTCCGGCCGTCGTCGGCGGTCTGCACCCCGGTGTCGTGCATGCGTGCGACGAGGGCACCGAGGTCGTCCGACCCGGGCACCTCGATCCGCACGAGCCCCAGCCCGAGCGCGAGCTGACGGCGCCCGGCCCCGCGGGAGTTCCAGGTGTTCATCGCCATGTGGTGGTGGTACCCGCCGGCGCTGACGAACAGGGCCTCGCCCCACCCGGCCGTCGTCGCGAAGCCGAGCTTGTCGACGTAGAAGTCCTTCGCGCTGGCGACGTCGCCGACCGACAGGTGCACGTGGCCGACCCGACCCGGCGCGTTCGGCGCGGACTCCAGCGCGTCAGCCGTCAGGTGCTCCTGGAGGAACGCGTTCGGGTCGACGTACTTCGTGTCCATGTCGACCATGCCGTGCGTCCACGACCACTCCGTGCGGTCGCGGTCCCAGTACAGCTCGACGCCGTTGCCCTCGGGGTCGGTGAAGTAGAACGCGTTGCTCACCAGGTGATCGGCGCTGCCGGTGAAGGTCTGCGGGAACTTCGTCGCGACCGAGTACAGCGCGGCGGCCAGGTCGGCCCTCGTGTCGAACAGGATCGCGGTGTGGAACAGGCCGGCGTCGTGCGGGCCGGCGTGCTGCATCGACGGCGCGTGCTCGAGGATCACGATCGGGACCGCCAGGCCACCGGCGCCCGGTCGCCCCAGCACGGCGACGCCGCCCTCGTTCGAGAGCAGCGAGAGCTGGACGCCGTCGCGGTAGTAGCCGATCATCCGGTCGAGGTTCGCGACGCGGAGGGTGACGGCACCCATCCCGGTGTCGGCGGCGAGGAGGTCCTGCGTGTGCATGGGACCAGTGTGCGCCCATTTGGTTGACGCGTCAACCAAATGGGCGCATCGGTGGTCACGGCGAGTTTCGTGGTGGGCGACACTTCTCGCGGCCCGGCGCCCGAGATGTGTCGCTCAGCGCGAACTGAAGTGGCGCAGCACCCGGCTGCGGTCAGCGGGAACGGAAGTAGCGGTGCAGCGCGCGCTCGCGGATCGCGGCCGCGGCGAGCGCCCCGCCGAGCAGCGCGCCCACGAGCCCGAGGGACGCGATCGCGATCGCCTCGCGCACGATCGGCAGTGCGTCGTCGACGTCGAGGCCGCGCACCGACACCACCGCGACGCTCGTCGCGACCAGGGTCCCGACCGATCCCCAGACCAGGTGCTGCAGGACGATGCCGAGGACCTGCGCGCACCGCGGCACCCCGACGTGCCGGTCGGAGGCCAAGGCGAGCCGGCGCCGTGCGACCGCTGCCGCGCCGATCGTCAGCCCCACGAGGACCGCTGCACCGAACGGGACGAGCACTGGCTGCCGCGCCGCGGGGGTGAAGACCGCGCCCAGGGTCGGGTTGAGCTGCCCGGCGGTGGGTCGGTCTTCGCCCTCGGCCCCGCTCGCCGGCAGGACGGTGCGCCGGAGCATGGAGACCGTGTCGTCGCGCTGCGGCCACACCGTCGCCCAGCAGGCGTCGAACGGCGACCCGTCGTCCACCGTCGGCGCGAGGACCGCGTACTCCAGGTCGGGGTCCCGGCCGTCGTCGGGGTAGTCGTACACACCGGCGACTCCGGTGCCCGCGCCGCCCACCGTCACGAGGCGATCGCCTGCGGCAAGCCCCAGGGTCTCGTGCACCGCGGGCGAGATGATCACTCCCGCGGCCCCGTCGGCAGCCGAGCCACCGAGCAGGCCACGCACCCCGGCGGTCACCTCGTAGGTCGGGATCGCCGAGCCCGGCAGCGCGGCGGGGACGACCCCGGCGTCGAGGCGACGGAACGCGCCAGACGCGATGACCCCTTCGGCATCCGCGAGGGCATCGCACACGCGGCCGTCGATCCGGCCCTCGGCCCGCTGGACGGTCGTCCCCGCACCGCTCGCGACGAACACCGCAGCCGCTCGGACGTCACCGGCGACCGCTGCGGCGCGCAGGCCCACGACACCGCTGAGCAGCACCGCGAGGACGGCAGCGGTCACGGCTGCCCACGAGGCTCCGGAGGCGATGTCGCGCCACGCCTCCCGCCAGACCTCGGTCACCTGCATCCGGCGGGGGCTCATCGGTACCGCCCGAGGTCGAGCACTCCGTCGCAGGCGTCGCGGGTCGCGTCGTCGTGCGTGGCGACGACGACGACCGTCCCCGACGCGGCGAGCGCACCGATCCCACGGTTCACCTCGATCGCGGTCGCCCGGTCGAGTTGCGCCGTCGGCTCGTCGACCAGCATCAGACCCGGCGCGCTGGCGATGGCGCGCGCGAGCATCAGGCGTTGCGCCTCGCCACCGGACAGCTCGGCGAACCGCGCGTGCGCCCGCGAGCCGAGCCCGAAGCGCTCGAGGACCTCGAGCGCCCGGACGTCCGCGGTCCGACGATCCGCGCCCTGGGCGACGAACGGCAGCGCGACGTGGTCGAGCACGCGGCGGCGGGCCACCCCGTACGGGTTCTGGAAGACCCAGAGCGGCCGACAGCCCGGCGGACGGACGGCGGCACCGCGCGTCGGACGGAGCATCCCGGCGAGGATCGCGAGCAGCGTGGACTTGCCGGAGCCACTCGGCCCGACGACCGCGGTCACGCTCCCCTCGGCGAAGGCGCGGTCGACGCGGTCGAACAGCACGGTGCCGTTCGGCCAGACATGTCCGACGCCCTCGAGCGTCACCGACACGAGCTGGACCGGTCCGGCGCGGCACGGATCCGGTCGAGCGTTCGTCCGCCGGGCACCCGGACGAACGACTGCCCGAGTTCCGACCCGAGGACCTGGACCCGGAGCGGCCGCCCCGTCGTCGGTTGCACGCACGCCCGGTCACCCTCGAGGTCCCAGAGAGCCGTCGGCGGCACCACCTGGACGGTCCGCGGGCGACTGAGGGTCCACGTCGCGGCCACCGTCGGTGCACCGTCCGCCGAAGCGACCGTCGCCGCGTACTCCGGCAGGGCGCTGATCGCAGCGAGGTCCGTCGGCGAGGAGACCACCCCGGCGTCGTCGATCGGGATGTCGGCGTTCCCGATCCGCAGCACGCGCTCCCCCGGCGCCGGATCAACCGGGAGCGCCTCGATGCGCGCGCCGCGGAGTTCGGCCGGGAGTTCGACGAGGACACCGTCGGCGCCGACCGCTGCCCCGACGACGGCCACGCACGCCAGGACGGCGTTCTCGGCGGCTGGCACCCATGCGAACGGGTCCCGCGGCACGACGTCGTCGGGCAGGTCGTCGCGGTCGACACCTCGGTCGAGCAGGAACTGGTGCGCAGCTCGGAGCGTGCCCGGGCCGAGGACGCCGTCGATACTCAGTCCGGCACCGAGGCGCGTGAGTTCCCGCTGCAGCCCCGTGACGTCGGCCCCGCGGTCGCCGAGCTCGAGGTCGCGCCACAGCGGCTCGTCACTGGCGAGCGCGATCACCGGCCGCCCGTCGACCCGCGCGAGGACGTCCCCGCTCCGCACGGGCGCCCCGGTCGAGCACGTCGACGTCGTCACCGTGCCGGTCCGCGACGTCACGACCGCCCGTGGGGCACCGGTGGCGAGTGCGAGCTGCACCTGTCGTTCATCGGCATCGGTGCGCTCGGTCACCCGGACGGTGCTCGTGGGGGCCGCCGTCCGGAGTGCAGCCGGGACCTCGGCCGGCACAGCGACCACGATGGCGGCGGCCGTCGCCGCCGCGACCACCATCGCCCCGAGCGCCAGGAGCGCGGCAGACGGGAAGCGCATCACTGCCGCCAGAGTCCGAGGGGGTCCAGCCGACACTGTACGGCTCCGGGGTCCCACTGCGAGAAGGAGAAGTTCCCGTCGTCGTTCTGGGTGCGCCATTCACGTTCGGTGTACGTGTCGTCGACGAGTCTCACGGCACGGAGGCACGCGACGGTGATCTCTGCCTCGTCCTGCTTCTCCGGGTTCCGCCGGACTTCGTTGAACAGGTACGTCACGTCGCTGTCGAAGTCCTTCGCGCACTTCGACTTCGAATCGTTGATGGCCGTTGCGTCTTCAGCCTTCCGCCCTGGGAGCGGCGACGCTTCGGACGTGCCGTCCTCTGCTGTCGTGTAGTCGTAGCCGAGATCCCGCATGCATGCGCTCATGCGGGACTGGGCATCTGCGACCTCCCGCGCCGAGATCGTTCCGTCCGAGAGGATCTGCCGCTGGTACGGGCTGGTGTCGGCGGCTGATTCCGCGAACTCACCCGCCCACGGCCCGGCCACTGAGAAGCCTGACGGATCGACGACCCGGGGCGCAGCATCTGCGGAGGCGCAGCCAGCGAGCCCCGTGGCGGCGATCACCACGACGACCAATGCTCCCCGAGCACGGTTCCGAACCACCGCGTCAGGCCCGGACCATGCCGTACCGGGCGATGTTGGTCCAGCAGGCAGCCTCGTAGGACCACTTGTTGCCACCGACCACGTTCCCCCACTTCATCGTCCCGCTCTTCAGCCGGTTGAAGTGCTGAGCACGGCCACACCCCGACTCGTTGAAGCCCATGCTCTGCGTCACCTTCCGCCAGCACGTCGCAGCACTTGCCTCCGGCGCCGTCACGGTGTCGACCGCGATCCCGCCGCCCACGACACTCCCCAGCACGACCGCACCCAGTACGACGTTCTTGATCGACATCGATCTCCCCTTTCATCGCGACATCGCCCCGATGTCACCGTTAACGTATTACCGGTCAGTACGCGAGCGCAACGACCATCAGCACATCCGTGCAGGATGGACGCGTGACTGATGACATCCAGTGGGAGGTGGTCGAGGAGAGCTCCCTCTCGCTCCCGGACCACGAAGCGATCGCAGCACTGCTCGCGCAGGCGTTCCCGGACTGGTCCCACTGGTACGTGGGCGGCCGCAGCTGGTCCGGCATGCAGCCCGAACGCCGGGTCCTCGCCCGCGACCAGGATGGCGTCGTCCTGGCGCACGTCGGGATCCGCCGCATGTTCATCACGGTCGGCGGGCGCGACGTCCTGGTCGGCGACACCGGCCTCGTCGCCGTGTCGCCCAGGCTCCAGGGATCGGGCAAGGGCCGGGAACTCATGGAGCGCACGCACGCCGTGCTCGACGGGCTCGCGGTGCCGTACGGCTTCCTCGGCGCGGGCGAGAACCGCATCCCCTTCTACGCGAAGCTCGGCTGGCACGAGTTCCCCGAGGTCGTCGGCACCTTCTCGGCGTTCACCGCCGAGGGCGCCGGCATCACGAACACGGAGCAGGGCGGCTGGATGGTGCGGCCGGTGGCCGCAGCCCTGGAGGACTGGCCGGCCGGCCCGATCTGGCTGAACGGGCAAGAGGTCTAGAACGCAACGACAGACGGACGGGAGGCCCGGTGCCAGCTGGCACCGTGCCTCCCGTCCGTCAGGTGGTGGACCGGGGCTCACGCCCCCGCGTCCACCGGACTACGCCTCGACCGCAACCGTCTCCGGGTCCTCGTTCGAACCCGGCGCGCTCGGCACGACCGCGGCGCGCACGCGCGCACCGAGGTCGGCGTCGACGTTCGTCCAGTACGCGAACACGCGCTCGCGCAGGTCGTCGCGCGTCACCTTCGAGACGTGACCGGCGATGTTGCCGACCAGGCGCTCACGGGCGGCGTCGTCGAGGACCTCTCGGACGAGCGTGCCGGCCTGACCGAAGTCGTCGTCCTCCGGGTGCAGGGTCGCGGCGGAACGCTGCAGCGCGCCGTCGGACTCCCAGCCGGGCACGTCGTCGGTCGCGGTCGGGTCGGCGTGTGCGCCACCGAGCGAGTTCGGCGCGTACACGGGCACCTCGGACTTCTGGAAGTCGAAGCGCATCGCGCCGTCCTTCGAGTACGAGTGCACCTCGTTCTTCGGGGCGTTGACCGGCAGCTGCGCGTGGTTGGTGCCGACGCGGTAGCGGTGGGCGTCCGCGTAGCTGAAGATGCGCGCGAGGAGCATCTTGTCCGGGCTGGCAGCGATGCCGGGAACGAAGTTCGAGGGGGCGAAGGTCGCCTGCTCGATCTCGGCGAAGTAGTTCTCCGGGTTGCGGTTGAGCTCCATCGTGCCGACCTCGATGAGCGGGTAGTCCGCGTGCGGCCACACCTTCGTCAGGTCGAACGGGTTGAAGCGGTAGGACTCGGCGTCCCCGTAGGGCATGACCTGCACCTTGAGGGTCCAGCGCGGGAAGTCCCCGCGCTCGATCGCGGCGTGCAGGTCACGGATGTGGAAGTCCGCGTCCTCGCCGGCGATGCGGTCGGCGTCCTCCTGCGTCAGGGTCTTGTGGCCCTGCTCGGTGATGAAGTGGTACTTCACCCAGAAGCGCTCGCCCTCGGCGTTGATCCACTGGTACGTGTGCGAGCCGAAGCCGTCCATCTCACGCCACGACGCGGGCAGGCCGCGGTCGCCCATCAGCCACGTGACCTGGTGCGCCGACTCGGGCGACAGGGTCCAGAAGTCCCACTGCATGTCGTGGTCGCGCAGGTGCGAGCCGGGCAGGCGCTTCTGCGAGCGGATGAAGTCGGGGAACTTGATGCCGTCGCGGATGAAGAAGACGGGGGTGTTGTTGCCGACGAGGTCGTAGTTGCCCTCGGACGTGTAGAACTTCAGCGCGAAACCGCGGGGGTCGCGCCACGTGTCGGGCGAACCCTGCTCACCGGCGACGGACGAGAAGCGCGTGAGCATCTCGGTCTGCTGGCCCGGCTGCAGGAACGCGGCGCGGGTGTACTTGCTGACGTCCTGCGTGACGGTGAAGGTACCGAAGGCGCCGCCGCCCTTCGCGTGGACGACGCGCTCCGGCACGCGCTCGCGGTTGAACTGGGCGAGCTTCTCGACCAGGTAGTGGTCGTGCAGCGCGAGGGGGCCGTCGGCCCCGACGCCCATCGAGTGCTCGTCGCTCGAGACGGGAGCGCCGGAGTTGGTGGTCGTGGTGGGGGTGCCGGCCGGCTGGCCGGGCGTCGTGTTCTGGTCGGACACGGTTCCTCCTTGGGTGGAACGGTTGGTTCGGTCAGGGGTGCTCGGGTGGTTCAGGGGACGCGCGGGGCGTCGGGCGCGGCTGCGTCGGGCTCGTCTGCGCTTGCGCCTGCGTCGCTTGCGCTTGCGCCTGCGTCGATTGCGCTTGCGCCTGCGTCGATTGCGCTTGCGCCTGCGTCGCCGGCTGCGTCATCGCCCGCGTCGTCGCGCTCGGCCGCGGCGCACCGCTCGCAGATGCCCCAGTAGGTGACCTCGGCGGTGGTGACCGCGAAGCCGTGCGCGTCCGACGGGGTCAGGCAAGGCGAGTGCCCGACGGCGCAGTCGACGTCCTCGATCGCGCCGCACAGGGTGCAGACGATGTGGTGGTGGTTGTCACCGGTGCGTCGCTCGTACCGAGCGGGGCTGCCGGCCGGCTCGATGCGTCGGACGAGGCCGACGCCGGTCAGCGCGGCGAGCACGCCGTACACGGCCTGGTGGCTGGTCGTCGGGAGCTCCGCCGTGAGCGCCGTGACGATGTCGTCGGCGGTGGCGTGCGGCATCGATTCGGTGGCCCGCAGCACCGCGAGTCGCGGCGTCGTGACCCGGAGGCCCGAGGTGCGGAGCAGATCGGCGTCGGCGTCCATGCTGAGCCTTTCTTTTGCAGGAATCAAGACAACACGGCCACTGTACACGAGCCGTCGTGGCGCGTACCCGTCGGAACACATTCCGCGACCGGTATGCGACGTGTCACGATCTGGCGGCGATCACCTGGAGGGACCCTGGAACGATCGGTCTGCACGCTAACGTCCCGACATGTCCACGAGCCACGGCCTGTCTGAACAGGCGAACAGCGCACCGGACGTCCGGGGGATCATCGCGAAGCGGGACCTGGTCGTCGACCTCATCCGGACGGCCTGCGTCGTCCTCGTCGTCATCGTGCACGTCACGATGGTCGGCGTCGCGTCCGACGACCACGGAGTGCGGGTGACGAGCCCCCTGCAGGAACTCCCGTGGTACGTCGCCGCCACCTGGGTCGGGCAGGTGATGCCCCTCTTCTTCGTGGTCGGCGGCTTCGCGAGCGCAGTCGGCTGGCGCAGCACCGTCGCGCGCGGTGCGCCGAGCCCTGCTCGAGACTACCTGGCCACCCGCCTCGTGCGCCTGTTCCGGCCCGCGGTCCCGCTGTTCGTGTTCCTCGCGCTCGGGCTCGGTGTGGCCACGGCCGTCGGCACCCCGCCGGACCTCCTCGCCGAGGTCGCGTTCGGCATCGGCTCACCGCTCTGGTTCCTCGCCGCGTACGGCATCACGCAGTGCTGCGTGCCGCTGATGATGCGGTTCCACGAGCGCGCACCCTGGGCAACCCTCGGCGTGTTGCTCGTGCTCGCCGCGGTGGTCGATGCGGTCCGCCTGGCCACCGGGGTCGCCGAGGTCGGACTGCTCAACCTCGGGCCGGTGTGGCTCTTCGCGCAGCAGCTCGGGTTCCTCTGGGCCGACGGGTGGTTCGCACGGCGGTCGAAGGCGCTCCTGCTCGCGGTGGCGGTCGTCGCCTACGCCCTGCTCGTCCCGATGACCTCGATCGGGCTGTGGGCACCGGACATGCTGCAGGACCTCAACCCGCCGATGCTCCCGCTGGCGTTCCTCGCGATCGCGCAGGCCTGCCTGGTCCAGCTCGTGCACGCCCCGCTCAGTCGCCTGATGCGCACCAGGGCCGCGCTCGGAGCCGTGTTCGTCCTCGGCCGCGACGGCATGACCATCTACCTGTGGCACCTGCCGCTGTTCATCGCGCTGAACGGGGTCGCCCTGCTGGTCGGGGTGCCGTTCCCGTCGCCGGGCTCGGGTGGGTGGTGGGCGTCCCGGCTGATCGCGCTGGTCGCGGTGCTCGCCGTCGCGCTCGGGGTTGCTCGCGCGCTCCGCTGGTTCGACCGCCCGCTCCCCCGGCTGCTGCCCTCGGCCGACCGCCCGTCCTGGCCGGTCGTCGCTGTCGCTGCGCTCTGCACGATCGGTCCGGCGTTCCTGGTGATGCAGCTGCACCTGTCGTTCGGGATCGCGGTCATCGGCGCCGTGGCCGTGCCGATCGGGGTGTGGTTGCTCTCGCGGACCACGCCGGCCCGGGGCGTCACCCGGATCTGAAACGGTTCTCACCGTTCGGGGCCACTCCGACCTGCACCGCCACACGCGCCGGGCAGAGGATGGCGGCAGGCCGATCCCCTGGAGGCACCCGACGCCGTCGACACCCGAGTTCTGGAGCACCTGGCGGTTCGATCCCCTGTCCGCGGTGATGATCGCCGTCGCCGCGGTCGCCTACGGCTGGTGGGTCGTCGCCGCCGCACGTCGCGGCGCACGCTGGCCCTGGTGGCGCACCCTCGCGTTCGTCGCCGCACTGGTGCTGTTCGGGATCCTGCAGTTCGGCATCGTCGGCGTGTACGACCAGCAGCTGCGGTGGGCGTTCGTGCTGCGGTCCGCCCTGCTCTTCTTCGCGGTCCCCACCTTCGCCGCGCTCGGTGCGCCCGTCTCGTTGCTCCGGACAGGAGGCCCGGATCGCCTCGCGCACGCCGCCGACGCCGCCATGCGGTCGCGTCCAGTGCGCCTGCTCGGCAACGCGATCGTCGCGCCGCTCGTCGCCCTCGTCCTGTTCGGCCTGTTGCTGACACCGTTCGCGGCGACCCTGCGGGAATCGTCCGTCTGGGCCGTCGTGATCACGGTGACGGTCCCGATGCTCGGGTTCGGGTTGCTCGCTCCGCTGTCCGAGCCCGGTGTGCTGCGGTCGTCGACGTTCGTCACCGCGGAGTTCCTGCTCGCCTTCGTGGAGCTGATGATCGACGCGGTGCCGGGCATCGTGCTCCGGATCACGAACCACGTGCTCGACGGGTCGGTGGTGCAGGCCGTGGGGCAGCCGTGGTTCCCGTCGCCGCTGCGCGACCAGCACCTGGCGGGCGACCTGCTGTGGTTCATCGCCGAGGTGGCGGACATCCCCGTGCTCATCTCGCTGTTCATCCGGTGGCAGCGGACCGATCGCCGCGAGGCCCGCGCCGTCGACGCCCTGACCGACGAGCAGATCGACGAGTTGACGCGGGAGCACCTGCAGCGCCGGGGTTGAGCGCGCGGGCGGGGCGCCGACCCGGAACGACGACCTCGATGTCGTACGACGTCGAGGGTGTCGCACCCCCGCGGCCGCAACTGTTGCAGACGCGGGACTGCGACGAACCCGTTGTCGTACGACGTCGACGGTGTCGCACCCCCGCGGCCGCAACGACTGCGCCGGGACCCCGGCTACACGCGGGCCCCGGGCCGCTCGTGGGAGCAGCCCGGGGCCCGGGTGGTCGGCGCGGGTCAGGCGTCGGCGTGCTTGCCGTGGTGGTCGATGGCGGCGAGCTCGGCCTCGGCCGTCGCCGGAGCAGCGGCCGCAGCGTGCACGCCGTGCTCGGCCGGCTTCGCGTCGCCCTCGGCCGGCGCAGTGCCCTCCGCGTCGGGCTGCGCGGTCACGCCACCGGTCTGCTGCCAGGCGACGGTCTGCTTCGGCTTCGCCAGGAACAGCGCCGCCACGATCGCCGCGATGAGCACGATCGCCGGAAGGAACAGCGACTCACCCATGGCCCGCGAGAACGGCTCGAGTAGGAACCCGGGCAGTCCGCCGACCTGCTGCTCGGCACCACCGGCGGAGGTCCCACCGGTCGAGGCCGGGAAGTTCGCGGTGATCCGGGCCTCCATCAGCGCCGCGATGCCGGCCGAACCGAGCACGGCACCGATCTGACGCGTCGTGTTGTAGACGCCCGAGCCGGCACCGGCCAGCTTCGGCGGCAGGTTGCGCGTCGCCGAGACGGACAGCGGACCCCACATGCAGGCGTTGGCGATGCCGAGGAGCGCGCTCGGCAGGAGCACCCATCCCCAGTCGGCACTCGACGACAGCAGGGCGCCGAACCAGAACAGTCCGGCCGAGAAGCACGCGAGACCGAACGCGGCGACCCAGCGCGGGTTCCACCGGTTGAGATTCTTGCCGACGAGCGGTGCGAGGCCGGCGGACAGCACGGCCTGCGGCACGAGGAGCAGTGCAGCCTGGGTCGGCGAGAACCGCAGGACGTCCTGCGCCCAGAGCATGATCGGTAGCGCGAACGAGGCGATCGCGACACCGACGGCCGTGATGGCGACGTTGGCCAGGGTGAAGTTGCGGTCCTTGAACAGGCCGAGGGGCAGCAGCGGCTCACCCTTCTGCACGCCCTGCCAGACGACGAACCCGGCGAGCACCACGAGCCCGACGATGATGAGCGACCACACCGAGATCGGTCCGGCGATGACGCCCCAGTCGTAGGTCTCGCCCTCCTGGATGCCGAAGACGAGCAGGAACAGGCCGGCCGCGGACAGGAAGATGCCGAGGTAGTCGAAGCGGTGCCCGTGACGGTCGAACGACGGCACGAAGCGCTGCGCGAGGACGAACGCCACGACACCGACGGGGACGTTCACGAAGAAGATCCACTCCCAGCCGAAGCCGTCGACGAGCAGGCCGCCGACGATCGGGCCGACGAGCGAGGCGACACCGGCGACGGCGCCCCAGAGACCCATCGCGGCACCGCGGTTCTGCGGCGGGAAGATGCGCGTGATGACGGACATCGTCTGCGGGCTCATCATCGCGGCGCCGAGGCCCTGCACGACGCGGGCCACGATGAGCATCTCGATCGAGCCGGCCAGACCGCACCAGAGGCTGGCGAGCGTGAAGACGACGAGGCCGATCTGGTACATGACCTTCGGGCCGAAGCGGTCACCGAGGCGGCCGGTGATGAGCAGCGGCACCGCGTAGGCGAGCAGGTACGCGCTCGTCACCCAGATCACGGAGTTGATGTCCGCGTCGAGCTTCTGGGCGATGGTGGGGGTGGCGACCGACACGATGGTCGAGTCGACGAGGATCATGAAGAAGCCGACGACGAGCGCCCAGAGCGCGGGCCACGGCTTCTTCTCGGTCGTCCGCGGAGGCGTGACGGTGGTCATCGAGTGGTGTCCTTGCTGTTCGTGGGGAAGTCAGTGTCTGTGGGGACGGCCGGGCCGTCCCATGGGAGGTCGCCGCTGGCGATGCGGTCGACGGTGGTGCTGAGCCACTCGATCTGCGCGGCGAGCATCGCACGGACGTACGACACGTCGAGCCAGTACCGCTCGGTCAGCTGCTTGGCCTGCACGCGCTGGAGTGCCTGGTCGTAGTCGTCGCGCTCCTGTTCGAGTGCGACGATCCGGGCCCGGACGGCATCGACCGCCTCGGAGTGCGGCAGGTTCTCGAGCACGGAGAGGGCCAGGTGGAACTCCGGGTACTCGTCCGCGGGCTCCGCCACCATGCGGCGGAGGCCGTCCGCGAGTGCTGCGCGGCCGGCTTCGGTGATCGTGTAGGTGGTGCGTTCCGGCCGGTTGCCGTCGCGGTCGGTGCCCACGACCTCGGCGAACCCGAGCTCGGCGAGGCGGCCGACCTGGTGGTACAGGGTGCCCGGGCGGACCTTGACGTTCCGCTCCTCCTGCCGGTGGACCATCGTCTGGAACATCTCGTACGGGTGCATCGGTGCCTCGTTCAGCAGGTCGAGCGCGGCGAACGCGAGGGGCGTGAGCGACGCCATGCGGGCCTCCTGACGGATCGATGCGGCAGTCTTCCGACTGGACTATTCGACTTCGAATATACGGAGTCGAACACAGGTGAGCAAACGCACAGCACGTTCTCCACAGGAGGCCCGGATCCGTCCCGGCGTGTCGCGCGCGCCCCGTAGACTGGTCGCGTCCCCCACCCCTGAAGCGCTGGAGAGAACACGTGCCAACGATCGTCGTCGAGGTCATGCCCAAGGCTGAGATCCTCGACCCCCAGGGCAAGGCGGTGGGCAACGCCCTCGCCCGTCTGGGCAAGGCCGACCTGACCAACGTCCGCATCGGCAAGCGCTTCGAGGTGACCGTCGACGGCCCCGTCGACGACGCCAAGCTGGCCGAGGTCCGCGACATCGCCGCCGACGTCTTCTCGAACGCGGTCATCGAGGACGTCGTCTCCGTGACCGTCGAAGGCCAGTGACCCGGATGCGCATCGGCGTCATCACCTTCCCCGGCTCCCTCGACGACCGTGACGCCCAGCGCGCGGTCCGTCTCGCCGGTGCCGACCCCGTCGCCCTCTGGCACGGCGACCACGACCTGCAGGGCGTCGACGCCATCGTGCTGCCCGGTGGGTTCTCGTACGGCGACTACCTGCGCGCCGGTGCGATCGCCGCGAAGGCGCCGATCATGGCCGAGGTCATCGACGCCGCCGGCAAGGGCATGCCCGTGCTCGGCATCTGCAACGGCTTCCAGATGCTGGCCGAGGCCCGCCTGGTCCCCGGCGCGCACACCCGCAACGCGCACCAGCAGTTCATCCGCCGCGACCAGAAGCTCCGCGTCGAGACGACCTCCACCGCCTGGACCTCCGGGTTCACCGCGCAGCAGGAGATCACGATCCCGCTCAAGAACGCCGACGGCCGTTTCGTCGCCGACGCCGACGAGATCAAGCGCATCGAGGACAACGGCCAGGTCGTGTTCCGCTACGTCGGGGTGAACCCGAACGGGTCGATCGACGACATCGCCGGCGTCTCGAACGAGCGCGGCAACGTCGTGGGCCTGATGCCGCACCCCGAGCACGCGACCGAGCCCGGCTTCGGCCCGGACACCGCCGCTGCCATGGCCTCCGGCACGGACGGCCTCACCTTCTTCACCTCCGTGATCGAGTCGACGCTCGTCAAGTGACGGCCGCGACTCCAGTGACAGGGAACGACAACACCGTGACGACTTACGTGCGCCCGAAGCCCGACACCGTGCAGGATGCCGCGGCGACTCCCGACAAGGACCAGCCGTACGACGCGCTCGGCCTGAAGCCGGACGAGTACGCCCGCATCAAGGAGATCCTCGGCCGCCGCCCCACCTCGGGCGAGCTGGCGATGTACTCCGTCATGTGGTCCGAGCACTGCTCCTACAAGTCCTCGAAGAACTACCTCCGTCAGTTCGGCAAGAAGGTCACGCCGGAGATGACGAAGAACCTGATGGTCGGCATGGGCGAGAACGCCGGTGTCGTCGACGTCGGCAACGGCTGGGCGGTGACCTTCAAGGTCGAGTCGCACAACCACCCGTCCTACGTCGAGCCGTACCAGGGCGCCGCGACCGGCGTCGGCGGCATCGTCCGCGACATCATCTCGATGGGCGCACGCCCGGTCGCCGTGATGGACCAGCTCCGCTTCGGCGCGATCGACCACGAGGACACCGCACGCGTCGTGCACGGCGTCGTCGGTGGCATCTCGTTCTACGGCAACTGCCTCGGCCTGCCGAACATCGGCGGCGAGACCTACTTCGACCCGGTGTACCAGGGCAACCCGCTGGTCAACGCCCTGGCGGTCGGCGTCCTGCGGCACGAGGACCTGCACCTGGCGAACGCGTCCGGAGCCGGCAACAAGGTCGTGCTGTTCGGTGCCCGCACCGGTGGCGACGGCATCGGCGGCGCATCGATCCTGGCGTCCGACACCTTCACCGAGGGCGGCCCGACCAAGCGTCCCGCCGTCCAGGTCGGCGACCCCTTCGCCGAGAAGGTCCTGATCGAGTGCTGCCTCGAGCTGTTCCAGAAGGAACTGGTCGAGGGCATCCAGGACCTCGGCGCCGCGGGCATCTCCTGCGCCACGTCCGAGCTCGCGAGCAACGGCGACGGCGGCATGCACATCTCGCTCGACGACGTCCTGCTGCGCGACCCCACGCTCACGGCCGAAGAGATCCTGATGTCGGAGAGCCAGGAGCGCATGATGGCGGTCGTCCGCCCCGACAAGCTCGACGAGTTCCTCGCCGTGGTCGGCAAGTGGGAGGTCGAGACCAGCGTCCTGGGCGAGGTCACCGGCACCGGCCGTCTCGTCATCGACTGGCAGGGCCAGGAGATCGTCAACGTCGACCCGCGCACCGTCGCCGTCGACGGCCCGGTCTACGACCGCCCGGTCGCCTACCCGACCTGGATCGACGCGCTGCAGGCCGACACCGCGGCGTCGCTCGACCGTCCGGCCGACGGCCCCGCGCTCAAGGCGCAGTTCCTCAGCCTGCTCGGTTCGCCGAACCTGGCGTCGAAGAACTGGGTCACGAACCAGTACGACACCTACGTGCTCGGCAACACGGCCCTGTCCTTCCCCGACGACGGTGGCATGATCCGCGTCGACGAGGAAACGGGTCTCGGTGTCGCCATCGCCACCGACGCCAACGGCCGCTACTGCCAGCTCGACCCGAAGCAGGGCGCGCGTCTGGCCCTGGCCGAGGCGTACCGGAACGTCGCCGTCACCGGTGCCGTCCCCGCTGCGGTCACCGACTGCCTGAACTTCGGCTCACCCGAGAACCCCGAGGTCATGTGGCAGTTCTCCGAGGCGGTCGAGGGACTGGCCGACGGCTGCATGGAGCTCGGCATCCCGGTCACCGGCGGCAACGTGTCGTTCTACAACCAGACCGGCTCGACCCCGATCCACCCGACCCCGGTCGTCGGTGTGCTCGGTGTCATCGACGACGTCGCCAAGCGCGTCCCGTCGGGCTGGCAGGACGACGGCCACAACATCTACCTGCTCGGCACCACGAGCCTCGAGCTCGACGGGTCGGCCTGGGCCGGCACGGTGCACGGACACCTCGGCGGTCGTCCGCCGGCGGTGGACCTCGGTCGCGAGAAGGAGCTCGCCGAGCTGCTCTTCGCAGCGAGCGGCGAGCAGCTGCTGACGAGTGCGCACGACCTGGCGGACGGTGGCCTCGGCCAGTCGCTCGCCGAGTCGGTGCTCCGCTTCGGCCTCGGTGCCCGCGTGGTCCTCGACGAGCTCGAGTCCCGCGACGGCGTCGACACGGCGACCGCGCTGTTCTCCGAGTCGACCGGTCGCGTCATCGTGACCGTCCGGCGCGAGGACGACGTCCGCTTCCAGGGCCTGTGCGCCGGTCGGGGCTTCCCGGTCCTGCGCATCGGCGTGACCGACGCCACGTCGAACGCGCTCGAGGTCCAGGGTGCGTTCACGGCGACGCTCGACGAGCTCCGCGGCACGCACAACGCGACGCTGCCGGCCCGATTCGGCGACGTGATCGTCGAGGACGTCACCGAGGGGTACGTCGGCCGTGGGCCGCTCGACTCCGACGGTGCGTTCTCGCCGCGCACGGACTCCTAGGCCCGGCGGACACCGCGTGCCCATCGTCACCCTGCCCTTCGCGGAGCTCGTCGACCGGTTCGGCCCCGTGCCGGACGGCATCGAGCTGGACGTGTGGGACGTCGAGGCGCCGTACGGTCGCCCGGACGACGTCGCCATCACGTTCCTGCCGTTCTACTTCGGTGGACGGCACCGCTGGCAGTTCGTGCACGACCTGCCGGCGCTCGAGCTCCTGCAGCTGCCGAGCGCCGGCTACGAGCACGCGGTGCCGCACGTGCCCGGTCACGCCCAGCTGGCGAACGGTCGGGGGATCCACGACGACGAGACCGCCGAGCTCGCCGTCGGCCTGGCGCTGACCTCGCTGCGTGAACTCGGGGCGTTCCAGGCCGATCGCGCGAACGGTGTCTGGGACGCCCGGAAGACCCGTTCCCTGGCCGACCGCCGGGTCACGGTCGTCGGCTACGGCGCGATCGGTTCGGCGATCGCAACCCGGTTCGAGGCGTTCCGCACCGAGGTCACCGTGGTGGCCCGTACGGCTCGCGACCAGGACGGTCGCCACGTGCACGCGTTCGGCGAGCTGCCCGAGCTGGCACCGACGACGGACGTCCTCGTGCTCATCGCGCCGCTGACGGACGAGACCGAACGGCTGGTCGACGCCGAGTTGCTGGCCGCGCTGCCCGACGGTGCCCTGGTGGTGAACGTCGCCCGCGGCAAGGTCGTCGACACCGATGCACTGGTGGCGGAGCTGCAGTCCGAGCGGCTGTTCGCGGCGCTCGACGTCACCGATCCCGAGCCCCTGCCAGACGGCCACCCGCTGTGGACGACGCCGAACACGGTCCTCACGCCGCACGTCGGGGGCAACACCGACCTGAGCGTCCCGCGGTCGATCGAGCTGATGCGTCGGCAGGTCGCAGCGCTGGCCGAGGGTCGCCCGTTCGAGAACCTGATCGAGCGCTAGCGACCAGTCGGAACACGCCGTCGTCTGCGCGCGACGGCGTCAGGCGCGCACCAGCAAAACGGTGGTCAGAGCGGGACGATGCACGTCGGGGTCCCGACGGCGATCTGCTCGACGGCCTCGCCCGGCACACCGTCGACACCGATCGGCAGCACTGCGATGGCGTCCGACCGCTCGTTGGCGACGAGCACGTACCCCGGCACCCGGGCGAAGTGCCGCGGCCAGGCTCCCCCGCACGACGCGGACCCGACGAGCGCGAGCCCGTCGTCGGCAGCGTCGAGCACCACGATCAGGTCGCGGCCACGGACGGCGACGGTGACGAGTCCGGCGTCGTCGACCTCGATGTGGCTGAGGAGCGACTCCCCCACCGCACCCTCGAACGTCGGGGTCGAGGCGATCGTCACGAGCGAGCCGGACTCGTCGCGGCGGAGTCGGTGGACCGCGCCGTCGAGCTCACCGGCGACGAACAGGTCGCCTGCGTACCAGGCCAGGTGCCGCGGGCCGACGCCGGGCGCCACGTGGTGCACGCGCAGCGCCTCGAGCGTGGGGACGCCGTCGGCCGACACGGTCACGCGGAACTCGTGCAGCGCGTCGCCACCCAGGTCGGCGACGAGCACCGTGCCGTCCGGCGTCGCGACGGACTGGTGCGCGTGCGGCGCATCCTGCCGGTCCTGCACCGGGCCGGTGGCGGCGGGCAGGGTCGCGACGGCGATGGCCGAGGCAGGGACGGCGAGCCGGTCGGTTCGGCCGTGCACGCCGTCTGCGGGCAGGACGACGCCGTCGCTCGCGAGGACCGAGGCGGAGAACGACTCAGCCGCCGCCAGCGAGACGGCGGTGACGGTGCCGGAGACGTAGTTGGTGACGATGAGCGCCCCGGACGGGTCGACCCGCAGGTGGCACGGGGCGTCACCGCCGGCGGAGGCGTCCCACAGGTGTTCGAGCGCGCCGTTCTGCATCCGGAAGGCGGAGACCCCGCCGTCGTTCGTCTCGGACACGGCGTAGACACGGTCGCCCGACACAGCGAGGAACGAGGGATCGTCGAGCACCGCGACGGTACGAGCGACCGCGACGGTACGAGCGCCCTCGCCCTCGCCCGCGCCCGTGCGGGCAGCGCCGCCGTCGACCAGGGAGATGCCGGTCGCGTTCCCGCCGCCGGTGGCGGTGTAGGAACCGACGAGCAGGGTCGGCAGGTCGACGCTCATTCGTCGCGTCCGGCGATGCGCTCGTGGTGGTGGATGACCTCGGCGACGATGAAGTTGAGGAACTTCTCGGCGAACGCGGGGTCGAGGTGCGCCTCGGCGGCGAGGCTCCGGAGCCGTGCGACCTGGATCTGTTCGCGGTCCGGGTCGGCGGCGGGCATGCCCGATTCGGCCTTCAGGTGCCCCACTCGCTGGGTGTACTTGAAGCGTTCGGCGAGCATGTGGATGACGGCGGCGTCGATGTTGTCGATGCTCTGCCGGATGCTCCGGAGTTCGGCGACAGCCGTCGCTTCGGGCTCGGGCGGGGTGACGTCGTCGCTCATGCCCCGAGCCTACTGGCGGACGCGCAGCCGAACCCCGCCGACGCCTGCGAGAATGAGCACATGTCGGTCTTGCTCGTGATCTCGGGCGTGTGTGCGGTCCTCGCTGGCCTCGTCCACGTGTACATCTGGTTCCTCGAATCCATCATCTGGACGAGTCCACGCGCCCGCAAGGTGTTCGGCATCGCGACCGAGACCGAGGCCGACGCGACCCGCTCCCTCGCGTTCAACCAGGGGTTCTACAACCTGTTCCTGGCGATCGGCGCGATCCTCGGTGTCGTGCTGGTGCTGGCGGGCAACACCGCGACCGGCTGGACCCTCGTCGTGTTCTCGACCGCGAGCATGCTCGGCGCCGCGGTGATCCTGGTCGGCTCCGGCCGCAAGTACGTCAACTCCGCGTTCAAGCAGGGCACGCTCCCGCTGATCGCCCTGCTCTTCGCGCTGCTCGGCTCGAGCTTCCCCGTCTGAGCCGTCTGAGCCGTCTGAGCCATCTGAGCCGTCTGAGCCGTCTCGACCAGACCGTCAGCCCCGCCACGCAAAAGCGACAGGGTGCCGCCGAACATCGGCGGCACCCTGTCGCTTTCGCGGGTGAAGACCGGCCAGGTCAGCCGAGCTTGTCCTCGAACTGGGCCGGCAGCTTGTCGAGCGCCCACTCGATCGCAGCGGTGGTGCCCATCGAGAACGCCGACGACACGTCCTTGTCGTCGAAGACGATGTAGTGGCCAGCCTCGACCGACGGCACCTTCTGGAACAGCGGGTCAGCCTCGGCCTTCGACGCGTCGACGTAGATCGGCAGGACCAGCGTCAGGTCGGCGTCGAGCAGGTCGAGGTTCTCGTCGGACAGCGTCACGGAGAACGCCTTGCCGGCTTCCTTGTCGATGGCCGACGGGATCGTGAACCCGAGGTTCTTCATGAACGACGAGCGGCTGTCCGTGGAGGCGTACGCCCCGAAGCCCTCGGAGCTGTACGCACCGACGACGGCGGTCTTGCCCTCGAAGTCCGGGTGGGCCTTGCGCGCCGTGGCGTAGGCGTCGTCGAGGTCGGAGAGCAGCTTCTTGCCCTCGGACTCCTTGCCGAGCGCCTTCGCGATCATCGTGGTCTGCTGCTCGGTCGAGGCGAGGTAGTTCTCGCCGCCCTTCGGGATCGCGACGGTCGGCGCGATCGCGGACAGCTTGTCGTAGCGGTCCTTGTCGCCAGACGACTTCACGTCGAGGATCAGGTCGGGGTTGAGCTTGAGGATGTCCTCGTAGCTCGGCTCGAGCGTCTGGATGATCTTCGGCGACTTCGTGTACGCGTCCTTCAGCCACGGTCCGACGCCGTCGCCACCGAAGGCGAGCCAGTCGCTCGCGCCGACCGGCTGCACGCCGAGCTCGAGCGCGGTCTCGGCGTCACCCCAGCCGAGGGCGACGACGCGCTTGGGCTGCGAGTCGATCGTCGTGGTGCCGAGGCCGGTCGTGATGGACACCGGGAAGGCGCCGTCGGACGAGCCGGACGAAGCCGTGTCGGTGGACGAGCCGGAGCCCGAGGCACAGCCGGCGAGGACGAGGGAGGCTGCGGCGACGGCACCCGCAGCGGCGAGGACACGTCGGAGACGAAGGGATGAGCGGATCACGAAGGGTAGCCTAACCTAACGGGGCGTACAGGAATTCAGCTGGATAGGCTGGGTGATCGTGGCCGTCCCAGATCCAGACCGCACGCGCCTCGCGGTGCTCGGCTCCCCCATCGCGCATTCGCTCTCCCCCACGCTCCACGAAGCGGCCTACGACGCGCTCGGGTTGGGGTGGTCGTACGGGAGGCACGAGGTCGCGTCCGGTGGGCTCGACGAGTTCGTCGCGGGGCTGGGTCCCGGATGGCGCGGGCTGAGTCTCACGATGCCGCTCAAGCGCGAGGTGCTGCCGCTCCTCGACCGCACGACCCCGTTGGTCGATGAGCTCGGGGTCGCCAACACGGTGGCGTTCCGCCACGAGGGCGACAGCATCGTCCGTGCGGGTGCCAACACCGATGTCCAGGGGCTCGTCCGTCCGGTCGAGGCCCTCGGGCACCTTCCCGGCGAGGCCACGATCCTCGGCGGCGGGGCGACCGCGGCGAGCGCCCTGTCCGCAACCGTGCGGCTCGGGGCGTCACTCGTGCGGGTGTTCCTGCGCGACACCGCGAAGGCCGGGTCGCTCGTGGAGCTGGCCGTGCGGCTCGGCGTCTCGCTCGAGGTCCTGCCGCTCACCGACCTGCCCGGCACCCGCCACGGGTTCGTCCTGTCGACGCTTCCCGGCGGTGCGGCCGACCCACTCGAGCTGGTGCCGTCGGGGTCGGACGCCGTGCTGTTCGACGTCGCTTACGAGCCGTGGCCGACCGCCGTCGCGTCGCGTTGGGCCGGTGCGGGCGGCCGGGTGCTGAACGGTCTCGACATGCTCACCGAGCAGGCCATCGGCCAGATCCGCTTCTTCCTGACCGGTGACGAGGACGAGCTGCTGCCCGACGAGGCCGCCGTCCGTCGTGCGATGCGCTCGGCTGTCGGCCTGCCCGCCGTCATCAGCAGCTAGCCGACGACGACACCGGCGACCCGCGGTCAGCCGCGGGACCGCGCCTCGGCGTCGAGCAGGGCGACGGACACGTCCCACAGCCGGTCGGCCTGGTCAGGGTCGAGCGCCCAGGGCAGCACGCCGTGCAGGCCGTCCTCGATCCGCTCGACCACCGCTGCTTCGTGGCAGTCCTCGAAGTAGCGGCCGGTGATCCCGTCGAGTTCCGGTGCGGTGGCGAGCAGGACCGAGGTCGCGGCTCCCTGCTCGGGGGTCTTCACGGCGTCGGCGGCGGCGATCTTCGTGGCGGCGAGGACCTCCGGGTCCCAGTGCTTCTGCAGCCCGGTCCAGATCCCGCCGGGCATCAGGGCGTTCGCGGTGATGCCGTCGGCGGCCCACCGCCGGCCGGCAGCGACGGCGAACAGCACGTTCGCGGTCTTCGACTGGCCGTAGGCGAGTCCGGGTTCGTAGGGGCGCCGGCGGAAGAACAGGTCGTCGAACACGACGGGCGAACCGCCGTGGCCGCTCGACGACACCGAGACGATGCGGGCCGAACCCGAGGCCGCCAGGGCGTCGTGCAGCCCGACCGCGAGGGCGAAGTGCCCGAGGTGGTTCGTGGCGAACTGCGCTTCCCACCCGGCGGGCGTGTACGACTCGGGCGCGTCCATGATGCCGGCGTTGGCGACGAGGACGTCGAGCGGCCCCGACCACGCTGCGGTGAACGCCTCGACGGAGCCCGGGCGGTCCAGGTGCAGTTCGACGACGGCCGGTGCGTCCGTCCCCGTCGACCGGGCGATGTCGTCCGCGACCCGTCGGCCGGCGTCGACGTCCCGCACGGCGAGCGTCACGCGCGCCCCGGCTCCGGCGAGTGCTCGGGCGGTCTCCACCCCGATGCCGGACGCGGCGCCGGTGACGATCGCCGTGCGTCCTGTCAGGTCGAGGCCGTCGACGACCTCGGCGGCCGTGGTCCGGCCGCCGAAGCGGGTGAGGTCGCGTGCGGGCATGTCGACTCCTGTCAGCTGGCGTGGTGCGGAGCCGTCAGGCGACGACACCGTCCACGTAGAACCATCGTCCCTGCTCGCGGACGAACTCGCTCGTCTCCTCGAGCGTCCCGCGGTCGTCGTCGGAACGCCACCACGCGCGGAACGCGACCGTGCCCTGGGAGTCGAACGGGCCTCCCGAGGTCGTCGTCAGGATGTCCAACCGGGTCCAGCGCTGGGACGCGTCAAACTCGAGGGCCGCCGGTCGGGTGCGCGGGTGCCAGGTGAGCAGCAGGTACTCCGGCAGTCCCAGCGCGAACGCGCTGAAGCGTGAGCGCATCAGGCGTTCCGCGGTCGGTGCGGCCGCTCCGCGGTGCAGGGGGCCGCAGCACTCGCCGTAGGGATTGCCGCTCAGGCAGGGGCAGCGCGTCTCGTCGGTGACCACGCCGGAACGCTAGTCGACGATCGACAGCGCGACGGTGATGTTGCCGCGGGTGGCGTTCGAGTACGGGCAGATCTCGTGCGCGCGCTCGGCCAGGCGCTGGCGCTGCTCCTGCGGGGCGGCCGGTGCGTAGACGTCGAGCTCGACCGCCAGGCCGAAGGTGCCGTTGCCGGCGCCGCCGATGCCGACCTCGGCGGAGACCTCGGCGCCGGTGGTGTCGAGGTCGAGTTCCTTGCCCGCGGCGTGCAGTGCACCGAGGAAGCACGCGGCGTACCCGGCGGCGAACAGCTGCTCGGGGTTGGTGCCCTCGCCGCTGCCGCCCATCTCCTTCGGCGGGCGGGTGTCCAGGTCGAGCCGGTCGTCCTCGCTGCGGACGTGCCCGTCGCGGCCGCCTCCGGTGGCGTGGGCGGCTGCGGTGTAGACGATGTCGAGACTCATGGAGCCGAGGTCATCGCGCCCACCTGGACGTGTGCTGCGCGTGCCCGGGGTGCCGGGGCCGGGCGCCAGCGCGTGCCCGCGCCGCCGGGCGTGTCCGCGGGCGTGCCGCGGGGTGCCCGCGGCGCACTTCGTTCGTGAACTTCGTGAGCAGAAATGGTCGGGCCCCACGAGCGCACTCGACCATTTCTGCTCACGAAGTACCGAGCGCCCGGCCCACGACACCCCGCGCCCGGGTAGACATGACACGTGTTCAAGATCGGGTGGCAGGTGTACCGGGAGCGACTGCCCGAGGTCATCGGTGAGCGCATCCGCCGACGCATGGTGCTCGTCGGCGCGATCGTCGCGGCGACCGCGTTCGTCGTGCTGCTGTTCGTCGGCGTGCTCCTGGACCGCTTGGACGACCCCGTTCCCGGTCCCGCCGGTGTCGTCATCGCGGTCGTGGTGGCCGCCGGCTTCGGGTGCTTCGGCGCATCGATGACGCCGGTCGGCCCGAAGGGATGGGCCGTCCCACCGATCCCGGGCATCGGCTGGCGCACGCAAGAGGCCATCGCCCGTTACTACGGCAGGAACCCTCCGGCGGTGGAGCCGCAGCACCGCGATGCCGTGCTCCACGGTCTGCTGGAGAGCCGCGACCAGATCGTCCGCTTCGCCACCCGTTCGTTCCTGCAGTTTGCCAGCTGGGTGGGTCTCGTCCTCGGCACGGTGGTCTTCGTCCTCACGTTCCCCGTCGACGGCGACCGGATGATCGTGCTCCTCGGTGTGTGGTTCATGTGGCTCGTCATCTCGAGCGGCACCGGCGTCATGGGCATCCGCACCCTCGGCCGTCAGGAGCAGCTGCGCGTCGAGGCCGAGGCGCTCCCGCCCGTCCCGCCGGCACCGCCCGCCCGCGGCCGGCCCGGCACCCCGAAGGGCAGCAAGCTCTCGCTGCCCGGAGACTGATCCGTGTTCGCACTCGGTTGGCGGATCTTCTTCCGGCACGTCGACGACGTGCTGGACCCGCGTCGTGTCCGCCGCGCGGCAGCGTGGTCCGGCGCAGCAGCCGTGGTCGCGTTGGTCGGCATGCTCGTCCTGGAGGCCCGGCTCGGCTGGACCGCACAGCCTCCGCTCCGCAGCGTGGCGGCCATCGTGCTGCTGGCGGCCGGCGTGGGCCTGCTCACGTTCGCGTGCTTCTCGACGCGGCGCCCGCCGGACCCCTCGGCGACGATCAACGGGCGGCAGGTGCGGGCCTCGTGGCAGAACTCGGTGCGGTGGTCGGTGCAGCCGTACCTGCTGCGACGGCCACGCCCCGTCCGTCCAGACGACCGCGAGGCGGTCCGCACCGACACGGTCCTGCTCCGCCGCGGCCTGATCGGCACGCTCGCCCGCGTCACCCCGCTGCTGGGGGCAGGGGTCGCCGCCGTCGGTGCTGGCCCGTTGCTCGACGTCGCGCCCTGGTGGCCCGTGGTGTCCGTCGCGCTCTACGTCCTCGTGCTGCCCGAGTACGTCGTCCGCCTCGGCCGCTCCGAACGCGCGCGGGTCGCCGCCGAGGCCGCCGAGCCGTTCGAGGTCCCCGCCGGCCCGACTTCGTGAGCAGAAATGGTCGGGTGGCGTGACGGGACCCGACCATTTCTGTTCACGAAGCGGAACGGGACAAGGGAACAGGCCGACACGACGCAACAGCCCCGCCCGCGCGACTGTCGGGGGCACGGGGCACACTGGGCGCATGTGTGGAAGGTTCGTCGTCTCCGACACCACGGCTGATCTGTTGCCCGAGCTCCTCGGTGAGCTCGCCGACCGGACCGAGCACGTCGACCAGGACACCGGCGTCGTGGGGACCGGCCTGGTGCCGAGCTGGAACGTCGCCCCGACCGACCCCGTGTCCGCGGTGCGCCAACGGCACGGTGAACGCGAGCTGCCGCAGATCAGCTGGGGCTTCGTGCCGAGTTGGGCGAAGGACTTCCAGAAGCAGCGTCCGAAGCCGATCAACGCCCGCATCGAGACCGTCGCGACGAGCGGCATGTTCAAGCGGGCCTTCGCGACGAACCGCTGCATCGTGCCGGCGCAGGGCTACTACGAGTGGGTGGTGCGCGAGGACGGCAAGGAGCCGCACTTCGTGCACGAGCCCGGCGGTGCCCTGGCGATGGCCGGGGTCGTGAGTGCCTGGCCGGACCCGACCAAGCCCGAGGGCGACCCGGACAAGTGGCGGCTGTCACTGGCGATCATCACCCGCGACGCCCACGTGGCCCCGGGTGAGGTGCACGACCGGATGCCGGCGTTCCTGACGCCCGACGGCTACGACGACTGGCTCGGGGGCGAGTTACCGACCGACGACCTGCTGGCCCTGCTCGACCACGAGTCGCTGACGGTCGCGGCCGGCCTGGAGCAGTACGAGGTCGCCCGCACCGTGAACAGCGTGAAGAACGACGGCCCGCAGCTCATCGAACCGGTGGCGTAGCCAGCGAGACGCCGCCCGGCCCGGCGCCCTACTCGACGCTCGGGCGCACCCACAGTTCGGCGATCTGGGAGTCCCGCGGGGCGTCGATCACGAACCGCACGGCCGAGGCGACGGTGGATGGTTCACTCCGCACCACGTCGGGGTCGGCCGGACCGTACCGATCGCCGGTGTGCGCGAGCGGGGTGTCGGTCGGTCCCGGCGCGACGGTGCTCACCCGGATCCCGTCGGCGCTGACCTGCTGGCGGAGCCCGTCGGTGACGGCCTGCAGCGCGTGCTTCGACGCGGAGTACACGGTGCTGTTCGGCACGGCCCGTCGCGCGGCACCCGAGCTGATCACGACGACCGACCCGGCGGCCCGGCGCAGGTGTGGCAGGAACACCCGGCTGAGCTCGGCCGGCGCGATGACGTTGGTGGCGAAGGCGCGCTGCCAGTCCTCGGCGCGGGCGTCCTCGACACGCAGGCGTTCGACGATCGCTGCGTTGTGCACCAGGACGTCGAGCTCCGGTACCGAGTCGGCGAAGGCCGGGAACCCGGCGGCGTCGGTCAGGTCGAGCTGCACGGCGGTGACGTGGTCGAGCGCCCCGACCTCGTCGAGCCGCACGCGGTCACGCCCGACGGCGATCACCTCGTGGGTCCGGCGGAGCTCCTCGACGACGGCGCGTCCGATGCCGCTGGTCCCACCGGTCACGATCGCGGTGGGTCGGCCGGGTGCGGTGGGTCGGTCGCTCATCCTCCGAGGCTAGCGAGCGGCGGAGCCGCACCGCCCCGCGTGACGGCGTGCGTCGGACGCGACCACGGCACGACGACGGGAGGCCCGGATCACGTGCGCCTGTCGGCTGACGTGATCCGGGCCTCCCGGTCGACCGCGGTGGTCACGGACGCGCGCTGCGTCGGATCCCCGGGGCGGCTGCGATGCCCGCCGCGATGCGGCGACGCGTCACGAGCAGCACGCCGGCCAGGAGCAGTGCGATCGCCGCGAGGCCGAGGCCGACGAGGCCGGTCGCACCGGTGAAGGCGAGCTCCGCGGTGTGGACCGCTGCCGCGATGCCGGTCGGGTAGGTGACCGTGATGGTCGCCGTCACCGTCTGGCCGTTGCTGTCCGTCACCGTGTACCCGATGAACGCGGTGCCGATGAAGGTGGTGCCGGTGTGGCCCTTCGCCGGGGTGAAGACGACCTTGCCGTCGCGGACGGTCCAGGTGCCCTCGTGGCTGACGACGACGCGGTCGGACTGCTTGCCCGTCTCCGGGTCGATCAGGTGCAGGGTGCCCGTCTCGAAGGTAGCGCCGCCCGAGGCGGAGTCGTTGTCGAGCGGGTCGATCGTGACCTGGTGCCCGACGGTCCCGGTGGCGGAGTCGTCCTTCGCGACCGCGGCGGCGACGACCGTCATCGTGGCGGTGGCGGTGGTGGTCTGCCCCGAGGCGTCCGTCACCGTGTAGGTGAAGGTGTCCGTGCCGGTGAAGCCGTCGGCCGGGGTGTAGATGTACGCGCCGGTGGGCTGGACCGTCACCGTGCCGTGGGCCGGCTTGCGGTCCAGCGCTGCGGTGAGGCGGGTGCCCTGGTCGTTGGTGAGCAGACCGTGTGCGGCGTCGCGGGCGATCGGCGTGCCGGCGATGGTGTGGCCGGCGTCCTTCGTCGCGTCGATGCCGACGGTGACGGTGACGGTGGCGTCGACCTGCTGACCCGAGCCGTCCTGCGCCCGGTAGGTCACGGTGTCGGTGCCGGAGAAGCCCTTCGCCGGGGTGTAGACGAACGTGCCGTCCGCGGCGATCGAGACCGTGCCGTGCCCCGCCTTGCCGGAGGTCACGACCGTCAGGTCGCTGCCGTGGTCGTTGCCGAGCACGCCGGGGCCGGCGACGGTGACCGGCTTGCCGGCCTTCGTGGCTGCCTTGTCGTTCGTCGCCGTCGGGGTGACGGTGATCGTCACGAGGCCGGTCGCGGTGTTGCCGTCGTGGTCGATCGCCGTGTAGGTGAAGGTGTCGATGCCGGACCAGTCGTGCTCCGGCGTGTAGACGTACGAGCCGTCCTTCGCCAGCGCCACGGTGCCGTGTGCCGGCTTGCGGTCGAGCTTCGCCCACAGGTCGGTGCCCTCGTCGTCGGCGAGGACGCCCGTGCCGACGGTCGCGGTCACGGTGCCGTTGGTGGCGGTGCGGCCGGTGTCGGGGGTCGCCATGGTGCCGACCAGGACGGTGACGGTCGCCGTCGTGGTCTGGCCGGAGCCGTCCGTGACGGTGTACGTGAACGTGTCCGTGCCGGAGAAGCCCTTCTTCGGCAGGTAGACGAGCGAACCGGGCTCGGTGCCCTTGGTCACGGTGCCGTGCGCGGCGTCGCCGTGGCCGGTGACCGTGAGCGTCGTGCCGTGGTCGTTGGCGGTCAGCGTCGTGCCGGCGATGGCCAGCGCGGTGCCGGCGCTGGTGCGCACGGTGTCCGCGACGGCGACGGGCTTGACCGTCACCGTGACGGTCGCCTTCGCGGTGCCGCCGGTCGGGTCGGTCACCGTGTAGGTGAACGTGTCCGTGCCGGAGAAGCCGTCAGCCGGCGTGTACGTGACGGTGCCGGTGTTGCCGGTTCCGGCTCCGCCTCCGCCTCCGGTCATCGCGGCCTCGCCGTGACCGGGCTTGGTGACCGCGGTGACGGTGAGCTTCGTGCCGGAGTCGTTGCCCGTGACCACGACGTCGACCGGGGTCGAGGCGGTGGTGGTCGCGGTGTCGGCGACGGCCTTCGGGGCGACGACGATCGTCACGGTGCCGGTGGTCGTGCCGCCGGAGCCGTCGGTGACGGTGTAGTCGAACGAGTCCGGGCCGGAGTAGCCGGGCTTCGGCGTGTAGGTGTAGCCGCCGTCCTTGTCGACGACGACGTCACCGTGCGACGGGTCGGTGTTGTCCGTGACGTGCAGGTCGGTGCCGGTGGCGCCGTCGAGCACGCCCTTGTCGGCCGGCACGGTGATGGATCCGTCGGCGTCGGTGGACGTGGAGCCACCCGCCGTGACGGGGGTGACCCGGACGGAGACCGTGCCGGTGTTCGTGAGGCCGTTGCGGTCGGTGACCGTGTACGTGAACTCGTCGGTGCCGGAGAAGCCCGGCTTCGGCGTGTAGGTGACGGTGCCGTCGTCGTTCCGGACTGCGGTGCCGTTCGTGCCGCTCTTGCCGACGGGGATGTCGAGCACGGACAGCCCGGTGCCGTGGTCGTTGCCGGTCAGTTCGGCCGAGGTGACCGTCTTGCTGCCGCCTGCATTGACCGTGATCTCGTCCGGCTCGGTGCCGGGCTCGACCGTGATGGTCACGACGCCCGTGGCCGTCCCGCCGGAGGGGTCCTTCGCCGTGTAGGTGAAGGTGTCCGTGCCCGAGAAGCCGTCCTTCGGGGTGTACGTGTACGCCCCGTCCTCCGCCAGCTCGAGGTCGCCGTTCGCGGGCTCGAGGTCGACCGTGGCGGTGAGCTTCGTGCCCTCGTCGTTCCCGAGCACGCCCGTGCGGCCGTCGCCGTCCCCGCCCACGGTCAGCGTGGTGCCGGCGGTGGCCGTCGCGGTGTCCGGGGTGGCCATCGGGCCGACGACGACGGTGATCGTGCCGGTCGTGGTCTGGCCGGAGTCGTCCCGCACCGTGTAGGTGACGGTGTCGGTGCCCGAGAAGCCGGGCTTCGGCGTGTACGTGATCACGCCGGTGGTCGGGTCGATCGTGACGTCGCCGTGCGTCGTGCCGTCGGCGTCCGGCACGGCGGCCGCGTCGGTGACGGTCAGCTTCGTTCCCTTGTCGTTGCCGGTGAGCGTCTCCGGCGCGATGGTCAGCGTCTCGCCGGACTTCGTCGACACGGTGTCGCCGTTCGCGACCGGCTGGACGGTGACGGTGACCGTCGCCGGGCTGGTGGTGACCTTCGAGCCGTCGGTCACGGTGTAGGTGAACGAGTCGGTGCCGGAGAAGTCACCCGTCGGCGTGTACTCGACGGTGCCGTCCTCGGCCACCACGGCGGTGCCGTTCGCCGGACCGGTGACGATCGTGGTGACCAGGTCCGAGCCGCGGTCGTTGTGCTGCACGTCGACGTTCACCGGGGTGCCGGCGCTCGTCGTCGTGGTGTCGTTCGCGATCGTCGGGTTGACCGTGATGGTCACCGTGGCGGTCGTCGGCGCACCGGCGGTGTCCGTCGCGGTGTACCGGAACGAGTCCGTGCCCGAGAAGCCGTCGGCCGGCGTGTAGGTGATCGCACCGGTCGCCTTGTCGAGGGTGAGCTCGCCGTGCGCGGGCTTCGTGTTCGACGAGATCGTCAGGCCGGTGCCGAGGTCGTTGCCCAGGACGCCGGTGGCGCGGGTGTCGGCGGTGTACGTGGTGCCGGCGGCGACGCGGACGGTGTCGTCCTTCGCCAGCGGGGCGACGTTCACGGTCACGGTCACGGTGTCGGTCCCCCCGGTGCCGTCGGTGACGGTGTACGTGAAGGAGTCGGGGCCGGAGTAGCCGGTGGCCGGGGTGTAGGTGTAGCTGCCGTCCTTCGCGACGACGACGTCACCGTGCGACGGCTTGGTGCTGCCGGTGACCGTCAGGTCCGAGCCGAGGTCGTTGGCGAGCAGGCCGGGGGCGGTGCCGGGGTTGCCGGTGCCGGGGGTGCCGGTGCCGGGGGTGCCGCTTCCGCTTCCGCTGATCGGCGAGCCGGCCGTCGCCGTGACGGTGTCGGCGACCGCGGTCGGCAGCACCGTGATGGTGACCGTGCCGGAGATCTCCGCGCCGTCGCCGTCCTTCGCCGTGTAGGTGAAGGAGTCCGGGCCGGAGTAACCGGCGGTCGGGGTGTACGAGTACGAGCCGTCCTTCTCGACGGTCAGGTCACCGTGGGCGGGCTTCGTGTTGCCCGTGACCGTCAGGCCGGTGCCGTGGTCGTTCGCGAGCAGACCCGTCTTGGCGTCCGCAGTCGCGGTCTGGCCGGCGTGCACGCTGAACGCGTCGTCGGTGCCCGCCGGGGCGACGGTGATCGTCACCGTGCTGGTCGACGTCTGGCCGGACGAGTCCTTCGCCGTGTACTGGAAGGTGTCCGTGCCCGAGAAGCCGTCGGCCGGGGTGTAGGTGTACGAGCCGTCGGGCTGCACGGTCGCGGTGCCGTGGGCGGGCGTGGCGTTCGACACGACGGACAGGCCGGTGCCGCTGTCGTTCGCCAAGACGCCCTTCGCGGGCACGGTGAGCTTCGTGCCGTTCGGCGTGTTGCCGGTGTCCGAGGTCGTGGTGACGTGGACGGCCTTGAGCGTGTTGGTGAACGTCACCATGACGTCGGTGCCGTCGGCGGTCGTGGCTGCGGGGAACGTGAAGGTGCCGGTGTTGCCGTTGCCCTTCGCGATGACCGCATTGGTCCCCTGGTCGACGGCCTTCCACGTGGTGTCGTAGTTCGCGATGTCCGTGGTGCCGTCGGCGGTCTGCGTGACCGTGTAGTCCTTGTTCGGCGTGGTCAGAACCGCGCCCGCCTTCTGTGCCTGGACGCCCGTGGCGCTGCCGCTCGTGGTGCCGGTCGTACCGTCGTTCGGGGTGATGCCGCCGCCGGTGATCGACAGCTTGAACTGGTCACCGCTGTTCCAGCGCTTGTCGACGCTCGACTCACCGGTGACGGTGTCGGCGTAGTTGCAGCTGGCCAGGTCGCTGGCTGCGTAGTCACCGACGATGCGGAAGTTGCGGACTTCCTTGCCAGACGTCGGGTCCAGCTGGAAGATCGTGGTGGTCGGGACCCGGTTGGTCGTCACTGTGTTCGACACGTACAGGAAGCCGTCGGAGGAGAATGCGATGCCGGGGCTGTTGGTGGTGGACGGCAGGGTCGCGATCTCGGTCGTCGTCATCGCCGTGTTGCCCGACGTCGTCGGGACCTCGTTCGTGTTCACGCGGTACACGTGGTTCGCCGCGACGACGAAGAACAGTCCGCGGGAGCTGAACGCGAAGTCACCGTTCGCGTTCGCGGTGTCGGCGGCGTTCCGCGTGACGAGGCCGTTGATCTGTCCGACCTGACCCAGGTACTTCGCCGGCGTCGTGTCCGTCGCGGGGCGGTACGCGCCGAGCCAACCGGTGCCGTCGCCGTAGTAGTAGATGCCCGTTGCCGGGTTCACGGCACCACGGATCACTGACCGTGTCGTGTCGGTCGCGACCGGGTCGCTGGCGACACCCGTCTTCGGGTCGTACTGACGAAGCGTCGCGGTCCCGCCGTTCGCTGCGGCGAACATCGAAACGCCCTCGCGCGAGATGCCGAGACCGTTGTTCGCGCCCGCACCGAGGTTCGTGACGTCCGCGGTCTGACCGACCTTGGACTCGTCCGAACTGACGTCGACGGCGACGACCTTGCCGGTGCTGTCGATCGCGTACAGCGTGTTCTGCGGGTAGCAGACCAGCGCACCGTTCTGGGTCGCATCGACGGCCGAGGCCGGCTCGGCCGCGATGACCGCCGTGGTCGTTGAGAGACCGGCGCCGACGAGCAGCGCGGCGCCGAACATGGCGACGGTTCGGACGCCGAAGCGGCGTCGAGGCACAGCGGTGCCCTGGGAAGCAGGCAGCATGATCACTTTCGGGTCGAGACGATGCGGGCGCCTGATCCACGGCCGTCGGTTCAGGGAGAACGGTCGGTGGCGCCGGGTCGATACTGGCAGGTCTCGATACCGAAGTGGGGACGGGACGGGTCCCCAATCGGGGGGACCACTCGTTGTGGGGGGAGCCGCCCCTCAGGCCCGCGTCACCCGCTCGGGGCACACGAAAACCCCACCGGATCCGGTGGGGTTTCGGGGTTCGCGGGGCTCAGCGCGTCAGACAGCCTGCCGGATCACGTCCGGCAGCAGCACGTGCAGCCGCTCGGCGAGACGCGTCTTCGCCTCGTCGAGGGACCGGAAGTCCCCCACGTACTCGCCGAACGTGTCGGCGACGAAGAAGTGCGTGCCCTGGCGGTCGACGGTGCCGCCGTAGTAGCCGCCGTAGTTGGCGACCCAGAGCCCGGTGTCGGGCTGCGCCCAGCTGATGCGGACGCGCTCGGGCGCCGTGTCGGCGACGACCTGAGCCTCGATCTCGGCGATGACCTCGATCGTCCGGGTGTCCAGCGTCACTTCGGCCTGCTGGGGGTGATCGGTGGTCATGCTCATGGTCGTGCTCCTTCGGGCTGTGCTGCGTACTGGTGCTGCGGGCGTCGCGGACGCCGATGGTGCTGGGTGGTGCGGGCGCTGACGGCGCCGGCGGTGCGGTGGCGCCGGCGGTGTGGTGGCGCCGGCGGTGTGGTGGCGCCGGTGGCGCCTACTCGACCGGTCGGATGACCGACGGGAGCATCACGTGGAGCTGGTCCTCGAGCTTGGTCTGCGCTTCTTCGAGCGAGGCGAACTCACCGACGACGAGGCCGAAGGTGTCCGAGGCGACGAACCGGCCGTCGCGCTTGTCGACGCTGCCGCCGAAGTACCCGCCGTAGCCGGCGATCCACTCGCCCTGGTCTTCCTGCACCCAGGTGACCTTGGCGCGGGTCGGACGGGTCGACGTCGCTGCGGCGGCTTCGAGGATCGCGATGGTGTCGACCGTGTCGGTGTCGAGGGTGACCTCGGCCTGCGTCTGGTTGTTGACGATGGTGGTCATGTCGCTCTCCTTCACAATCCGGGGTACATCTGCTGACACCAGAACGCTACGAGAACCACGACCCGAACCGCCAGCGAGGCCCGTCGATTCACGGGTTCCGCCAATGCGACTGATCGACGTCCCCCGGATTTCCGGGGCGGTGTGACGTCTTTCCGGGGTACACGCCAGTGATCGGGGTACTCGTTTTCCGGATCGGCGGCTCACGGGGTACGGATGGCTGTCGAGCCGGACGGGAGGCGCGACTCACTACCGTCGGTCGGGTGACCTCCGACAGTCCCCGCGATTCAGGGCGCGCCCCTGCCACCGGACGCAGCCGCCGGGTCGCGATGTGGCTGGCCGCCGCCTACGGCGTCGCGGTGGTGCTCGTCGGGTTCTGGGGTTCACCCGTCGACGCGGCAGCGGGTCCGACGCTCGACCGGGTGATCGCGATCGCTCATCGCCACGGGGCCCCCGACTGGTTCGGCTACGGCACCATCGAGTCGTTGTCGAACGTGGTCTTCTTCGTCCCGCTCGGATTGCTCGTGGTGCTGCTCGCAGGCGCGCGGTGGTGGTGGGCCGGCGCTGCCGCGGGGCTGGCCGCCAGCGCGTGCATCGAGACCGCACAGGCCCTGTTCCTACCCGCACGCACATCGTCGATCGACGATGTCCTGGCGAACGGGCTGGGAGCAGTCCTCGGCGCCGCGGTCGGCGTCCTGGCGCTCGCATGGGCGGAACACCACCGGCGTCGCTGAGCGGCAAGCAGCCAGCCCCTGCGGCCCGCACACGACGAAGCCCCCGGAGCGATGCGCTCCGGGGGCTTCGTTCAGTTGCTCGAGACTCAGACGGACTCGCGCTGGCGACGGACCGAGCCGCGGACCAACAGGAGGCCACCACCGAGGACGACTGCGCCACCGGCGACCCAGAGGGCCAGGGCGGACACGGTCGAACCGGTGAAGGCGAGGGTGCCGTCGGTGCCGGAGCCAGCACCCGCAGCGGGAACAGCAGCAGCAGCGTCAGCCGGGGCGACGGTGAAGGCGGCGAAGCCGACGACACCCGAGGTCGCGCCGGTGGCGGTCAGGTTGTAGGTACCCGAAGCGCCCTTCGGGAAGGTGACCTTGACGGCGAGCGAACCGTCGGAGGCAGCGGTGTAGGTCTTCGAGACGGTCGTGGTCGGCAGCGCGCCGAGCGTGACCGCACCGGCACCGGTGACCTGGACGTTGACGGTCTCGTTGTCCTGGAACGCACCCTCGGTGAAGTTCACGGAGGCGGTACCACCGGCAACGGCGGTGCCGGAGACGGAGACGTCGGAGTCGGGCGTGTAGCCGGCGGCGTTGGCGACGGTCGGCGTGGCGAGCAGTGCGGCCCCAGCCAGCACCACCGCGGCGATGAGCTTCTTCATGTGGTTCCCCTAAAGATCTGAAAATCCAGACCCTGACACCCAGAGCCCGCTGATCCGCCCGTGGTTGTCCCCTGCCAAGAAACTGGCGGTTGTGATGGCGAAGTTGTCTCAATCTACCGGAGTTTCACAGCTCGGTACCAGATGGCGTGGATTTCGGTCATTGGTCGTCATGTGTTCATCCTGAACAGGCGGGCGATCGAGCCGACATCACAGGGGCATCCGCCTGCGTCGAACGAGGGAATCCCAGATCAGACGGGCATCCAGCCCCATCCCTCACGGAGCCTGACCGCCGCGTCGGCAACCTGTAGCGGCGGACAGCCGCGACCGACCACCCCCGGAGTGGGGGCGTTCGAGATGCGTTAACGGGACGCCGTGTTCAGTTGGCTGTGAGCGGCCGGTCACACTCGAACGCGATCGGCTTGGTCTCGGACTGTCGGACACCCGGGGTGGAGCTCGCCTGCACGGGGGCTTTCGCGTACTTGCTCTCGCCGAGGAAGGCAACGCGGTAGGTCAGGCTCTGGCCCGGTGCGAGCAGCGTCTGCAACTGCGCCACGGGGTGTCCGCCATCCGTCGCCGTCTGCACAGCAGTCGTCTTGCCGTCCTTGGTTGCGCCGAGGAAGATCGCGTCCTCGGGCGCGTAGGCCGCGATCAGGGTCTTGATCTTGCCCGGCTCCACACCGAAATCGCCGCCACCCGTGACGTACTCGGGCAAGCTCGTCGCGGCGTCGGCGGGTGCAGTGTTCTTGATGGTGACCTCGACGACCGACGTGGGACGACCGTCTTTCCGGCACACCGAGCTGCCGACTGACACGGTCTTCTCGAGGTAGTAGTCCATCTTCGAGCCGGTGCCGTCATTCAGGTACACCGCGAACTCTCGTGACGACGCCGACTCGGTCGGGAGTTCGCCGGCCACAGCGCTACCGCTGATGCGGCGCTGCTCCGCCCGGTCCGCGCTCCACAGGCGCAATCGGTCATCACCGGCGCTCTGGGTCAGGGCGGAGACGAACTGCTTGGCATCGAAGTCACCACTCGCGACCTTGTCGAACACGGCGCTGGCGGCGGAGGCGAAGAAGGCGTCCTGCACGACCGGATCCGGGTACTTCGCGTACACGTCGCTCAGCAGGAGCTTCACTGCGTTGTCCGAGGTCAGCGTGTCTCCGGTCGGCAGTTTCACCGGGCCGGTGGCCTTGAGGATGTAGCTGAGCGTCACCGGGTCCATCGCCAGCACGCCGTCGACCTGTTCGCCGAACTTCTGCTTCCACATGGCCCGAGCGAGCTTCGCCGAGACGTCGAAACGCGGGGTCAGGGTGACGTCCTGCATGTACTTCCCGGTGATGCTGCCGTACAGACCAGTCGTGTCCGGGGTCAGCGGCAGGATCGGCTGCGCGTACGGACCGAACGAGCCACCGGACGTCTGGTTCTGCAGGTGAATGGCACCGTCATCCGTCTGAAGGAGCGCCACGGCCCCCGGGATCCCGCCACCCGCGCGCAACTCGGCGTTGTTCTGGAACAACAGCAGGTAGTTCCGTTCACCGTCGTTGCCCAGCATCGCCGGCGCGAGCTGCACGACCCGGTTCGCGGTGGTCACCTGCGCAGAGGCGGACGACAACGCGTTCCGCAGCTCGGCAACCGCGGTCGTCACCGGGGACAACGTGTCACTCGTGTCGATCGCGTCCGCATCGCGGTCCGCCCGTGCCAGGGTCGTCGTCGCCGTCGCGACGGCCGGCTGCGCGTCCACGATCGGCTGCAGGTCGACCTTGCCGTTCTTCGGCGCGAACGAGTCGGTTCCGAGACCGCCGATGACGTCGGCGACCGGGGTCACCGCGTTCCGGGCAACATCGTCCACGACGACGGAGACTTGGCGGACTGCGCGCAGGTTGGCCCCGAAGAACGGGACGTTCTGCGAGGCCCCCCAGATCGGATCACCCGTCAACGAACGAGCTGCCCCCGCTTCACGCTCCAGGTGCTTCGCGGTCTTCTGCGCGGCGGCGGTGTCGCCACCGGTGAGTTGGGAGCGCAGTGTGTCGACGTCACCGACCGCTCGTTCGAGGTGTCCCTTCGCGAGCGCACCACGTACTCCCACCCAGGCGACGGTGAGGATGAGCAGCAGGACGAGGGCGAGGACGATCCACAAGACGATCCGGGCCCTGGATCCCCGGTGTGCTGCAGTGCGTCGCGACTCGGGCAGGTCGGACATGACGCGATCCTACGGTTCCCCGTGTCCAGCCCACGTCACTGACGCACGGTGTCCACGTGTTCGCGGTACCAGTCGATGGTGCTCCGCAGACCGTCCTCGAGGCCGATCTGCGCAGTCCAGCCGGCATCCGCGAGCTTGGATACGTCGAGCAGCTTCTGCGGCGTGCCATCCGGCTTGGTGGTGTCCCAGACCGTCTCACCGGTGAAGCCGACGATCCTGCCGATCGTCTCGGCGATCTCCTTGATGGTGACGTCGGACCCGGTCCCGACGTTGACCTGGTCCGGACCGTCGTAGTGCTCCATCAGGTGGAAGACCGCCGCCGCCATGTCGTCGACGTGCAGGAACTCCCGACGGGGCGAGCCCGTCCCCCAGTTCTCCACGCGCGCCGCACCCGTTCGTGCCGCTTCGTCGTACCGGCGGATGAGGGCCGGCAGGACGTGCGAACCGGTGGGCGAGAAGTTGTCGCCCGGGCCGTAGAGGTTCGTCGGCATGGCCGAGATCCACGGGCGCCCGAATTGCCGCCGGACGGCCTGCACCTGCAGGATGCCAGCGATCTTGGCGATCGCGTACGCGTCGTTGGTGGGCTCGAGGTGCCCGGTGAGGAGCGCGTCCTCGTGGATCGGCTGTTCGGCCATCTTCGGGTAGATGCACGACGACCCGAGGAAGACGAGCCGCTCGACGCCGTGCTCCACAGCCGCGTCCATCACGTTGACCTGGATCTGCAGGTTCTCGCTCAGGAAGTCGTGCGGGTAGGTGTTGTTCGCCATGATCCCGCCGACCTTGGCTGCCGCCAGCACGACGTGCTTCGGCTGCTGCTCGGCGAAGAAGGCGAACACGGCGCCGCGGTCCTTCAGGTCCAGCTCGGAGGAGCTCCGCCCGACCATGTCGGTGATGCCCTCCGACTCGAGCTTGCGCCAGACCGCCGAGCCCACCAAACCGCGGTGTCCCGCGACGTAGACGCGGTCCGCCCGGTTGATCGGACCGGGAGTGAAGTCGGTCGTGGTCATCAGGATCCCCAGCTCTCGAGTCGGACGGTGTCGATCCACGGGCTGCCCTCGTGCTCGAGGGCGGCGATGTCCGCGTCCACCATGATCCTCGCCAGTTCGGCGGTGTCGACCGTCGCCTCCCAGCCGAGCTTCTCCTTGGCCTTCGACGCGTCACCGACCAGCGCATCCACCTCGCTCGGTCGCAGGTACCGCTCGTCGAAGCGCACGTGGTCTTCCCAATTCAGGCCTGCGTGGGAGAACGCGGTCGTCAGGAAGTCCTTGACCGTGAAGTCACCGCCGGTCGCCAGGACGAAGTCGTCCGGCTCGTCGACCTGCAGCATCCGCCACATGCCCTCGACGTACTCGGCGGCGTACCCCCAGTCACGGACCGAGTCGAGGTTGCCCAGGTACACGTGGTCCTCGAGCCCGGCCTTGATCCGCGCGACTGCACGGGTGATCTTCCGGGTGACGAACGTCTCACCACGTCGCGGCGACTCGTGGTTGAACAGGATGCCGTTCACCGCGAACATGCCGTACGCCTCGCGGTAGTTCCGGGTCACCCAGTAGCTGTAGACCTTCGCTGCGCCGTACGGGGAGCGAGGCCAGAACGGCGTCTCCTCGTTCTGCGGCGGCGGGGTCGCCCCGAACATCTCGGACGAGGACGCCTGGTAGAAGCGCGTGTGGATGCCGGACACCCGGACCGCCTCGAGCATGCGCATCGTGCCCACACCCGTCACGTCACCGGTGTGTTCCGGCTCGTCGAACGACACCCGCACGTGTGATTGCGCCGCGAGGTTGTAGACCTCGTCCGGCTTCAGTTCGCTGAGGAGGCTGACGAGTCGTGCACCGTCGCCGAGGTCCCCGTAGTGCAGGAACAGCTTCGCACCCGACTCGTGCGGGTCGACGTAGAGGTGGTCGATCCGCGACGTGTTGAACGTCGAGGCGCGACGGATCAGGCCATGCACCTCGTACCCCTTGCGGAGCAGCAGCTCGGCCAGGTACGAGCCGTCCTGTCCGGTGATGCCCGTGATGAGCGCGCGCTTCGTCAATTGGTCCCTGTCTTGTCGGCAGAACCGGATTCGAACCGGTCTGGGAGGAGCACATGAAGAATACTTTTGAATCGATCGATCGCAGCAGCCGCGGTGAGGTGAGCCGCTCGGTAATTCCGAGCGTCCCTTCCGTACCGCTCCCGCGCAGTCGGGTCTCCGATGAGCGAGAGCACGCCGTCCACGAGCTGAGTCGGCCTGCCCGCACCGACAACGATCCCTGCGTTCGCAGCGAGCACCTCGGCTCGAGTGACGCTCCCCTCGTCCGACGCAGCGAGCACCGGAACGCCGGTCGCGAAGTAGGTGGTCAGCTTGCTGGGGACAGCCATGCCGGAGATGCCGGGTGCCTCATTGACCAGGAGAACGTCTGCGGAGTTGAGTGCAGCGGCGAATTTCTCGTCAGGGAGCGGCGCCAGGAACTGCAGGCTGTCGATCCCAGCCGCCTGCTGCTGCAAGGACTCTCGTTGGTTTCCGTCACCGAGGAGGACGAAGCGGATGGGAAGACCTCTGTCCTGAACGGAGCGGGCTGCTTCGACGACGTTGCCCAGGCCCTGCTTCACTCCAATGTTCCCCGCGTGCAGGACGATCGTCTCGTCCGGTGCCCAGCCGAGCGACGCACGAACCCCGACTCGGTCGACGAACTCGGGCGGCTCGACGTGGGTCCAGTTCCGCATGACGGTCACTCGCGACGCCGGCACGCCGAACTCTTCGACGACCGTCTCCATGAACCGGTCGTGGATGACCACGACTGTCGATGACCGTTTGAGGACCCAGCGCTCGATGGCCGCGACGAAGCGCTCAGCCGCCCCGGTACCTGATCCTGTCTCACGGAGGCCGAGCGAGTAGATGTCCTGGACCCATGTCACGACGGGGGTTCCTCGCGAGAACAAGCGGGCACGCATAAGAGCGATCGCCGAACTGAACAGAGCGGGAGACACGAGAACGAGGACGTCGTGCCGCGGCCAGCGGTGGAGAACGGCGTGTAACCCGAAGCTCAGCTCGGACAGCAGTCTGCTCACACCACCGGGCCGGGCCGGGAGCCGATGGCGGAGTCTGTGCACCGCACAGCCAGCCTCGGTCGTCACTGCAGACGACGGTGGACGTGCGTCTCCGAAGCTCCAGGCCGGGTAGTGCGGAAAGGTCGTGATGACGCTGACGTCGACACCGGACGCCGTCAACCCGCTCACGAGCCCTCCGCTGTAAGGAGCGATCCCGGCGGGCTCCGGGGGGAAGTTCAGGCCCACCATGAGAACTGCCCCGCGCCGCATTGGGCGACCATAACAGTTGCAAGGGATTCTGATCCGGCGTCGACGCACCTGCGACACCGCCGGGTCGCCCGCCAGCCGGTAGCATCGGCGCGACGCGTACTCGGGCGCGCAGAGAGGCGGGGGCCATGATGTCGGACGCGAGAGTGCCCGTCATTCCGCTGAAGTCAGCTCCGGGCGAACGGACGTCATGGAACCGGAGCAAGAGGACGGTGTACCTGTGGGCCGTTGCCGAGCTGCTGTTCGTGACCAATCCCTGGCAAATCAGCTCCTCGCTCCGAGCGAAGGTCCTGCGGCTGTTCGGCGCGGAGATCGGGGTCCGCGTCATCATGCGACCGCGGATGCGTGTCCGTTTCCCGTGGAAGCTCCACATCGGCGACGACTGCTGGATCGGCGAAGGTGTGTGGTTCCACAATCAGGACCACATCCGGGTCGAGAACGACGTCGTCATCTCGCAGGAAGCGTTCCTCACGACCGGGAGCCATGCCCACCGCACCGACATGGCGTTGATCACGCGCCCGATCGAGATCGGAGCCGGCACCTGGATCACTTCGCGCTGCATGGTGCTCGGTGGCACGCGACTCGGCGAGTCGTGCCTCGTGAAGCCGATGTCACTGGTCTCCGGGACGAGTCCAGCGAACAGCGTCCTCGAAGGAAACCCCGCCCGGGTGACAGGTGTGCGCTTCGGAGATCGATGACTCCTGTCAACTCTGGCTGGGATGCGGTGCCAACGGAACCAGACCGATGCGATGATGAAGGAATGATCTCTTGGCGACTCGACTGAGGGACGCTTCCGTCCTGTGGGCACAGGGGGGCCTCGGCAACCAGCTCTTCCAGTTGAACGCCGGCCTGACCCTGTCCGAAAATCCCACAACCCTCCTGGTCTCAGGGAGCAGTTTCGGTCGCGACCGTCTCCGGCAGTTCGAGCTCGGTGCTCTGCTCCCTTCTTCAGCGCTGACAAGCTCGGGAGAGGACTTCCGGCTCGGTCAGCCGTACGACTGGAGGGGCCGTCGCCGATCGAAGACCCGCGATCGTTCGCTGACGACGGTATTCAGCGACCCCGAGACTCTGCCCTCCGCCTTCCGCCTCGGCACGTTCAACATCGGGTTCTTCCAGGATGCGGCATCACTCGCTCTGCCGACGGACGCAACCACTGCCCTCCTCGCTGCGTACCGGAACGCTGTCTCGGCGGCACCTGCTTCAGAGAACCGAGCCGTTCTGCACGTCCGCCGTGGCGACTACACGACTTCTCCTGCCGCGCAGCGCACCTTCGGCACGCTCTCCCGGCGCTACTACGACGACGCGTGCCGTGCGCTCGGGATCTCAATCGACGAGAGCATCATCTTCACCGATGACCCCGCCGCGGTCGAGCGCGAGTTCGACGTCCCTCGCAGCAACATCATTGGACCCGAAGACATCGAATCGCCGCTCGACACGCTCGTGGCAATGTCGCGCGCCAGCGCCCTGGTCATACCGAACAGCACCTTCTCGTGGTGGGCCGCTGAACTCGCTTCCCACGTTCCGGTCGCGGCCCCGAGCACGTGGTTCTTCGATCGCCCGGGAAATTTGCGGCGCACTGGATGGGTCTCCGTGCCGAACGCATGAGACGATTCGGCACGTCCCTGTCGCTCGGGTGGCTCCCGGCGAGCCAGGCGCTTTCCTTGGTCGCGTCGTTGGCTGCCTTCGCCGTGCTCTCGCGCGAGCTCGGGCCCGCGAGCTACGCGCAGTTCGCCGTCTTCGTGTTCGTCTACACGATGGCCGCGCTGGCCACGGACTTCTCAGCCATGGGTTTCCTGCTCGTACACGGGGTCTCCGGCCCGCTCCGACGAGCGGCGTGGTCCAGTTCGGCGGTGAGCGCGACCGCAGGTGGTGTTGCGCTGACCGCAGCGTTGTTCGTCCTTTCGTTCTTGAACCTCCCGACGGGGCCTCCCCGGGTCTTCGACGTGCTGATCTTGGTCGCGGGGCTCGTCGCCCAGTCGCTCATCCAGCCGCTTCGCGGCGAACTCATGGTGCATCGCCGCTACCCGACTGTCGCTCTTACCGACGTGGGCGCAACAGTCGCCGGCTTCGCGGCCGCGATCCTCCTCGCGGCACAGATCCAATCCGTGACCGTGCTCTGCGTCCAACTCGCTCTCACCTCCGTGGTCCGTCTCCTGTTGACGCTGACGCTCTCAGCTCGCGGTCGCCAACGGGCCCTCCAGGGACGCGCAAGCAGCTCCTCATCCGAAATGGCCGTCCCTGCGCCGAACCCGTTCCGGTACGGCCTCAAGGTGCTGCCGCTGAACGTTGCTTCCTACGCGAGCCGAGCGATCGATTCGGGCACGTTGCCGCTCATACTCCCGGTCGGAGCGGCAGCAGCGTACGCACGCTCATACCAGTTGATCGTCACGCCGGTCACTCAGGTCCAGCTGTCCCTCGGTGGGGCGATCGTTGAGCGCATGGCTCGCCGTGCCGCGCTCCCCGGAGACGACGGCACGTTCGACAAACGAGTCTGGCAAGCACTCCACGTCGTCACCTTCGTCGCAGCCATCGTGTTGTCGGTGGGCGCACCGATCCTGGAGAAGGTCTTCTTCGGCCCTGGCTGGGTGCATGTCGCGCTCATGATCTCCTCGATGGCGCTGCTCCTGCCATCCCTTACCTTGAGTTCCTTCATGTCGTGGAAGCTCCAGATCAAAGCGGAACTCCGGCACTCGCTCCTCAACCTGGCCGTCCTCATGCTCGTGCCACTGCTCGCCATCGTTCTCGGACTGCTCTACAGCACCAACGGCGCGTTGATCGGCTTGGCAGTCGGTGCGCTCGTCCAGGGTCTTGCTCTGGCGACGCTCCATCGTTCGCTCCTGCCGATATCGCTCAGGTACGCCGTTGCGCAGATCGTCGTGGAGTGGGCAGTCCTGGCAGCCCTATTGGCGGTCCGATTCCTGTGAGCTCGCTCCTCTGGCGGTCCTGAGCGGGAAACTCCACGGCGAACGCACCAGCCGCCGGAGGTGACTGCGGTCTCGCCTGCTCGTCACGTCGTCGATGTGGCGTTCGAGCCTCGCACGCAGCTCGTCGGTGCTCGTGTCGCTCACGTCGACGCCGAGCACCGACTCCGCGAGCGCGAGGTACGACGCGGCGAGGTCTCTGTTGTCACGCACCTGCCCGGCGTAGCCCGGTTGCGAGGTTGCCTGCTCCGGGTGATGGCGGTACGCAACCGTCGGCACGGAGGTGAACGAGATGCGAACGCCGGATGCAGCCAGTCGCATCCAGAGCTCGTAGTCCTCGGCATGGCCGGGCCGGTACGTCGCGGCCCCGTCAAGCGAATCCCGTCGAGCAATCATCGTCGACTGCGGCACCGGGTTCAGTGCGAGGAGCGCCAGTGGCATCGCCGCTGGTGACAACGATGCAGGTCGAGGGATGTGCACGCGCCACGTCTGACCGAATCGTGCGATCGGGGCGAACACGATGTCAGCGTCCGAGAGCTGACGGCGGTGCCCGAGGAACCGGTTGGGCAGGCACACGTCATCAGCGTCCATCGCGGCGACGAACTCGCTGTCCGATCGGGCTAGCAGCCGGTTGCGAGCCTCTCCCGCACCGACGTTGGTCGCTCCTTCGATCAGCGACACACGTCGCGAGCGGTCGGCGAAACGCTCGACGACGCGGCGGGTTCCGTCCGTGCTCGCATCGTCGTACACCAGGACCTCTGCGTCGCTCGGCATCGCGCTGAGCGTCGACCGGAGCGCTGTCGTGATCGTCCGCTCCGCATTCCATGCGGGCATGATCACCGACACCCTAGGCATCTCGCATGCCCACAGGCCTCGCCGGGGCGCCGATGACTGTCGCTCCAGGCTCCACGTCGTCGACCACGACCGCCATCGCACCGAGCGTCGCCCCGGAACCGACCCGGATCGGCCCGAACACCTGGGTGTACGCGCCGAAGGTCACGCTGTCCCCGATGACCGGTACCCCGCCGCCTTCACGGCGTTCTCCGATCGTGACTCCGTGCCGCAGCACACAGTCAGCCCCGATCCGCGTCTGCGGATGGACGATGATTCCGCCGAAGTGGTGGATCATCAATCGTGGACCGATCTCGACCGTCCGGGGGATGTCGATCCCGGTCACCAGTCGAACCACGCTGTAAAGCGCGAAGGACAATGCGTGGAGGAACTTCCCTCGGATGCCCCTGACCTGCAGCGTGTACCTGCCGAACCGATACACCCGTAGCGCCCAGTAGCTGGGCTGCAGGAGCCACGGGTGTCCGCCGAACAGGGCGGCTTCCTCCTGCTTGGCGGTGACGCTGTCGTAGAACGACATCAGTGTCCTCTCGAGAGCATGGACCGATACCTGCGTGCCGCGCGATGACGGAGCCCGCTCACGACGGACACAGCGGGATGCACGGACAACGTCTCGCGCTGGACCCGCCGTGCTTCGGCGCCGATCAGTCTGCCGTGCTGCGTGGACGTTCCATCGAGGTGGAAGCGAGCGACCACGATGTGCTCGACGACGAATGGGACTCCCGAGGCATACAGCCTCGCGGTGAAGTCGTAATCGGCGGCTACCCGGAAGCTCTGGTCGTAGCGACCCGTGATCGCCGCTCGGGGGTAGAAGATAGCTTGGTGCGAAGTCGGCAGGGCGTGCCACATCGAACGAGCGGGTCGAGACGCGCGGGTCTGGTCCCGAGTGGCTGCTGCTAGGACGAAGTCCCCGAGGACCACCGCATCCTCGTGCGCGTCGAGGACCGCGGACAGTTGCGACCATCGGACGAGGCTCTCGTCGCCGCCGTTGAGGAACCAGAGGTGGTCGCCGCTTGCCGCGGCCATGCCCTTGTTCATCGCGTCATAGATGCCGGTGTCGGGCTCAGAGATCAGCCGAACCGATCGTCCGAGATCCGCCACGAGCCGAGCTGTACCGGGGGACATCCCGCCGTCGACGATGATGAGCTCACAACTATCATCCGACTCGTGGAGCAGGGTCTCCAACGAAGCGACCGTCCGCCGCAGGCCTTCGTCGTCCTGGAACGTCACGGTGATGATCGACAGCTTCGGGGGCAAATGCAGAACCGCTCTCTCCAGGGATCACGAATCGGCGTTCGTGCCGGGTGGCGAAGACCAACCAAAGGGTGAATACGTACTCCGGCAACATGATGCCACCTGAGAAGAGAAGACTCCCGACCGCCCAGAACGGGAGTACCGCCTGCGCGACCGACCCGGTTCGCAGTCCAAGCGCCAAGCCGACGAGCGCCCATGACGCCAAGGCGATCGTTGCGATGAGACCGAGCCAACCGAAGTAGAAGACGATCACGTAGAAGCCGTTGTCGAGGGAGTCGCCCGCAGCCGCGCCGTTGAGGATGCCGTAGTCCGCGACGGTGTTCCGGAGCGAGCCGTACGGATGCCCGAGCGGGAAGTGCACGAGCGTGTCACCGAGGATCTGCAGCGGGCCGATCAAGCGGTAGTAGGCGCTCGACCCGGTGGTGAAGGTCGAGTCCAACCTTCCCGACAAGTAGGGCAGCGCGAGTGACGTCAGCACCGCCAGGACGATCAGTGCAACGACCTTCAGGCGGCTCTTCCCGACGAAGATGATCATCAGGGCCACCACGCCGAAGAGGATCAACCCGGTTGCGGACCGCACAGCGAGGAGACCTGCGCCGGCGAGTACCCAGACCGGGGCCTTCCGGTACCCCTGCGCCAGCAGCGCGACGGCAAGGGAGCCGATGACGAACGCGGCGTACGACGGCTCGAGGTAGAAGCCGGCGGCGCGCGGGATCGGATTGAACTCGAGGTGTGGGTCGTACTCGTAGAGGTACTGGTGTTCCCCGAACGGATTGAACCACTGGACTGATCCTCGTGCGCCAGTCGCCACCTGGAGCACGCAGAGCGCGACGACGATGACCAGAGCGAAGAATGCCCCGCGCAGCATGGCCGGGACTGCTGCCGTCCGGATGGTGCCCCGTCTGCACTGTCCGATGACGACGGCCGCGAACACGAACAGAGCCAAGGTCTGGAAGAAGGACGACGAACCTTCACGCGTCGAAGGAGCAGCGATCTGCACCAACGCGTTCGGGACCACGGCGATCCCCAGGGCGATGATGACGTTGCTCATCGCCAACCTGGTGCTGACGCTGATGACGAGCAGTATCCCGAGGAACAGCCCCATCGTGATCGGGTAGTCGCCGACCTTGCCGACCTGGAAGTGCTCGAGGAGCACGAACGCAGTGGTCAGGAGGCTCACGAAGGCTCGGTAACCGTTGCTCATGCGGCGAGCACTCTCCGGTAGACGTCGACGTACTCGTCGATCATCCTGTCGGGGGAGAAGCCAGCGAGCTCGGTCGACGACGCCGGGTTGCTGGGGACGGCCGACGCGATGGCGTCTGCCCATCGACGACGTTCGTCCACAACCGTCACGTTCGACGACCACCCGAACTCGCGAGCGGCTCTGGACTCCGCTGCGATAACCGACATGCCAGCCGTGAGCGCTTCGACGATGGTCAACGGGTAGTAGTCGACGGTCGACGAGAACACGAGGTGAGAGTGGTCACGCATGAGGCGGTACATCTCACTGCGATCGGTGATCGCTCCGACCATGGTGGCGTTCGGGATGGGGGACGGCGCATTGTCGCCGACGATCGTCAGCCTTCCGGGGGCTATCCGCGCGATCTCCTCCAACAGGCTCCAGTCGACCTTCGCTGCGTCACGAAGGTCTCGGCATATGAAGAGGAACCGTGCCGGAGTGGAGAGGTGATCGACCGGACGCTGCTCCCACGCCATGGTCCAGAACCGCGGATCAACCGAATTCGTGACGGTGGTCACATCTGAGAGACCGGCCGCTTCCATCTCCTCAGCCAGCCATGAGGCGCAGGCGACCATCTGCAAGGGCACGCGCGATCGAACGTCGTCGATCGCCCGGCGACGTGCAACGAACGTGGGTGCCGCTCGATCGATCTTCGCGGGCGGGTACGCGGTCAAGAAGGGACATGGGTCGCACCCGCCCTCCCACCCGGTGCACGTCCCGGGCTGTGCGCACCGCCCAGTCATCGCCCACTGGTCGTGCATGGTCCACACGATGGGCTTCCCTTCCTCAGCGATCATCGAGAGAAGGTCGGTCGGCGGCATCATGTAGCTGTGGATGGCATGGAGGTGGACGACGTCGCTCTGTCGCACCGCCCGTCGCAGGGACGCTCTCCTCGACCGTGATGGGCGGACCACCTCGGTCCCGACGATCTGGTGCGCAGCGAGATTGAGCGCGGCTCGCGGAGCCGATGTGAGTCGGAGAGCGCCGTACTCCGCTTCCAGCGGCGACGGGCTTCCGCCCTTCGCATAGCCGTACGCGATCTTCGCGCCGATCCCACGCGATGGCAGGCCGTCGTGCAGGGTCCGCGCGACCCCGGCCGCGCCGCCCTCACTGAGGCGAACGTTGATTTGGAGTACCTCGGTCATCTCAGCAGCCCCTCCTCGGCCGAAGTGACCCCATTCACTTCACGCCGTCCATTGACGGACGCGTTCTGGAAGGGCGGCGCCTCGAGCGCGGCCATCAATATGCTCCTTGCGATCGCCAGACGGCCTTGGCAGTCCGCCAGAGCACCACGAGATCGCCCGTGATGGACCAGTTCTCCACGTAGTACAGGTCCAACCGCACCGAGTCCTCCCACGACAGGTCGGACCGACCGCTGACCTGCCACAGACCCGTCATGCCCGGCTTCACCAGGAACCGACGGTGGACGTGGGTGTCGTAGCGCGCGACCTCGCGGGCGAGCGGAGGACGTGGGCCGACGAGCGACATGCTGCCTGCGAGGACGTTGAACAGCTGCGGCACCTCGTCGAGGCTGTACCGCCGCATGAATCCGCCGACCCGGGTGACGCGGGGATCGTTCCGCATCTTGAACAGGACGTCGTTCCCCTCCGCCCGGTCGAGGGCGCTGAGTTCCTGCAAGCGCTCCTCGGCATCGACGACCATCGATCGGAACTTGATCATCCGGAAGGTGCCGCCGTTCAGGCCGACGCGCTCCTGGCGGAAGAAGACCGGCCCCGGTGTCGTGGTCGTCACCAGCAGGGTCAGCACGAGCAGCAGCGGTGACAGGACGATGACGAGCAGCGTCGCGCCGACGAGGTCGAAGGCCCGCTTCGTGTAGAGCTTGCGTCCCGAGTACGTCGGCGTCTCGACGTGGATGAGCGGCAGTCCTTGCACCGGTCGGGTGTGGATGCGCGGACCGCCGATGTCGGTCAAGCTCGGCGCGACGACCAGGTGCTGCCTGCCGGGTTCGAGCGACCAGCTGAGTTCGCGGACCCGCTCCGGCGGCAGGTCGTCCGAGCTCGTGATCACGACGGTGTCGGCACCGGTCTCGCGCAGCGCGGAGCCGACGTCGTCGAAACCGCCGTGGCTCCGGATCGTCGAGCCCGCCAGCAGCCCGCGGTGGTTGGAGGACACGACGGCACCCACCACGCGGTACCCGGCTTCGGGGGAACGAGCCAGTTCACGGCCGATGTGCAGCACGCTGGCCGGTGAGCCGACCAGGAGCACCGTCGCCGAGTAGGCGCCCTGCTGGCGCTGGGCGACCAACCACTGCCGCCACATCCAGCGCGACAACAGCAGCACCAGTATCCCGATGGGGAAGGCGATGAGCACGTACCCGCGGGCAAGATCGACGTGCAGCAGGAACGCCGCGATCGCCAGCAGCCCGAACACCCGGACGCTGGAGTCCGCGACCAGCCGGTACTCCGTGCTCCCGACGCCGATGACCCGCGCACCGCGGGTGTCGTACAGGGCGAGGGCGCTCATCCACACCACGATCACGACGATGGAGATGGCCGAGTAGCTCAGCCGCAGGTCCGCGGTGTTGGTGGCGAGGTTCGACTCGATCCCCAGCCAGGCGATCTGCACGCCGAACACCACCCAGATCAGCGCGAGCAGATCCGTGATGAGCACCCGGCGCGAGTACGAACGACTCCACTCGTCACCGGCCCCGACCACGCTCGGTGCGCGGAGCGCGTCCGCCGTCATGGTCGCATCACCACGACGCACCACCGTCACTCGAGACCCTGACCGTCTCGCCGTCCCACAGCCACACGTCCTGCCCCGCACGGTCGATCGTGACGGTGCCATCGGAGTCGGCCCCCTCGGCGCAGCCCACCGGCGAGACCGCAGTGCTGGGGGTCACGTCCGCTGCGGGCATGGTCACGAGCTGCACGCCGGAGCACGACGCCACGTCCACGCGGGCCAGGGTGTACTCGCCGCCGTCGACCGCGATCGAGCGCACGCCGCCCATCGGCACGTCCACCCAGGCGTCCGTACCGGCCCGCCACTCGAGCTGGCCGTCGCAGACGACGACCGAGGTCCGCTCCCCCTGGAACGCCTCGATCGGGTCTGCACACGGGGCCTGGATCGTCTCGCTCGCGAGCACCACACCGTCGGTGCTGATCCCGGCGCCGGCGGCGCCGGGCGTCCCCTCGTTCCACGTCACGCCGGCATCGGTGGCGGTCCGCACGGTCGTGGTGCAGTCTTCGCCGACGCCCGCCATGATCGAGAGCTCTGTACTGGAGGCCCGGATCGCCATGAGCGATCCGACATCCGTCCCGAGTTCCACCGGGACCCACGTCGACCCGCCGTCCACGGTGTGTTCCAGCACCGGCCGCGGGCCGCCGCACGACCCGCCGGACGCGCGCCATGCCTCCCGGTCGTCCACAGCTGCCAACAGGCGCCGCCCCTGCTGAGCTGCCGATGCGGGGTCTGCGTCAGCAGACGCGCTCGCGCGCGGCGTCTCGGTCGTGTCGGGTGTGCTCGTGAACGTGGGGATCGGGCCTGCTGGCCCGTTCTGCTCCGGCGCGGTGCGCCCCAGGGCGAGGGAGACGAGCACGATGTCGATCACGACCAGTACCACCACGACGGCCGCCACCACGATGAGCGTGGTTCTGGGCAGTGCGCGGCCGAGGCTTCGGGTCCCCCGGCGGGTCTGCATGGTCGGCGGCTCCGCTCAGCGTCCGGCGCGCCGGAGCACGCCGAGCTTCTTGCCGGGTTGCTTCGGCGGGGTCACCGATGCCGTGGCCCCGTCGTCCTGGCCGTAGCCGTAGCCGTAGCCGTACCGGCCGTACCCGTAGGCACCGGGACCCTTGACGGGCATCTTGGTGATGACGAAGCCGGAGATCGGGGCGCCGACGTTCTCGAGCGATGCGATGGCAGCTGCCAGCTGTCCCTTGTGGGTGTGCCCCGAGGCGACCGCGATGATCGCGCCCGATGCCTTCTTCGCCAGGATCGCCGCGTCGGTCACCGGGAGCAGCGGCGGCGCGTCGAACAGCACGTAGTCGAACTGCTGCTCGAGGCGCTCGATCAGGTCCTGCATCGCGCGGGAACCGAGCAACTCGGACGGGTTGGGCGGGATCGGACCGGCGGGTAGGACGACGAGCTTGCCACGCCCCCACGGGTGGGCGACGTCCTCGAGGTCGGCACGACCGATGAGCACGTCGGTGAGGCCGGCGTTGCCCTCGACGTCCATGTACTCGGCGACGCGGGGGCGGCGCAGGTCGGCGTCGATCAGGATGACCCGGAAGCCGGCGCTGTCCAGGGCGATCGCGAGGTTCGCCACGGTCGTGCTCTTGCCTTCGGACTGCATCGACGACGTCATGACGAAGGTCCGAGCGCCCGTGCCGATGTCGAGGAACTGGAGGTTCGTTCGGAGCGTCCGGAAGGACTCGGCGCGGGGGCTACGGGGGTCGACCTGCACGATGAGCGGACGCTCGGCGGCCTTGGCGTCGTAGGCGATCCCGCCGATGACCGGCTTGTCGCTGATCTTCTCGACGTCGAGCTCGGTCCGGACCCGGTTGTCCAGGGTCTCGCGCAGCACGGCGATCCCGATGCCGAGCGCGAGCCCGACGAGCAGACCGAGTGCGACGTTGACGGGCACGTTCGGACTGACCGGGGTGCTCGGGACGTCCGCCTGCTTGACGCGGGTGAGCTTGACCGTGCTCTTGCCGCTCGCGTCGGTGGCTTCGATGTCCTGCACGACGTTGGTCAGGCTCTGCGAGGTCGCGTTCGCGATGTTCGCGGCCTGCACCGGGTCGGTGCCCTCCACCGAGATGGAGATGAGGGTGGTGCTCGTCGGCGCCGTCGCGGACACCATGGTCGCGAGCTGATCGGCGTTCATGTCGAGCTTGAGCGACGAGATGACCGGCAACAGGACGATGGGCGTCGACACCAGGTTCGAGTACGTCAGCACGCGCTGCTGGGTGAACGTGTTGCCCTGCGCCAGGTCGCTCGCGCTGCCGGACGTCTCCGTGGAGACGAAGACCTGCGCGGATGCTGCGTAGACCGGCTTCTTCACCAGCGAGAAGCCCGCAGCGGCCGCGACCCCGACCAGTGCCAGCACCAGGATGAAGACCCATCCCTTGCGCAAGACCGCTATGTAGTCGCGTAGCTCCACGCGGCACCCTTCCCCGGAAGTCGCCGCGCCCTGCAGAGTCCCTGTCGCAGGTCGACCGGGATCGTCCCAGCGTTCGGCAGGGAAATACTGCCACACCGATGAGACGCGCTCGGGGTCGCGCGACGTCGAGTCTCGTTCTGCGTCCCGTACGGTGGCGACATGCAGCCCGAACCGGACGCGCCGACCGCCGCCCGCCCTTCCTCGGCGGTGCGGGACCTGCAGGTCATCGTGATCGCGCTCCTGGTCGCCGTGCTGCTGTCCCGAATCGTCGGTGGCGTCGCCCGGACTGGGGGTCTGCCCTCCCCGATCACGCAGGTGCTGGTCGCCGACCTGGCCGTGTGGGTGCCGCTCGTGCTCGGTGTCGGGTGGGTGCTCCGGAGGTCCACTCCGGCGGTGCTCGTCCGCCGGCTCGGGCTCGGATGGGCCGACGCCGTCGCGGCCATCGGCATCGTCATCGTGTGCCGCGGGCTCGATGCCGTGCTGTCCGTCGCGTTCTTCGGTGTGACCGGGCTGACGCCGCAGCCGACCCTCGGCACGCCAGACGTGCTGCTGCTCGTGGTCTCGGCGATCGGGGTGTGCCTGGTCAGCCCGGTGCTCGAGGAGGTCGTGTTCCGGGGTGTCATGCAGCGTCGCCTGTCGGCCGAGCTGACGCCACGCACGCGGTTCCTCGCGGTGCTGGTGACCGCGTTCGCGTTCGCGTTGATGCACCTGGCGATCAGCACGACCACGTCGTCGGTCGCGGGCTTCGAGGTCTTCGTGACGACGTTCGTGCTCGGCCTGCTGACGGGGACGCTCGTCGCCATGACCGGACGCCTCGGCGGGGCGATCGTGGCGCACGTCCTGTTCAACACGGTGGCGGTCGTGCTCACCTGGCCGCGCTGACATCGGCCGCACGATGAGCCGCTCCGACCGGTAGCGTCCTTCTCGAATGTCTCGCCCAACCAGCATCCTCGAGAGCCCCCTCGCCCGGCAGGCTCCCCTGAGTGCGCTGTTGGCGCTCGGCGCCGTCCTGAGCATCACGGTGCCGTCGCTCCAGGTGACGGACGACGGCCTGTTCGTCGCGAGCCTCGCGGTCACCGGTGTCGCGACGGTCGTGGCTGCGGTGGCACTGGCGCTCCCGCACTCCGTCGGACTCGTGCCGGCGTTGCTGGTGCTCGACTTCGTGGCGATCGCGCTGTTCCGGACGAGCACGGGCGCAGGCGCCTCCGTCTTCACCTCGCTCGCCGTCCTGCCGGTCGTCTGGTGCGGGTCCCTCCGTGGGCGCCTGACCGTGGTGTACGCGGCGCTGGGCGTGACGCTCGTGATCATGGCGCCCTACTTCCTGACGCCGACGAACGTGCCCGGCGCGAGCGAGCTGGTCCGTCTCGGCGTGACCGTGATTGTGTTCGGGACGGTCGCGGCGGTCGTGCAGGAACTCTCACGGCGAGCGCGGCGCAACGTGCGCGCTGCCCGGCTGGGCGAGGAACGCGTCCGCGCGGAGATCGACCGCGCCGCCGCCGTCCAGCGGTCGCTGCTCCCCGCGCCGACCGACCACCTGGGCACCGACGTCGCGGTGGCGGGCGCCTGCCTGCCGGCGAAGTCGGTCGGTGGTGACTTCTTCGACTGGTACGAGACGAACACCGGGATCGCCGTCAGCCTCGGTGACGTGATGGGCAAGGGCGTGGGGGCGGGGCTCATCGCAGCGGCCGTGCGGGCCACGGTCCGCAGTGCCCGCACCGTCGACGACCCGTCCGAGGCCCTCCTCCGCGCAGCCGACGGGCTGGCCGCCGAAGCCAGCGCGACCGACGTGACGTTCACCACGCTGTTCCACGCGCGCATCTCGACTGACGGCACCTTCCGGTGGGCGGACGCGGGCCACGGATTGAGCCTGGTGCTCCGGTCGGACGGCACCGTGGACCGGCTCCGGTCGAGCGACCTCCCGCTCGGGATGGGGCTCCGCGACGAGTGGGCGACGACCGAGGGGTTCCTCGACACCGGCGACCTGCTCATCTCGTTCAGCGACGGCGTGCTCGACCTGTTCGGCGGGCGCGAGGACACCGTCGATGCCGTGGCCGATCTCGCACGGGCCTGCGGCTCCGAACCCACGGCGCTGGTGGCCGCACTGTCCGCGCGGGCGGACGAGGTCGCGCACGACGACGACGTGACGGTGATCGCGATCCGACGAGCACCGGTGGCGACCGTGGCCTCCGCGCTGCCCGCGCAACCGGCGCGCCGAGAGCGCACGTGACCTGGCGATCAGCACGACCACATCGTCAGTCGCGGGCTTCGAGCCGATGTTCGTGCTCGGCCTGCTGACGGGGACGCTCGTCACCATGACCGTGCGCATCGGCGGCGCGATCCTGGCGCACGTCCTGTGCAACACCGTGGCCTTCCTGCTCACCCGGCCCCACTGACACCGGTTCGGACACTCGTCGACGTCGACTGCGCAGCGGGACCAGGAACGCGCTGAGCACCAGGACGCCACCGATCACTACGCCGGTCACGCGGTCACCGTTTGCGTCGTCGTCGGGCCAGAGACCGCCGAACAGCAGTCCCATCCCAACGGTCTCGACGGTGTAGAACACCGCAAGGTTCCGTGCCCAGTGCGGACGCCGTTCCTTCAGCGGGGCATCTCGCCCGGTCTCGAACCACATGGCGGTGCCGAACGCACCCCACGCCACGAAGACGAGGCTCTCGACCGGGAACCAGCGCTGGAGGATCGTGAGTGTACAGATCCCCATTGCGAAGCCGAGCAGCAACCACCCGAGCGATGCGAGGCGACGCCGACTCACTGACGGTCCTCCGGCGCCGCTGCCTGTTCGCGCCGGAAGCGCTCGATCTCGGCATCGACCTGCCGCCGCGAGAACCGCTTCGCCACGACGATCCCCCACGTCACACCGACCGCGGTGAGCACGGCCCCGAGGACGATCCCCTCGATGCGAAGGTCACCGTCGCCCCGGTTCGGCACGATGGCACCGACCAGCAAGCCCACCCCGATGACCGTGATCGTCGACAGCACGAACGTGGCGACGGGGCTGCCCAGGCGCGGACGACCAGTCGGCAGTGACCAGGCCGAGGTCGCGAGCACGAACCAGCCGACGAGGACCCCGGCACTCACCGGGAACCACCGCCCCAGCACGAGCAGCAGCCCGAGCGACAGGACGAACCCGCCGGCGCACCAGAGCCACCACCGGTTCCGCTCCCGCCGCTGCTGTCCGGCCACGTCATCAGTCCCCATGGGTCGAACGTACAGGTCACCGGCGATCGGCCCGGACGAGCCGATCGCCGGTGACCTGTCGGTGTCAGGACAGGGCGGAGAAGGACGCGTCGCGGATGAGCATAGTTGCGGCTCCGGCAGCGACCTGCTGCTGCGGGTCGCTGGACAACCCGAGCTGCCAGTCGCCGCCACCCGGCTTCGCGGGCAGCGTGAACTCGACGGTCGTGTCCGAGGCGTTCAGCAGGACCGCGACGGTGTCGTCGCCCTGTTCGAGGACGAGCATCACCGCCCGGTTGCCGCCGTCTGCCCAGTCCGCATCCTCGAAGCCGGCGTTGTCGGCACGGAGCACCGAGACGGTCGATTCGGAGTCGCCGGGTGCCGTGCGGTACCACTCCGGACGCAGGGACCGGTGCTGCGCCCGGAACGCGATCGCCGAGGTCGTGAAGGCGAGCAGGTCCCGGTCGGCCGCTTCCCAGTCGAACCACGAGATCTCGTCGTCCTGGCAGTAGGCGTTGTTGTTGCCGCCCTGGGACCGAGCGATCTCGTCGCCGCCGAGGATCATCGGCACACCGGCCGACAGCAGCAGGGTGCCGAGGAAGTTCCGGCGCTGCCGGTCGCGGTACGCGTTGACGCCGGCGTCGTCCGTGGGCCCCTCGACGCCGCCGTTGAACGAGGCGTTGTCGCTCTCGCCGTCGTTGTTGTCCTCGCCGTTCGCCTCGTTGTGCTTCTCGGCGTACGAGGTCAGGTCCGCCAGGGTGAAGCCGTCGTGTGCCGTGACGAAGTCGACCGAGCACAGCGGCGAGCGGCGGGACCCCTCGTAGACGTCCGGGCTGCCGAGGACCCGCTGGACGGCGTCACCGAGCGCCCCCTCGTCGCCGCGCCAGAAGGCACGGAGGTCGTCGCGGTACTTGCCGTTCCACTCGGACCAGTCGGCCGGGAACCCGCCGACCTGGTACCCCGCGGTGTCCCACGGCTCGGCGATCATCTTGACCCGACGGAGCACCGGGTCCTGGTGGACGATGTCGAGGAACGCCGAGTGCTTCTCGGCCTCGCCGTCCTGTCGCGTCAGCGTCGTCGCCAGGTCGAAGCGGAAGCCGTCGACGTGCATCTCCTCGACCCAGTAGCGCAGCGAGTCCATGATGAGCCCGAGCGCCGCCGGATGCCCGACGTTGAGCGAGTTGCCGGTGCCGGTGGTGTCGAAGTAGTTGGCCTCGTCACCCTCGACGAGGCGGTAGTACGACTCGTTGTCGATGCCCTTGAACGACAACGTCGGGCCCATGTGGTTGCCCTCGGCGGTGTGGTTGTAGACGACGTCCATGATGACCTCGAGCCCCGCGGCGTGCAGGGCCTTGACCATCTCCTTGAACTCGGCGACCTGCTCGCCGGCGGTGCCGCTGGACGAGTACTCGTCGTGCGGTGCGAAGAACCCGATGGAGTTGTAACCCCAGTAGTTGCGGAGCCCCTTGTCGGCAAGGGTCGAGTCCTGGACGAACTGGTGCGTGGGGAGCAGCTCGACGGCCGTGACGCCGAGATCGACCAGGTGCTGGATCGCCGCCGGGTGCGCCATGCCGGCGTAGGTGCCGCGGATCGCCTCGGGGACGTCCGGGTGCTGCTTCGTGAAGCCCTTGACGTGGACCTCGTAGAAGACGGTGTCAGCCAGGCTGGTCGAGGGACGGACGTCGTCGCCCCAGTCGAACGAGCGGTCGGCGACGACCGACTTCGGCATCGCGGCGGCGGAGTCGGTGTCGTCGCGGGTCTCGGGGTCGTTCATGTCGTGGCCGAACAGGGCCTGGCCCCACTCGTACGAGCCGTCGACCGCCGTGGCGTACGGGTCGAGCAGGAGCTTGGCGCCGTTGTGGCGCAGGCCCTTGGCCGGATCCCACGCGCCGTGCACGCGGAAGCCGTAGCGGGTGCCGACGGCGACGCCGGGGACGATGTCGTGGAAGGTGTAGCCGGTGCGGTGCTGCAGCTCGGTGCGGTGTTCGTTCCCGTCGTCGTCGAACGTGCAGAACTCGACGCGCTCCGCGGTGCTGGAGAAGAGTGCGACGTTGGCGCCGCCGTCGACGAGCGTGACGCCGAGCGGGGTGCGGGCAGAAGTGGTCATCGTGTCGTTGTACCGGGCGGCCGCTGTGGTCCCGGCTCGCGCACGTACCCCGCCAGGCATGGATGCGCAGACCGGACAGCTGCGACCGCCTCGTCGGACACCGGACGGTGACCGAGGGCGTCTGCTCCTCGTTCGGGTCGAGGAGCAGGCGCCCTCGCGCTACGACGACGTCGGGTTCGGCGCGGCGGTCCGCGACGATGCCAGCCCGGAACAGGGATCGGGCCCCCGCAGCTGGGCAGCGCGGGGTAGCTCACGAGACGGTACGGACGTGCCGCTCTCCGGGCGCTCAGGTACGCGGAAATCGACGGGAGCGGCTCCGCTGCCATCCGGAGAACGCGCGTTCCCCGTTTGGGGGATACCAACGAGGGGCGTCGCCTGATTGAGTCATCGAGTCAGCAACTTCGTTGCGGACGAGATCCGCGCGGAGCTTTGGCACCAAGCGAAGGTGACCTCCCTCGGGTGGGGCGGTCACGGTGGGTGCCGGCGTGTCGATTCGGGTTCGACGCGGCGGCACCCCCATTCACGAGACGCGCAGAGGTCCTCACTTTAGGGGACTCGCCTGTACCCCGTTCTGGGTGTACCGATTCGTCTGTCCTCCGACTGTGATGGGTGCCTGGGCTCCACTGTCCGCATCCACCCGAAGGAGCGCGCATGACCGTCACCGTCCCGCGTCTGAGCGCCGTCCTGTCGTCGGCCGAGCCGCCGCACCGATCGGCGCTCCGGCCGCTCCCCCGCGCGTGGACGCGGTGGCTCCTCCGGCTCGCGTTCGCCGTGCCCTACGTCGTGGTCGCCGTGCTCTCGATCGAGATCCCGACCACACCGCTCCTGGAGCTCACCGGCAACCAGGCGACCCTCGACCGAGCGACGGCGGCACTCGACGGCGGCGTCGTGCAGGCCGTCGGTCAGCTCTACCCGCTGCTCTCCGGCGTCCTGCTCCGGTTCCTGCCGTTCGGCGTGCACGGTGCAGCGGTCCTCGGCGGCCTCGCAGCCGGCGTGCTGCTGCAACTCCTGGCGCAGGCCATGCTCCGGCGCGGTCTCCGGATGCGGAAGGTGGTCGTCTTCACGATCGCGCTCGGCGCGAACCCGCTCTACGCCTTCGTCGCCCTCAACGACCTGCAGGCCTTCCTCGGCATCGCGCTGTTCGCGCTCGCGATCGCCGACATGGTGCGGTTCTTCTCGTACGGCGACACCCAGGCGGGGTTCCGTGCCGGCCTGTCGTTGATGGTGTCGACGCTCGTCGACCCCATGGGCCTCGTCTACGTCGTCATCGCAGCTCTGACCGCCCCGCTGCTGGAGCTCGCCCGGCACGGACAGCCGGGCATCCGCCGAGCGAACACGCTCGTCCTCGTGTTCCCGAGCATCGCCGTCATCGGCTCGATGTCCGTGCTCGACCTGCTCGTCCTCCGCGACCCGTTCGCGGCACTGCGGAACACCGTGCACACTGATAGCACCCGGCTGAGCGGCCTCGAGCACCTGGTGGGTTCGTTCGACGGGCTGTTGCTCCTCGCGATGGTCGTCGCGGGGTGCCTCCTGGCCCTGCTCGTGCACCGACCCGGTGCGATCGTCATCGTGGTCGCGCTGTTCGCCGGGATCCTCGCCGGCTACGCGATCGGGCTCATCCCGGTCGCCACCGCCGGCAACACGTTCGTCACGATGCTCGCCGTCGCGATCGCGATCCTCCCGCGTGTCAGCAGCCGGGTCACGAGCGCTCTCGTCATGGTGCTCGCCGCCCTCCAGATCCCGCTCGCGTGGACCGCGGCGTTCGAACGCGAGGTCGTCGCCGAGTGGATGCACGCCCTGGTCTCGGCGGTGGGCGCATGACCGCCGTCGTGTCCGGTGCGTCCGCCGTCACCAGCGAGACCGACACCCCGTCGATCGACGAGACGACCGCCCGGCACCGCGGCGGCGAGTCCGACTGGCGCCCGCCGCACCGGTGCTCGGTCCGCCGGCACGTCGACGAGGGTTGGGTCGCCTCCGCACGGATCCGCGAGGGTGTCCTCGTCCTGACCAGCGGCCGGTCGGACCCGGATGTGCTCCGGGCCGCCTTGACCGAGGAGTTCGGCGAGCCGGTCGTGCTCCGGACGGTCGATGAGGCCGAGGTCCGCCAGCGCATCATGTGGGAGCTGGACGACGAGGTCGCCGACCTCGCCGCACACGACCTCGCCCGCACGATCCCGGCCATGTCCGCCCGCACGGTGCTGTCCCGCGGTCAACAGGTCGGCGGCGGCATCGCCCTGCTCGCGTTCGCCGGCTGCCTGGTGATCGCTCCGGGTACGACCGCCGCCATCGTCACCGCGGTGCTCTCGCTCGGGTTCCTGGCCGGCATCGTCTTCAAGTTCTGGGTCTCCATGGTCGGCGCCCGCTTCGACCTCGTCGAGCAGGTCTCAGCGGCCGACGTCACCGCGCTCGACGACACCACCCTGCCGACGTACACCGTCCTGGTCCCGGTGTTCCGCGAGGCGAACATCGTCGGCGACCTCGTCCGCAACCTCGAGGTCCTCGACTGGCCGAAGGACCGCCTCGAGGTCCTGGTCCTCGTCGAGGCCGAGGACCACGAGACACGCCAGGCCGTCCTCGACGCTGATCCACCGGCCTGGATGCGGATCGTCATCGTCCCTCCCGGTGCGCCGCAGACCAAGCCGCGCGCCTGCAACGTCGGCCTCGCGATCGCCCGCGGCGAGTACGTGGTCATCTACGACGCCGAGGACCGCCCCGACCCCGACCAGCTCAAGAAGGTGTTCACCACGTTCGAGCGGGCCGGCACCGACACGGTGTGCGTCCAGGCCGCTCTGAGCTACTTCAACGCCGACGAGAACGCCCTGACGCGCATGTTCACGCTGGAGTACTCGTACTGGTTCGACTACATGCTCGCCGGCCTCGACGCCCGGAACCTGCCGATCCCGCTGGGCGGGACCTCGAACCACTTCCGCACCGAGCTCCTGCGTGAGCTCGGTGGCTGGGACCCCTACAACGTCACCGAAGACGCCGACCTGGGCATCCGTGCGTCCGCGGTCGGGTACCGCGTCTCCGTCGTCAACTCGACCACGATGGAGGAGGCGAACACCTCGATCCCGAACTTCGTCCGGCAGCGGTCGCGGTGGATCAAGGGGTACATGCAGACCGCCCTCGTCCACGCCCGGCGCCCCCGTGCGCTCGTGCGGGAGATCGGACTGCGCCGGGCTGCTGCGTTCGCGCTGCTCATCGCCGGGACACCGTTGACGTTCCTCGGCATGCTGCCCGGCATCGCGGTGACGATCGCCACCCTCGTGCTGCCCACGGCGTGGACGGCCTCGTTGTTCCCCGCCCCGGTGCTCTGGCTGTGCGTGCTCGACTTCCTGCTCGGCAACGCCACGATGATCTACCTGACCATGATGGGGCCGTACAAACGCGCTCGGTTCGACCTGATGCTCTGGGCGTTGCTGAACCCCGCGTACTGGGTGCTGCACTCGGTCGCCGCTTACAAGGGCCTGTGGCAGCTCATCACCCGACCCCACTACTGGGAGAAGACGGAGCACGGTCTCACCAAGACGTCATCCGTGTGAGTACTGCGGTCGCCGCGGCGTCTCCCGTTCAGGGGGTTGCCGCGGCGGTCGAGGTGGAGCACGCTGTGGTCGGTCCGGTCATGTCAGAACCTGAGGGGAAACCATCATGCGATCGCTCGTCTACACCAGCACGCAGACCCGACCGATCACGGACTCGGAACTCGCGCAGATCCTCGCCGTCGGCCGGGAGAAGAACACCCGCCTCGGTGTCACCGGGATGCTCGCACACCGCGACGACAACTGCATCGGCATCATCGAGGGCGACGACGACGTCGTCGCTGAACGCTTCGATCAGGTCCGAGCCGATCCCCGCCACACCAACGTCCGAGTGCTCCTCAACGAGCCGATCCGACACCGGTCCTTCCCGGACTGGTCGATGGCGTTCCAGCCGCTCGACCCGTTGCTGCACGACGTGCCGGGGTTCAGCGACCTCTTCACCGCCAACCGCCCCAACGACTCCACCTTCGGTGCGTCCCGCGCGCGTGCCCTGCTCGACTGGTTCCGGAAGCACCCGCTCGCTCCCTTGACGAACCAGGACGCGGCCGACGAGGAGATCCCCCGAACCCGGATCCTGAACGCCGCGATCACCGCTGTCCACGCCGGCGGCGCGTCCCGGTTCACCCTCGAGGACGTCGCAGAACGCGCGGGGATGACCGTCCCCGAGGTCCTGGGGCTCTTCCCGTCGCAGCACGCCGTGCTCGCCGCGACCGTGATGCGGTGGACCCGAGCAGTCTCCGCTCCCCTGCTCCCCCTCGCCGCCGAGAAGGGCACGATCGCGTTCCTGCACGCGCTCCTCGCCGCCCATGCCGAGGAACCAGCCCTGATGCGCCTGATCGCGTCCACACTCGCCACGTCGACCGACCCGTCGACCGACGGAGCGGACTACTACCGGTCCGCCTACCTCCAGTTCCGTGAGACCGTGCGCACCGCCCTCGCCGAAGACGTCCGTGCCGGGCGGGAACCAGCCACCATGGATCCGATCCGCGGTGCACAGCAGCTCCTCGCCCTCTACGACGGCATCCGTCTGCAGGCGCTCCTCACACCGGACACCGACGTCGTCGACGCCTTCGACCGCGCCGCGTCGCGCATGCGACGGGGCTGGACCGAACACTACGAACGACCCGCCTACTGGGACCTGCCCACGATCCCCAGCGCCTGACGACGGGGGCCGGTCCCGCCGACTCCACATGGGCCGATGGCCGAGAGGCACAGCATCGCGCGAGTGGTAGGACCTGTCCATGGTGTTCTACGACGCACGTCCGATCCGCACGGCAGGGCAGGTGCTGCTCGATGTCGTCGTGGTGGCCGGGATGGTCGCCGCGGTTCTGCTCGGGCGAGCGGTCTCCGCATCGATCAGCGCCCTCGCCGACATCGGAACTCGTGTCCACGACCAGGGCACCGCGTTCCAGGAGCAGTTGAGTAGCACCGCAACGGCACTCGAGAAGGTGCCGTTCATCGGCAAGTCGGTCAGCGCACCGCTGCAGGACGCGAGCCAGAGCGCGCAGCGGATCGCGGCTGCCGGAGCAGAACAGCAGCAGGAGACGCTGCACGTGGCGCACCTCCTGGGTACCTCGTCGACCGCGGTGCTGATCATCGTCCTGGTGGTGGTCTGGATCCGGTACCGCGGCGGCTTCATCCGGCTCGCCACGCTCACACAGCGCCTCGGTCAGCAGCCGGACGGAGCCGAGTTGCTCGCTGTCCGCGCGCTGACGACCCGGAACGCCGCCGGCCGGCTCGGCGTCGACGTCGTCGACCGGTGGCGGCACCGGGATCCGGAGGTCATCCGCGCGCTGGCCGATCTCGAGCGGCGCTCCACCGGGCTCCGCGTGGCGCCTTCGCGGACGTCGTGACCTCCCGCCCACGAGGGCGGGATCGGGTCAGGCACAACTGGTGCGGCCGAGTCCGAGGAAGCGGACGGTGCTGATGCGGACGCTGCTGGCGGAGGTCGTCGTCCACGTCGAGGTGACGTCGGCGCGGACGGT
>NZ_SODR01000008.1:0-225885 GCF_004365375.1 Curtobacterium sp. PhB25 | reverse complement strand
CTGCGCACTCGTCAACGACGACGCGGTACCACCCACACGAACCATCCCCGGATCTCGAACCGACTAATCAGTCCAAGAACCGGGGACCAGTCCACTGGCACCGGGCCTCCCGTCCGCTCTGGTCGCGTCCAGATCGCGACTGGCACCATGGTCGGATGGCCGAGCAGCACTTCCCCGGCGAGCCCAAGCCGGGGCGCCCACACCGGCCACCCCGCCCCCGACGCCGCAGCCTGGCGCAGCACGACCTGCGCGACGCACGTGCCCGACTGCGCGGCACGATCTACGAGCACGTCGAACCCGACGCCAAGGGGCGCGACCAGTACACCGCCGCCCAGATCGTCGACTTCTGCCTCGACCTGGCCGAGGTGATGCTCGCCTCCGGCGCCGACACCCGCAGCGTCGAGACCGCCGTCGTCGCGGTGTCGACGAAGTGGAACCTGGCCCCGCTCGACCTCGACTTCTCCGGCAGCTCGGTGACGATCCAGTACGCGCCGGCCGACATCCCGCCGCTCGTGAAGGTCCGGACAGTGAGTTCCGACGGCTCCGACCTCGACCGACTCGCGCGCGCGAACCAGATCGTGGACGACCTGATCCACGACCAACGGGACATGACCTCGGGCGTGAGCGCCCTCGTGGCGGTGCTGCGGATGCCGCCGCGCTGGCCCACGTGGCTCGCCGACGTCGGGCTCTCGATCCTGGGGACCTCGATCGCGATGCAGGCCGGTGGCGGATGGCGAGCGGGCATCGGCGCCTTCGTGCTGATGTTCGGGATCATCCTGTCCGGGCGCTGGCTGACCGGTCGTGGCTACCCGCAGTTCTTCGTGTCCGGGGCGCAGGGAGCGGTCGCGTCGGTGATCGGCACCCTGGCCATCGGTGTCGGCGTCCTGCACCCGGCGGGTGCCGCCACGATGGTGGCGGCCCTGGTGGTGCTGCTCCTGCCGCACGTCTCACTCGTGACGTGGGCCCAGGACGCGATCTCCGGCTTCCGTGCGATGGCGGTCGCCCGGGCGTTCTACATCGGCTTGGTCATCGCCGCCATCGTCGTGGGGGTGCCCGCGGGGATCGCGATGACGAAGTGGCTGCACCTCGAGGTCGACCCGTCGGGCATCGTCACCCAGGCGCTGCCGTTGTGGGCGTCACTCTCGCTCACGGTGGTGTCGGCCGGGGCGAACTGCTTCGTGCAGCAGGCCAGTGCGCGGGTGATCCCCGTCGCCGTGGTGTTCTCGGTGGCGGCGGGGGCCTCGCTGTGGGGGCTGCGGCAGCTCGGCCTGCCGCTGCTCGGCGCGACGTTCCTGGCCGCGGTCCTGCTCGGCGTGCTGTCCACCTACGCAGCGGCGCGGATGCGGACCGCGGTCGCGGCGATCGCGGTGCCGGCGTTCTGCGGAGCGCTGCTGCCCGGTGTCGCCGTGTCGAACGCACTGCTCAACTTCATGTCGGGCTCGTCGAGTGCGGCCCTCGACTTCGTGGCCGCGGTCTCCGTGGCGCTCGGGATCGGCGCCGGGCTCGTGCTCGGCGGCCTGTTCGCGACACCTGGTGCGCGCCGTGCGCTCCGGCGGACCCGTCGGGTCGTCGTGCACTCGGTCCACAACGACACCACCGCGCTCCGGGTCATCCGCGACACCGGGTACGACCCCGGCGACGGCTCGGTGCCGCGCGGGTCACGGTCGGCTCCGGACGGACGCTGACGGTGCGGCGCTCCGGACGGGCGCTGCCGGTCCGGGCTCAGATGTCCCAGCTGCCGTCGTCGCCGTCGCTCCACGTCGCGTGCCGGCGGGCTGCCTGCGGCTCGTAGCGCTCCATCCAGCCGCGCTCGAGTCGGGCCACCGCACGGTCGAACGCCGGCACCAGGTCGAGGTCCGTGCGGAGCAGGGCCTGGAGCTGCAGGCCTTCGTACAGCGCGATGAGCTGTTCGGCTCCCCGCCGGGGTTCCATGGTGTGCGGGGCGCGGCCGACGGCGATGTCGTGTTCGAGGCCGCGCTTCACCTGGGCGTAGAAGAGCTGGTAGCGCGACCGCAGGTAGGTCGCCATCGGGTGCTCGGGGTTGCCCGCGACGGACAGCAGGGCGACGAGCAGACGCATGAGCGCGGGGTCCTCGGCGTTCGACGCGACGATCGCGCGCAGCAGCTCGACGGTCGAACCGTCGCCGACCTCGCGGGTGACCTCGTCCATCCGACCGCCGTTCCAGCGGTCGACGGCTGCGAGCACCAAGCCGTCCCAGGACGGGAAGTGCTGCTGGAGCTCCTCGACGGAGATGCCCATCCGCTCGGCCACGTGCACGGCGCGTGCTTCGTGGAAGGGGACGTCACGGAGCAGGTCGACGGTGGCCCCCACGATCGTGATCCGGAGGTGCAGGGTGGCCGCCGCGGCCGCTGCGGCCTGCGTGTCGGCGCTGGTGTTCTCGAGCATCGTGCCCTCCGTCGTTCCACGGACGTCCTGTCCGAGGTCTCCCCGAGTCCGGGGCACGTCCATCCAAACGCAGAACGGGGGACAACAGAATCCCCGGTACGGGTGTCAGCACATGGGGGGACACGGACACCGACACCACGCCCAGCGCGTTCGCACGGATCCGTGTGACGATGCCGGGCATGACCCCGAACGACCCCACCGCACAGGGACTCGCGACGATGGCCTCGGCCGGCTTCGAGTTCGGCGGCGACCCGGAGCAGGTCGCGCACGACGTCCGCGCGATGTGGGAACAGCTCGGGCGGCCCGCGGGCGCGTTCGGGGCGGCGGCTCAGGCGATCGCCGTGCTGCCCCAGCGCCCCGAGGTGCCGATCGCCGACCAGGCCCGCCGCCGCGCGTTCGAGCACGCGATCGGCATCAACCCGGTCGAGGTCGAGCTCGCGGCAGCACTGTCGGCGCGGGAACTCCTCGAGCGGATGGCGCGCGCGGTCACCTGCTGACGTCGCCACGGCCCGCAGACGGGACCACCCGGACGACGGGAGGCGCGGTACCCACCGGCACCGCGCCTCCCGTCAGCCCGTCGGCCCGCCGGCCCGTCCGCAGCGACGCGCTACGGCGTCGGCATCCCACCGTCGACGTGGAGCGTCTCGCCCACGACGTAGGACGACTCACCGCTCGCCAGGAACACGTAGGCCGGCGCGAGCTCGGCCGGCTGCCCCCAGCGGCCCAGGTAGGTCTGCTCGCCCGCGGACGGCAGCGCCTCGGGCGGCTGCCCGCCGGCCGGCTGCAGCGGCGTCCAGATCGGCCCCGGTGCGACGGCGTTGACGCGGATGCCCTTCGGCGCGAGCTGCGCAGCCAGGCCCTTCGCCAGGTTGTTCACGGTGGCCTTCGTGGCCGCGTAGTGCACCAGGTGCGGCGACGGCGCGTAGGCCTGGATCGACGTCGTGTTGATGATCGTCGAGCCCGGCTGCAGGTGCGGCACGGCGGCCTTCGTGATCCGGAAGGTCGCGTAGGCGTTCGTCTTGAAGGTCTCGTCGAACTCCTCGTCCGAGATGTCCTCGATCGAGGAGACGTTCTGCTGCTTGCCCGCGTTGTTCACCAGGATGTCGATCCCGCCGAGCTGCGCGACGGTGTCGGCGACGATCTGCTCGCAGACCGCGAGCGAGGTGATGTCGCCGGGCAGCGCGACGGCCTTGCGGCCGGCTGCCTCGATGAGCGCGACGATGCGGTCGGCGTCCTCCTGCTCCTCGGGCAGGTACGAGATCGCGACGTCGGCGCCCTCGCGTGCGTAGGCGATGGCGACCGCTGCGCCGATGCCGGAGTCGCCGCCGGTGACGAGGGCCTTGCGGCCCGTCAGCCGTCCGGAGCCGCGGTAGGTGTCCTCGCCGTGGTCGGCGGGGACGTTCTCCGCCATCTCGGCGTCGGTGCCGGCGCCCGCGAGGTACTGCTCGTCGGGCTTCTTGTCGGCGTACATCTTCGTCGGGTCCTGCATGGCGTATTGGTCGAGCCCTGCCTGGTCGTTCTGCTGGTCCGTCATGCCGCCGACGGTACGCAGGGCCGCACCACGGGCCGTCCAGGAGGCTGTCCCCCGGCGCGCGGTGCGGCCAGCGTCCGCCGGCCGCACCGCTCCAGGGCCGCAACTGCGTCTTCCTCGTTTGTCACGGTCCGGTGACGGCCAGGACCCGATTCGGTAACACCTGTCGTCCTGGACGGATCAGGGTCGTACCGTCGAACGGTGACCCCTCGGACCCTGCTGGCGCTCGGCGCTGCCGTGCTCGCCTTCTCGGCCGGTGCGCTGGCGCTCGACGGCACCACCGGGCTCGGTGCGGACTCCGCCGTGGCGGCGGAGACGTCGCACGACGCCGCGCCGGTGCACGTGTCCAACGCGAAGCTCCGGCGGGTCGACTCCATCGAGCTCGACGCCGAGTCCCTGGTGCTCCGCAACGGCGGGAAGACCGTCGTCGAGTCGTCGATGCGCGACTCCCGGTTGACCGTGAGCCTGCTCGACCGCCTGCTCGGCACCCCGTCGCGCACGCAGACCGCCGAGGGCGACGGCGGCGCGTGCTTCCCGGCCGGCACCACCTACACGTGGGGCGGCGCCATCCGGGTCGCGGCCCTGACCACCGATGCGCCGGCGGGCAACGCCGTCGAGGTCCGTGTGCTGCGCGACCAGGTCCGCAGCCGGCTCGGTGCACGGATCGAGCTGACCGGCCCCGGCGGCGTCCAGGTCGGCGACGACATCGCCGACGAGATCGCGGACGCCCCACGCTCCGAACGGGTGTCCTTCGGCTCGGACGACTTCCGCGCGTGGCAGTTGCTGCTGCGCGCAGGCTGGGGCTCCTCCGACGACCAGGACTCCTCCGGCACGAACGGCGTCTCGGCCCTGACGGACGACACCACGGTCACGGTGCTCGGCTCCCCGATGCCCGTGCACGCCCAGCGGAGCTGCTGACTCACACGCGGATCGTCGCGATCACCGGGAAGTGATCGCTCGCGAACCACGCCTCCGGCCCGTCGTGGTCGATGACGACCCTTTCGACGCCGGCGACCCCGCGGGTCAGCACCCAGTCGATGCGCTCCCCGGTGTCCACCGGCGGCTGCCAGTCGTTGAACGTCGCCGTCCGGTCCCCCGGGTCGCCCGCGAGCAGCCAGGTGTCGTCGAACCCGGCGTCGGCGAAGACCCGTGACGCGGTTCCGGCGCCGGCCGGCTCGTTGTAGTCCCCGGCGACGATGACCGGACCGGTCTCCCGCGCGAGCCGTTCGACGATGAGCGCCGCGCTCTTCCCGCGCACCTCGTCGCCGTGCTCGCCGAGTTCGTGGTCCAGGTGCGTGGTGAGCACCGTGACCGCCGGCCCGTCGGTGTCCAGGAACACGGCGTGGTTCGCGATGCGGGGGAACAGGCTGCCCCACGTGTTCGAGACCGGTTCGTCCGGGGTGTCCGACAGCCAGAACGACCCCTCGTCGGTCGGTCGGAACCGGTCGCGTCGGTAGAAGACCGCCGGGTGTTCCCCCGCGGTGCCGCCCTCACGCCCCTGTCCGACGTCGGCGTGGTCCGGCAGCCCGGCGCGCAGGTCGTCGAGCTGGTGCGCGAAGGCTTCCTGCACGCACACCAGGTCGGGGTCGTGCCGGCGGATGACGTCGAGGAGCACGGGGAGCCGGGCCGGCCAGTCGTGCTCCGGATCCGGGTTCTTGATGTTGTAGGTCATCAGGACGATCGGACGCGTTGCGCTGCTCACCCCTCGAACCTAGCGACCCGGTCCGGCCACGGCCTCAGTTGATGCAGGTGCCCTCGGTGCCGTAGTTGTGCACGTCGGTGGACTTCGGCGCGGGTTCCTTGGACGCCTGCTTGCTCGGCTTCGACCCGGAACCGGTGCTCGCGGGCTTCGACGCGGTCGCGCTCGGCTCGCTGGCGGCCTTCGCGGTCTTGCCGTCGGTGCCGAGCACGAGCGTGACCCCGGTGACCGCGCTGGTGCGGACGGCGACGGCACCGGGCACCGCTGCCGCGATCGCCTTCGCCTGGGACTCCTGGCCGGCGGGGTACTGCACCTGCGTGGCCTTGGTGGTGTCCGAGGACCCGGCCGGTGCGACCTGGAACCCGCGGCTCGTCAGGACCTGCCCTGCTGCGGTCGCGGCACCCTCGACGCCGCTGCCGTTCAGCACGGTGACCGAGGTGTTGGCCGGCTGGGCGCGACCGGCCTTGGCGTAGGCCTCCGGTTCGCCGACCAGGCCCTGCACGAAGGCGGGCAGCCCGACGGTGTCGACCTCGACGATGGACAGCGCCGAACCGTTCACGTAGATGGTCGGCGTGCCGAGGGTCGGGATCGTGGCCGACTGGATGTTCGCGGGGCGCAGGTTCCGCATCTGCGAGGCGAGGTCGATCAGGTTGGTGTCGGTCTGGATCGATCCACCGACGGCCTTGAGGATGTTGCCCATCTTGACCGGGTTCAGCAGCGTGCCGGCGGAGGTGACCTTCCGGGCCTCCTGCGACAGGAAGTACTGCTGGCGGACGTTGCGGTCCAGGTCGCCGTTCGGCAGGCCGTGGCGCTGCCGCACGAAGGACAGCGCCTCCTTCGCGTTCAGCGAGGACTTGCCGGCCGGCAGGTCGACGCCGGAGTACGGGTCGTTGGTCGCCTGGTTCAGGCAGACCTCGACCGGGCCGAGCTCCTTGACCACCTGGTAGAAGCCGAGCAGCGAGACGCGCACGTAGTGGTCGATCTGCAGGCCACTCAGGTTCTCGATGGTCTTGATGAGCATCTTCGCACCACCGGTGTCGCCGCCACCGTTGAGCGTGCCGTAGTAGAAGGCGCTGTTGAGCTTGCCCTTGCCCACGTCCGGGATGTCGACGTACGAGTCACGGGGGAACGAGATCATCGTCGCCTGCGTGCCGTCGGCGTTGATGTGCAGGACGATCATCGTGTCGGTGTTCGTCGCACCGCCGTCCGACGTCGTGCTGAGTTCCGCCATCTGCTCGGGGGTGGCGTTGTCCGGCCGGTGGTCGTCGCCGACGAGCAGGATGTTCTGCGCCTTGCCGTCGACGTCGTCCTTCGTGTCCTTCTTGCCGGTGATCGCGTTGACGATCGTGACCCCGCCGGACAGCTGGTTGTACGCGTACGCCGCGTAGCCACCGCTCAGCAGGACGGCCATGGTGAGCACACCCGCGATCGCCGGGAACACCACACCCGCTCGTCGCTTCTGGCGCCCGTGGCGCGGCGTCACGGCACCGCGGCGCGCGGGCTCCGTCGTCTGCTCGGGTTCGTTGCTCACCGGGAAACCATAACCGGAGCGCGCGCAGGGGACATGGAATCCGCCTGGAAGGTCACTCCACAGCCCCTGCGACCGGCCCGCGCTCGACTCACTCGGCGACGAGTCCCTGCTTGTTCGTCTCGCGCGCACGGAGCACCGTCACACCGGTGATCGCGGCGGCGGCCATCACGTAGAAGGCCGGCGCGAACGTGTTGCCCGTCGCGCTGATCAACCACGTGGCGAAGTACGGGGTGATGCCACCGAAGAGCGCCACGCTGATGTTGTAGGCGATGCCCATCGACCCGTAGCGGATGGCGGTCGGGAACAGTTCGGCCATCGCGGCGCTCACCGCCCCGTCGAACGCCGCCATGAACAGCCCGAGCAGCACCATCGCGGCTGCGGCGGCCCAGAAGTTGCCGGCGTCCATGAGCATGAGCGTCGGGTAGGTCAGCACCAGGAACCCCGCGCACCCGGCGAGCATCACGGGCTTCCGGCCGATCTTGTCCGACAGCAGGCCGAAGAACGGGACGAGGCCGGCGATCACCAGGAAGCCGATGACGACGACCCCGTACGAGACGAGCGGCGAGTACCCGAGGTCCGCCTGCAGGTACGAGGGCATGAAGGTCTGCAGGATCCAGTGGCCGACGGCCTTGAGGACGACGAACCCGACGCAGAAGAGCAGGGCCTTCCACCCGGTGCGGAGCGAGCGGCGGAGGGGGTTCTTCGCGAGTTCCCCCTTCGCCTTGAGCGCGCGGAACTCCGGGGTGTCCTCGAGCTTCGTGCGCAGGTACAACCCGACCAGGCCGAGCGGCACCGCGACGAGGAACAGGACACGCCACCCCCACGACTCGAGGGCTCCGTCCCCGGCGATCGCCGTGAACAGGAAGACCAGGCCACCACCGACGATGAACGCCGCGAAGCCGAAGACGTCGATGAAGCTCGTCACGAAGCCGCGCCGGTTCGACGGGGCGTACTCGGCCAGGAGCGTCGTCGCCCCGGCACCCTCGCCACCGGCGGCGAAGCCCTGCACCAGCCGCACCACGACGAGCAGGATCGGCGCGAGCATCCCGACGCTCTGGTACGTCGGCAGGATCCCCATCACGGCGGTCGCGCCGCTCGTGATCAGGATGACCGTGGCCAGTGTGGTCTTCCGGCCGACCCGGTCACCGAGCGACCCCCAGAACAGCCCACCGAGCGGACGCATCACGAAGCCGGCACCGAACACGGCGAAGGCCGACAGCAGTGCGACCTGCGGGTCGCCCTGCTTGAAGAAGTACAGCGAGATGACGGTCGCCAACGTGCCGTAGAGGCCGAAGTCGAACCACTCGACGAAGTGTCCGACGCCCGCGGCGACGATCACCTTCCGCATGCCCTGGCGGCGTGCGTCGTCGCCCAGGGCCACCTGGACGTCGGGGGCGGTGGCGGCATCGACGCTGGGTTGCGTCCGGGTTCCGTCGCTCATGGGTAGGCCTCACACTTCGTTGTCGAGAATTCGTTGACGATAGCACTCGCCGGGCACACATTGCCACACAGTGGGAAAGACACGCCACCGAGTGATACCGTTCCGACCATGCAATCCCGTGAACAGCACCACGACGTCGTGGTCGTCGGCGGCGGTCTCGCCGGTGTCAGCGCGGCCGTCGCCGCAGCCCGCCTCGGCTCGAACGTCGCCCTCGTCACCAACCGGCCGGTCCTCGGCGGCAACGCCTCCAGCGAGATCCGGGTGTGGGTGGTCGGCGCGACGGCGCACGGCACGCAGCGGTTCGCCCGCGAGACCGGGATCATGGGCGAGCTCTTCCTCGAGAACCAGTACCGGAACCCGCAGGGCAACGCGGTCTACTGGGACCAGGTCGTGCTGGACCTGGTCCGGGCCGAGCCGAACGTGCACCTGCACCTCAACACCGACGTGCGGACGGTGCAGACGACGGACGACGACAGCGGCGCACCACGCATCACCGCCGTCACGGGGTGGACCATGGGGTCCGAGATCGAGACGACGTTCACCGCACCGGTGTTCCTCGACTGCACGGGCGACGGCCTCGTCGGGGCCCTCGCCGGCGCCGAGTACCGCATCGGGCGCGAGGGCCGCGACGAGCACGGAGAGGAGTGGGCGCCGGAAACGGCCGACGACGAACTGCTCGGCAGTTCGATCTTCTTCTCGACGCACGACACCGGCCGGTACGACCGGTTCGTCCCCCCGTCGATCGCCGTCGACCTGTCCACGACGCCGATCCTGGCGAACCGGGCGATCCGGACCGGCGACAACGGCTGCAACTACTGGTGGATCGAGTGGGGCGGCGAACTCGACACCGTCGCCGAGAACGAACGCATCCGCGACGAGCTCTGGGGCGTCGTCTACGGCATCTGGGACCACATCAAGAACTCGGGGGCGTTCGACGCGGACACCCTGACGCTCGACTGGGTGGGCGCGATCCCCGGCAAGCGCGAGTACCGCCGGTTCGTCGGCGACCACACCCTGACGCAGCAGGACCTGCTCGAGCAGCGCTCGTTCCCCGACACGGTGGCGTTCGGCGGCTGGTCGATCGACCTGCACCCCGTCGAGGGCGTCTACGCCGAGACCGCCGGCGCCCAGCAGCGGTACACCGACGGCACCTACGACATCCCGTTCGGGTCGCTGTACTCGGCGAACGTGTCGAACCTGCTGTTCGCCGGCCGCGACATCTCCGCGTCGCACGTCGCGTTCGGGTCCACCCGGGTGATGGCCACCTGCGCGGCCCAGGGGCAGGCAGCCGGCACCGCCGCGCACCTGGTCGCCCGGCACGGCACGACGCCACGGTCCCTCGGCACCGAGCAGATCGCCCTGCTGCAGCAGACCCTGCTGCGCGAGGACGCACCGGTCATCGGGGTCCGCGCCGACGACCCCGCCGACCTGGCCCGCACCGCCCGCATCACCGCGAGCAGCGAGCTGACCACGATCGACACGACGCCGTTCGCGACCGCCGACCGCTTCGACCTGGACCGCGACGTCGCGATCCTCCTGCCCGCCGACCCCGCGCTCGGCGAGTTCCGGCTCCGCACCGAGGCGGACGACGACACCGACCTCACCATCGAGCTCTGGACCACCGGCAAGCCCCAGAACTACGCCCCGATCGACCACGTCCGCACGCACTCCGCACACGTCGCCGCCGGACCGGGCGAAGCAGTGGTCGACCTGGACTTCCACCCGGACGCACCGTGCAACGCGGTCGTCGTGGTCCGTCGGCAGCCCGGCGTCCGACTGGTCCTGACCGACGGCCACCCCTACGGCGTGATGGCCCTGCGCGCCCGCGCCGCCGACGACGAGCAGTTCGACGACCACATCCCCGAGGAGTCCGGACAGCCTGTGACGGACTGGGAGGCGCGCGCCCTGCGCGGACACGCGTTCGCGTTCACCGCAGCGGGCGAGACGGACGCGTGGCGGGCCTCCCGGGTCAGCGACGGCCACCAGCGCCCGTTCGGCGGACCGCACATGTGGTCGTCCGACGCGGGTGCCGGCGCAGCCGTGCTTTCGCTCGACTGGGCGGAGCCCGTCGACGTCCGCCAGGTGCGCATCGTCTGGAACGACGACGTCGACGCCGACCTCATCAACCTGCACCACCACCGCACCCCCTGGGACGCCGTGCCCACACTCGCCCGCGACTACCGGATCGAGGCGTGCGTCGACGGGACCTGGCGGACGCTCGCCGCGGTCGACGCGAACCGACACCGCCATCGCATCCACGACGTCGATCCGGTGCGCACGGCCGCCCTGCGGGTCGTCGTCACCGCCACGAACGGGTCCCCGTTCGTCACCGCGAGCGCCGTGAAGGTCTCCTGACGGCCGCCGGGACGGGCCAGAATGAGGGGATGGCGACCACCCCTCCGAACCAGAGCATCGAGCGAGCCGCAGCGGTCCTCGGTGCGCTCGGCGCGTCCGACGGCGCGGTGCGCGCCTCCGACATCGCGCGGGCGATCGGGCTGGGGACCTCGACCACCGGGCGGCTCCTGGCGACGCTCGAGTCGCTCGAGTACGTCCGACGCGACCCGGAGACCCAGGCGTACTCGGTCGGTCGGGCCGTGCTCGAGCTCGCCAGCCAGGGGCTCAACCACAACCCGGTGCACCGCGAGAGCCGCTCGGCGGCGCAGGAACTCGCGCACCGCGTCGGGCTGACCGCCAACGTCGGCGTGCAGGACGCCGCGTCGTGCATCTACCTCTGCCACTTCGAGGGGTCGCTCGCGCCGAAGTCGCACACGATGATCGGGATGCGGCAGCCGATGCACGCGTCCGCACTCGGCAAGGCGCTGATGCTCGACCTGTCGCCGGACGAACGGCGCTCGCTGCTCGGGGACGACCTGGCCCGGTACACCGACCACACGATCACGACGCACGACGCCCTGACGGCCGATCTCGCCGCCTCGGCGAAGCGCGGCTGGTGCGAGGAGAACCAGGAGCTGGCGCTCGGCCGGTTCTGCATCGCGGCACCGATCCGCAACGCCTCGGGACGGATCGCAGCGGCGCTGTCGATCTCGGGGCGCCTGACGCAGCTGCGCGACCGCGACCTGGACTCCCTCGCCGAGGACCTCATCGAGGTCGCCGACCGCATCAGCGTCGGCCTCGGGATGATCAGCGCCGTCGCGCACTGACGCGGGCGTCGCGGCCCGCGGCTCGCTGCCCGCCGCCCGCCGGGATTCCCGCGAAAGCGACAGTCTGCCGCGGAATGTTCGCGGACATCTGTCGCTTTCGCGCCCGAGACGCGCGTGACGGCGGACGGGAGGCCCGTGGCGGGATCGCCACGGGCCTCCTGTCCGTCTCCTGGTCGCGCTGGGCGACGGGGCGCTACGCGCGCGACGGCAGCAGGTGGATGGCCTCCATCGCGAGCTCTGCCGCGATCGGGTCCTTCGCCAGGACGGCAGCCTTGAGCTTGTCGAGCTCGGGCAGGATCACCGCGGCCGGGATCAGCTCAGCGAGCTCCGGGACCCGGAGCTTGAAGGACAGCCCGTCGGTGGTCGACCGGCAGAGCTGCACGAGCGACGGGTTGCCGCAGGCGTCCGCCCACTGCGAGTAGATGTCGGCGCCGTTGCGGGCGACCTGGTCCTGCTCGTCGGCGCCGACCCGCGCGATGACGTCGTCGAGCATCTTCACGATCTTCTTGCGCTGCGGCTCGGTGAAGTTGGGCACCGCGAGGCGCACGACGCCCCCGTAGATGACGCCGAGCGTGCGGTAGGCGTCGAGGAGCTCGTCCTTCGTCGGGGCCGCCACGCGGGTGTAGCGGTTCGGTGCCATCTCGATCAGGCCGGCGCGGGCGAGTTCCGCCAGTGCCTCGCGGATCGGGGTGCGGGAGACCCCGAGCCACGCGATCAGATCGTCGTCGTTGAGCCGTTCGCCGGGCTCCAGCGTGCCGTCCATGATCGCGTCGCGGATCTTGTCCTGCACGGTGTCACGGAGGAGCTTGCGCTCGGCGGCGGGCTGCGTCGAAGGAACTGGCATGCACCCAGCGTGTCACATGTGATGGTTCGCGCGCGAGAGGCGCGACGGCCACCACGCCCGCCGACCGAGGTCGTACGCGATCGCCGGCACGAGCAGCGAACGGACGACGATCGTGTCGAGCAGGACGCCGAACGCCACGACGAACGCGATCTGCACGAGGAACAGGATCGGGATGACGCCGAGGGCCGCGAACGTCGCCGCGAGCACCACGCCCGCCGAGGTGATCACCCCGCCGGTGACCCCGAGTCCGCGCAGGACCCCCTCGTGCGGCCCGTGCTGCAGCGCCTCTTCCCGCACCCGCGTCATGAGGAAGATGTTGTAGTCCACCCCGAGCGCGACGAGGAACACGAACGAGTACAGGGGCACGCTCGGGTCCGCACCGGGGAAGTGGAACACGTGGTCGAACACGAGCGCTCCGACGCCGAGTGCTGCGGCGAACGACACGATCACGCTGCCGATGAGCACGAGCGGGGCGACGACGCTGCGGAGCAGGAGCATCAGGATGAGCAGGATCACGACCAGCACCACGGGGATGATCAGCGTGCGGTCACGGATCCCGGTGTCGTTCGTGTCGACGGCGGTCGCGGTGACGCCACCGACGACCGCGTCGGGATCGACCCGTTCGACGGCGGTGCGGAGGTCACGGACCGTCTGCTCGGCCGCGTCGGAGTCGGCCGGGTCGGACAACGTGGCCTCGAGCAGCACGTCCCCGCGCGAGACGGTGGGCTCGGCGGCGGCGGCGCCGCCGGCGGAACTCGTGTCGCTCGTCACGGGCACGGTGCCGGACGGGGCGTCCTTCGCGGCGGCGACGACCCCGTCGACGCCGTCGACCGCCGTGACGGCGTCGACGAGGGCGGCGAGGTCACGCTCCGACCCGATGACCTGCGCCGGGCTGCCGGAGCCGCCCGGGAAGTGGTCGGCAAGGACGTCCTGCCCGTCACGTGCCTGCGAGGCACCGATGACGAGGTCGCTCTGCGGGACCCCGTCGGCCTTGAGCCCGACCAGGCCCGTGCCCATCGCGACCAGGCCCACCGTGCAGACGATCCACACGATCCGGGAGCGCTTGGCGACGAGCCGACCGACCCGGGCCCAGACGCCGCGGGCCTCCGGACCGGTGAGCACCGGGTGGGCGCTGCCGTAGGCGGGACGCAGCGGCCAGAACGCCGCTCGACGGAACGCGAGCAGCAGTGCGGGCAGGAGCGACAGGGCGGCGAGCAGGCTGAACGCGATGCCGATCGCCGCGACCGGACCGAGCGCCTTGTTCGAGTTGAGGTCGGAGAGCAGCAGGCAGAGCACGCCCACGATGACGGTGCCGCCGGAGGCCAGGATCGGTTCGAGGCTCCCCCGCAGGGCCGCCTTCGTCGCACCCCAGCCGGTGCGGTGGTCGCGCAGCGCCTCGCGGAAGCGCGCCGTGTAGAGCAGGGCGTAGTCCGTCGCCGCACCGATCACCAGGATCGACAGGATCCCCTGCACCTGGCCGTTCACGGTGACGATCCCGGCCTTCGCGAGCCACCACACCACCAGGATCGAGGCGCACAGGGCGAACGTCGCGGTGCCGAGCACGAGGATCGGCAGCAGTGGTGAGCGGTAGACGATGATCAGGATCACGAACACCGCGGCGAGCGCGACCCCGAGCAGCAGGCCGTCGATGCCGGCGAACGCCTCGGTCAGGTCGGCGGTGAACCCGGCTGGTCCGGTGACGTAGCCGCTGACGCCGCTGGGCAGGGCGTCGTCGACGTCGGCGCGGATCGCCTCGACCGCGTCACCGGTGTCGGCTGCCGTGGTGAGGGTCGCGACGATCTCCACCGCGTCGCCGTCCTCGCTCGGGATCACCGGGCTGACGGCTTCGACGTCGTCGCGGTCACCGAGCTGGGTCGCGAGGTCCTTCGCCGCGGTCAGGTCGGAGGACGACATGCCGCCGTCGCGCTCGAGCACGATGATCGCGGGTGCGCCCGACTCCTGCCGGAACTCCGACGAGCGCTCCTGCACCTTCGTGGCGTCGGCCGACGCCGGCAGGAACGAGGTCTGGTCGTTCGTCGACACCTCGGAGATCTTGCCGAAGTACGGACCGCCGACGGAGGCGATCGCGAGCCAGACAACGATGACGAGCGCGGGGAGGACGATGCGGAGGAAGCGGGACACGACGGTGAGCGTACACCGGTCGTCAGCATGCTGATTACTAGACGGCTGCGACGCCGTCGTGACGCCGTCGTGACACCGACCGCGACGCCGACCGCGACAGCTGGCGACCGTAGACTGCGCCCATGGACGACACGACCGAGCAGTGGCCCCTCGGCCGGCTGTTGTCGGCCGCGGCACGCTCGGTCGAGCGGGACTGGGATGAACGCCTCCGCGCCATCGGGCTGCCCCACGCGGCCCTCATCGCGGTCGACATCCTGATCCGCACGGGCCCCACGGGCGCCGACACGATCGCCCGCACGGCACGGGTGCAACCGCAGACGATGTCACGGACCCTCGAGCGCATGGAGCGGGACGGCCTCGTCGAGCGCACCCCGCACCCCGACGACCGACGCCGGCGCCTCGTGACCGTGACCGATCACGGACGCCGAGCGTGGGAGACCGCTCGGCACATCGAGCGCGAGGTCCTGCCGGACGACCCGGCACTGCGGACGGCACTCACGGAACTGCTCGGGAAGTCACGGCAACCGAACAACTGACACCCTGTACCTGAAATACCAGATGCGGTACGATGGGTCGGTCGGTGGCACGCCGACGCGAACCCGTTGGAGTCCCGCATGTCCGAACGACGGGCGGCCCGCCTGGCCGCCGACACCGCCACCCGAAGCGGACGCCACCCGCGGCGCCGACGCCCGCTCCTCGTCGCACTGCTCGCGACGGTCGGCTCGCTGGTCGGCATCGCCACCGTGATCGCCGTCGTCGGGAGCATCTTCGTCGGCGGCCTGGCGCGCAGCTTCGACGCCCGCCACGACACGATCGCGAACCCGTTCCCGAGCGGGACCCGACCCGCTGCGTCCGGCGGCGAGAACATCCTGCTCATCGGGTCCGACTCACGAGCTGCACGCGGACCAGACGGCAAGCCATCCGAGGCCGGTGGCCGTTCGGACACCCTGATGCTCGCGCACGTCCCGGCCGACCGGCAGGCCGTGTACCTGATGTCGATCATGCGTGACTCGTGGGTCGACGTGCCGGGTCACGGGAGCGCCAAGATCAACGCCGCGTACGCGTGGGGCGGCGTCCCGCTCACCGTGCAGACCGTCGAGCAGCTGCTCGACGTCCGCATCGACCACGTCGCCGAGATCGACTTCACCGGGTTCAAGGACATGACCGACGCCCTCGGCGGTGTCACGGTCGACTCCGGGCAGGCGTTCGCCGCAGGCAAGCACGAGTTCGTCGCCGGCGCGAACCGGCTCGACGGTGACGCCGCACTCGCCTTCGTGCGCGAGCGGTACTCGTTCGCCGATGCCGACCACACCCGCGTGCTGAACCAGCAGGCGTTCATGCGCGGGGTCGTCGGCGGGCTGCTCTCCCGCGGCACGCTCACCGACCCCGGGCGCATCCAGGACTTCGTCACCGCGACGAGCGAGCACCTCGCAGTGGATGCCGGACTGACCTTCCCGACCCTGATCGGCCTCGGGTGGTCGCTGCGCGACGTCCGGACCGACGACCTCGAGACGTTCACGGTGCCGACTGCGGGCTCCGGAACCTCGCCGGACGGGCAGTCCATCGTGATGCTCAACGACCTGGCGGTCCGCTCGCTGTCGCAGGCGTTGCGCTCCGCCGACGTCGCGGCCTGGTTGGCCGACAACCAGCAGTAGCGCTCCCGTCCCGCCCGACACGCACCACGCACGACGACGCCCCGCGACCGAGGTCGCGGGGCGTCGTCGTGTTCGTTCGGCGGAACGATCAGGCGGGGAGCTGCAGCTCCTGGCCCGAGTAGATGAGGTTCGCGTCGTCGATGGTCGACGTGTTCGCGGCCCACAGCTTGTTCCAGCCACCGTCGATCTTGAGCTTGGTGGCGATGGTGTCGAGCGTGTCGCCCGAGGCGATCGTGTACGTCTTGCCGCTCGTCTTCACGGCGGCGGGCTTGCTCGGCGTGGTGGCTGCCGGGGCGGCCTCCTGCGCGGGTGCCGGAGCCGGGGTGCTCGGTGCGGCCTGCTCCGGGGCAGCGGGAGCCGGTGCGGCCTGCTGCGTCGGGGCCGGAGCAGCGGGGGCTGCCGGAGCCGGAGCAGCGGCGGCCGGTGCGGCACCGCTCGTGCCGCTCAGTCCGAGCTGGGCCGAGCAGGCCGGCCAGGCGCCCCAGCCCTGCGTGGCGAGGACACGCTCGGCGACGGCGATCTGGGCCTCGCGGCTCGCGCCGGCGGGGCTGCCGACGCCACCGTTCGCCTGCCAGGTGCCGAGGTTGAACTGCAGGCCGCCGTAGTAGCCGTTGCCGGTGTTGATGGCCCAGTTGCCGCCGGACTCGCACTGCGCGAGGGCGTCCCAGGTCGAGCCGGACGCAGCGTTCGCGGGGGTTGCCGCGAGGCCGACACCGGTCGCGGCGATGCCGGCGAACGCGAGGCCGCCGACGATGGTGCGGGTACGGGAAAGCTTCTTCATGTGATTGCTCCACCGGGGTCACGAGCCGCTTCGAACGCGGAATCCACTGCCCACCCCGACCGATCGCGGTCAGTTGTGGGGTGCGCCACCGGGGGCAGTGGTCATCGGGCCGGCGGCACCTCGGTCGGCAACCATAGGAAACTCTTCACCGTTATCAAACCGAGACAAACGGTTCTACCCGTTGGTGCTATGTACCCCGCACTCGAACCTGTACGCCTCGATGCCCATGGCCATGGTCATCGACCCGTACCCGGGTACGTCACCTTGGCAATTCCCTGGCAATGCCGGCCAGGAGGCCCGGATCACGCCCGCGACAGCAGCGTGACGGCCTCGAGATGGCCGGTCTGGGGGAACATGTCGAGCACACGAGCGCGGCGCAGCCGGAACGAGGGCATGCGCGCGAGGTCCTTCGCCAGGGTCACCGGGTTGCAGCTCGAGTAGACGACGTGCTGCACGTCGGACTCTTCGAGCCAGGTCGACAGCGCCTCGCCGATCCCGCGTCGTGGCGGGTTCACCAGGACGAGCTCGGGCACCGCGTCGGGTCGGGCGCGGAGTGCGTGCTCGGTGGCGTCGTCGGCGGCGAACCGGAGCCCCTCGAGCCCGGCCTCGCGCGCGGACTGCTTCGCCGAACGGATCGCCTCGGCACTCGTCTCGATGCCGGTCACCGCTCGTCCCGGTCGCGCAGCGTGCAGGGCGAACCCGCCCACGCCGCAGTACAGGTCCCACATCGACGCCGGGTCGAGCTCGTCGATCCACGCCGAGGCCTGCGCGTACAGCTCGGTGGCGACGGCGGTGTTGGTCTGGAAGAAGCTCTGCGGCCGCAGGTGCATCGTGATCCCGCCGAGGCGCATCGGCAGCGTCTCCTGCTCGGTGAGGACGATCTCCCGGTCGCCCTCGGTCACGGCCTTGTGCTCGGGAAGCAGGTTCGCCGTGACGACCACCACGTTCGGCAGGGCGTCACGCAGCACATCGAGGTACTGCCGGATCCGAGCCACCTGCCCCTCGGACCGCAGGACGAACCGCACCATCAGTTCGCCGTCGGGCGACTCGGTGACCAGGACGTACTTCAGCTCGCCGCGTCGGGCAGCGACGTCGTACGGGATCAACCCCGCGGTCTGGACGAAGTCGGCGAGCAGGGGCAGCGCGTGTCGGATGCCGGGCGTGCAGATCCCGCAGTGCCGCAGGTCGACGCCGCGCTGCCGGTGGTCGAGGATGCCGACGGTCGGGTGCTCCGTCGAACCGCCGACCACCATCTTCGCCTTGTTCCGGTACCCGGACTCGGGGCTCGTGATCGCCGGTGACCACGTGACGGCTCCGGGGCCGCCAGCCGCCTCGACGGCGTCGTGCAGGAGTTCGCGGGTGCGGAGCTCCTTGTCGAGGACCTGGTCGGCGTAGGGCTGCCCCATGAGCGTGCAGGACCGGCACACCCCGCGGTCGAAGTAGTCGCACTGCATGGCCGAGTCAGGATACGGCAGCGTCCCGCGTCGTCGTGGCGATCCGGTAGACCGACGTCGTCGCCGTCAGGAACAGCGTCGTGCCGTCGTCGCCGCCGAAGCACAGGTTCGACGTCACCTCGGGGACGGCCACCTCGCCGATCCGCTCGCCGGAGGGGTCGAACACCACGACGCCGCGGTGCGACGACGACCACACGTTGCCGTGCACGTCGACCCGGATGCCGTCCGGTGCGCCCTCGCCCGGCTCGAGTCGCGCGAACACCCGGCCGTTCTTGAGCAGGTCGCCGCCGTCACCGCCGCGGTCGTAGGCGCGGATGACCGGTTCGTCCCCCGACGAGCTCGCGATGTACAGGATCTGCCCGGACGGGTCGAAGGCGAGTCCGTTCGGCTCGTCGACGTCGGTCGCGACGGGGCGCAGGTCCTCGCCGGACGGTCCGCAGCGGAACGTCCAGTGGTCGCCGTACTCGCGCACGCCGGGGTGACCCTCGCGCGGCTGGGTGATGCCGTAGGCCGGGTCGGTGAACCACACGCTGCCGTCCCGGGCGACGACGACGTCGTTCGGCGAGTTGAACCGCACGCCGGCCCAGGCGTCGACGATCGGCGTGACGGTGCCGTCGCGGTCGCGCTCAACCCGCCGGAGTCCGTGCGAGCACTGGACGACACTGCCGTCGCGGTCGAGCGTCCGGCCGTTGGTGAACTCGACGCCCTCGGCGTACGTGGAGGTCTCGCCGGAGTCGGCGTGCCACTGCAGGACCCGGTCGCCGGGGATGTCCGACCAGCGCAGGGTGCGGGACGCCGGGATCCAGCAGGGTCCTTCGGCCCACGTGCTGCCGGTGGCGATGCGCTCGAGCGCGTCAGGGTCCGGTACGAGGTCGTCGAGCAGCACGGGTTCTCCTTCGAACGGTGTCCCCACCCTACGTTCGTCAGGCCGCGGCCGCCGCCTCGCTGCGTCGTCGCACGGCCTTCTCGATCGCCGAGATCGCGAGGCCGAGCAGGATCGACGCCACGACCGCGAGGGTCGTGACGAGGAAGGGCTGCTCGCGGCTCCAGCGCCCGGTGGCCGCCGCGATGCCGACGCAGTACGCGGCCCACACGACGTCGGCGAGCACGCAGCTGACCAGGAACCGCCGAACGTCGAGCCCGCTGTCCGCGCCGACCAGGTTCGTCGTCAGCCGGCCCATCGGGATGAAGCGTCCGAGGACCGCGATGCGCCCGGGAGCGGCACGGTAGCGGCCGTCGATGGCGTCCCGGGCCTTACGGACCTTCGGACGCGCGAACCACGACCTCGAGCCGAGGTCGACCGAGCGCGCCAGGTGGTACAACCCGAGGTCGCCGAGGACCATGCCGATCGAGGCCGCGACGACGAGGACGAGGACCGGCAGGAGGCCGCCGTCACCGCCCACCAGGAGCGTGCCGACCGCGACGACGAGCGCCTGGCTGGGGAGGAAGACCGCGACACTGCCGACGGCGAGCACGAGGCCGACCACGACGAACGTCCACGGGGTGCCGATGAGCTGGACGACCAGGTCCTGTGCTGCGTCCACGCTCACCCTCCACGGGCGCCGGAGGAGCGCACCGGACTCCATCTTCCCAGGTCGGCGGGGCACCGCTCACGTGCGCTCGACGATCGCCCGCATCGCCGCGGCCGCGTCGTCCGGGTGGCCGTCGACGACGGCAGCGGCGAGCGCGAGGTGGAGGCCGACGTCGTGCCGGTCCGGGCGGATGCTCCCGCGTTCGCGCAACACCTGGCCCACGACGCGGTGCAGGCGTCGGTACAGCGTGTTGTCGGACAGGTCGAGCACGAGCGCGTGGAGCCGCACGTCCGCGGCCACGAAGTCGAGGCGGTCGTCGCGGGCCGCTGCGGCCGCGAGCTCGTCCGCGGTGGTGCGGAGCGCCTCCCGTCGGTCCGCGCACTCGTCGAGGGGCGCCCGCCGGGCTGCTGCGGCGGCTGCGGCGGGTTCGACCGCCGCGCGGAGTTCGCGGAGCTCGACCGCCACGCGGTCACCGTCCGGGCCCCGGAGGCGCCACCGCACGACCCGCGGATCCAGGACGTCCCACTCCAGCACGCCGAGGACGGTCACGCCGACCCGGCGCCGCGCGGTGACCAGGCCGAGGGCGACGAGGACGCGGACGGCCTCGCGGACGATGCTGCGACTGGCCCCGGTCGACGCCACCAGGTCGTCGATGCTCCGGCGGCTACCCACGGCGATGGCGCCGGCGACGACGGCGGCACCGATCTGGTCGAGGACGCGGTCGAACGTGCTGGTCACCGCTGGGACACCGGGCTGACCACGAGTTCGTCGACGCGCATGTACGACGGCGCCTCGAGCACGAACGACACCGCGCGGGCGATGTCCTCCGGCTGCAGCATCACCGATCGTGCGGCGGCGTCGGGCACCGACGGCCGCTGGTCGAGGAAGTCGGTCGCGACGTCACCGGGGCACAGGTGCGTCGCCCGGACCCCGTGGTGTGCTTCCTGCTCGTTGAGGCTCCGGACGACCGAACCGAGCGCGGTCTTCGAGGCGGAGTACGCGACGCCGGCGCCGGGCTGGAAGGACCACCCGGCGTAGGACGACACCACGACGACCACGCCGCCGGACTCGCGGAGCGCAGGCAGTGCGGCGTCGACGACCGTGGCCACCGCGGTGAGGTTCGTGTCGACGATCGCGCGGAAGTCCGGCAACGACTGGTCGTCCCACCGGCGCCGCGGCGCGTTCAGCCCGGCGGCGAGCACGACCGCGTCGAGTCGTCCGAACCGCTCGAGCACGGTGTCCCGCGCAGACGCGACGGCAGCGGGATCGGCAGCGTCGAGGGGCAGGACCGCCGCCGTGCCGCCGGAGGCCGTGATCGTCGCCGCGACCTGCTCGAGCCGGTCCACGCGCCGCCCGCTCAGGACCACCGTCCACCCGTCGCGCGCAGCGGCCTCGGCACTCGCGGCACCCATGCCGCTGCCGCCGCCGGTGACCCAGAGCACCCGTTGCTTCGCCATGCTGCAATAGTATGCCTATTGCAACAACCGACGACAGGAGCAACGATGCACCTCGACCTGACCGACCGTGTGGTGGTCGTGACCGGCGCAGCACGCGGGATCGGACGCACGCTCGCCGATCGCTTCGTCGCCGAGGGGTGCCGCGTCGTCGCCCTCGACCTGGCCTTCGAACCCGACTTCCCGCTCGACCACGTCGTGTGCAACGTCGCCGACCCGGAGTCGGTCCGGGCCGCCGTCGACGAGGTCGTCACCCGGCACGGCACGATCGACGTGCTCGTGAACAACGCCGGCATCAACGTCGAGGGCACCGTCGCCGAGCTGCAGTGGGACGCCTGGCGCCGGTGCATGGACGTCAACCTCGGCGGCACCTTCCTGATGAGCCAGGCCGTCGCGCCGGTGATGCAGGCCGCGGGGCGGGGGCGGATCATCAACGCCGCCTCGTTCGCCGCGATCGTCCCGAGTGTCGGCAGCGCTGCCTACGCGGCGTCCAAGGCCGCGGTCGTCTCGTTCACCCGGGTGCTGGCGTCGGAGCTCGGCCCGTGGGGCATCACTGTCAACGCGTACGCGCCGGGCATGGTCCCGACGGCGATGAACGGCTTCGCGACCATGCCGGCCGATGCCCAGGACCGCCTGCTCGACACCCTGTCCCTGCGCCGCTGGGAGACCGCGGACGACGTCGCCGACCTGCTCGTCTTCGTGGCGAGCGACGCGTCGGGCTACATCACCGGCACCCTGCTCGACGTCTCCGGCGGCAAGCTCGCGACGCAGATCCCGGCACGCGCACACGGCCGCTGAGGGGTCAGCGCAGCATCCGCTCCAGGAGCGCGCGCAGCTGGCGCCGATCCCGCTCCGGCAACCGGGCGGTGAGCGGCAGCAGTGCATCGCGGATCGCACCCTCGAGCGAGCGCGCCACCTCGAGACCGGCGTCGGTGATCACGACGTCCACCGCACGGGCGTCGTCCGCGTTCGGCTGCCGTGCGAGCAGTCCCTTCTTCTCCGCGCGCGCCACCAACCCGGTCATCGTCGACTTCTCGAGCCCCAGGTACTGCGCCAGGTCACCGATCCGCAGACGACGGTCACGCAGGATCGCGAGGACCCGCAGCTGCGTCAGCGACAGCCCCGCATCGGCCGCGAGCCCGGTCAGCGGCCCCATCGTCCGGAACGCGGCCTCGCCCAGGGCATCGACGAGCTGCTCGTCCTCGGTCATCTCCTGCACCACTCCAGCCTAGTTGACGAACTTCGTGATGCGAACTACTTTGTTCGTAACACGAAGCAAATGGAGGACACCATGCACGCAGCAGTCGTCACCGAGTTCGGCCACGCCCCGACCTGGCAGGAGTTCGACGAACCGACTCCCGGACCCGGCGAGGTCGTCGTCGACGTCGTCGCGGCCGGTCTCCACCCGCGGGTCCGCTCGCAGGCCGACGGTTCGCACTACACCAGCGAGGGCGCGCTCCCCCTGGCCCCCGGCGTCGACGGCGTCGCCCGGTTCCCCGACGGCACGCTCCGCTACGTCGCCGTCGCGAGCGACACCCGCGGCACCATGGCCGAGCGCGTCGCGGTCGACCCGCGGGCGAGTGTCGTCCTGCCCGACGGTGCCGACCCGGTCACCGTGGCCGCCGGTGTGAACCCGGTGCTGTCGTCGTGGGTGGCCCTGCGCCGGCGGATCGACTTCGCCCCGGGCAGCCGCGTCCTCGTGCTCGGCGCGACCGGGGCCTCGGGCACCGCGGCGGTGCAGGTGGCGAAGCACCTCGGTGCCGCACACGTCGTCGCGAGCGGTCGCAACCCGGAGCGGCTGGCGGCGCTCACCGCCCTCGGCGCCGACGTCGTGCTGCCGTTGACCGACGTCGACGCCCTCGGCGCAGCGGCAGCCGACGTCGACGTGGTCATCGACTACGTCTGGGGCCAGCCCGCGGCCGACGTGATGCGCGCCGTCGTCACCGCCCGCACCGACCCGGGCCGCCGACTCGACTGGATCGCGATCGGTTCCACCGCGGGCCACGAGGCGACGATCCCGTCCGCGGCACTGCGCGCCTCGGGCCTGACGATCGTCGGCAGTGGGCAGGGCTCGGTTGGCCGCGCCGGGTTCGTCGCCGAGCTCCCGGGCATCGTCGGTGCGATCGCGGACGGCACCGTCCGGGTGGACGCGACGGCCGTGCGGTTGGCGGACGTCGAAGCGACGTGGGCCGGACAGCCCGCCGGGAGCACGGGCAGAGTGGTGTTCACAGTGTGAACCGAGCGCGGGCAGGCTGTCCGGTCGCACAGGTTCTCCACATCCCACTCTTCCTAGGCTGTGAGGGCCCAGTGAGCCGGACTGCAGCCCGACCCCGAGGAGGTGCCCGATGGTCCTCGTCCTCGTCGCGTTCGCGATCGTCGCCCTGATCGTCCCCGCCCTGACCCCCGTCCTCGGCCGCCGCGTCTTCTACGTGGCCGCCCTCGCGCCCGCAGCCGCCGCCGTGCTGACGGTGCTGCAGACGGACGCGGCCCTGCACGGCAGCGTCGTCGAACGGCACCGGTGGGTCCCGCAGCTCGACCTCGAGATCACGCTGCGGATGGACGCCCTGTCGTGGGTGCTCGCGCTCGTGGTGTCGATCGTCGGGGCCCTCGTGCTCGTCTACTGCGCCTCGTACTTCGGGCGCGACGAACCGGGGATCGGCCGGTTCGCGGGCGTGCTGACCGCGTTCGCCGGGTCGATGTTCGGGCTCGTCCTCGCCGACGACGTCATCGTGCTCTTCGTCCTGTGGGAAGCCACCACGGTCTTCTCCTACCTGCTCATCGGACACGACGCCGACAAGCGTGCGAGCCGAGCGGCCGCGATGCAGGCCCTCGTCGTCACCACCGCCGGCGGTCTGGCGATGCTCGCCGGCCTGGTCATGCTGTCGGTCACGGCGGGCACGACCTCGCTCTCCGGCATCATCGCCGCCCCGCCGACCGGACCGATCGTCACCGTCTCGGTGGTCCTCGTCCTGCTCGGCGCGCTGACGAAGTCGGCGATCGTGCCGTTCCACTTCTGGTTGCCCGCGGCCATGGCAGCTCCGACCCCGGTCAGCGCGTACCTGCACGCCGCAGCGATGGTGAAGGCCGGCATCTACCTCGTGGCCCGGCTCGCCCCGGCGTTCGCGCTGCTCGACGGCTGGCGCGAGACGATCACCGTGCTCGGTGTCCTCGGCATGCTCATCGGTGGCTACCGGGCGCTCCGCCAGACCGACCTCAAGCTCCTGCTCGCCTACGGCACCGTCGCGCAGCTCGGGTTCCTCGTGCTCGCCGCCGGGTGGGGCGCGCCCGCGGTGGCGCTCGGCGGGGTCGCCCTGCTCGTGGCGCACGCCGCGTTCAAGTCCACACTCTTCCTCGTCGTCGGGGCGATCGACCACACCACCGGCACCCGCGACCTCGGACGCCTGAGCGGCCTCGGCCGGAAGGCACCGTGGCTGGCCGTCGTGGCCGCCCTCGCGCTCGTGTCGATGGCCGGCATCCCGCCGACGATCGGCTTCGTCGCGAAGGAAGCCGTGCTGACCGGCTTCACCGAGTCGCTGCACGGCCCCGACGCCGGCTGGGCCTGGTTCGCCCTCGTCGGCGTGACGCTCGGCTCGGTGCTCACCGTGGCGTACTCGCTCCGCTTCTTCTGGGGAGCGTTCGCCCGCAAGCCGGACGTCGCCCAGACGGAACCGCACGCCCTGCACGGTCTGGGTGTGGTGCCGTCGATCCTGGCGCTGACCGGTCTCGCCCTCGGCCTGCTGACCCCGGTCGTCGCGCACGGCATCGAGCCCGCGGCGACGATGGCCTCGCTCCCCGGCGAGGAAGTCCCCCACCTCGCGCTCTGGCACGGCCTCGAACCGGCGCTCGGCATCTCGGCAGTCACCCTGGTCGGCGGTCTCGCACTGTTCGCCCTCCGACGTCCGGTCGAGGCACTGCAGCACCAGCTCGCCGGGTTCCCGAGCGCCTCGGGCACCTACCGGCACCTCATGCGCGGCCTCGACCGGTTCGCGACGGGCCTGACCGCCGGTGTCCAGCGGGGTTCGCTCCCCTACTACCTGACGGTGATCCTGTCGGTGTTCGTGGCGGGTGCGCTCGCGAACCTCGTGCTCGGCGGGCCGTGGGAGTTCCACGTCCGGTTCTCCGACTCGTGGGGCCAGATCCCGGTCGTCATCGTGATGTCCGTCGGCGCCATCGCCGTCCTCACCGCGAAGACCCGGTTCGCCGCCGCCGTCCTGGTGGGCGTGACCGGCTACGGCATGTCCGTCCTGTTCGTCCTGCACGGCGCGGTCGACCTCGCCCTCACGCAGCTCGTGGTCGAGACCGTCACCCTCATCGCGTTCGTGCTGGTGCTCCGGCGGCTCCCCCCGCGCATCGCGACGACGAACCCGAGCCGGTTCCGCATCGTGCGCGCGCTCTTCGCGGGGCTGGCCGGCCTCACGCTGGCGATCGTCGTCATCGTCGCCGCCTCGGCGCGCACCGCCGACCCGATCTGGCCGGACCTGCCGGCGCTCACGAGCTCGTTCGGCCACGGCCTCAACGTCGTCAACGTCGCGCTCGTCGACCTGCGCGGTTGGGACACCCTCGGTGAGCTCACCGTCGTCGTCGCCGCGGCCACGGGCGTCGCGAGCCTCATCTTCGTGAACTCCCGCGAGGACACGCTGCCCCGGCTCCGTGACCTGCCGGAGAAGCTGACGGCCGACGGCCAGCGCACCGACGGTGAGCCGCGCGCCTGGCTGCCGACGAGCGCCGCCATCCCGACCGGCCGCTCGGCACTCCTCGACGTCGTGGTCCGACTGCTGTTCCACGGGCTCATCGTCCTGTCGGTCTACCTGCTGTTCGCCGGGCACAACGCGGCCGGCGGCGGCTTCGCCGGTGGCCTCGTCGCCGGCATCGCGCTGGCGGCCCGGTACCTGGCGGGCGGCCCGGCCGAACTCGGCGCCGCCGCCCCGGTCCGTGCCGGTCGACTGCTCGGACTCGGTGTCGCGACGGCAGCGATCACCGCGATCGTGCCGCTGTTCTTCGGTCGCGAAGCCCTGTACTCCGAGTTCTTCGAGGCGACCGTCCCGGTCCTCGGCCACGTCGAGTTCGTCACCGCGACGTTCTTCGACATCGGGGTGTACCTGGTCGTCGTCGGCCTGGTGCTCGACGTCCTCCGCAGCCTCGGGGCCGAGGTGGACCGGCAACGCCTCGAGGATGCCGGGGCACCCACCCGCGACACCACCGAGGGGTCGGTCCGCGACACCCTCGAGGCCCCCACCCCGGAAGGGAGCGCCACATGACCGTCACCCTCGTCCTCGTGATCGCGATGGCCGTGTTGTTCTCCTGCGGCGTCTACCTGCTGCTCGAACGGTCCCTGACCCGGATGCTGCTCGGCTTCCTGCTGCTCGGCAACGCCCTGAACCTGCTCCTGCTGGTGATGTCGGGCGCCGCCGGCAACCCGCCGATCGGCAAGTCCTCCGAGGGCATCACCGACCCGCTCCCCCAGGCCTTCGCCCTGACCGCGATCGTCATCACCTTCGCCGTCAGCGCGTTCCTGCTCGCCCTCATCCACCGCTCGTGGCAGCTGTCCCGTGCCGACGAGGTCGAGGTCGACGAAGCGGACGTCGCCATCGGCCGCACGCGCGACGACCCCGACGACGACCCGGAAGCCGACTTCGACCCGAAGTCCCCCGAGGACGCCGACGATCCGCACGAACACCAACCGCACCAGGACGGAGTGAACCGATGACCTGGCTCGTCCCGCTCCTCGTCCTCGTCCCGCTGCTCGGCGCCGCCGTCGCGCTCGGCCTCCTGCGGCACCAGAAGCTCCAGCGAGCGATCACCGTCGTGGTGCTCGTCGTCGCACTCGCCGTCGCCGCGACCCTCATGGTGCTCGTCGACCACCACGGCACCATCGTCGTGCAGGTCGGCGGGTGGGATGCCCCGTACGGCATCTCGCTGGTGGTCGACCGCCTCAGCGCCCTGCTCCTCACGGTGAGCGCCAGCGTGCTGCTCATCGTCCTGCTGTTCTCGATCGGCCAGGGGCTCGCAGCCGACGACGGCGAGGCCCCGGTCACGATCTTCTACCCGACCTACCTCGTCCTGGCCGCGGGCGTGCTCGACTCGTTCATCGCCGGCGACCTGTTCAACCTGTACGTGGCGTTCGAGATGCTGCTCGTGGCGAGCTATGTGCTCATCACCCTGGGCGGCAGCGAGCAGCGGGTCCGGGCCGGCACCACGTACATCGTCACGAGCCTGATCGCGTCGGCGATCTTCCTCGCCGCGATCGGCCTGGTGTACGGCGCGACCGGCACGGTCAACATCGCCCAGATCAGCGAGCGCGTCGCCGAGCTGCCCGAGCACGTGCAGCTGCTCCTGCACACGATGCTGCTCATCGGCTTCGGCATCAAGGCGGCGGTCTTCCCGCTGGCGTTCTGGCTGCCGGACTCGTACCCGACCGCCCCGGCCCCGGTCACGGCCGTCTTCGCCGGTCTGCTGACGAAGGTCGGCATCTACGCGATCATCCGCCTCGAGACGGTGATCTTCCCCGGGCCGCAGTTGAACAACGTGCTGCTCGTGGTGGCGGTGTTGACGATGGTCGTCGGGGTGCTCGGCGCGGTGTCGCAGACCGACGTCAAGCGCCTGCTGTCCTTCACGCTCATCAGCCACATCGGCTTCATGGTGATGGGTGTCGGGCTCGGGACGGTGGCGGGGACGGCGGCCGCGGTGTTCTACACGGTGCACCACATCGTCGTGCAGACCACGTTGTTCCTGGTGTCCGGCCTGATGGAACGCGTCGGTGGGACCACGTCGACCCGGTCGCTCGGCGGGTTGTTGAAGGCCGCGCCGCTGCTGGCCGCGCTGTACCTGATCCCGGCGTTCAACCTGGGCGGCATCCCCCCGTTCTCCGGCTTCATCGGCAAGCTCGGGCTGTTCCGCGCCGCAGCCGAGGACGGCTCCCCGCTGGCGTACGTCACGATCGCCGCCGGCGTGGTCACGTCGCTCCTCACGCTGTACGCGCTGATGCGCGTGTGGGACGCTGCCTTCTGGCGGCCGAAGCCCGCGGCCGAGGCTGCGGCGCCGCACGCGACGACCGCCGAACCGCACGCAGCCCTGCGGTCGCCGGAACCCGCCCCCTTGACCGTCTCCGAGGAGACGGGTGAGGCCTTCCACCCAGGAGGCTCGGTGACGGTCACCGACGCACCCCACGCGAGCAGTGCCTCCCGTCCGACCACCGGGTCGACCGAGACGGTCGGCGAAGCGCCGACCAAGGTCCGGCTGCCGCGCATGCTCGTCGGTGTGACGACGGTCGCGGTCCTCGGATCCGTCGCCCTCACCGTGGTCGCTGGCCCGCTCTACGGGTACGCGAGCCGCGCAGCGGAGTCGCTCGAGTCGCCGGACCGGTACGTGCAGGCCGTCCTCGGGGGTGACCGGTGAACACCGACACCCGACACGTCGCGAACGCCCGCCGCATCGCGGTGGCGTGGCGGTACGACGTCCCGCTCGTCGCCGGACTGACCGTCCTGTGGGCCCTGCTCTGGGGCTCGTGGACACCACTGACCCTGCTCTGCGGCATCGTGGTGGCGCTCCTGGTCACCCAGGCGCTGCCGCTCCCGCCGGTCCCGCTGTCGGCCCGGTTCTCGATCGTGCACGCCGTCCGGTTCCTCGTGGTGTGGTCCGGACTCGTCATCACGGCGTCGTTCCGGGTCGCCTGGGTCGCGTTCCGCCCGCGAGGTGTCCGCCGGAGCTCCATCACGCTCGTGCAGCTGCACTCCACCGCCGAGATGACCTTCACGCTGGCGACCCTCGCGATCTCGCTGGTGCCCGGCTCGTACGTCGCCGACGTCGACCTCCGCCGTCGGCGCCTGCTGCTGCACGTGCTCGACACCGAGCGGGTCGAACAGGTCGAGGCCGCCCGTCGCGAGGCCCTCGGCATCGAGGCCATGGTCATCCGTGCCCTCGGTTCGAAGCAGGACGTCTCCGAACTGTCCGAACCGCTGCCGGAGGTCACCCGATGAGCGCCGCCGTCGTCGTCATGGGGATCGGCATCGCCCTGGTCCTGGCCCTGCTCGGCGCCACCCTCGCGCTCGCGGTGTTCCGGATCGTGCGCGGCCCGACGATCCTCGACCGGATGATCGGATCGGACATGGTCCTGACGACCGTGCTCGTGGTGATCGCGGCGTCGATGGTGGTCCGGCGCGACCTGACCGGGATCCCCGTGCTCGTGGTGATCGCGGCGACGAGCGTGTTCGCGACCGTCGCCGTGGCCCGAGCGGTCACGCCGTCTTCGGACCCGTCGGACGAGGGCCTGAGCGTCACCACCCCCGAGCACGCCGCCGAAGCAGAGGAGCAGTCGTGACCGAGATGATCCAGGCGTTCCTCGACGGCGCCGGCGTGCGGGCGTGGATCGCGCTCGCCCTGCTGCTCATCGGTTCGCTGCTGTCCCTCGGCGCCGGGGTCGGCATCGTGCGGTTCCCGGACCCGCTCGTCCGCCTGCACGCCATGGCGAAGCCGCAAGTGCTCGGGCTGGCGTTCGGGCTGGCCGCGATCGTCGTCGCGGTGGGGACCTGGACGGCGTTCTGGGTCGTCCTGCCCATCATGGTGTTCCAGCTGTTCCTGGTGCCCGTCTCGACGCACATGATCGCCCGCGCCGGGCTGCGTGCCGACGACTACCGGCATGAGGACCTGTTGGTCGACGACACCGAGTCCTGATCGTCAGGCGGCGGTACGGCGCCGCAGCAGCAGGTTGACGACGGCCGCGAGCACGACGACCGCTGCCGAGGCCGCGGGGAGCACCATCGCGACGGACGTGCCGTGCTGCTCCGCCAGGTCGCCGGTGATGGCGGAGGCGATCGACTGCCCGACGATCACGGCGGATCCGAGGATCGTCATCGTGGTCGCGGACCGGCCGACCGGTGAACGGTCCGACCCGAGGCTGTACTGGGCGACGAGGGTCGGGCCGATGCCGACGCCCATGATCGCCAGGACGATGCCGACCGCCACGACGGAGTCGGCCTGCGAGAACGCGATCGCGCCGCCGAGCAGGACGACACCGAACACGAGCCAGCGCCAGCCGAGGCCGAACGACCGCGGGAACGCTGCGGACCCGAGCGCGAGTCCGGCCGAACCGATGCCCATCAGGCCGTAGAGCAGGCCGGCCTGGGACGCCTCGCCGTGGGTCTCCATGAACGCCGTCAGCGACGTCAGGGTCGAGCCGAAGAACAGGCCGATGCCGAGGATCCCGACGACCACGACGACGAGGCGCGGACGCAGGAGCTGGCGGGCCGGGGCCTGGGTCAGTTCCTCGTGCTGCCCGAGCACGAGCTTGCCGGTGGGGTGCAGCGCGAAGGCGGTCACGAACACGAAGGTCAGGGCCGAGGCGCCCGCCACGGCGACCCAGGGGGCGATCGCGCTGGCGAGGATGCCGACCAGGAACGGGCCGATGATGAAGACGGTCTCGTCGGCGGCGGACTCGTACGCCATCGTGCCGCTGAGGGTCTTCTCGCGACGGGCCGGCCGCATGCGCTGCGCGATGATGGCGACGAGCCGGGTCCGGGACATCGGCGCGACCTGGGGCGCGGACGCCCCGATGCAGAACGCCATCGCGAGCACGGCGAGGTCCGGCGCGCTGCCGCTGACGACGAAGGGGAACGCGCCGAGCAGCGCCGCGTTGACGAGGCCGACGGGGACGAGCACGGCACGCTGGCCGAACCGGTCCGCGGCGGCGCCGACCATCGGTCCGAACACCGCCGCACCGATGCCGACCGAGGCGGAGTTGACGCCACCGAGGGCGACGGAGTCACGCGCGGCCACGACGAGGGTGAGGACCCCGACGACCATCATGGCGAACGGCAGGCGGGCGATGAACGCCACCGGGAAGTACCAGCGTCCGGCGAGGGAGACGAGCGAGGCGTCTCCGGCGGTCGCGGTGTCCGTGCGCTCCGGGGCGGGCGCGGACGGGGTGGGACTGGCGTGGAGCATGGGGGTGTGCCTTCTCGGCCCGGCCCGGTTCGGTGGGGGCGGACCCATCGGGTGCCGCCGTTGTCCGCCGGGGAGCCGGCGGCCGGTAGATACACACTGCGTGTTTCAGAACTGCGCCCATCGTACCAACCGTTCCGGTCAGGGCCAGGGGTAATGCTTCGTCACCGGACCGTCCTGCGGCCCGCACGGCCCATATCGTGGCGCGCATGGAACAGCGACGCATGGGGCGCACGGGGGCGCCCGTCAGCTCGCTGACGCTGGGGACGCGTGCCGTCGCCGGCGTCGCGGCCCACGACCCGTCGGCCGGTGTGACCCTCGTGCTCGAGGCGCTCACCCGCGGCGTGACGTCGGTCGACGTCTCGGACGCCGACGGCGCGGGCCTGGCCGAGACCGCGGTGGGCGCGGCGATCGCCGGACGGCGCGAGGACGTGTTCCTGTCGGTGCGGTTCGGCGCCCCGGTCGACCAGGACCCGGCGCACCGCGGCAACGGGCGGCGGTGGATGTTCCGTGCCGTGGAGCGGACCCTGCAGCGACTCGGCACCGACGTCATCGACCTGTACCAGCCGGCGCTGCCGGACCCGGCGACGTCGCTCGACGAGACGCTCGACGCCCTCGCCGACCTGGTGGCACAGGGCAAGATCCGCGCGTTCGGCCTCCCCGGGTTCCCGGCCGAGGAGCTCGTCGAGGCGCAGTGGCTGCGGTCCGGGTCGAAGAGCGCCACCGCGACGCACGTGCCCTACTCGATCCTCACCCGCACGGCGGAGCGCACGGTGTTCCCGGTCGCCCGCCGCTTCGGTCTCGGGGTCCTGGCCGGAGCACCCCTCGCGGGCGGCTGGCTCGCGGGCACCTACCGCAACGGCACCGTTCAACCACGCTCACCGCACGTCGACGAGCACCCGGACGCGTACGACATCGGCGCCCCGCGGAACCGTCGGAAGCTCGAGGTCGCCGACCGGCTCGGACGCCTGGCCGACGACTCCGGCTTCACGGTGTCGGAGCTCGCGGTCGCCTTCGCCCTGACCCACCCGGACGTGTCCTCGGTGGTGATCGGGCCGCGCACCGTGTCGCACGTCGACGCCTACGTGCAGGCGTCCGAGATCGTCCTCGACGACGGGCTGCTCGACGCGATCGACGCGATCGTCGCGCCGGGCACCCACGTGCTCGAACGGGACACCGGGTTCGCGCTGCCGGCGCTCAGCCGCGAACGACTCCGCGGTCGCACCCCGGTGGGCGCCGGACCGAACCGCTCGTAGGTCCGCGGTCAGGAGACCTCGCCGGCACGCGCTCCCGCCCACAGGTCGACGTCGGTGATGCCGACCGAGTGCTCGTCGATGGTGCGGAGCTCCTCGTCGGTGAACGAGGTGTTCGCCAGCGCCGCGACGTTGTCCTCGAGCTGCGACACCTTCGACGCCCCGATCACGAGTGAGGTCACCCGCTCGTCACGGAGCGCCCAGGCCAGGGCGAGCTGCGCCAGGGACTGTCCACGAGCCGCGGCGACGTCGTTCAGTGCCCGGAGGTGCCCGACGACCTCCGGGGTGATGCTCGACGCGTCGAGCGACTTGCCGGCGGCGGCTCGGGAATCAGACGGCACCCCGTCCAGGTACTTGCCGGTGAGCAGGCCCTGCGCCAGCGCGGTGAACCCGATCACGCCGAAGCCCAGCTCGCCGGCGGCGTCGAGCAGCCCCTCGGTCTCGATCCAGCGGTTGAGCATCGAGTACGACGGCTGGTGGATGAGGAGCGGGGTACCGAGGTCGCGCAGGATCGCGGCGGCCTGGCGGCTGCGTTCCGCGTCGTACGACGAGATGCCGACGTACAGCGCCTTGCCCTGCTGGACCGCCGTGTGCAGCGCACCCATCGTCTCCTCGAGCGGGGTCGAGGCGTCGAGGCGGTGCGAGTAGAAGACGTCGACGTAGTCCAGGCCCGTCCGCTGCAGGGACTGGTCGAGCGAGGCGAGCACGTACTTCCGCGAACCGCCGCCCTGGCCGTACGGCCCCGGCCACATGTCCCAGCCGGCCTTGGTCGACACGACCATCTCGTCGCGGTACGGCCGGAAGTCCTCACGCATCAGGCGCCCGAAGTTCACCTCGGCGGCTCCGTACGGCGGGCCGTAGTTGTTCGCGAGGTCGTGGTGCGTGATGCCGAGGTCGAAGGCCCGACGGCTGATCGCGCGCTGCGTCTCGAACGGCACGTCGTCACCGAAGTTGTGCCAGTACCCCAGGGAGAGCAGCGGCAGGTCGAGGCCCGAGCGGCCGGTGCGGCGGTACGTCATCGAGTCGTAGCGGTCGTCGCTGGCGATGTAGGTCATGGTCCGAGCCTGCCACCAGCGCCATCGGACGAGCGCAACGAGCGTGATCGGACGAGCGCAACGAGCGTGATCGGACGAGCGCCACGAGCGTGATCGGGTGCATGATCGACGCACCGACACGGAAGGGCACCACCATGGCACGGACGACGAAGACCGAGGGCACCTTCACCGACGGGGAACGCGCGGCGATGCAGGAGCACGCCGCTGAGGTCAAACGCACCCGCGGCACGAAGGGCACCAAGGCGGAGAAGGCGGCAGCGGACGCCGCCGCGGTCGAGGCGAAGATCGCCGAGATGCCCCAGCCGGACCGCGGTCTCGCGGAACGCATCCACCGGACCGCGCTCGAGGTCGCGCCCGACCTCGCGCCGAAGCTCTGGTACGGCATGCCCGCGTACTACCAGGACGGCAAGGCGGCGTTCTTCTTCCAGGACGCCGCGAAGTTCAAGGCCCGGTACGCGACGGTCGGGTTCCAGGACTCTGCCGCGCTCGACGACGGGACGTTCTGGCCGACGTCGTGGGCGATCACGCCGGAGTTCTCCGAGGTGGACGAGGCCACCGTCGCCGACCTGATCCGCCGCGCGGTCGCCTGACCCCGCGGCCGGTACCGTGAGCGCATGACCGCGCTCCGTTCGGCCGACCGATGACCTCCGTGGGGGTGCCGGCCTGCTTCGCGCTGGTCTTCCTGCTGCTGTACGTCGCGAGCAGGCGGCGTGACCCGCGGATGCTCCGGAACGGCGTGTTCCTGACGGCGGCCGCGTTCTTCGCGCTCGCGACGGCCGTGACCGCGCTGACGCTCGTGGTCCCCGGGTTCAGCCTGGTCGTCGGCACCGTGCTGCTGCTCGTCCCGCTCGCGGTGGTCGTCCTCGGTGTGGCCCTCATCGCGAACGGGTTCCGGATGCTCCGCTCCGAGGGGCGCAGTCTCGGCAACACCCTGTCGTTGGTCGCGGGGGTGCTCGTGTTCGTGCTGCCGGCGGTGGCGATCGCGCTGTTCGTGTCCGCGAGCGGCGAGGGGTTCACGCTCTGGGACGGCGCCCGGATCGCGGTCGCCGTGCTGATGGTGTTCGTCTGCGGGTACTTCGCCGTGGCCCTCGTCGCGTTCGCCGTGTACTCCGTCGTCTACGGCCGGATGCGTCACGGCACCGTGCCGGACACGATCGTCGTCCTCGGTTCCGGGCTGATCCGCGGTGAGGTGCCGCCCCTGCTCCGCAGCCGCCTCGACCGCGCACTCGTCGTGTACTGCGCCGAACGGGCCGCCGCGCGTCGGCCGCTGCTGATCCCCTCCGGCGGGCAGGGCGACGACGAACCGCGCGCCGAGGGCACCGCGATGGCGGAGTACCTGCTGGCGAACGGGGCGGACCCCGACGACGTCCGGCCCGAGACCGAGTCCCGCAACACCCGCGAGAACCTGCGGTTCTCGCGCGCCGTGCAGGCCGAGGCCGGGCGCGACGGTCCGGTCGTCGTGGTCACGAACGACTACCACGTGCTCCGCGCCGCCACCCTGGCCCGCCGGCTCGGCCTGCCGGCGCAGGTGGTCGGCTCGCCGACGGCGCCGTACTACGTGCCGAGTGCGTTCCTGCGCGAGTTCGTCGCGGTGGTCGTCGAGCACCGTTGGCTCAACGTGGTGGCGTGCACGCCGTTCGTCCTGTTCACTGCGTTCCTGCTCTGGGAGTCGTTCCAGCAGCGGTAGACGCGACCGACGGGCGGACGGGAGGCCCGTGGCGGGCCCGCCACGGGCCTCCCGTCCGCCCGTTCGTCGCGTCGAGATCCACCGTAGGATCTCGACCATGGTCGAGATCCAGCCGCCCCGCCCGACCGACCTGCTCCCGATCGGCGAGATCGTCCGACGCACCGGCGTCGCCGCGTCGGCCCTGCACTTCTACGAGCGAAAGGGCCTGATCCGTCCCGAGCGCACCGACGGCGGCACCCGGATGTACCCGCGACACGTCGAACGGCGGATCGCGATCATCCAGGTGGCGAAGCGCCTCGGCATCCCGCTCAGCGAGGTCGCCGAGCAGTTCGGCACGCTGCCGGCCGACCGGATGCCGTCCCTGCGCGACTGGAACCGACTGAACGAACGGTGGCGCGCACGGCTGCGGGCACGCCAGCTCGAACTCGAGCGGCTGCAGCAGGAGATGACGCAGTGCATCGGGTGCGGCTGCGTCTCGCTCGGGGCGTGCTCGGTCGTGAACCCGGGCGACACGCTCGGCGACGAAGGCCACGGCGCTCGGCGGCTGCTGCCGATCGAGGACGACGCCCCGCAGGGCTAGACCCCGCGCAGCCCCTCGTCGATCCGGTCGAGCAACGCGAGGGCCTCGGGCAACCCGGCGTCGTCGTCGCCGAGCGCGGCGCGGAGCTTGCCGGCCCAGTGCGCACGGAGGCGTCCGATGCTCTCCCGCGCCACGTCGGTCGAGTGCAGCTGCACGGTCCGCGCATCGTCCGGGTCCTGCCGACGTTCGACCATCCCCTTCTCCACCAGGGACCGCAGCGCGACGCTGAGGTTGCTGCGCTTGAGTGCCGTCGCCTCGGCCGTCGCGCTCGGCGAGGTGCCGGGGTTGCGGTCGACCCAGCGCATCACGAGCGCCTCGGTCCCGGTGAGCGACACGATCTCGAGCGCCCCGGCACCGTGCGGGTCGATCTCCCGCGAGATCCGCAGCACGACGTCGGCGAGGTCGGCGAGGACGTGGTCGGACACGGCGGAGTGCATGTCCGTACTGTACCGAGGATCGGCAATGAGTTATGCTTTCATAACAATGACCACGGACACCGGAACCATCCGCGCGCACGTCGCGACACCCGCGACCAGGCAGCAGGGCATCACGACACCGCTGCTGCTGGTGCTCGGCCTGCTCAGCGCCGTCGCCCCCTTCGCCACCGACCTGTACCTGCCGGCGTTCCCGCAGATGACCACCGAGCTCGGTGCGAGCGCCACCACCGTGCAGCTCACCCTGACCGCGTTCCTGGTCGGCGTCACGGCCGGCCAGCTCGTCTTCGGCCCGCTGTCCGACCGGTTCGGCCGCGTGCCGCCGCTCATCGCCGGCGCGGCACTGTGCGTCCTCGCGAGCGTCGCCGCCGTGTTCGCACCGAACATCGGCGTGCTCATCGCGGCTCGACTCCTGCAGGGCCTGGGCGGTGCGGCCGGCATGGTGATCAGCCGTGCGGTCATCTCCGACCTGGCGACCGGCAAGCCCGCAGCCCGCGCGTTCTCGCTCATGATGATCGTCGGCGGGGTCGCCCCCGTCGTCGCTCCGCTGCTCGGTGGCCTGCTCACCGGTCCGATCGGCTGGCGCGGCCTGCTGTCGATCGTCCTCGGCCTGTCGGTGGTCATGCTCGTCGCGGTGCTCGCCGTCATCCGTGAGACCCACCTGAAGGCGCACCGCGATGTGCTGCGCGAGGAGCGGAAGAGCTCCGGTTCGCCGCTCCGTGCACTGCGCTCCCGCACCTTCCTCGGCTACATCGCCGTGTTCGGCTTCGCGTTCGCCGTGATGATGGCGTACATCTCCGCCTCGCCGTTCCTGTACCAGGACATGATCGGGCTCGGCACCGTCGGCTACGGCCTGGCGTTCGGGCTGAACGCGCTCGCCCTGATGGGCGTGAGCATCGTGTCCGCCAAGCTCACCGAGACGCGCTCGGTCACCGGCGTGCTGTCGCTCGGCATCGCCCTGGTGTTCGCCTCGACGGTCGCGTTCGCGCTGCTCGTCGTCTTCGCGGCACCCGTGTTCTGGCTCGCGGTCCCGCTGTTCACCGCGGTCGGCTCGCTCGGCCTGGTGCTCGGCAACGCCACGGCGCTGGCACTCGGGGCGGTCCCCGCCGCTGCCGGCAGCGCGTCGGCCGTGCTCGGTGCGCTGCAGTTCGGGCTCGCGGCGCTGGTGTCCCCGCTCGTCAGCATCGGCGGCTCGGTGACGGCGGCACCGCTGGCGATCGTGATGCTCGCGTCCGCCGTGGTGGCCGTCGTGGCGCTGCTCGTCGCCCGGGGTCGCACCCGCCTGGCCTGACCCGGTCGGGGCCGACTCGGTCGGGGTCGACTCGGAACGACATCATCGACGTCGCACGACAACCAGGACGTCGTTCCGAGTCGGCAGCCCCGTCGACTACCGACCCCGCAGGAACGGGATCCGCGGCATGAGCCAGTCGACCCACACCACCCGCACCCCCGGGGCCACGGCGAGCGCCCACAGGATCGAGGCCACCGCGTCGGTCGGGTAGTGCACCGCGTCGATCGACACCGAGAAGAACACGACCACGATCGCGACGACCCCGAGCGTCAGTGCGAGTCGGTGCCACCGGGTCTCGCGCAGCAGCCAGATCAGCGCGATCACGAACGCCGTGATGTAGACGGTGTGCCCGCTCGGGTACCCGGGGTCGGGCTGCACCGGGAACGGGTGCGGCAGCACGGCGACGTCGGGCCTGGCGCGGTGGACGATCTCCTTCACGACCGCGGACGGCACCCACGTGATGGCGATCGTGCCGCCGAAGGCCAGGGCCGGACGGAGACTCCGGGTGCGCCACCAGATCACGGCCACGACGACGACGGTGATCCCGATCGCCGGCCCAGGACTGATGACGTGGTAGACCGCCGTGGTGAACGCCCCGATCGCGCCGGTGTGCAGGGCGTTCAGGGCCTTCGACAGTCCGAGGTCGACGGTGCCGAGGGCGAACCCGACGAGCGTGATGACGACCACGGCGATGACCGCGATCGCGACGGAGACGAGCGGGTAGGGCGACGGCTCGAGGATCCCGGCGCCGTCGGACTCCGGTCGGCGGGGGCGGAGCAGCGGCGCGTCGGTCATCCGACCATCGTCCCAGCCCGGACTCCGACCACGGGTCCGGCGAGCCTCTGAAAGCACTCAGCGCAGCCGCCCGCGAGTAGACAGGAGGCATGCCAACCGTTGCCGAGAACATCGTCGCCACCCTCCGCAAGAACGACGTCGCCCGCGTCTACGGCCTGCCGGGGGACTCCCTCAACGGCTTCACCGACGCCCTGCGCAAGGACGGCACGATCCGGTGGGAGCACGTCCGCCACGAGGAGGCCGCTGCGTTCGCCGCGAGCGCCGAGGCCGAACTGACCGGCGAGCTCGCGGTCTGCGCCGGCAGCTGCGGCCCGGGCAACCTGCACCTGATCAACGGCCTGTTCGACGCCAACCGGTCGCGCGTCCCGGTCCTCGCGATCGCCGCGCACATCCCCACCGCCGAGATCGGCTCCGGCTACTTCCAGGAGACCCACCCGCAGGAGCTGTTCCGCGAGTGCTCGGTCTACGTCGAGTACGTCGCCGACCCGACGCAGATGCCCCGCCTGCTCGAGATCGCGATGCGCGAGGCGGTCGAGAAGCGTGGGGTCGCGGTGCTCGTGATCCCCGGCGACGTCCTGCTCGCCGAGGCGAAGGACGACCGCACCACCCGCATCGAGCGCACGACGCCGCGCATCGTGCCGAGCGAGGCCGAGCTGCTCCGCACCGCCGAGCTGCTGAACGGCGCCGACAAGGTCACGATCCTGGCCGGTGCCGGCGTCGCCGGGGCGCACGACGAGGTCATCGCGCTGGCCGAACGGCTGCAGGCCCCGATCGTGCATGCCCTGCGCGGCAAGGAGCACATCGAGTGGGACAACCCCTACGACGTCGGCATGACGGGCCTGCTCGGCTTCGCGTCCGGGTACCGCGCGATGGAGGACGCCGACGTCGTGCTCATGCTCGGCACCGACTTCCCGTACCAGCAGTTCTTCCCGGCCAAGGCGAAGCACGTACAGGTGGACATCCGCGGGTCGCAGCTCGGCCGACGGCACCCGGTCGACATCGGCCTGGTCGGCACCGTGAAGGACACCGCGCTCGCCCTCATCCCCCTGCTGACCGGGTCACACCCGACGACGCACCTCGACAACGCCCTGAAGCACTACCGGAAGACCCGCGAGAAGCTCGACGACCTGGCAGTCCCCGCGGGCCGGAAGAAACCGCTGCACCCGCAGTACGTCGCGCGCGTGCTCGACAGGATCGCCGCCGACGACGCGGTGTTCATCCCCGACGTCGGCTCCCCCGTCGTGTGGGCCTCGCGCTACCTGACGATGAACGGCAAGCGTCGCCTGATCGGCTCGTTCGTGCACGGCACGATGGCGAACGCGGTCCCGCAGGCGATCGGTGCGCAGACGGCGTTCCCGGACCGCCAGGTGATCGCACTCGCGGGTGACGGCGGCCTGACGATGCTGCTCGGCGAGCTCATCACGATCGTGCAGAACAAGCTGCCCGTGAAGATCGTCGTGTTCGACAACTCGTCGCTGAACTTCGTCGAGCTCGAGATGAAGGCCGCCGGGTTCGTGAACTACGGCACCGAGCTGCAGAACCCGGACTTCGCCGCGGTCGCCGAGGCGATCGGCATCAAAGGCTTCAAGGTCGACGTTTCCGACGACTTCGAGGACGCGATGGCCGCCGCACTCGCGCACGACGGCCCCGCGCTCGTGTCCGTCCGCGCGAACCGGCAGGAGCTGTCGATGCCCCCGGCGGTCACGCTCGAGCAGGCGAAGGGCTTCACGCTCTACGCCATCCGCACGGTGCTGTCCGGTCGCGGTGACGAGCTGCTGGACCTCGCGTCGACCAACGCGCGTCAGCTGCTGTAGACGCGACCGCACGGCGGACTGGAGGCACGGTGCCAGCTGGCACCGTGCCTCCAGTCCGTCACGACGTCACCACCCGAGCGGCTGGCCGTCCTCCAGGAACACGCCGGTCGGGCCCTCCGGGCCCACGCTCGCGGCGGCCGCGACGGTCGCCGCGCTCACCTCGACGGGGCGACCGTGCGGGTTCGGCACCCCACCGAGCTCGGTCGCCGTGTAGCCGGGCTCGAGCACCACGAAGCGCACCTCGGGTGCGATGCGGGCGTACTGCACCGTGAGCATCGAGACGGCCGACTTGCTCGCGCCGTAGACCGCGGCCTGCACGGTCGACGCCGCACTGTCCGGGTCGTGGACCGCCGTGAACGAGCCGAGCGCGCTGCCGACGTTGACGACGAGGGGGCTGGCCGATCGGCGCAGGATCGGCAACGCGGCCTCGGTCGTGCGGACGATGCCGACGGCGTTCGTGTCGAACACGGCGAGCGCGTCCGGTCCGTTGAGACCCCACATCGCGATGCCGGCGTTGTTGACCAGGACGTCCAGGCCGCCGTTCGCGTCGATGTGCGCGAAGGCTGCGGCGACCGAGTCGTCGTCGCGGACGTCGAGCTGCACGGAGCGGGCGCCGATCTCGGCGGCGACGGCCGCTCCCTGGTCGGCGTCGCGAGCGCCGATCCAGACGGTGTGGCCGGCTGCGACGAGCTGGCGGGCGGTTTCCTTGCCGAGGCCACGGGTGGCGCCGGTGATGAGTGTCGTTGTCATGGGTCCAGCGTCACGCTCGACGCGGTCGGCAGGGAGTCGCCCGGTTGTCGTAGGACTGGTGGGGCCAGGACGCGGCCGCGACGTGCGCGCAGACTGGGGGCATGGCGGACACGGACTTCGGGCACACCCTGCGACGGCTCCGCGACCACGTCACCCCGGCTGCGGCCGGCATGACCGTCGGGCCACGACGTCGGGCGGCGGGACTGCGGCGTGAGGAACTCGCGGGCCTCGCGGGGATCTCCGCCGACTACCTGACCCGCCTGGAGCAGGGTCGCGCGACGTCGCCGTCCGCCCAGGTGGTCGAGGCGCTGACGCGTGCCCTCCGGGTCTCGGACGCCGAACGCGAGCTGCTGTACCGGCTCGCCGGGCACGCGGCCCCGGGCGCGGACGTCGTGCCGTCGCGGATCCCGCCGAGCGTGCAGCGGCTGCTCGACCGGCTGGCGGACACCCCGGTCGCGGTGCTCGACGCCGCCGGGAACCTGCTCGTGACCAACGCTCCGCACGAAGCCCTGATGGGGCCGATCGGCGGGATGCGCGGGAACGAACGGAACACCGCCTGGCGGCACCTGGTCGGTGCCGGCAGCCGCGCCGTGCACACGCCCGCGGAACAGGCGGCGTTCGAGGAGAACCTGGTCGCCGGACTCCGGATGACCGCGGCCCGCTACCCGCTCGACCGGCAGTTGCAGCAGCTCGTGCGGGACCTGCGGGCGGCGAGCCCGCGGTTCGTCGAACTGTGGGACTCGGGTGCGACGGCCCTGGGCGAGACGGCCCGCCGCAAGGTGATCGACCACCCCGACGTCGGGCTCATCACACTCGATTGCGACACCCTGGTCGTCGGGCCGGAGGACCTGCGGATCCTGGCGTACACGGCGGTGCCCAGGTCGGTGGACGCCGAGCGGTTGGCGCTGGCGATCGTGCTGGGGACGCAGTCGTTGGTGGAGTGAGCACTCGCCCCCAATTCGTGGGGGATGCTCGCGACGTGGCCCTCAGCCCGTTCCAAGGTTGGCTACGATCCGAGAGCGCCGGCTTCCGGCGATCTCAGACGTCCGGTCTCCTGCCGGACTGCACACCCGAGGGGACCACCCGTGCAGCACAGCACTGCAACACTTCGACGCGCCTGCGCGATCGGCGCGACCATCGCCGTCATCGGCCTGAGCACCGGCTTCGGCGCGTTGACGGCCACGACCGCCTTCGCCGACGAGCAGCCCGTCGCGCCGACGAGCACCGCGACCGCGTCCCCGGCGCAGGGCACTGACAGCACGGCCGACGGCGCTGACGAGTCGGCTCCGCCGGTTCCCGCGGCGACGTCCACGCCGACGGCCGAGGCGACAGCTGATCCCACCGCGGAACCGTCCCTGCCGGTCAGCACGCCGGCCGCGACTGCGACCCCCGATCCCACCGCGCCCGTCACAGCAGAACCGGCCGCGACGCCGACCGTGACGATCACCGGGGACGCGACCGTCGGCAGCACCCTGACGGCGACCGGGCACGACTTCACCGGCGAGCTGACCTACACGTGGGCCAGCGGCGACGCGATCCTGCCGACCACCACCGACTCGTACGTCGTCGCTGCCGCGGACGCCGGCAAGACCATCAGCGTCACGATCACCAGCGACACCGACGAGTCCGCGACGACCACGACGGCCGTCGTCACGCACGCGGCGGCCTTCCCGGAGGCCTCGACCGAAGACGACCCGATCACGTTCTCCGCGGTCGCAGGTGAGCGTTTCACCCACACGTTCGCCGCAGAGGGCTTCCCCGCACCGACGTACTCGGCCGCCTACTACTCGCTCGACGATCCGTACGCGAGCGAGGACGACGGTGACGAGTCCGGGTACCTGCCGTACGGCCTGTCCCTTGACCACGCCACCGGCGCGCTCTCCGGGAAACCCCGCTACTCCGGCACCTACGCGTTCCGCATCGTCGCGACGAGCGGCACCACGACCGCGTCGCAGTACGTCAACATCACGATCGACGCCGCCGCACCGCTCGGCGTGGAGGTCACCGCCGAGGACAAGGACACCTTCCTCACCGCGCACTCCACCAGCTGGGTCATCGAACGCGACGGCACCGTCTGGACGTTCGAGAACGAGACCACCCGTCAGCCCGACGGCGGGTACATCGGGTTCGGGGCCGGGTTCGAGGGCGGCCAGCCCACCATCGACCAGGGCGGGACCCTGCTCGTCAGCGGCCACCTGGTCGACCGCTTCGGCAACGAGGTCGACGACGCCGACGGCTACCCGGTGCCGTTCACGGTGACCTCGGATCACCCTTCCGACGTCATCACGCCGAGCCGCGATCCGTGGGTCGCGACCGACGTCACGTTCCCCGAGGCGTCGACGCACTCCCTCGAGGTCGCCTCGAGCGGGTTCGCCACCGCCTTCGCGGTCGACGTCCAGCCCACCGCGGCTCTGGCCGTCTCCCCCACGGGCACGGTCGCCACTCCGACCGTGACCACGGGCGAGCTCGCCTACACGGGGTCGGACGCGATGCACCTGCTCCCCTGGGCCGGCGGTCTCGCCGTCATCGGTGCCGCGGTCGTCGCACTGCAGGCCGTCCGCCGCCGGAAGCAGCACTGACGGGTGCACGAACAAAGGCCCCGCAAGCGGGGCCTTTGGCTGGCGACGTTCCGGTAGCCGGCCCGTCGTGCTTCCAGCGTAGCGGTGGGCGTCAGGCCCCGGCACCCCCGTCGACCGGAACGATCGCCCCCGTCACCATCGCCGCGCGGTCGCTGAGCAACCACGCGGCGACCTCGGCGACCTCCGCTGGCTCAGCCATCCGCCCGAGTGGGACCGAAGCGGTGATCTGGGCGGTGACGCCAGGCGTCGCCGCCTCCCACGCTTCGATCATCTCGGTCGCGGTGCCACCCGGCGTGATCCCGTTCACCCGGATGTGCTCGGGCGCCCAGGTCACCGCGGCCGTCTCGGTGATGCTGTTCAGTGCGCGCTTCATCGCGCCGTACGCCGGCAGCGCCGGGTTCGCGCGGCGGCTGCCGATGCTCGACGTGTTGACGATCGCGCCGCCGCCGGAGCGACGCATCAGCGCGGCCTCGGCGGTCATCGCCACCCAGTGACCGCGGAAGTTCGCGGCGAACTGGGTATCGATGTCCTCGTCGCTGGTGGTGTCGAGCGGTCCGGGCTGCTGGATCGCGGCGCCGTTGTTGAACGCCCCGTCGAGTCGGCCGTGCAGCTCGTCGACCTGCTCGACGGCCGCGCGGATGCTGTCCGGGTCCGCGAGGTCGAGTGCGACAGCGTCTGCCGTGCCCCCGGCCGCACGGACTTCGGCGACGATCCCCTCGAGTGCGTGGGCGCTGCGGGCAGCGAGGACCACACGGGCGCCTTCATCCGCGAAGAGCCGAGCAGCCGCGGCGCCGATGCCACGGCTCGCGCCGGTGATGAGGATGACCTTGTCGGACAAGAGGCCGATCGGGTTGGATGTGATGTCGTTCGTCATGCGCTCAGCGTCACGCCGAGGGAGCGTGCGGATACAGGTACGAGCGGTACCAGGATCTCCGGCCGGAACCGGTGGAGACTCGGGTCATGGACAAGCCGGAACTCGCCGCCTTCCTCCGCTCACGACGTGAGCGGTTGCGCCCCGAGGACGTCGGACTGCCGACCGGGTCGCGCCGCCGGACGCCTGGCCTCCGCCGTGAGGAAGTAGCGGTCCTCGCCCACATCTCCACGGAGTACTACGTCCGGCTCGAGCAGGGGCGTGCGCCCCGCCCGTCAGCAGAAGTACTCGCCGGAATCGCAGGATCGCTCCTGCTGACATCGGCGGAGTCGGAGCACCTGCACGCCTTGTCCGGCACGGCACCGTTGCAGGTCGGCCGAGTCCAGCGTGACGTGCGCCCGAGCATCCTCGCGCTCGTCGAACGATTGCCGCAGACCGCTGCGATCGTCTTGTCCGCCAGCTTCGAGGTCCTCGCCTGGAACCCCCTCGCGGCGGCGCTCATGGAGGACTTCGCGTTGCTCGCACCGGCCGACCGGAACCTCGCCCGCCGCGCCTTCCCGACCGAAGCCGTCCACCAGGCAGCTCGGCCCTACGGAATCTCGGACGGCGCCGAGTTTCAGCGGCACGTCGTCATGCAACTTAGGACGAGCCGAACGCGGTACCCGGACGACCCTGACGTCGTCGGTCTCGTCGAGGAACTCCGTGACGGCAACCCGGTGTTCGCGCGCCTGTGGGATCGCCACGACGTGCAGACGACACCGGTGCTCACCAAGACGTTCGACCACCCAGCGGTGGGGGCGGTGACGGTCGACTGCGACAGCCTCGCGTTGACGGATCGGGACCAGCACCTCGTCCTCTACACGGCCCCGCCCGGGTCACCCGATGCCGACGCGCTCGCGCTCCTCGGCCTGCTGGGTGTCGATTCCCCCAGTCGGTAACGACGGCCCGTCAGGCGCAGTACTCGTACGGCGGCATGGCGACCGCACCCACCCAGATCATGCCGACCGTCGCGCCGTCCTCCCCGAGCTGGAACGTGATGTAACTTCCGCCGATCTGGACACTCCACAGCGAGAACGGTCCTTGTTCCTCGCCGTAGGTGCCCGTGTACTGCAGGTCCGGGTACGCGGACTGCACCTCGGCCAGCGCAGTGCCGACACCGATCCCGGCTGCGGTCTCGGGCGAGTTCGTCGTCACCGGTTCCGGGCTCAGACCGCCGACGGCGACACCGGCCACGTTGCCGCCGCGCGGGACGACAGCGAGCCAAGGCGCATCGGCGCTCTCCCAGAACGAAGTCTCCGGGCTGGCCGGGCACGCATCCGAGCTGCGGGTGTAGGCCGCAGACAGGTCGTCGATCTCCCCCTGGAGTTCGCCACCGAGGGCGATCGGGCCGACCTCCTCCGCCGAGATCGTCCAGGTGGCGGGGTCCGACAGGCTGAACGCCGCCTCCGTCGCGGTGGGGGTCGGCGTGCTCGTGTCTGCCGTCGGCTCCGGCGGCGCGACGGCACTCGCGGTCGCGGTCGCGATAACGGTCCGGGTCGGCGTCGAAACCGGCGCTCCGGAGCATGCTGCCAGCACAGTCGATGCCATGAGCGCAATGATGATCCCGGTGGTCCGGACGGCACCCTTCACAAGGCCGCCACCGTCGTCCAGCAGTGGCTTCGTACCGTCCTGCACGCGCGGGTTCTGGTTGCCGGGCATCGTCTGTTCCCTCCGACGGCGGATGTCGAGCAATCCACCGTACGTCGACGCCCGACGGGCAACGGGCCCCCCGGCGTCCATCGCAACCAGAGCGTTACTTGGCGGCTGCGTCCTCGACGTCGAACACCACGACCCGGGCACTCGCACCACCGATGAACTCCGCCACCGGCCGGTGCTCCGGATGCGGCAGGTACCCGGCGAGCGCTGCCCGATCGCGGAACCGGACCACGAGCATCCAGTGGAACCCGCCCTCCAGACGCTCGGTGCTCACGCTCGTCCCCGACTGCACGGACTCGACACCGTCGATCCGCGGCAGGTGCTCGCGCGACAGGGCGTCGGCCTCGGACGACCGGTCCGCTCCGTCCCACTCGACCAGCACGGTGTGCGTCACTCCTGACACGTGGTCTCCTTCGTCTGTCACGACGCCGATCAGAACGCGGGCGTTCCGCCGGCGATCGTGATCGTCGACCCTGACTGGTAGCTCGACTCCGGGCTCACCAGGTGCACGTACGCGGCACCGAGCTCGGCCGGCTGTCCGGGCCGACCGAACGGCGAGGTCTCGCCGAAGTGCGACACGGTTTCGGCGTCGTCGGATCCCGGCTGCAGCGGCGTCCAGACCGGTCCGGGGGCGACGGAGTTCACACGGATGCCCTTCGGCGCGAGCTGCTGGGCGACGGCCTCGGTGAAGAGCTTGATCGCACCCTTCGACACGGCGTAGTCGATCTTGTCGGCCGAGGGAGTCGACGCCTGGATCGAACCGGTCGTCACGATGGTGGAGCCCGGCTCGAGGTGCGGCACCGCTGCCTTGGTCAGCCAGAACAGCGAGTAGATGTTGGTCTTGAACGTCGAGTCGAACATCGACGTGTCGAGGGTCAGGATGTCCTCGTTGCTGTCCATCCGGCCGGCGACCATGACCAGGGTGTCGAGGCCGCCGAACTCGTCGACGCCCTTCTGCACCAGGTCCTTGCAGTACTGCTCGTCGGAGATGTCCCCGGGGAAGAGCACGGCGCGACGCCCCTCGGACTCGAGCAGGTCGCGGACCTGTTCGGCGTCCTCCTGCTCGTCCGGCAGGTAGGACAGCACCAGGTCGGCACCCTCACGCGAGAGGGCGATGGCGGCGGCGCGACCGATGCCGGAGTCGGCGCCGGTGATGATGCCCCGGTAGCCGGTGAGGCGTTCCCGGCCGACGTAGCTCTCTTCGCCGTGGTCGGGCTTCGGGTCCATCTTCCACGCGGCACCCGGCAGCGACTGCTCCTGCTTCGGGTACGGCGGGGCCGGGTAGAGGGTGTTCGGGTCGCGCTTGTCGTACTGGCTCATGCGTTCCACTGTCGTCGTCGCGCGTGGACGCGCGTTCAGCCGCTGCGGTCCTGGGACACGGCTGATGACTGACGGGAGGCCCGTGGCGGCGTCGCCACGGGCCTCCCGTCCATCAGTCGCTTCAGACGCCGGCCGTGGTCCGGATCCAGGACGAGGCCTGCGACAGCAGGGCGTAGTTCGAGCCAGCCTTGGTGTCGGCGCCGGGGTCGGCGCTGTCACCGGTGGAGCAGACGGCGACGACCTTGCCGTTCACGAGCAGCGGGCCGCCGGAGTCGCCGTGGTTCGAGGCGCCGGTCACGCCGGTGAGGTGCTGCGCACGACCGCTGTACGCATCGGTGCTCGCACCGGTGAGCGAGACGGTGGCCTGGTAGAGCCCGTCGGACTGGGTCGCGTTCGCGCGCAGGCCGTAGCCCTGGACGGTGCCGGTGCCGCTCGACTTGGCGGTCGCGGTGAGGTCGAGGGGCGCGTAGGTGGACAGCGAGTAGGCGGTCCGCAGGTGGACGAGCGCGATGTCGCCCGCGGGCGAGGCGCTGACTCGGTCGACGGCGACGGCCGTGCCCCGGTTGGTCGTGGAGTTCGAGTGGTAGACGTTCATCGCGCCGATGCCGTCGATGCAGTGACGGGCGGTGAGGATCCACGAGGCGTTGATCTGCTCGCCCGTGCAGTTGCTGACGTAGCCCGACGGGATGGAGCCGCCCGACGCTTCGAGCTGGACGGCCCACGAGGTGGTGGGGGCCTTCTCGCCACCGACGACCTTCGTGCTGGCCGGCAGTGCCGAGGCGGGTGACGCGGCGAACACGCCCGCGGTGATGACGGCCGCGGCGGCGAACGCGGCTGCGATGGACTTCTTCATGACGACTCCTCTGTCGGGGGAAGCACCTGACCCGTTGCGTTGTGCAACTGGTCAGCATCCTGACCCTCGTTCGGGGGCCGCGCCAGTCCGCACTTCGGCGGACGGGGCCGCCCTAGGATCGTGTCGACCGGGAAACCGAAGGAGCGACATGAGCACGAACACCGCTCGGAGGACGCGCCCGACCGTCGTCACCATCGCGTCCGGCATCTGGTGCGCTGTGGTGCTCGTCCGCCTCGGGTTCCTGGTCGTCGCGGTGGTGAACACCAACGGTGGGCTCGCCGTCGCACTGGTCGGCGCGTTCATCGGCCTCGCCTTCGCGGCCCTGTTCGTCTGGCTGGCGATCCGAATGGCCCGCGGATCGGGGTCCGCACGGCTCTGGCTCGCCATCGTGACCGGCTTCGCCGTGGTGAACACCGTGGTCGGGCTCGTGCTCGGCGCAGGGGCCGTGGGCTTCCTCTACCCGATCGCCCTCGTCGCTGCGACGGTCCTGAGCTACCTGCCGACCACGCGAGGGTTCTTCCCGAAGACCGAGCGCCGCGTTCGACCCGCCGAACCCCGCACGGTCGGCTGGGACCCGACGACAGGTGAACGCATCACCGAGCCGGCACCCACCGACGGACGCGCCGGCTGACGGATCAGCGGCCCCGTCAGTGGGTGCTCCAGAACGAGATCGACCGGCTCTCGTCGCGGATGACGATCGTGTGCGACGCCGCGCGGTCCGCGACGGGCCGGTTGCCCTCACCGCCGTACCAGTACGACACGTACCGGCGCTGGGTCGGCGACCAGCCGACGACCTCGACCTTGTAGCGTCCGGGGCTCAGGACTGCGCCGAAGGTCCCGCCCCGACCGGGCGACCAGTAGCTCAGGTGCGTGTCGAAGGTGCTGCCGATCGACTCCCCGTACACGTGCACGGTGGCGCCGGTGAAGTCGGTGTCGAGCTGCGGGTTGAGGATCCCGGTCAGGGTGACGCCCCGGGTCGAGCTCGCATCGATGCCGTCCACGACCGTCTCGGTGCGGCCCCCGGCCTGGTGCGCGACCCGGACGTACGAGCGCTCCGCAGTGGAGCCGGGATCGCGGTGGAAGCCCCACGACTCGTTGCGCAACGCCGGCCACGAGTCGAGCGTCTCGTCGTGCGCGTTGACCTGCACGCTGTAGTCGTCGCTCGGCAGGCCGTGCACCCAGTAGTGACCGTCGGGCGAGGTGACGGTCCGCCGCACGGTGCCGGTGTTCCAGCCACGGACGACGACCGCTGCGCCGGACAGGTCCGCGCCGTACGGGTTGTGGGCGGTGCCGCCGATCGAGGCACCCCGCCGCATCACGACCACGACGGTCTCGTGCCCGCCGGCGCTGACCACGACGCCGGTCCGCTCCGCCGGGACCACGTCGTCGAAGCCGTACGAGCCCTCGCGCTCACCGTGCAGCGTCCAGGTGCCTGCCGGGACCGCGTCGAACGTCATCCGGCCGCGGCGGTCGCTCGTCGCCGAGTCAGCGGTGCTGCCGTCCGGGGTGCGGAGGTCGACGACCACGCCCTCCATCGCGAGCGGCCGCTTCTCCGGGTCGGTCAGCATGACGGTGAGCGCACCGTCGTCCGGAGCGGCCACCGCCGCGGTGACGGGCGCGATGACGGGCGCGATGAGCACGCCGATCAGTGTGAGTGCGGTCGTGATCCCGACCGTCGCGCGTCGTCGTCCCGTCATGGTGTGCCCCTGGTCCCCTGGTGGGGCCGCCCCTGGCCCCGGTGGTGTGGAGCGTAGCCGCGACCCGCGCGGAGCGCGCGGTCGCTGTCACCGATCGCTCACAAGCACCATCTGTGACCGAACGCTCACACAACGCGTTCGGAGCCGATCGATCCCACGGAGACCTGCGGCCGCGCGGCACGAGGGCCCCGCGACCGGAGTCGCGGGGCCTTCGCTGGTGCGCTGGTGCGCTGGTGTTACTTGATGACGATCGACTGCACCGGGCTGGTGCTCGTCGTCAGGCTGTCGGTGCCGGCGAAGACGGCGTGCAGCTTGTGCGTGCCCTTCTTCAGCGCGAGCGCCGAGGTGACCTTGCCGTTCTTGACGGTGACGGTCGCCAGGCGCTTCGTGCCCTGGTAGATCCGCGCGGTGCCGTTCACGGTGAAGCCCGTGGCCTTGACCTGCACGGTCGCCTTGCCGCCGCTGTACTTGAGCGCCGTCCGGGACGGGGCCTTCGTGACGGTGACGGTGGTGGCCTTCGCGGTCGCCGAGTCGGTGCCCGAGAAGGTCGAGTCCGCGTTGACGAACTTGGCGGTGAGCGAGTGCGTGCCGATGGCCAGGGCGCTCGGGAGCGTCATGGTCGCGGTGCTGTTCTTGACGGGGACGGTGCCGAGGACCTTCTTGCCGTCCGAGACCGTCAGCGTGCCCTGCTGCTTGCCGATGCCACCGGCGATGGTCGCGGTGACCGTGGCCGGCTTCGCCGCGTTGACGGTCTGCGACGCGGCGGAGACCGCGAGCGTCGTGGCGGTCGCGGGCAGCGTGGCGTGCAGGTCGAACTGGTCGACGGTCGAACCGATCGCGGCCGGGTCGGCGGTGGCGGTCGGTTGGAGCGTCACGCCGCAGCTGTCGACGTTGCCGTGCTGGACCGCCGAGTTGAGCGTGGTGCAGTCGCCGGCGCGGATGTCCTGCACGGAGAGCTTCTCGTCGGTGACCGAGACCTTGACGAAGGAGCGGACGTGCTCCTGGTTCTCGACCGAGTTGGCCCAGTGGCGCTTGCCGGTCGGGTCGAGCGGGTCTGCGCCGTAGCCGCTCTGGGTGGCGTCCGGAGCGGTCAGGTCGTAGTACTTCGAGCCGGAGGCCGAGTTCGCCGTCATGTAGATGACGCCGCCGGGGCCGGAGAAGACCTCGGGAGCAGCGGGCTGCTCGTTGACGTTGGCCTTCTTGCCGTTCTTGATCGCGTAGCTGCGCGAGTAGGAGTGGTCGTGGCCCTGCAGGACGAGGTCGACACCCATGTCGGAGAACGCACGCGTGAAGTCGAACCGGCGCTGCTGGTTGTCCTTGTCGTTCGCGTGGTCGGCCGGCGAGTAGATCGAGTGGTGGTAGACCAGCGTGGTCCACTTCGCGTCGTCGCCGTAGCGGTTGATGACGTCGCGCACGTAGTTCACGTGGGCAGCGTCCGATCCGGCCGCGTAGGCGTTCGAGTTGATGTCGATGAACAGGACGCCCTTGTACATGTACCAGTAGTCGCCACCCGAGTTCGCGGTGGTGTTGCCGCCCGGGTAGAAGTCCGGCACCTTGAGCGAGTTCGGCACCTGGTTGTGCTGCTCGTACGCCTTGCCGCCGACGTCGTGGTTGCCGATGGTCGAGGCCCACGGGTAGCGCTTGAGGACGTCGCTGCTGTCGGCGAACGCGCCCCACTCGTACTCGTTGTTGGCGTGCTCGATCTGGTCGCCACCGGAGACCAGGAGCTCGGCGTCCGGCTCGGTCGTCGTGGCGTACCGCAGCGTGTCCGCCCAGCCGGCGCCGTCGTCGTCGACGTAGCCCGACGAACCGATCTGCGGGTCACCGAAGAACAGGAAGTCGAAGTCGCCGGAGAAGCTCTTCGTGGTGAAGGTGTACGACGCCGACCAGGCCGACCCGTCCGCCGCACCGACGTGGTACGTGTACGAGGTGTTCGGCTCGAGGTCCGAGATCGTGGCGTGGGCGTTGATGTAGCCCGACTCGGCGGCGATGCCGTCGATGCTCTTCGTGTTCGAGTCCGTCGTGCTCGTGTCGACTGCGGTGTTGGCGGCCTTCGACGCGGCGATCGTCGACTTGGCGTCGGTGAAGACCCCGTCGGTCATCGACGCGGTCTTCTGGATCTCGAGCGACTGCGCGACGTTCGTCGGGAAGTACCACGAGGCGATGCGCTGGCTCTCGGTGGCACCGACGCCCAGCAGGATGTGGAGCGGGCCGCCGGTGGAGATGTTGGTGGTGGGGGTGTTCGTCGCGGCGGATGCGACGTTCGTGCCGACCATCGAGGCGCCGGCGATGAGCGCGGCCCCGAGGACGGCTCCGCACACGCGGAGGGTGGTGGTTCTGCGCCGTGTGGTGGCGCCGGACAGGAGACTCATGGTGGTCCGTTTCTCAGACGTGGGATGGTGCAGCACGGAAGACTCTGCATGCACTGCGAAACGTCTTGGTAAACGCTGAGTGACAAGTCGTCGCTGTTCAGGAGCGGACCACCGTCATCCCGCTGCGAGCCGCTCGACGAACCAGATCATCCCCATCACGAACACCCCGGCGGTCACGACTCCGGTGACCCAGAGCGAGACCCGGTGGGCCTTCCGACGCAGGAGGGACAGCGGTGGGAAGACGATGACGATGATCGCGAGCTGCACGGCCTCGATGCCGACGTTGAAGACGAGGAGCGACACGAGCAGCTGCCACGAGAACGCCTCGTGGATGCCCAGCGCCCCGGCGAACCCGAGCCCGTGGATCAGCCCGAACGCGAACACGACGGCCAGGCGTGTCCAGCCCGCCCGGTCGAGCGAGAAGTGCCCGTGTTCACCGACCACGAGTTCGTCGGCGCGCGACCGGCGCCGCCAGAGCCGCCACAGGTACCAGCCGGCCACGGCGGCGATGGACAGGGCGATGAGCGGCTCGACGACGATCGCGGGCGGGCTCACCACCCCGAGCGCGGCGAGGATGAACGTGATCGAGTGCGCGATGGTGAACGCCGACGCGGTGTAGACCACCTCGCGCAGGCGCCGTGACCCGGCGATGAGCGCGACGAGGAACAGGATGTGGTCGATGCCGGTCAGCAGGTGCTCGGCACCGAGGCGGAAGAACTCCCAGAAGCGCTGCCCGGCCGACTGCTCGGTCGAGAACGACGGCTGCGAAGCGTCGAGCGTCGCTGATCCCTGCTTCGCGTCGACGTCGTAGGTGACGATCGTCTTGGTGTCGCGCACGAAGGTCTCACTGTCCGGGAACAACGTCGACGTCACGACGTGTCCGGTCTGCGTCTCCGACGGCTCCGGGCAGGTGAAGTCCGCCGTCACGTGGGCGTACGGCACCTCGTCCTGCAGGTCGACCGTGACGCTGTCGCCGAGCACGCCCGTGCAGGCCTGCCCACCCGCGCCGGACACCGAGAACCGGTCGAACACGTACTTCCCGAGCGCGTCGGTGTGCGCCTCGGCCGCCGACACCATCCCCGGGAAGTCGCCGTCGTCCCAGGCCTTCTGCCCCTGCGTGTGGAATGCGTCGTCGTGCTCGCTCGTGGCGACCGACACGAGCATCAGGTCGTACTCGAGCCCGAGCTCCGCGTGCACGACGGTCGGTTCCGTCGACGTCACCTTCGCGTAGACGACCGAGCTGAAGCCGTGCGCCGACGCCGGTGACGCCCCGGCCAGCACGCCGACGACGACCACCCCGAGCAGCAGGAGCGCGGCGACGACCCGTGCGATCAGCGCGGACGGGTGGGACGGACGGGCAGGGCGGGCGCGCAGCAGCGCGACGGGGGTTCCGGAAGGCACGCGCAGACGATCCGGCCCTCGGACGACCGGCAGGTGAACAGGTGGTGACCAGCAGTGGGACAGGTGCCGGACAGCCGCCGGAGCCGGCCCGGTGCGGCACACCGACGTGTTTCGATGATGCAGTGACCCGCCTCGCTGCCCGGACGACCGTCCTGCTGACCACCGTCGCCCTCGTCGGCACCGGCGTCGCCCTGCTGTCCGGGTGCTCGGCGACACCCGGCGGGACCGACGCAGGAGCCGGCACCGGCACGTCGGCGACGGCGCACGCCACGGCCGGTGCCCTCGGCGCGGGCTTCTCCGACCCGACGCAGCCGCCGGCACCCGAGGCCACCATCCACCCGGAGCCGGGTTCGTGGTCCGGGGTCCACGCCCCCGACGACTACGACGTCGTGCTGCTGTCGGACGCCGGTGACGCCGACGACGCCCCGACCCGGACCCTGCTCGACGCCGTCGCGTCGTGGGCGGCGGACGAGGACGTCACCGTCACGAGGGTGTCGGCGACGGACGCCGACGACCGGATCGCGGCGGTCACCCGGGCGATCGACGAGCGGTCCGACCTGGTGATCAGCGTCGGCAACCACATGGTCGACCCGCTCGCCGCGGTGTCGCCGACGGCGCTCCACCAGCAGTTCCTGGTCGTGGGTGCCGAGATCGCCGAGCCGACGTCGAACGTGACGGCCGCGGACTGGACCGGCGGCGGCTTCCGTGGCGAAGGACTCGGACCGTCGAGCCACTACGACCCGTCCACCTTCACGGAGGAGCGCGCCGACCGCGCGCTGCGCGCGGGTCTGGCGGCCGTGCTGCACGACCTGCGCGGCATCGTCGTCTGGGTGCGCTGACCCGACCCGCCCCGGGTCCGTCGCTACGCCGGCTCGGCCTCGAGCACGAGCGCGCGCACCTGCGACGCGGCACCGAGCGCCACGGCGTCCGACCCGAGGGTCGACTGCGCCAACCGGATCGTCGCACCGCTCACCGGGGGCTCGGCCGCGATCGCCGCGGTGATGGCCGGTTCGAGCAGGTCCCACGACCGCGCGATGCCGCCGCCGATCACGATCGTCGTGACGTCGAGGATCCCCGCGGTGAGCAGGGCGGCGCGCGCCAGGCCCCACCCCGCGGCCTGGAAGACGGCAGCGGCGTCCGTGTCACCGGCGCGTGCGGCGACGGCGACGTCACGCGCCGACAGCCGCCGGCCGGATCGTTCGGCGTACCGGTCGGCGATGCCACGCGCGCCCGCGATCGTCTCGAGGTGTCCGATCTGTCCGCAGGTGCACAGCGCGTCACCGAAGCCCGGCACGTGGCCGATCTCACCGGCGGCGCCGCGCGGCCCCGCGAACAGCCGTCCGCCGAGCACGAACGCACCGCCGACCCCGGTGCCGAGGGTCATCCCGAGCACGTCGGACTCCCCCGCGACGGCACCGGTGGCGATCTCGCCGAGCAGGAACGCGTTCACGTCGTTGTCGAGCGTCGCCGGCACGCCGAGGGCGTCGTTGACCGCGCGGGTCACGCCGTAACCGGCCCAGCCGGTGAACGAGTTGCCCGTCACCAGGACGGTGCCCGTGGCCGCGTCGACCACGCCGGCCGCGCCCACCCCGACACCCGTCAAGGAGGCCCGGTGCCGGACGAGCAGGCCCGTCACCGCCCCGACGGCGGCCGTCACGATCGCCGCCCCGCCCGCGTGGGCGGGCGTCGGCAGGTCGACGCGGTCGATGACCTCGAGGTCGGGGGTCGTCAGGACGACCTTGGTGTTCGTGCCGCCGACGTCGACGCCGGCGATCACCCGGGTCACGCGGTCACCGCCGCGAGCGAGGCGAGACGCTCCGTCCGGCGCTGCCGTTGCAGGACGGGGTCCGGCACGGGTACGGCGGCGAGCAGGCGCCTGGTGTAGTCGGTCGTGGGGTGGAGCAGAGTCGTGCCGGTGGTGCCCTGCTCCTCGACGACACCCTGGCGCATCACCACGACGCGCTCGGCGAAGTGCTGCACGACGGCCAGGTCGTGCGAGACGAACAGGCACGCGAACCCCAGGTCGTCCTGCAGTTCACCGAGGACCTCGAGCACGGTCTCCTGCACGCTGACGTCGAGCGCCGAGGTCGGTTCGTCGGCGACGAGCAACCGCGGCTCGAGCACCAGGGCACGGGCGAGCGAGACCCGCTGGCGCTGCCCGCCCGAGAGCTCGCGAGGTGCACGCGAGGCGAGGGACCGCGGCAGCCGGACGGCGTCGAGCACCTCGTCGATCCGGCGGCGACGGTCCGCCGACGACATCCCACGGCGGTGCACGGCGAGCGGTTCGGCGATGCACTCCGCCACGGACATCCGGGCGTCGAGCGAGGCCACCGGGTCCTGCAGCACGACGCCGATGCCAGCGCGGAGTGCACGGCGGTCACGGCCCTTCGCGGTCCGCAGGTCCTGCCCGAACAGCGACACCGTGCCGGACGTCGGCGTGATGAGCCCGAGCGCCACCCGGGCCGCGGTGGACTTGCCGGAGCCGGACTCGCCGACCAGGCCGACCGTCTCGCCCGCGTGCACGGCGATGTCGATCCCCTGCAACGCGTGGACGGCGCGCGCCCCGCGCCCGAACGTCACCGTGACGTCCCGCAGGTCGACCACCGGGGCCGCACCGGGCCTCCCGGCCGCCGCGTCAGCGGACCCCGCGTCGACCGGGGCGGCGGGACGGTCGCCCGCCACGTCGAGCCGCGGCACCGCGGCGAGCAGCCGCTTCGTGTACTCGTGCTCCGGACGGAGCAGGACGTCCTCGACGCTGCCGGTCTCGACGATCTCGCCCTGCAGCATGACCGCGACGCGGTCTGCGAAGTCCGCGACGACGCCCATGTTGTGCGTCACGAGCAGCACGCCCGTGCCGGTGTCGACGGCGAGCTTCCGGAGCAGTTCGAGGATCTCGGCCTGCACGGTCACGTCGAGGGCGGTCGTCGGCTCGTCCGCGATGAGCAGCTTCGGCGAGTTCGCGATCGCCATCGCGATCACCACGCGCTGGCGTTGCCCACCCGACAGCTGGAACGGGAATGACCGCGTGCGCGACTCGGGGTCGGGGATGCCGACGCGGCGGAGCAGGTCGACGGCCTCGGCCGCGGCCTGCGCGGCGGTGACCGTTCGGTGGTTCCGGATCACCTCGGCGATCTGCGCGCCGACCCGGGTGAGCGGGTCGAGGGCCGTCGCGGGCTCCTGGAAGACCATCGACACCGTCGAGCCCCGCAGGGCACGGAGCGACGGTTCGGGAGCACCGACGACCTCGTGACCGGCGACGAGCGCGCTGCCGGTCGCGGTCGAGTTGCCGGAGAGCAGCCCCATCGCGGCGAGCGCGACCGTGGACTTGCCGGAGCCGGACTCGCCGACCAGGGCGAGCGTCTCGCCGGGCGCGACCGACAGGGACACGCCCCGGACGGCCGACACCGTGCCGGACTCGGTGCTGAACGAGACGCCGAGGTCGGTCGTCCGCAGGATCGGTTCGGTGGTCATCAGCGGCCCCTCACGTCGAAGGCGTCCCGGAGTCCGTCGCCCACGGCGTTGAACGCGCAGACGATCAGGATCACGGCCAGACCCGGCGGCACGATGAGCCACCAGCGTCCGGAGTACGCGGCGGTGAGTCCCGCCGAGAGCATGCCGCCCCAGTCCGTCGCGGGCGGCTGCACGCCGAGCCCGAGGTACGAGACGTAGGCGACGAGCAGGATCGCGTCGGCCACCTGGAACGTGGCGGCGACGACGATCGTGGACACCGAGTTCGGCAGCAGGTGCTTGCCGATCGCGCGGGCGTGCGAGCCGCCGATCGCGCGCAGGGTGAGCACGTAGTCGCGGTTCTTCAGCGTCAGGGTCTCGGCGCGGATCAGGCGGGACGGCACCAGCCACGACACCAGCCCGAGGATCAGGATGAGCCCGGCGACGCCGGGGGTCGTGATGGCCGAGATGACGAGCAGGATGAACAGCGCCGGGATCGCGATGCCCGCGTCGACGACGCGCATCATCAGCGCGTCGACCCAGCCGCCGACGTAGCCCGCGACGGAACCCCACAGGGTACCGACGACGGTGGCCAGGACCCCGGCGGCGATGCCGACCATGAGCGAGACCTTGCCGCCGTACATCAGCCGGCCGAGCACGTCGTGGCCGACGGCGTCGGTGCCGAGCCAGTGCGCCGCGCTCGGACCCTGGTTCGCCTGCTCGAGCAGGGTGTGGGTCTGGTCGGTCGGGTACAGGAACGGCCCGACGAAGCAGAACAGGACGATGACGACGATCACGGCCAGGCCGATCACGGCGAGCGTGTTGCCGCGGAACCGACGGGCGGCGAGCCGGAACCCGGTGGCCGCGACGGTGACGGGAGCGCCCGGTGCTTCGGGTGCCAGTTGTACGGCGCTCATGCGCGGCTCGCCTTCACGTCATGGGTGGACGCAGTGTCGATGATTGACGCGGCGGTCATGCGCGGCTCGCCTTCACTCGCGGGTCGATGAGGGACTGCGCGACGTCGGCGAGCAGGGTGCCGATGACGGTCGCGATGGAGATGACGAGGACGCAGCCGAGCAGCGTCGGGTAGTCCGACGACTGCGCCGCGTTCCAGAACAGGAGCCCCATGCCGGGGTAGTTGAACAGCTGCTCGGTGACGAGGGCACCGCCGAACAGCACGGGCAGGTAGTAGCCGAGCATCGCGACGACGGGCGTCAGCGAGTTCCGGAACACGTGCCGGCGCAGGATCGTCATCGTCGAGGCACCACCGGCGCGGGCGGTGCGAACGTAGTCCTCCTGCAGGTTCTCGAGCGTCGAGGCCCGCATGTAGCGGCTGAACACGGCGATCATCGCGAGCGCTCCGGTGACGACGGGCAGGACGAGCCCGGCGGGGTCCTGGAACACCTCGGCGAGCGTGGTGCCGCTCGGCGCCTGCGACGGCAGCCACGGCAGCTGCTGGCTGAACACGATGATCAGGATGAGGCCGAGGAAGAAGGCCGGCGTCGAGTAGAAGACGAAGGCCAGCGCGGTGGCGGCGTAGTCGACCGCGCCGTTGCGGCGGGCGGCCTGGAGCATGCCGACCGGGATCGCGACGACGAGGCCGAGGACGGCGGAGATGCCGGTGAGGACGAGGGTCTTCGGCAGGCGTTCCGCGATGAGCTGCGACACCGGTTCGTTGAGCGTGTACGAGGTGCCGAGGTCACCGGTGAGCAGACGGCCGAGGAACCGCAGGTACTGCACCGGCAGCGCCTGGTCGAGTCCCTGCGCCTGGTTGAACGCGGTGATCTGCGCGGGCGTCGCGGAGACGCCGAGGACACCGCGGGCGGGTCCGCCGGGCAGCGCGTGCAGCAGGCAGAACACCACGATCGTGACGATGAGGATCACCGCGAGCGCCTGCAGGACGCGCCTGGTGAGGTAGAGAGCTGTGGTCATGCGGCTTCCGTCGTCTGGGTTGTTGCGTCGGAGCGGACGGGAGGCGCGGTGCGCGTCGGGCGCACACCGCGCCTTCCGTCCGTGGTCACGGTCCTACTTGTTCCACTTCCACTGGGCCGGGTGGAAGTTGGCGAGCGAGTCCTGGTCGAACCCGGACAGGCCCTTCTTGACGACCGAGATCTGGTAGTCGGGGCTCGGCAGCCAGATCACCGGCAGGTCCTTCGCGACCGCGGCGCTGTAGTCCTGCACGGCGGTGGCGTCGGTCGAGGTGGTGGTCGCATCGATGAGGTCGTCGACCTGCTTGTTCGAGTAGCTGCCGAAGTTCGCCGAACCACCGGTCGAGAAGAGCGACTCACCGGTCGGGTAGGCCGGGAAGTACCAGCTGCCCGCGGTACCGAAGAACGACAGGTCCCAGTCGCAGCTGGCCTCGTCGCTCGTGCACGTCGGGGTCTGCGAGAGCACGCTCGACACCGGCGCGGTCTTGATGGTGAAGCCGATGCCGGTCTTCGCGAGCGAGGACTGGATCGCGCTCATCATGTTGTCGGTCACGGTCGAACCGGACTGCGACAGCACACCCATGGTGAACTTCGTGCCGTTCTTCACGCCCTCACCGCACTGGCTGTCGGACGTGCCCGGGTCGGTGCAGACCATCGTGCCGCCCTGCTCCTCCCAGCCGTGGCTGGTCAGCAGGTCCTTGGCCTTCGACGTGCTGAACGGGTACGGGTTGTCCTTCTGCACGTCGGAGACGTAGTCGGACTCCTGCGCCTGCGGGATCGGGCCGTAGGTCGAGGTGGCGGTGCCGTTGAAGACGACCTTCGACAGGGACTTCTGGTCGATCGACATCTGCACGGCCTGGCGGGCGTACAGCTGCTTGAAGACGGCGCCCATGTCCGGGTTGTTGAAGTTGTACGGCATGTAGGTGATGGCCCAGCCGGTCCACGGCTCGACCTCGTAGCCCTTCGCCGTGAACGAGGACTCCTGGTCCATGTCCGTGGCGTTGATGTAGCCGTAGTCGACCTCGCCGGAGCGGACCGCGTTCACCTCGGCGTCGGCCGTCGTGAACGGCAGCAGGTTGACGGTCGTGATCGAGGGCTTCTCGCCGCCGTCGTACTTCGTGTTCGCGGTGAGGGTGACCTTGCCGGCGGTGGTGAACGCCTTCACGCCGTAGGGACCGGAGATGGTCTTCCACAGGTCGTCGGTGGCGTAGTCGGAGATCTTGCCGGCCGCGGTGTTCAGGTACTTCCAGACCTGCTTCGCGCCGGCGGTGGTCTCGTCGGCGTCGGTGACCTTGGCGCTCGCGCTCGTCTTGTCCCAGGCGTGCTGCGGCAGCGGGATGATGTGGCTCAGCTGGTTGGCGAGCATCCAGTCCGAGTTGTACGCCTTGTCGAACGTGATCGTGAAGTGGGTGTCGTCGACGGTCTTGAACGAGGTCCAGTTGTCCGGCGCCTTGCCCTTCGAGTACGAGCCCCACTGGTCCTTGTTCGCCTTGATCAGGTTGAACCAGAACTCGACGTCGCGGCTCGTGATCGCCTCGCCGTCGGACCAGTGCCGGTCACCGAGGGTGATCTCGACGCTCTTGCCGTCGTCGGCGAACTCCGCGTCCGTGGCGACGGACCCGTCCTTGTTCCACGCGATCTTGCCGGTGGAGCCGTCGTACGCGACGAGCGGCTCGTACAGCGACTGCGCGATGGAACCGTTGTTCGTGTTGAGGTGCGCGGCGGTGCCGATCGGCAGGATCCAGTTGGGCGTGAAGTTCGCAGGAAGGGCGTAGTTGATCTCGTCCGGATTCGCGTTCGAGGTGGCGGAACCGCCCCCGGAACATCCGGCGAGCAGGGCGCTCACGGCGATCGCTGCTCCGGTGAGGAGCGCCCAGCGGCGGGGCTTGGTCATGTGTGTCTCCTGGTGCGTGGGAGTTCTGGGGAGGTGGAGCACGCGTGCCGAGCGGCACGGACACAGTCAATGGCCAAAGCCGTTGGAAAAACAAACATCTTCGTGTAAAAACTGCGTTTCTGCCGTTTGGACGAAAGGGTGAACGGGCCGTTCCGCCGGTTAGGCTCCGGGTGTTCGGTCGGTTCGACCGTCGTTTCCCCCGGATTGGAGAAAGTCGTGACGGACCTCTCTGCTCGCGTCCTCGAACTCGTCGCCTCGGGTCAGGCCGCGAGTCGCACCGAGATCGCCACACTGCTCGGCGCCGCTCCGTCGACGGTGTCGCACGTCGTCACCCAGCTGCTGTCGCACGGGCTGCTCGCAGAAGAGGGCACCGACGTCTCGACCGGCGGGCGTCCCCGCAAGGTCCTCCGCATCGGCGGCGTCGACGAGTACGCGGTCGCCGCCGACGTCGGCGGCGGGCACGCGCGGGTCGGGATCGTGCTGCCGGGAGGCGCGCTCGAGTCGGTCGCGAACGTCCCGTTCGCACTCTCCGACGGTCCGACCGCCGGCCTGCAGCGACTGGCCGGCCTGCTCGAGCGGCTCGCCGACGACCGTGGCCGCGCCGGTCTACGCGGGGTCGGGCTCAGCCTGCCCGGTCCCGTCGACGTCGAGGCCGGTGTCGTCGACCTGCCGAGCCGGATGCCGGGCTGGAACGGGTTCCCGGTGGCCGCCTGGCTGTCCGACCGCTTCGGCCTGCCGGCGATCGTCGACAACGACGCGAACTGCATGGCCGCCGGCGAGCAGAGCGTGCAGCCTCCGGGACGCCGGCAGACCATCACGATCAAGGCCGGATCGGCGATCGGCGCGGGCATCGTCATCGACGGCCGCCTGTACCGCGGGTCCACGGGTTCGGCCGGGGACATCACCCACGTGCGGATCGACGCCGCCGGTGACACCCCCTGCTCGTGCGGGAACACCGGGTGCCTCGAGACCGTCGCGTCCGGAGCTGCCCTGGTGCGGATCCTGTCGGGCGCCGGGGTCGACGTCTCCTCGACCGCCGACGTCGTCCGACTCGCCTCGGACGCCCACCCCGAGGCCACCCGTGCCGTGCGCCTGGCCGGTCGGTACCTCGGCGAGGTGCTCGCGGCCAACGTGAACTTCTTCAACCCGGACGCCGTCTACCTGGGCGGCATCCTCTCCACCCTCGACCCGTTCATCGCGGCCGTGCGCAGTCAGCTCTACGAGAGCTGCCACCCGCTCATGACGCAGCACCTGGCCATCGAGCCGGTGTCGCTCGGTGCCGATGCCGGGCTCGTCGGTGCCGGGCAGTTCGCACTGCAGCGGGGCCTCGCCGCGTCGCTCGAGGAGCTGTCCACCCCCATCCCGCAGTCCACCACCAGGAACAGGAGCGTCCGTGTCTGAGACCGTGCCCGCCACCCCCGCCGTCCCCGCCGTCCCCGCCGGTGCCCGTCGTCCGGTCGTCGCCATCGCCGGACTGGCCATCGAGACGTCGACCTTCACCCCCACCCGCACCCACGCACCGGCGTTCCACCCAGACCGTGGCGACGAGGTCGTGGCGCGGTACCCGTTCCTGTCCGCGATGTCGGACGCGGCGGACTTCCGCGGGGCGCTCATCGGGCACGCGCTGCCCGGCGGCATCGTGGACCGGGCGTCCTACGAGGAGCTCGCGGCCGAGATCGTCACGCGACTGCGCGCGATCGTCGACGCCGAGCACGTGGACGGCCTCTGGTACGACATCCACGGCGCGATGGTCGTCGAGGGCCTCGACGACGCCGAGGCGGACCTGCTCGGCCGGATCCGTGCGGTGATCGGCCCGGACGTCATCGTGTCGGCGTCGATGGACCTGCACGGCAACGTCACGCGCGAGCTCGCCCACCAGGTCGACCTCGTCACCTGCTACCGGATGGCCCCGCACGAGGACGCCATGGAGACCAAGGAACGTGCCGTCCGGAACCTGGTCGACGTGCTCACCGCGCGTCCTGCCGGAGCGCAGCGCCCCGTGAAGGCCTGGATCCCGATCCCCGTCCTGCTGCCCGGCGAGCAGACCTCGACCCGCCTCGAACCCGCCGCCTCGCTGTACGCCCAGGTGCCGCTCGTCGAGCAGACCGACGGCGTGCTCGACGCCGCGATCTGGGTCGGCTACGCCTGGGCGGACCAGCCCCGCGACCAGGCCGTCACCGTCGTCACCGGGTGGGACGAGGCCGCCGTCGCCGCCGGGGCCGAGCGCCTCGCCCGTGCCTTCTGGGACGTCCGCGAGGACTTCGTCTTCGTCGCACCCACCGGCACGTTCGACGAGTGCCTGGCCGCCGCGCTCGCGCCCGGCGCCGCACACCCCTACTTCGTGTCCGACTCCGGCGACAACCCCACCGCGGGCGGCTCCGGCGACATGACCTGGGGTCTGACACAGGTGCTCGCGAACCCGGCCTTCGCGAGCGCCGACGGCCCCACCCTGATCTACGCGAGCGTCCCCGGCGCCGCCGCCGTGGCGACCGCGGTCGAGGCCGGTGTGGGTGCGACCGTCACGGTGACCGCCGGTGCGTCGGTCGATGCCGTGCACGCCGGACCGATCACCATGACCGGGCGGGTCCACGCGGTCAAGCACGGCGACCGCGACGCCGAGACCGAGGTCGTGCTGCAGGTCGGCAGCGTCTTCGCGATCCTGACGAAGCTGCGCAAGCCGTACCACCACGAGCACGACTTCACCGACCTCGACCTCGCACCACGGCAGGCCGACGTCGTCGTGGTGAAGATCGGGTACCTCGAGCCGGAGCTGTTCGACATGGCCGCCGACTGGATGCTCGCGCTCACCCCGGGTGGTGTCGACCAGGACCTGCTCCGCCTCGGGCACCACAGGATCGAGCGGCCGATGTTCCCCTACGATCGAGTGTTCCCCGAGGCCCCGGACCTGACCGCCAGGATCATCCCGGCCTCGGACCAGCCACTCGGAGCCTCTGCATGACCCCTTCGCCCGTTGCACTCGAGATCGCGGTCACCTCGCCGCAGGGTGCGGTCGTCGCACGGGACGGCGGGGCCGACCGGGTCGAGCTCTGCGTCGGGCTCGAGCTCGGCGGGCTGACCCCGTCGCAGGCCCTGGTCGAGACGACCCACGAGACCGGGATCCCGGCGCACGCGCTGGTCCGGTGCCGCCCCGGCGGGTTCGTGCACACCCCCGACGAGGTCGAGCTCATGGTGCGCGAGGTCCGGACGGTCCTGCGCTCCGGTGCCGCCGGTGTCGTCGTCGGTGCGCTGCGCCCGGACGGGACCCTCGACGATGACGCCCTGCGCCGCTTCGTCGACGCCGCCCGCTCGGTCAGCACGACCGCCGAGATCACCCTGCACCGGGCGATCGACCACGCGGTGGACCCCGTCGCCGCAGCAGCCACGCTCGCCGCCCTCGGGTTCACCCGCGTGCTGACCTCCGGCGGCGCCCCCACCGCGGGAGCCGGCGCTGCCACGATCGCCCGGATGGTCGACGCCGCCGGGCCCGTGCAGGTCATGGCCGGTGCCGGTGTCACCCCGGCCGACATCCGGGCGTTGGTCGCGACGGGCGCCGCCGCCGTGCACCTGTCGGCCAAGCGTGCCGCGCCGGACAGCGCCCACGCCGGGGTCCCGATGGGCGGCGCCGACGACGGTTCCGCGCACTTCGTGACCGACGCCGAGGTCGTAGCGGCCGCGCGACGCGCCCTCGACGCCTGACACTGGTCTCAGAACAACTGCGCCAGCTCGCAGCGCGCCTCCGGTCCGATCACGACAGGTCGCGGGAGGACGTCGGCATCCTGAGGATCGGCCGATCGGCCTGCTCGATCGCGACGGCGATCGTGTAAGCCCGCTGCGCCGTCACCTCACCGAACGCGACGAGTTCCTCGAGGACAGCACGCGTGTCTCGAGTGACGATGCCCATGCGCCCGGCCACTCTGAGCGACCCGCCGTCCTCACTTATCCAGACGCTTCCCGCGAACTCCGCGCGGGTCCGGAGCAGGTGGAGCGTCTGGCTCTCACCGAGGTGTTCGAGGGGCTTCTCGTCGCTACCGCCGAAGCGGCCCGTGCGCACCGCTTCGATCTGCAGCTGATCGACTACATCGCGGAACTCGATCGCCGGACCGAACCAGTCGTGGAGGTCCAGCCGGGCGAGGTTCGGAACATGGGCTGTGGAACGCTCGATCTCGAACGCAACGGCTTCCACAACCCTCCCTGCACCGTGGAGGCTGGCACGCAAGAGGTCGAGTTCGTCGACGGCAGCGAAGTTGCAGATCAGCGAGTTGTCCGGAAACCAGTGGAGCGCCACGATCAGTTCTCGGTCATGCCGGCTTCTGGGACCGGTGTCGATCCGTCGTCCAGCGCGAAGAACTCCTCGGCATCCTGCGGTGCCCACCCAAGGAGCGTCGCGACGGGCTTCACCGTCGTGTCACCGTCGCGGTAGGCATCGAGGGCAGCGTTGACGAGCAGCCAACTCGGACGTGGCTCCCCCGCAGCGTGCGACAGGTCGACGTACTCGGCCGCTTTCCCGAGCTGCATGTAGATCGAGCGAGCGCGCAGGCCGATCAGACCTGCTCGGTCGGTCTCGCCGATGTGCTTCTCGTTGAAGAGCCGCCATGCCATCGACTCGGGCGAGAGCTGGAAGTGCCCGACCAGCTCCGGGAACGCCGCTGCCGTCGAGCGCCCGCCGATCGCCGCGCTGAGTTCGTCCGCGGGGGCGAGGAATGCCGCGGCGAAGCTGTTCGCGCGCCGCTCGACGTTCGAGCGCGCCGTCCCCATTCGTTCCTGGAGCATGCCCTGACGAGCATCACCGAAGGCGATGTGCGCGAGTTCGTGCGCGAGCGTGAACCGCTGACGCAGGGGCCGGTCGGTGGTCGCGGGGAGGATCACCCGGCAGTGCGCGTCCTCGTACGAGAGACCGTCGATCCCCTCCGGCAGGTCGGTGACGACGACCATCACGCCGAAGACGCGTTCGATGGCCGAGATGAGATCGTGCGTCGACAGGCCGCCGAGCGGTCGACCGATCTCCGTGACGAAGCGACGCGCGAGCTCAGCCGCCTCGACCGTGTACCAGCTCGACCGTTGGGCGAGCTGCGGGAGCTCAGGCAGGACCAACGGGCGGTCGACCGCTGCGAGGCCACGAACGCCAGTGGCGAGGAGTTCGACCGTCCTCGCCCCCGCTTCGTCATCGACACCAGCGAGCCGGGCGCGCTGGGCGAACACCGGTCGGAACGGCTCACGTCCAGTGATCAGCCAATCGACGCTGCGACGGCCCACGTCGGCGATCCTGGCCAGTTCAAGGGAGGAGAACCGTCGCCGACCCGAGAGCGACTTCGAGAGTTTGCTCGCGTCGATGCCGATGGAGGCTGCGAAGTCCGCTCGCCCGAGGTCGACCGATGTGATGACGGCTTCGACACGTTGTTCCAGGGATCCGGCCATGTCGCTAGCGTACTTGCGATTATCGCAAACGGCAACACATCACATGCCGCGCTTGCCAGCGTGACCGAGCAACGGACGGGAGGCACGGTGCCAGCTGGCACCGTGCCTCCCGTCCGCCGTCAGCGCGTCAGCGCTGTCAGCCCTTGACCGGGATCGACTGCGCCTTGAGCGCCGCCACCGTCTTGGACTGCCCGGACTCGAGTGCCTCGAGCAGCGTGCCGTCACCGGACGCCGCCGAGCCGAAACCGTCGGAGACGTCCGAGTAGGTCTGCGTCATCGTCGGACCCCAGGTGAAGGGCTGGATGTCCTTCGCTGCGGTCGCGAACTCCTCGTAGATCTTCTGGTTGCCGTAGAACGGGAGTCCCTCGGTCAGCGCGGGGAGCTCGGCGCCGGTGGAGGACGCCGGGTAGAGGTTGGCCTCCTTGTTCAGTGCGGACAGCGCCTCGGTCGAGGTGTTCAGCCAGACCAGGAACTTCGACGCCTCGGCGGGGTGCTCGCTGCCGGCGAAGACGACGTTCGACGAACCGCCCCAGGCGGCCGACTTCGACTCGCCCTCGCTCCACTGCGGCATCGGCGCGACGGCCCACTTGCCGGAGGTCGACGGCGCACCGCTCGAGATGGTGTTCGCACCCCAGACGGCGGAGACCCAGGTCCAGTCCTGGCCGCTGTCGTACGCGGCGTTCCACTGGTCGGTGAAGCTCGGCAGGGTGTTGACGAGCTTCTTGTCGATCAGGTCCTGCCAGTAGTCGGCGACCTTCTTCGACTTCGCGTCGGTCAGGTCGACCTTCCACGAGTCACCCGAGTTCGCGAACCACTGGCCGCCGGCCTGTGACACGAGCCCGGCGAACTGGTTGACGTCACCCTTGGCGAAGTTCGTGATGTTGCCGCCGAGCGCCTTGATCTTGACGGCGTCCTCGGCGTACTCCTCCCACGTCTTCGGGGCGTCGAGCCCGGCCTTCTCGAACAGGTCCTTGCGGTAGTACAGCGCCATCGGACCGGAGTCCTGCGGCACGGCGTAGACGGACTTCGACTCGCCGAAGGTGACCTGGTTCCAGAGGCCGTCGGAGAAGTCCTTCTTCGCCGCCGAGATGCCGGAGCACGCACCGATGTCCTCGAGGCCGCCCTGCACCCGGAAGGCCGGCAGGGTGTCGTACTCGACCTGGCCGATGTCGGGCGCCTGCTTCGCCTTGAGCTGGTTGAAGAAGTTCTGGTACGTCCCGCTGTTGCCGTTCGCGACGATCGAGGTCTTCACCTGGATGTCCGGGTTCGCCTTGTTCCAGATGGCGACGACCTTGTCCATGTTCGGCACCCAGGTCGTGAAGTCGAGCGTGACCTTGCCGCTCGAGGGCTTGCAGCTCGCGGCTGCAGTGTCGGAGGAACCGCCGCCGCTGCCGCTGCCGCCGGCGCTGCAACCGGCGAGGGCGACGGTCGCGGCGACCGCCAGGGCGGCGACGCTGAGGAACTTCGTTGTCTTCATGCTGTTTCCGTTCGGGATGTGGTGTGGGGAGGGCTGGTGTGCGGAGGGAGTGCTGGTCGGGTGGCTACTTCAGACCGCCGGACCCGAGGCCGGAGCGCCAGAAGCGCTGCAGGCTCAGGAACGCGATGAGCAGCGGGATGATCGAGACGAAGGACCCGATGAGCACGAGGGTGCGCAGGTCGGGGTACTGGTTCACGCTCGAGTTCCACGTGTAGAGGCCGAGCGTGACGGGGAACAGCGACGAGTCGCGGAGCATCACGAGCGGCAGGAAGAAGTTGTTCCAGACGGCGACGAACTGGAACAGGAAGATCGTCACGAGCGCCGGCGACATGAGCCGGACGGCGACGGTGAAGAACGTGCGGACCTCGCCGGAGCCGTCGATGCGCGCGGCCTCGATGATCTCGTCGGGCACGCTCGACGCCGCGAACAACCGCGACAGGTAGACGCCGAACGGGCTGACGATGCTCGGCAGGAACACCGACCAGAACGTGTCGGTCAGGTCGACCTGGCTGAAGATGAGGAACAGCGGCAGGGCGAGCGCCGTGGCCGGCACGAGGACGCCGCCGAGGAACGTGTTGAACAGTGCCTCACGACCGCGGAACCGGTACTTGGCCAGGGCGTACCCACACATCGCCGACAGCACGGTGCCGAGCAGCCCGGCGACACCGGCGTAGGCGATGCTGTTGAGCAGCCAGCGCAGGTAGATGCCGTCCTGCCGCGTGAACAGCTCAGCGAGGTTCGCGAAGAAGTCCTGCACCGAGGTCGCGCTGAACCACAGCGAGAACGTGGTGTTGAAGTTCGCTGCCGTCTTGGTCGACGAGACCAGCAGCCAGAAGATCGGCAGCAGGAAGTACAGGGTGAAGACACCCATCACGATCATCGCGGCGCTGCGCGAGATGACGCTCTCCCGCGGCCCGCGTGCACCGTGCTGGTGCGGACGGGAGGCTCGGTTCGGCTCGAGCGGTCGGCCCGCGTCGCGCACGGTGTCGCCCGGGGTGGGTGCGTGGACGGTCACTGGGCGGCCTTCCGCTGGGTCAGTCGGAGGAACCCGATCGACAGGATGAACGTGGCGAGGGCGAGGACGACCGAGAACGCAGCCGCCAGGTTGAAGTTCGGCACCGACGAGGTCGAGTAGACGAGCATGTTGGGCGTGAACGTCGACGAGATCGTCGAGGTGAACTGCCGGAAGACGGTCGGCTCGGTCAGCAGCTGCAGCGTCCCGATCACCGAGAACACCGCGGTCAGCACGATCGCCGGCACGACCAGGGGGATCTTGATCGACAGCGCGATCCGGAGCTGCGAGGCCCCGTCGAGCTTGGCGGCCTCGTAGATCTCGGCCGGGATCGCCAACAGCGACGAGTAGATGATGAGCATGTTGTAGCCGACGAAGACCCAGGTCACGACGTTCGCGACGGCCCAGAGCACGGTGCCGGACCCCAGGAAGTCGACCTTCGAGGTCACGGCGGAGAACGGCGACAGGTCCGGGGCGTAGAGGTAGCCCCACATGATCGCGGCGATGACACCGGGGACCGCGTACGGCGCGAAGAAGGCCAGGCGGAAGAACCGCTTGCCACGCAGCAGCGGGGAGTCGAGCAGCAGCGCGAACAGGAGCGCGAGCCCGAGCATCACGGGGACCTGCACGACACCGAACAGCAGCACGCGGAGCACCGAGTCCCCGAACGCGCTGTTCTGGAACACGAGCGCGTACTGGCTCAGCCCGCCGAACACCTGTGTCGGGGCGCCGAACGTGCCCTGGCGCTCGATCTTCTGCAGCGACTGCCACACGGCGTACAGGATCGGGACGAGGTAGAACGCGGTGAACAGCAGGGCGAACGGGACCACGAAGATCGCGATCGCCAGGCGGTAGCGGGAGCCCCCGCCCCGACGACGGACGGCGCGGGGCCGCTGGGTGGTGGTGGTCATGATCGGTTCCTGTCGGTGCGGATGATCTGGGTGCTGCCGGCGTCGAGGACGGTGACGCCGTCGACGGGTCGGTCGGTGACGAGCTCGTGGCCCGTGACGGTGTGCAAGGCAGGCTGGTCGGAGTGGTTGAGCAGGAACACCCACTCGTGCTGGTCGTCGCGGCGCCGGACGACCTCGACACCCGGTGCGGTCGCGGGATCCGGGGAGACGCCGGCCTCGGCGAGCACGCGGCGGAGCAGGTCGCGCAGCGCGTCGGCCTCGAGCACGGTGGACGTGTACCAGGCGGATCCGGCGCCGTGGTCGTTGCGGGTGACCGCGGCGGAGCCGGCGAGCGGGCCCTCGGCGTACTCGACGACGCTCGTGGCGCCGCGCAGCGCGACGGGCTCCGACCACACGGTGCCGGTGGTGCCGTCGGACAGCGCGATCGCCTGGTCCGCGGCGAGCGGCAGGAACTCGTCGACCCGGATGCCGAGCAGGTCGCGGAAGGCGCCGGGGTAGCCGCCGGTGCGGACCCGGTCGCGTTCGTCGACGATCCCGCTGAAGAAGGTGACGACCGCGTGGCCACCGGCGGCGACGTGGTCGGCGATCACGGCGGCGTGCTCGTCGCGCACCAGGTAGAGCTCGGGGACGACGACCGCGGCGTAGCCGTCGAGCGGGGCGCCCGGCGCGACGACGTCGACCGTGACCCCGAGGTCTCGGAGCGCGGCGTGGAACGCGTGCACCTGCTGCAGGTACCGGAGCGCAGTGGTGGGGTGGGCCTCCAGGTCGGCGGCCCACTGGTTCTCCCAGCTGAAGACGAGCGCGACCTCGGCGACGACCCGGGATCCGCGCAGTTCGCCGAGCCGCTCGACGAGCGCCCCGAGGGCGACGACGTCGCGCCAGGTGCGCGAATCGGTGCCGGCGTGCGGCAGCAGTGCGGAGTGGAACTTCTCGGAGCCCTGCACCGACGCGCGCCACTGGAAGAAGCAGACGCCGTCCGCGCCCCGGGCGATGTGCGCGACGGTGTCCTGCAGCATCTGGCCCGGTGCCTTCGCGACGTTGTGCGGCTGCCAGTTCACGGCGCCGGTCGAGTGCTCCATCAGCAGCCACGGGGCTCCGCCGGCGAGTCCGCGGGTGGTGTCCGCGGCGAAGGCGAGCTCGGCGTGCGGGCGGGGCAGGCGGTGGTCGAGGTAGTGGTCGTTCGCGATGACGTCCATGTCGGCCGTCCACGACCAGTAGTCGAGCGCGGTGATGTGCGCGGCGACCATGAAGTTCGTGGTGACGGGCTTGTCGCTCAGTTCACGGAGCACGGCGGCCTCGGCACGGTGGTGGCCGAGGAGTTCGTCGGACGAGAACCGGTCGAAGTCGATGGTCTGCGCGGGGTTCGTGGACGACAGCGTCGCGCGGGGCGGCAGCACCTGCTCCCACGCCGAGTACCGCTGGCTCCAGAACGAGGTGCCCCACGCGGCGTTCAGTTCGTCGACGGTGCCGTAGCGGGCACGGAGCCAGCCACGGAACGCCTCGGCCGAGACGTCGCAGAAGCAGTGCGCGTTGTGGCAGCCGAGCTCGTTCGACACGTGCCAGAGCTTCACCGCGGGGTGGTCGCCGTAGCGCTCCGCCGTGGCGCGGACCAGGGCGAGGGCGAGCTCGCGGTACACCGGGGAGCTCGGGCAGAACGCCTGCCGCCCGCCGGGCCAGCGCGTGGTGCCGTCCGCCACGACGGGCAGGACCTCGGGGTGCAGCGTGGTGAGCCACGGCGGGGTCGAGGCGGTGCCGGTGCCGAGGTCGACGCCGATGCCCGCGCCGTGCAGCAGCTCGATGACGGTGTCGAGCGCGGTGAAGTCGTACTCGCCCTGACGCGGCTCGACGTGCGACCAGCCGAAGACGTTGATCGCGACCAGGTTCACCCCGGCCTCGCGCATCAGCCGGACGTCCTCGACCCAGACCGCAGGGTCCCACTGCTCGGGGTTGTAGTCGCACCCGAAGGCGAGCCCGGTCGAGCCGAGCCCGAGCGCCCCGGTGGCGGGCGTCGGCAGGGTGGTCGTGGTCACGTCAGGGTCCTCGCTGATCGGGGCGACCGCTGCCGCTCCGGTCGTTGACGACCCCTTCGACGGCGAAGGTCTCCCAGGTTCTGGGAGCGCTCCCAGTCCAGCCGGACCGAACGGGTTCGGATCGTTCTGGGAGCGCTCCCAGAGTGAACACCAGAAGCGGACCGCTGTCAACAAGACGCGTGCTGGAGCCCGTCGTGGGACGGATATGGTTGCCGCATGTCCGAGGTCCGAACCGCACGCCAGCGCGCCACGATCCAGGACGTCGCCGACGAATCAGGACTCTCCCGGGGCACCGTTTCACGGGTCCTGAACGACGAACCGTACGTGTCGCCCGAAGCCCGCGAAGCCGTGCGGGCAGCCGTCCGGCGCGTCGGCTACGTGCGCAGCGCGGCGGCCCGGAGCCTGGTCACCCGACGCTCCGGAGCGATCGCCCTGATCGTGCACGAGCCGTCGGTCCAGGTGCTCGACGACCCGAACATCGGCAACATCCTGATCGGCACCAACACGGTGTTGTCGCAGGCCGACCAGCAGCTCGTCACGATCATGGTCGACTCGGCCCGCGACAACGAGCGCGTCGTCGAGTACCTGCGCGGCGGGTTCGTCGACGGTGCCATCGTGCTGTCCGCCCGCGACGGCGACCCGATCACCCGGGCGATCGAGGAGATCGGCATGCCGGCGTGCTTCGTCGGCCACCCGTCCGACGCCGCGAACATCTCGTACATCGGCATCGACAACCGCGCGGCCGCCGAGCAGATCACCCGGCGCCTGGTCGCCACCGGCCGAAAGCGGATCGGCATGCTCGCGTCCGGGCTCGACCGCGACTCGGGGCAGGACCGACTGGCCGGCTTCACCGCGGCGCTCGGCGACCGCTTCGACCCCGAGCTGGTGGCCCGCAACCCGCTGTTCAGCTACACCGCCGGCACCGAGGGCATGCGTGAGCTCCTCGACCGGGCCCCCGACCTCGACGGGGTGTTCGCCGCCTCGGACGCCGTGGCCGCCGGCGCGATGGACGTCCTGCAGCGCAGCGGCCGGTCGGTCCCCGGTGACGTCGGCGTCGTCGGCTTCGACGACAGCGCCTGGGCACTGCGTTGCGACCCGCCGCTGTCGACGGTCCGACAACCCGCGCACACCCTCGGCGAGAGCGCGGCGCAGCAGGTGCTCGCGCAGATCGCCGGTGCCGACGAGGGCCCGCACGGACTCATCCTGCCGACCGAGGTGGTCTGGCGCGGGTCCGCCTGAGCACCACCCTCCGACCGGCGGCTCGGTAGCATGGCCCGGTCCCCGTCACCGTCGACCGGTCCACCCCGCGAAGGAGCCCCGATGCCCCCGACCCCTCCCCGGATCGGCCTCGTCGGCGCCGGCGGCATCGCCCACGCGCACATGCCCGGCCTGCTCCGCCTCGGCCCGGTCGTCGTGTACGCGCAGGACGGTGCACCGGAGCTCGCGGCGGCGTTCGCCCCTGCTGCAGCCGCCGTGGGGTCGTCGATCACCGTCGTCGACTCGCTCGACGACCTGTTCGCGGCCGTCGACGTCGTGGACGTGGTGACGCCGACCTTCGCCCACGCCGAGGTCGTGCGGGCCGCACTCGCCGCCGGCAAGGACGTCGTGTCGGAGAAGCCCCTCGCTCGGACCGACGCCGACGCTGCGGACCTGGTGGCCCGTGCGCGGGACGCCGGCCGACAGCTCTTCCCGGCCCACGTGGTGCGCTTCTTCCCCGCGTACGTGCGCCTGCACGACGCCGTCACCACGGGCCTCCTGGGCGACCTGGCGGTCCTGCGGTTCGTGCGCTCCGGGGCCTTCCCGACCCGCACCGCGTGGTTCGCCGACCGGGCACTGTCCGGCGGCATCGTGATGGACCAGATGATCCACGACCTCGACATCGCGCGGTCGGTCGCCGGACCCGTCACCACGGTGTCGGCGGTCGGCGTCCGTGCCGGCACCGAGGCCGAGCCGGTGGAGGCAGCACACGTCCTGCTCACGCACGAGTCCGGGGCGATCAGCCACGTCGCCGGGATCTGGGGACCGCAGCACCTCGCGTTCTCGACCGAGTACTCGGTGACGGGCACGCGCGGTAGCCTGGCGCACCGGTCGCTCGACGAACAGGACTACGTCGCCGACCTCGCGGTGCCCGACGCCGCGGACGGCTTCCTGCCCGAGGTCGACCCCGCCGACGACCCGTACGGGCTCGAGCTGGCCGAGTTCCTCGGGGCGTTCGCCGGCGGTGCCGCTCCGCGGGTGACGGCGGCGGACGGCGCCGAGGCGGTCCGGATCGCGAACGCGGCACTCGAGTCGATGGACACCGGGCAGCCGGTGTCCCTGACGACGGGAGCTCGCGCGTGACCGCTCTGAAGATCGCCGTGATGTCGTTCGCCCACACCCACGCGATCGGCTACCTCACCGCCCTCACCGCGATGCCCGGGGTCGAGGTCCGCGGTGCCGATCCGGGCGGCGTCAGCACGGGCGAGACGGTCATCGAGCTCCGCGGCCGCGACCTGGCCGACGAGCTCGGGGTCGACTACGCGGAGACGTACGACGAGCTGCTCGCCTGGGGCCCGGACGCCGTCGTCGTCACGAGCGAGAACGCCCGGCACCGCGAACTCGTCGAGGCAGCGGCCGCCGCCGGTGCGCACGTCCTGTGCGAGAAGCCGCTCGCGACCACGTGGGAGGACGGCCTCGCGATCCGCGACGCCGTTGAGGCGGCGGGCGTCATGCTCATGGTGGCGTTCCCGGTGCGGTTCACCTCGGCGTTCGACAAGCTCCGCGCGGCGCACGACTCCGGAGCACTCGGGCAGCTGTTCTCGGTCCGCGGCGCGAACAACGGCATGCTCCCCCTGACCCGGTCGTGCTTCACCGAGCCGGAACTGTCCGGCGGCGGCGCGATCGTCGACCACGTCGTGCACATCGCGGACCTGCTCGAGGGCCTGATGGGGTCGGCACCCGTCACCGTGACCGCGGTGGCGAACCGCACACTGCACGCGGCCCGGGCGCAGGCGGAGACCGCCGGACTCGTCACGATCACGTACGCGAACGGCGTCGTCGCCGCGATCGACTGCTCGTGGAGCAAGCCGGACACCTCGGCGGTGTGGGGTGGACTGACGCTCGACGTCGCCGGGACGGGCGGCACGGTGTCGCTCGACTTCTTCGGGGCGGCTGCTCGCGGGATCGTCGCGGAGACCGGGCTGCCGATCGAGTCCCGTTACGGCGCCGACCCCGATGCCGCGATGCTCCGGACGTTCGTCGACGCCGTCCGGGCGGGCGTGCAGCCGCAGCCGGACGTGCACGTCGGGCTGCGGACCCTGTCGATCGTGCTCGCGGCGCAGGAGTCGGTGGTGTCGGGCCGCACCGTGCCGGTACCCGCCGAGTAGCGACACGACACGCGGGAATGGCCCGCGACCGGCACTGCTTGACGAACCCATGACCTCGTCAGCAGAGCGCCGCGGGTGGCTCGGTGTCACGTCCGTCGCACTCGGATCCTTCGTCCTCGTGCTCTCCGAGTTCCTGCCGATCGGACTCCTGCCCGCCATCGCCGCCGACCTCGACGTCGGGATCGGCACGGCCGGGCTCATGGTCGTCGCCACCGGGCTGGTCGGTGCCGTCGCGGCGCCGGTCGTCACGGTCCTGACCTCGCGCGTGGACCGCCGTGTCGTGCTCGTCTCGTTGACCGTGCTGCTCGTGGTGGCGGACGGGCTCGCGGCGATCGCGCCCTCGTTCGGTGTCCTGCTCGTGGCCCGGATGCTCCTGGGCGTCGGCATCGGCGGGTTCTGGGCGATCGGCGCCGGCATCGCCGGTCGACTGGTGCGGCCGGCCGCCACGATCCGGGCGACCTCGCTCATCACCGCCGGCGTCTCGGTCGCGACGGTCGTGAGCCTGCCGCTCGGCGCCCTCGTCTCGTCGCTCGCCACCTGGCGGCTCGCGTTCGTCATCGGCGGCGTGCTCGGTCTGGTCGCGCTCGTCCTGCAGCTCGCGATGCTGCCGCGCATCCCCGCGCAGCAGCAGGTCCGGTTCGCGACGCTCGGCTCGCTGCTCCGCGTCCCCCGTGCCCGTGTCGGTCTGATCGCCGCCGCGTTCCTGTTCGCCGCACAGTTCGCCGCGTACACGTACATCGCGCCGTACCTGCAGGACCTGGTCGGGGTCGGCCCGGACACCGTCACGCTCGCGCTGCTGGTGTTCGGCGTCGCGGGGATCGTCGGGAACTTCGCCGCCGGCTTCACCCTGGGGCGGAGCGTGCTCGGGACGATCAGCGTGTCCAAGATCGCCCTCGCGGTCGCCGTGGTCCTGCTCCCCCTGCTCGCGCACTCCGTCGTCGGGGTGTTCGTGCTGCTCGTGGTGTGGGGGCTGGTCTGGGGCGCGTTGCCGCTCGGCATGCAGACGTGGATGTCCACCGCCTCGCCCGCCGGGTCCGAGACCGGGCTCGCGCTGTTCGTCACGACCATCCAGCTCGCGATCGCCGCGGGATCGGTGCTCGGCGGCGCAGCGGTGTCGTCGTTCGGCCTCGCCGCGGACTTCTGGTTGTCCGGAGGGGTCGCCGTCGTGGGCGCGATCGTGCTCGTCTCCCTCGGGCTGCGCCGCTCGAGCGCGGCGCCGGTCGCCGACGAGGCTCCGGCACCCGTGCCGGTGACGACCTCGACGGGTTCCGTCGCCGTCGCCTGCCCCTGACCGCCATCCGCGCCGTCAGGGCGCGGGGAGGGTGACCACGGCGTCGGCTGCGGCGATCGCCACCGGATCGTGTGCGGCGTGCACGACCACCACGCCGTCGGCAGCCTCGGCGGCGAGCGCCGCCACCACGAGCGCCGCGGACGCCGCGTCGACGCCGGCCGTCGGTTCGTCGACGAGCAGCACCCGCGCCCGCTGCGCCAGCCCGAGTGCCACGAGCGTGCGCTGCCGCTGGCCGCCGGACAACGCGTCGAGCGGGCGGTCGGCCAGGTCCGCGATCGCCATCCGCTCGAGCTGCGCGTCGACGACGACGCGGTCGTCGCGTCCGAGCGGACGCCACCAGGCCCGGTGACGCCACCGCCCCATCGCGACGGTCGCGCGGACCGTGAGCGGGAGCGTGGTCGGCGGGACGGACTGGCTCACGTGGGCGACGCCGTCGGACGGGAGGCCCGTGATGCGCCCGGCGGTCGGCCGCAGCACGCCAGCCACCACGTCGAGCAGCGTCGACTTGCCGGATCCGTTGGGTCCGGTCAGCGCGGTGACCCGGCCGGCCGGGAAGGCCGCGTCGAGGCCGTCGAGGACGGTCCGCTCCCCGCGCAGGGCGGTCACCCGCTCGAGGCGGACGGCTGGTCGCGTGTCGACTGCTGGCACCTGAACACGCTATCAGTATCGATAGTCGTTTTCATGTAGCGTCTCGGATCGTGACCTGGCTGACCGACCCCTTCACCGTCGACTTCATGGTGCGCGCCCTGACCGGCGGCGCCCTGGCCGCGGTCCTGTGCGCCGTCGTCGGGACGTGGGTGCTCGTGCGCGGGATGGCGTTCCTGGGCGAGGCCCTGTCGCACGGCATGCTGCCCGGCGTCGCGATCGCAGCGCTCACCGGAGTCCCCGCAGTGCTCGGCGCCGCCGTGAGTGCCGGGGTGATGGTGTTCGGCGTCGGGGCGCTGCGACGGCGCGGTGGCCTGTCCTACGACACCTCGATCGGGCTGCTCTTCGTCGGGATGCTCGCGCTCGGGGTCATCATCGTCTCGGCGTCACGGTCCTTCGCCACCGACGTCACCGCGATCCTGTTCGGCGACGTGCTGGCCGTCACCCGCGCCGACCTCGGCGGCCTGGCGATCGCGGTCGCCGTCGCCCTGCTCGTTGCGGCCGTGTTCCACCGACCGTTCACGGCGCTGGCCTTCGACGTCCGCAAGGCCGCGACGCTCGGCCTGCACCCCCGCCTCGCCGAGGTGGTCCTCATCGGCCTGGTCACGCTCGCCGTCGTCGCCTCGTACCGCGCGGTCGGCACCCTGCTGGTCGTCGGGCTCCTGCTCGCACCGGCCGCCGCGGCCCGCGCCTGGACGAAGCACGTCGCCTCGACGATGCTCCTCGGCGCGGTGCTCGGTGTCGTCGCCGTCCTGGTCGGCCTGCTCGTCTCGTGGCACGCCGGCACCGCGGCCGGCGCGAGCATCGCGGCCGTCGCCGTCGCCGGGGTCGCCCTGTCCCGCGCCACCGCCGCCGTCGTCCGCGGGGTCGCGCGCACCACCGCACGGAGCGACGCACACCCCGTCGACCACCCCGTCGAACACCCCGTCCGAGCACCAGCACGAGAGGCACCATGAACCACGACCCGACCACCGACCGCCCACGCACACGACTCCCGCGACTCCTGGGAGCCCTGGGCCTGACGACCGGCCTCGCGCTGACGGCCACTGCGTGCTCCACCGCGTCGACACCGCCGGCCGACGACGCCAGCGCGACCACGGCCCCGCACGGCTGGGTGGCGGGCGCGACCGAGTCCCAGGAACCCCAGCTGGGCCTCCTGGCCGTCTCCGCGACCGGCGAGACAGCGTTGCACGACCTGCTCACCGGCGAGACCACCGACCTGGACCGCGTCGGCGCAGCCGAGCACTCCGCGACCGACGGTCGGTTCCTGGTGACGAGCGACGGCGACCGCACCACGGTCGTCGACGGGGGCTCCTGGACCGTCGACCACGGCGACCACACGCACTACTACGCCGCCGAGCCGCGCGTCGTCGGGACGCTCGAGGGCGGCGGTCCGGTCCAGGTGCACTCGTCGGAGACGATGACCACGATCGCCTGGCCGGAGCGCGGCGAGGCGGTGGTGCTCGACCGCGCAGCACTCGGGCAGGGCGAGCTCGACGAGACCGCACGACTCGACGCGACCGTGCTGCTGCCGCTCGGCGAGCACCTGGTGGCTGCCGAGGGCGACACCGTCCGCGTCCTCGATGCCGACGGAGAGCAGACCGGGTCGACCGGGTCGACCAGCGCCGGACAGGCCTGCACCGACCCCGCTGGTGGGATCGTCACCCGCGCCGGCGCCGTGGTGGGCTGCGCCGACGGAGCGGTCGTCGTCGACGATGCCGGTGCGACCTCGTTCGTCGCACTGCCGGACGACGCCGAGCGTCCGACCGCCTTCGCCGCACGGGCCGGCCGCCCCACGGTCGCCGGACTCGCGGGCGACACCGGCTTCTGGTTGCTCGACGTCCGACAGGGCTCCTGGCAGCACGTGCCGACCGAACGGCCGCTGCGTGCGGTGGTCGCCGTCGACGACCAGGACGAGCACGTGGTCGGGGTCGACGACGCCGGTCGGGTGGTCGTGGTGACCGCCTCGACCGGGAAGGTCGCGACGACCGACCCCTTGGTCGCCAGCGACACCGACACCGCGCCGCTGCTGCAGCTCGACGCGCAGCGCGCCTACGTGGCCGACCCCACGGCCGCCGTCGTGCACGAGATCGACTTCGCGGACGGCGCCCGCGTGGCCCGGACCATCGAGCTCCCGTTCGCGCCCGTCGCGTTCGCCGAGGTGGGACTGTGAGCGGAACCACGCCGGTCGGGCGCACCGCGCGGGCGGTGGCAGTGGCCCTCGTCGTCACAGCCGTTGCCGTCACGACAGCCGGCTGCACCGCCGCCGGGTCGGACCGTCCACTCGTCGCCGTGACGACGAACATCCTGGGCGACGTCGTGACCGAGGTCGTCGGCGACGGCGTGGACGTCATGGTGCTCATGCCCCCTGGCGGCGACCCGCACTCGTTCGAGGTGTCCGCGCAGCAGGCGGCGCGACTCCGGAGCGCCGACCTGGTGGTCGAGAACGGCCTCGGGCTCGAGGAAGGGGTGGCCCACCACGTCCGCGCCGCGGGCGACGACGGCGTACCCGTCTTCACCGCCGGAGACGCGATCGGCGCCCTGGAGTGGACCACCGACGACGACAGCGGCCCGGACCCGCACTTCTGGACGGACCCCGCGCGCATGGTCGACGTGGTCGAGGCCCTCGACGACGAGCTGGACGCCGTCGGCATCGACGCTCCCGGCACCGAGGCCTACACCGACCGGCTCGATGCCCTCGACGACGACATGACCGCCGCGTTCGACACCATCCCCGCCGATCGCAGGGCCCTGGTGACGAACCACCACGTGTTCGGCTACCTCGCCGACCGCTACGGGTTCCGGGTGGTGGGTGCCGTGATCCCGAGCGGCACGACCCTGGCGTCCCCGAGCGCCGCCGACCTGCGTGACCTGGCGGACGCGATCGAGCACGCGGGCGTCCCGACGATCTTCGCCGACGCCTCCCAACCCGCACGCCTGGCCGAGGTCCTGGCGGACGAGGTCGACGTGCAGGTGTCGATCCGCTCGCTGGCGACCGAGTCCCTGACCGAGGACGGCGCTGCGTCGACCTACCTCGGGATGATGCGCTCGAACACCGACTCGATCGTCGACGGCCTGACGGCTCCGATTTCTAGATGAGAATGAGAATCAGTACAGTGATGCCCATAACCAGAACCAAGACCCTCCGCGCCGCAGCACTGCCGGCCGCGCTGCTCGGCACCGTTGCCCTGGCCCTGACCGGGTGCGCCACGAACGCCGCCGACGCCGAGAGCACCTCGACCCCGAAGGCGGACAGCACCCGCATCACGCTGACCTACGACGGCGGCCTGCTCGTGCTCGACCAGGACCTGCAGGTCGTGGCCGACGACGCCGTCGACGGCTTCACCCGCGTGAACCCCGCCGGCGACGGCCGCCACGTGCTCGTCACGGTGCCCGAGGGCTTCCGGGTGCTCGACACCGCAGCGGACCCGGCCCTCACCGACGAGGTCTTCCCGGCCGACACCGGTGGGCACGCCGTCGTGCACGGCGACCGCACCGCCCTGTTCGCCGACGGAACCGGCGACGTGACGACCTTCGACAACACCGACCTCGACGGCGACGCCCCGCCCGACGCCCGGACCACCGAGTCCGAGGCGGCGCACCACGGCGTCGCGATCGAGCTCGAGGACGGCACGCTCCTGACCACCATCGGCACCGAGGAGAGCCGGAGTGGCGTCCGAGCCCTGGACGCCGACGGCGAGGAACTCACCCGCTCCGAATCGTGCCCGGACGTGCACGGCGAAGGTGCGGTCCAGGACGAGGTCGCGGTCTTCGGCTGCACCGACGGCGCGCTCGTCTACGCCGACGGCGCGTTCGAGAAGCTCGACGCCCCGACCGAGTACGGCCGCACCGGCAACCTGTTCACCACGGACACGTCGTCGGTCGCGGTCGGTGACTACAACGACGACCCGGACAGCGAGGGCTACCTGCTCGACCAGATCGCCCTGATCGACGCGGCCTCGGGGAAGTACACCGTCGCGGACATGCCCGACGGGGTCGGCTTCACGTTCCGCGACCTCGCGCGCGGACCCGGTGACGAGGCCGTCGTCCTCGGTGACGACGGCGCCCTGCACACCTTCGACGAGACCAACGGGGAGCAGCTCGACTCGTTCCCCGTGATCGACGCGTGGGAGGGTCCGGCCGAGTGGCAGGACGCCCACCCCGCCGTGAAGGTCGCCGGCGACATCGCCTACGTCACCGACCCCGCCGAGCGGAAGGTCCACGCCGTGGACCTGACCACCGGGAAGGTCGTCGCCTCCAGCGACGCACTGCCGGGCGTGCCCAACGAGATCGCGGTCGCGTAGCGCTCTCGACGGGACCGTATGACGGACGGGAGGCCCGTGGCGACACCGCCACGGGCCTCCCGTCCGTCCTGGGACCGCGTCAGCCTTGCGGCGGCGCGTAGAACTGCAGGTCGTTGCCCTCGCTGTCCTTGAACGGGACGATCTTGCCCCACGGGTGCTCGCTGATCTCGCCCTGCACGTCCGCACCACGCTCGCGGATGCTGGCCAACTCGTCCTCGATCGACCCGTCCGGCTGGAACGTGATGACCGCTCCCCCTCCGCCCGACGGGCTCGCCGACTCACGGCCGTTCAGCCCGATCATCAGACCGTTCGCGTCGATCTCGCTCCAGTCGTCGGACTCGTCCGTGACCGTCAGTCCGAGGGTGTCGCGGTAGAACGCGACCGCCCGCTGCATGTCGGTGACCGGGACCCATACCGCTGCGACTCCGCTTGCCATGGTGCTGCCTTCCGTCGGTGTTGCCGTACGGCGGAGCGTAGGCAGCGGGGCATGCGGGCCGGTTCAGCGGACACCCGCACGTTCGGAAATCGGATGCCCCCTGCAATCCGACTGCGCATCGGCCCCGAATACCCTGTGCGCAACATCCGTGGCGCGCTCGACAAGAGAGGTCTCACCATGACCAGCAACGCAGCAACCGCTCGCAACCGCACCGGCTCGACGTGGACCCAGAAGGGTGCGCTCCTCTTCGGTGTCGTCTTCCTGATCGTCGGCATCGCCGGCTTCATCCCCGGGCTCACGATGGACATGGGCTCGATGTCGATGGCCGGTCACGGCTCCATGGCCCTGCTCCTGGGCCTGTTCCAGGTGTCGGTCCTGCACAACATCGTGCACCTGCTCTTCGGCATCGTCGGACTCATCGCAGCCCGTTCGGCGTCGGGCGCTCGCCTGTACCTGATCGTCGGCGGCATCGTCTACGCGGTCCTGTTCGTCTACGGCCTGTTCACGGCCGGCATGGCGGACCCCGCGAACTTCGTCCCCCTGAACAGCGCGGACAACGTCCTGCACGCGTTCCTCGCCGTGGCGATGATCGTCCTCGGCTTCGTGCTGCCGCGCATCGGCGCGCGCACGCGCTGACAGTCGACCGTCGCCTGACGCGTTCGCGCCCCCAGGCGGGCATCGCGCCCACGTGAGTCGGGGCGCGATGGCCGTACAGGGGCGCGGTGCGCGGCGGCGGCGCTCCACACGCCCACCAACCCGCGGCGTACTGTCCGTCGCATGTCCGCTCTCACCGACACGTTCACCCTGTCCAACGGCCTGCACATCCCGAAGATCGGCTTCGGCACCTGGCAGATCCCGTCCGGCGACGACGCCTACGCCGCCACGACCACCGCCCTGGACGCCGGCTACCGTCACATCGACACCGCCCTGGCCTACGGCAACGAGGCCAGCGTCGGCCAAGCCATCCGCGACAGCGGCGTCCCCCGCGACGAGGTCTTCGTCACCACGAAGCTGCCCGCCGAGATCAAGACCGCCGACGGCGCCCGCGAGGCCTTCGAGACCTCGAGCCGCAACCTCGACGTCGGCGTCATCGACCTGTACCTCGTGCACGCACCGTGGCCCTGGGACGCCATCGGCTCCGACCACCGCGACGGCAACGTCGAGGTGTGGAAGGTCCTGGAAGAGGTCTACGACGCCGGCCGAACCCGCTCGATCGGTGTCTCGAACTTCGCCGTCGCCGACCTCGAGGACCTGCTCGGCCGCACCGACGTCGTCCCGCACGCCAACCAGATCCGCTGGTTCATCGGCAACACCCAGGACGAGACCACCGCGTTCGACCGCGAGCACGACATCCTCACCGAGGGCTACTCGCCGCTCGCCACCGGCGGCCTGCTCGAGAACACGCAGATCGCCGAGATCGCGGCGAAGTACGACAAGTCCGTCGCCCAGGTCGCGATCCGCTACCTGCTCGAGAAGGACGTCCTGCCGCTCCCGAAGTCCACCACCCCGTCGCGCATCGCCGCGAACGCCGACGTCGACTTCGTGCTGTCAGCCGACGACGTGGCCGCGCTCGACGCGCTCGAGGACACCACGAACTGACGCGATCCGACATCCGGCGACACGGGAACACCGCAGCCCCGTTGCCGGTTGCACCACACGGTGCCGCAGCCAGCGGCACGACGACCTCAGGAGGCCACCATGACCACCACCGAAACCGCCATCCTCGCCGGCGGCTGCTTCTGGGGAGCGCAGCAGCTCCTCCGCCGCCGACCCGGCATCATCAGCACCCGCGTCGGCTACTCGGGTGGCGACACCCCGAACGCGACGTACCGCAACCACGGTGACCACGCCGAGGCGGTCGAGATCGTCTTCGACCCGTCGGTGATCTCGTACCGCGACCTGCTCGAGTTCTTCTTCCAGATCCACGACCCGTCGACGAGGGACCGCCAGGGCAACGACGTCGGACGCGCCTACCGTTCGGCGATCTTCTTCACCTCGCCGGAGCAGGAGCAGGTCGCGCGCGACACCATCGCCGACGTGGACGCCTCCGGCATCTGGCCCGGCAAGGTCGTCACCGAGGTCGAGCCCGCTGGTGACTTCTGGCAGGCCGAAGAGGAGCACCAGGACTACCTCGAGAAGTACCCCGCCGGGTACACGTGCCACTTCGTGCGCCCGGGGTGGAAGCTCCCGCACCGCGACGAGGCGACCGCGGCGGTCTAGCAGCGACAGACCATGAGACGGGAGGGACGGTGCCAGCTGGCACCGCGCCTCCCGTCTGCTCTTGGGTCACGCCCACTGCATCCGGCGTGCGTCAGCCGCGCGGCACCAGTGCGTCGATCGCCGCGAGCTCCTCGTCGGTGAGCGGGGCACCCGCGAGCGAGTCGAGCGTGCCGTCCAGCTGACGGACGCTCGATGCCCCGACCAGCGCCGACGTGACTGCCGGCTGCCGGAGCACCCACGTGATCGCGAGCTGCGCGAGCGTCTGCCCGCGGGCCGCAGCGATGTCGTTGAGCGCTCGCGCCGTGGTCAGGTACTCGTCGTCGATGCGGTCCGCGCCGAACCAGCGGCCCTCGGCTGCACGCGACCCCACCGGAACCGATCCGTCCAGGTACCGGTCCGTCAGCAGCCCACCGGCCAGCGGCGAGAACACGATCGCACCGGTGCCGAGACGCGTGAGCTCGTCGAAGAGCCCGTCCTCGGGGACCCGGTCGAACATGTTGTAGCGCGGCTGGTGGATGAGCAGGTGCATGTTCTCGGCGGCGAGCGCCTCGGCTGCCGCAGCGGTCTGCGCCGGGTCGTAGTTCGAGATGCCCGCGTAGAGCGCCTTGCCCGAACGGACCGCGGTCACGAGCGCGCTGACCGTCTCCTCGATCGGGGTCTCGGGGTCCGGACGGTGCGAGTAGAACACGTCGACGTAGTCGAGCCCGAGGCGCCCGAGCGACTGGTCGAGCGACGCGAGCATGTACTTGCGCGATCCCCGGTCACCGTACGGGCCTGGCCACATGTCGTAGCCGGCCTTCGTCGACACCACGATCTCGTCACGGTACGGACGCAGGTCCGACTCGAGGATGCGGCCGAACTGCTCCTCGGCCGACCCGGGAGGCGGACCGTAGTTGTTCGCCAGGTCGAAGTGGGTGATCCCGCGGTCGAAGGCGTGCAGCACGATGTCGCGCTGCGTGGCGAGTGCACGGTCGGCGCCGAAGTTGTTCCACAGGCCGAGGGAGATGCGCGGCAGCATGAGGCCACTCCTTCCCACGCGCTGGTACGGGAGCTGCTCGTAGCGGTCGGCGGCAGGCAGGTGGACGTCAGGCATCGTTGCTCGATCCGGGGTCGGGGACAGGCCATCGAGAACGCTACCGCTTCGGGTCACGCAGCCGCTTGGTCACCTGAGGGACACGTCCGGTTGGGCAGTTGTCGGGTCACACAGGACAGGATGGGACCAGCCGACCGATCGGCGGGCAGAGGAGACACCGTGGACACAGCGCCGTACTCGCAACCACTCCGGGAGTACATCGAGCAGCTCCGGACCGAGGGCTACAGCGTCGCCGACGGGCACACCGCCGACCCGGACCTCATCGACCCGCACGGCAACCCCGTCCTGACGTGGCGCGACGACTACCCGTACGACGAGCGGCTGCCGCGCGAGGAGTACGAGTACGCGAAGTACCAGCTGCAGATCGAGCTCCTGAAGTGCCAGTACTGGCTCGAGGACACCGGCCAGAAGGTCGTCGTGCTGTTCGAGGGGCGTGACGCCGCGGGGAAGGGCGGCACCATCAAGCGGTTCACGGAGCACCTGAACCCCCGCACCTCGCGCGTGGTGGCGCTCAGCAAGCCGAGCGAACGGGAACGCGGTGAGTGGTACTTCCAGCGCTACGTGCAGCACCTGCCGTCGGCCGGCGAGATGGTCCTGTTCGACCGCTCCTGGTACAACCGCGCCGGCGTCGAGCGGGTCATGGGGTTCTGCGACGACGCCGAGTACGAGTCCTTCATGACCCAGGTGCCGCAGTTCGAGCGGATGCTCGTCGACTCCGGCATCCACCTGACGAAGTTCTGGTTCTCGGTCACCCGCCGCGAGCAGCGCACCCGGTTCGCGATGCGTCAGCTCGACCCGGTTCGCCGGTGGAAGCTGTCCGACATCGACCTGCTGTCCCTCGACCGCTGGGAGGACTACACCGAGGCGAAGATGGCGATGTTCACGCGCACCGACAAGCGGTACGCGCCGTGGACCATCGTGCGGTCGAACGACAAGAAGCGCGCCCGACTCAACGCGATGCGGTACTTCCTGACGCAGTTCGACTACCCGGACAAGGCGGTCGACGTGATCGGCAAGCCGGACCCGCTCATCGTGCGGCGCGGCAAGCGGGACGTCGACATCGAGTGACGGTGGTGGCTCAGCGCCGCCAGGCCGCCCACTCGGGGTCGTGCCCGGGCCAGACCTCGACGCCGGGCTCGGCGGCCAGGTCCGCCAGCCGGTCGATCGAACGCTGCGCCTCGAGCTCGTCCCCGGCCCTCCCCACCCACCCACACGGAGTCCGCTCGGTGAGGTTCCGCTCGAGGTCGGCGGCGTCGCACGCGAGCACCACGGTCCGATCCGGCAGGTCGACGCGGAACGACTGGTGCCCCGGCGTGTGTCCGCGGGTGTCGAGTGCAGTCAGGCCGGGTGCCAGTTCCGTGTCCCCGTCGAGCAGGAACACCCGGACGTCGGCGTCGAGCACGTCGTCGACGACGACCGTCTCCCGCCGGCCGATGCCGCTCCGCAACCAGTCCCACTCCCGTCGCTGCAGCGCGACCGGGGTGCCCGGTGGGACGAGCCGCAGGCCGCCCGTGTGGTCGAGGTGCACGTGCGAGATAGCGCAGAGCGCCAGGTCGTCCCAGGCCAGTCCCGCAGCCGCGACCCCCTCGGCGAGCGCGTCGCCCGGCGGCACGACCGCCGTGTAGCTCTCGTACTCGTAGTGCGCGGCCCGCTCCTCGGGGTCGCGCACGCGGTCGACGTTGAACCCACCGTCGAGGAGCACCCAGCCGTGGTCGAAGACGACGGCCGCGGCGGTGACGGGTTCGAGCAGGAAGCGTGCGGGATCGCCGCCCCGCAGGGAGATCGACTCGGGGATCGGTTCCCACCCGAGCACGAGCGGCACGACCCGCTCTGGCCGACCGCCGACCACGAGTCCAGCGCGCGTCGTGTCGTCGAACGCGTTCGCCATGCCTTGCACCTCCGTGATGATTGGATACAATTTGCAACAATCCGAATCCATTGTGCCGGAGTTCCGGGAGGACGCCATGACCGACGTGATCGACATCAACATCCCGATCCACACCGAGATGCTGCACTGGGGCCGGCGCCCCACTTTCGAGATGGTCGAGGAGATCGCGGACGGGTACCCGTCGGACGTCTCCCGCTGGCTGATCGGTGCGCACACGGGCACGCACGTCGACGCCCCGTCGCACTTCGTGCCCGGTGCGACGACCGTCGACGAGATCGCGCTCGAGAGCGTGGTCGGCCCGGTCCGAGTCCTCGACCTGCGACACGTCGTCGAGGAGATCACCGCCGACGACCTCGAGGAGGCGGGTGCGGCCGGCGCCGAACGCGTGCTGTTCCGCACGCGCAACTCGACCGACGCGCTGACCCGGAACGAGCGGTCGGAGACGTGGGTCGGGCTCGGGCCGAGCGGCGCGCAGTGGCTCGTCGACCGCGGGGTGCGCTTCGCCGGCATCGACTACATGACGATGGAGGCCCCGGCGCACACCGAGTCGTGGCCGACACACGTCGCCCTGTGCGGCGCCGGCGTCGTGATCCTCGAGAACGCGGACCTGTCCGAGGTCGAGCCCGGCGACTACCTGATGGTCTGCCAGCCGGTGCCGTTCGCGGGGCGCGAGGCCGCTCCCGCTCCGACTGTCCTGCTCCCCCTCGCCGTGGCGACCCACGCATGAGCGTCCACGTGGTCCTGGTCCACGGCGCCGGCGGTTCGCCGTCCAGCTGGTCGTCCGTCGCACCGCTCCTGCGGAACCGGCGCATCCCGTACACGCTCGCCGACAACGCGATGACCTCGCTCCGCGACGACGAGGCCTCGGTCCGCGCCCTGGTCGACGGCATCGACGGCCCGGTCCTGCTCGTCGGCCACTCCTACGGCGGCGCCGTCATCACGAACGCGGGCACACACGACCGCGTCGTCGGACTGGTCTACGTCGCGGCCTTCGCTCCGGACGCGGGCGAGTCGGTCTCCGGGATCGTCGAGACCCGGGAACCCGCTCTCGTCTCGCAGTACATGCACCGCGGCCCGGCCGGCGAGTGGATCGCACAGGACGACGAGGAGTCGCGGCTGGCGCTCGCCTGGGACGTCCCGGAGGACGTGCTGCTCGCCGCACGTGCCGAGGGGCGGGTCACCGCCGACGCCGCGTTCCAGCAGCCCACCGGTGAGCCCGCGTGGCGGACCCGCCCGAGCTGGTACCTGGTCGCCACGAGCGACCGGCACCTGCTGCCCGCGATCCAGCGCGACTTCGTCGCCCGGATGGGTGCAGTGGTCCACGAGGTCGACACGAGCCACGCGGTCGCGCACGCCGCTCCGGACCGGGTCGTCGCCGTCATCGAGCGCGCGGTGGCCGCGCTGCGCTGACCACCGTCGGCTGCGCGGGTGGTGCCACGGTCAGGAGGCCGTGGTCACCAGTCCGTCCAGGTCCTTGACCACACGACCCGCCTGCAGGACCGCGCGCACGCTGGCAGCGTCGGCCAGCGCGCCGACGTCGGCGAGCGGGTCGACGCCCGAGACGACCAGGTCACCGGCCTTGCCGGGCTCGACGGAGCCGAGCCGGGCCTCCAGACCGAGCAGCCGGGCACCCTGCAGCGTGCCGGCCGTGATCGCGTCGAGCGGCGAGAGCCCGACCTGCACGAGGCGGGCGAGCTCGGCGAGGTTCCGACCGTGCGGGTGCACACCCGCGTCGGTGCCGAGCGCGACGGGCACGCCGGCGGCGACGGCACGTCGCACGCTGTCGAGGCCGCGAGCGTGCAGTGCCGCGCGCTGTGCGAGGCGTTCCGCAGAGGCGGTGGACGGGTCGAGTTCGCGCAGGAGCGTGCTGAGGGTGGGGACGAGCACCGTGCCGCGTTCGACCATGAGCGCGATGGTCTCGTCGTGCAGGTCGTAGCCGTGTTCGATGCTGGCGGCTCCGCCGAGCACGGCGGCACGGACCGCGGCGTCGGTGAGCGCGTGGGCGGTGACCGGGCGGCCGCCGCGTTCGCCGACCAGGTGGACGACGAGCCGTACCTGGTCCTCGGTGATGCCGACGTCGTCCGGGTCGTCGGTCGGCGAACCGACCCCTCCGGACGTGGAGACCTTGATCGCGTCGGCGCCGGTGCGGAGCAGCGAGCGGACCGTCCGGACGACGTCCTCGTCGGTGTCGACGACGCCCGGCGCAGGCATTCCCGGCCGGACGGCCCAGGCCGGCAGCGACCCGTTCGGTCGGACCGGGTCGGCGTGGCCACCGGTCGGCGAGAGCATGGCGATCGCGAGGTGCAGGCGCGGACCGACGACCGTGCCCCGGGCGACGGCGTCGCGGTAGCCGGGGGTCAGCCCGTCCAGGTCCCGCGCGGTCGTGACGCCGGCGTGCAGGGTGCTCCGGAGCACCTCGGCGACCTCGAGCACGTGCTCCTCCGGGAACCGTGCCCGCTGCTCCTCGGGCGTCGTCGGCACCATGCTGAGGTGCACGTGCGCGTCGACGAACCCGGGCAGCAGCCACCGGCCGGACAGGTCGATCGTCAGGACCTCCGCGGACGGGGTGCGCCGCGGACCGACGTAGGTGACGTCGCCGTCACGCAGCTCGACCTCGGCGTCGGCGCGCGGCGGAGCGCCCGTGCCGTCCACCAGGGTCGCGCCGACCAGTCGGAGCACGCCGTCGGCGTGCGGGGTCGTCGGGAGTCGTGCCGCCACTGCGGGCCTTCCTGGGTCGGTCAGCCGGCCAGGCTGAAGCGTGCGGAGCCGGGGTCCGCGTCGAGGAGGCGGCGCGTGTACCAGTGCTGGGGGTCGGCGTAGATCTCCTCGACCGGACCGGCCTCGACGACCTCGCCCTGGTAGAGCACGACGACCTCGTCGCTGACCCGCTGCACGACCGCCAGGTTGTGCGAGATGAACATCATCGTGAGGCCGAGGGACTCCTTGATGTCGGCGAGCAGCTCCAGGATCTGCGCCTGCACCGAGACGTCGAGCGCCGAGGTGATCTCGTCGGCGATGACCAGGTGCGGGTCGATGACCAGGCCGCGGGCGATGGCGATGCGCTGCCGTTGCCCGCCGGAGAACTCGTGCGGGTAGCGGTGCATCATGTCCCGCGACAGCCCGACGCGTTCGAGCCAGCCGCCGATGCGGTCCTCGTGGGTGGCGACGCGGGGGCGGACCGGGTCGATCGCCTCGGCGAGGGTCTGCGCGACGGTACGCCGTGGTGAGAGGGACGAGTACGGGTCCTGGGGGATCATCTGGATCCGGCGCCGGTAGCCGCGCAGGGTCGAGCGGTCGGCCGCCGCCAGGTCGACCCCGTCCACGGTGGCACTGCCCGAGGCGGGCTTCACGGTGCCGACCAGCACCTTCGCGAGCGTGGACTTCCCCGAGCCGGACTCCCCGACGACGCCGACCGTCCGACCCCGTTCGAGCCGGAGGTCGACGCCGTGCAGGACGGTCGTCGAGCCGAACGCGACGTCGAGGGCGCGGACGTCGATCATGGGGGCCGTGCCGGTGTCGGTCGCGCGGCGTTCGCTCGGCGTCGTGGTGTCGGTCATGCGTGTGCCTCCGCCTGCTCGGTGCGCGTGGACTCCGTGGGCACGGTGGACTCTCTGCGCACCGTCACGACCGGGGTGGCCGCGAGGAGCTGCTTCGTGTACGGGTGGTCGACGGTGTCCGGGGAGAGCCCCGCGACGTCGTCGATGCGCTCGACGATCTCGCCGTTCCGCATCACCAGGACCCGGTCGCACAGGGCCCGGACGACGCCGAGGTCGTGGGAGATGAACAGCACGGCGGTGCCGGAGTCCTCGTTCATCCGCTTCAGCACGGTCAGGACCTCGCGCTGGACGGTGACGTCGAGTGCGGTCGTCGGTTCGTCCGCGATGAGCAGATCGGGTTTCGTGCTCATCGCCGAGGCGATCATCGCGCGCTGCTTCATCCCGCCGGACAACTGGTGCGGGTACTGGCGCAGTCGGCCCTCGGGATCGGTCAGCATCACGGCGCGGAAGCCCTGCGTCAGCAGCCGGATGGCGTCACGTCGGCTGTGCCGCAGCCGCATCCGGAGCACGTCGGACAACTGGATGCCGAGCACCATGGCCGGGTTCAGCGCGGTGCCCGGGTCCTGGTAGACGAGCCCGATGCGGGAGGCGAGCACGCGGTCCGGCACACGACCGAGCAGGTCGACGCCGCCGAGTTCGAGCCGCCGCGCGGAGCCCTCGAGCCCCTCGCCCAGCAGCTTGGCGACGAGCGAGGCCGTCAACGACTTGCCCGAACCGGACTCGCCGACGATCCCGAGCACCTCGCCCCGCCGGATGGTGAACGAGACGTCCTTGACCAGGGCGCGTCCACTGGCGGCGTGCTGCACCGAGATGCCGTCCGCGACGAGCACGGCGTCGTCCTCGACCGCGAGCGTCGACGGGCCGGTCGCGCGGGTGGTGCGGGACCGCGTGGTGTTCGACCGCGGGTTCGCGGCAGCGGCCAGTCCGTCCCCGACGAGCAGGGCGGCGAGGGAGGCGAAGGTCAGCGCGACCGCGGGGCCGACGATGACGACGGGGTTCACGACGATCCGGTCGAGTCCGTCGTTGAGCAGGGTTCCCCAGTCGAACGCGGGGGTCTGCGCGCCGAGGCCGATGAAGGACAGTCCGGAGATCTCGACGAGCGAGCCGGAGAAGGCACCGGCGATCAGGATCAGCGTCGGCTCGGCCATGTTCGGCAGGACGTGCCGCATGGCGACCCGGTGCGCCGGGACCCCCATCAGGCGTGCGGTGGTGACGTACTCGCTGGTGGAGATCTTCGCCGCCAGGTTGGCGGTCAGACGGGCGAAGCCGGCGATGTTCGCGACCGCGATGGCCACGACGACCTGCACCATGCCCTGCCCGAGGATCGCTGCGACGATGATCGCGACGAGCATCGTCGGGTAGCTGACCGCGAACTCGATCCCGCGCAGCCCGAGCTCGCGCACCCGGCGGGGGGCGAGCCAGACGCCGATGCCGAGCGCGATGCCCACGATCGCGGACAGGGCCGTGGCGGCGAGCGCCATCAGGACCGTGGCCCGGGTGGCGACCAGGGTGCGCGCGAGCATGTCGCGGCCGAGGGTGTCGGTACCGAGCGGGTGCTCGGCGGTGGACCCCAGCCCAGAGGTACCGCCGATGCCCGTGGCCTGGGCGCCGAACACGAACGGTGCGACGACCGCCACGATCAGGATCAGCCCGAACATCGCCAAGCCGACGATCAGCCCGCCGTTCCACGCGAAGGTGCGGGGACGCGATGCCGGGTCGGTCGAGGCCGCCTGGACGGCGGTGATGGTGTCAGCCACGCTTCTCCCCGAGGGTGCGCGGGTCGATGAGACCCAGGATGATGTCGATGACGAGGGTGATCACGAGCGAGATGAGCCCGATCACGAAGACCGCGGCGCGGATCACGGGGTAGTCCTTGTCCACCGCGATCGCCTGCACGATGACGCCGCCCAGGCCCGGCCACGCGAAGACCGCCTCGGTGATGAGTGCCGAGCCGAGCAGGGCCGTCAGGATGATCCCGGACAGCGTCAGTGCGGTGGTGAGCAGGTTCGGCAGCATGTGCTTGGCGTAGATCGACAGCGCCGGCAGCCGCCACCCGCGGGCGGTGCGCATGTAGTCCTGCTCGAGGATGACGGCGGTCTCACGGCGGACGATGCGGGCCACAGAGCACGTGCCGCCCACGGTGAGCGAGGCGATCGGCAGGACCGCCGCCGCGCCGAAGTCGTAGGCCGGCGAGTACGCGGGCGGCAGCACGTGCAGCAGGACCGCGAAGACGACGACGAACCCGGTGGCGAGCACGTACGTGGGGATCGACGAGATCAGGCCGGTGACCGCCGAGAACGAGACGTCGAGCCAGCGGTGCCGGTCACCGCGGGTGAGGACGCCGACGGTCATGCCGAGTGCGAGTCCGAGGACGAGCAGCAGCAGGACCGCGGCGATCGTGATCGTCAGCGTGTACGGCACGGCCGTCATGACGATGTCCATCGCCGGCGCGCGGTACTTGTACGAGTCACCGAAGTCGCCCTGCACGACGCCGGCGACGTAGTGCCACAGCTGGACGGGGATCGGCTGGTCGAGACCGAGTTGGTGCCGGACGAGCTCGACCTGGGCGAGCGTCGCGGTGTCGCCGGCGATGGCCGTTGCCGGGTCGCCGGGGATGAGCTGCACGATGAGGAACGTCACGAGGACGAGCAGCGCCAGGTTGATGACGAGTCCGACGGCACGGCGGAGCAGGAAGCGGCGCCATGCGCCACCGAGGCTCGCGGCCCGGGGTGCGGCGGCGGTCGGGGTTCCCGGAGACCCGGGGGTGCCCGGACCGGGCACGGGGAGATGGTCGACGGTGGTGGCGCTCATCGCGGGTCCTCCTGGTGCTCCGGTCCGGGCTGGGGTGGTGCGGTGGTGCTCGTTGCGTGGTGCGTGGTGCGTGGTGCGTGGTGCTCGTTCGGTCAGGCGATCAGGAGACGATCCGCATCGCGGAGACGTCCCAGTAGCCCGAGAACACGTGGGTCTCGAAGCCCTTGCGGGCGACGTACCGGTGCGTGTCCGTGATGAGCGGGGTCATGTCGACACGCTCGAGGATCGACTTCTGCGCGGTGGCGAAGTCCTCGCACTGCTGGTCGGCGTCCGACGTGGCCATCGCCGCCTGGTAGGCCGCGAGTCCCTCAGGGTTGTCGCTCGAGGACACGTTCGTGCCGCCCTCGGCGTAGGTCGGTCCGACGTAGCGCGCGATCGAGGTGTTGATCAGCCCGGTCTGCGCGTCCTCGGCCGCCACTGCGACGTCCCAGGTCTTGGGCTCGGTGCGCATCTGCTTGGTCCAGTCGGCAGGGTCCGGTGCCGAGACCTTCACGGTCGCACCGGCGTTCCGCAGCGACTCCGCCAGGAAGTCGGCGGCGGGGTCCCAGTTCGACATGATGAGCAGGCGGATCGTCTTGCCCGTGAGCTCCTTCGTCGCGGCCTTCGCGTCGTAGGACTGCACGAGCGACGAGTCGTCCACCGCGCAGCGGTAGCTCGCCGCGTTCACCGTGTTCTGCTCGACCCCGAGTCCGTCGAGACCGGCGTTGTTGAACCCCTTCGTGTCGATCGCCTGGGCGACCGCGGCACGGAGCGGCTGGTCGTCGGCGAACACCGAGCCGGAGCCCTCTGCCTCGTTGAACACGAGGTTGTAGGCCGAGCTGGCGAACTTCACGGTGGAGTAGTCGTCGCCGCTGAAGCGCTCGGCGTTCGAGTCGTAGAAGCGTGCGACGTCGACACCGCCGGACTGCAGCAGGTTGGCGCTCGTGTTCGAATCGCCCTGCACGGTCAGGTTGATCGTCTTGGCCGGCTCACCGGTGACGGTCTTCCACGCCGGCCAGGCGTCGTAGTCGGACCGCAGCGCGTAGGAGACGCTCTTGCCGGCCGAGGACTTCGCGAGCGTGTACGGGCCGGACCAGGCGCCGTCGACGGTGCCGGCCGCGAGGCCCTTCGTGTCGGCGAGACCGGCCGGGCAGATGATCCCGGTACCGGGGCGGGTCAGGCCGCCGAGCAGCTGCGAGTACGGCTCGCTGAGCGAGATCGTCAGCGTGCCGGCGGCGTCGTCGGCGGTGAACTTCGGGTCACCCGAGCCGAAGGCCTGGTTCTTCCAGGTCTGCGCACCCGAGTCGTCGAGGCCGACCAGGTACTCGAAGGACTTCTCGACGACCGTCGGCGTGATCTCGGTGCCGTCGGAGCACGTGGCGCCGTCGCGGATCGTGAACTCGTACTTCGACGCCGACTCGGCGTCCCACTTCGTCGCGAGCCCGCCGATGTAGCCGCCGTCGTCGCCCTCGCCCTGCCGGAGCAGGGTGTCGAAGCCGAGTCGTGCGACCTCGACGTCCGAGCTGGCCGAGGCCTTCGCAGGGTCGAAGGTGGCCGGGGCGTACCAGAGCTCTGCGTTGATCGTGTCGGTGCTCGACGAGCTGTCGCCGCCGTCAGCGGAGCCGGACGCGGTGCACGCGCTCAGGGAGAGTCCGACGGCGGTCGCCAACGCGACGCCGACGAGGATGCGCTTCCTCACCATGGTGCTGTCCTCCAGTGGAATTCGGGGTGATGCCAGGGAGTCAGTCCCAGGGTCGGGTCCAACTTGGATCCAATTTAGAACAATCCGCATCCAACTATGTTTCGAGTGGATTACATCTGCCCGGGACGAGCCGCGGCGTCGAAGACCGTCACGCCGCCGACGTCGGTGCGCAGGACCCGCGCCGCGGCGAACTCGTCGACCGTGCACGCGGCCGGGTCCACGTCGAGCAGCACCCAGTCCGCCAGGGCGCCGGCGCGCAGCACGCCGCGGCGATCCTCGGCGAAGGACGCGTGTGCCGCACCGCGCGTGTAGGCCTCGACCGCCTCGAGCACCGAGAGCGCCTGTGCCGGGCCGATCGGCTCGTCGAGGCCGCGCATCCGACGGGCTGCGGCGACGGGGACCACCTCACGCGGGTCGAAGGGGAAGTACGGCGCGTCCGAGCCCATGGCGACCGTGGCGCCGGCGTCGGCCCAGGTCCGCATCGGGTTGACCTCGTCGACACGGCTGCCGAGCCGGCGCTGCAGCCCGGCGGCGTTCTTCCAGGCGATCGAGGGCTGCAGCGACGCCACGACACCGAGGCGTGCCGCACGGTCGGCGCTCGCGACGCTCGGCTCGAGGTACGCGTGGATGAGCTGGCAGCGGAGTCCGGCGACCGATCGCCCCGTGTCCCGTTCCGCTGCCTCGAGCCCGTCGAGCACCTCGGCGACCGCACGACTGCCCACCGCGTGGACGCCGAGTCCCCACCCCGCGGCCACGCACGACGCTGCAAGGCGTGCGAAGTCAGCCGCCGAGATCCGCTGCACGCCGTGGTCGTCGCCGGTCCAGGGCCGTTCGAGCAGCGCCTGCCCCTTCATGCCCTCGCCGTCGTAGTAGACCTTGACCGGGCCGAGCCGGAGGCGGTCGTCGCCGTCACCGGTCACGCCGTCGATCGAGTCGAGCACCGCCAGGGCCGCATCGACGTCGGGAACCGCTGCACTGCCGAGCTCGGGGTAGGGCATCGCGACCACACGCAGGGTCAGGAGTCCCTGCCGGTGCGCCTCCCGGTACCCCTCGAGCTCGGGCAGCGTGACGGCCGGGTCGACGACACCGGTGAACCCCATCGCGTGCAGCAGCGGCTGGATGCGGCGGATCGCGGCGAGCCGGTCCCCGAGCGTCGGCGGTGCGTCCCCGATCCAGTCCGGGGCGTCCGGGTCCGCGTCGCCGTCGGCGAGCATCGCGGCCGAGAACGTCGCGGCGTCGGCGTCGCCGTCCACGAGCTGCAGCGCTTTGAGTCCGGCGCGCTGCGCGTGCGCGTGGGCGTCGGTGAACCCCGGCAGGACGGTGCCCTCGACGTGGTCCTCGGCCGTGCCCTCCGGAGCCGCCGCCCGCACGTCGTCGAGCGTCCCGACCGCCGCGATCCGGTCGCCGACGACGAGCAGGGCCTCGGTGGTCGGCACCCCGGGGTCCATCGTCCGGACGTGCCCGACGACGATCCGCGCGGACCGGCCGGCCGCCTCACACACCGACGGCCTCCCGCTCGTCGAGCCAGGTGCGCACGTCCGCAGCGGTCACGAGGGCGTCCCGCTGCAGGTACCCGATCGCCTCCAGTGCCGCGTCGTGCGCGCGTTCGCTCGACCCGGCGACGCAGTCGGTGAGGACCCGGACGGCGTAGTCGTGCTGGTGGGCGTCGGCCGCCGTGTAGTGGATGCAGACGTCGGTGAGTCCGCCGACGAGCAGGACGGTGCCGGCTTTGTACGCCTTGAGCACGATCTCGAGCTCGGTGCCGAAGAACGCCGAGTAGCGCCGCTTGCGGATGACGAACTCCTCGGGCCGAGGGTCGATCCACGAGGCCAGCTCGGTCTGCTCCTCGCCTTCGATGCAGTGCGGGCCCTCGGCGCCGTCGAGCTCACGGCCGATGTCGACGAGGTCCGGCTTGTGGACCTCCTGGATGAAGACGACGGGCACACCCGAGGAGCGGCAGTGCTTGATGAGGTCACGGACGCGCGGTGCGCGCTCGGCACGGCCGCCCATCACGGGGATGCCGGGCGTGGGCATCGTCGAGGCAGCTCCGCCCTGGATGTCGACGACGATCAGGACGGGGTTGCCGGAGACGGCGAGCATGCTGGTGGTTCCTTCCGGGACGGATCGTGCAGCGGGTGGGGACCGGTGCGCGCCGTCGCCGTCATCCTCTGACGGGATCCGGCACCGCAGGGGTCCGGGGTGTTTCCGCGGTGTTAAACCTCAGGTGTCGCCGAACCGGGCGGTGTCGCCGAACCGGGCGGTGTCCCCGCGGGCGCCGTCACCGCTCCAGCCGCCGCCCGCGCGCTCCGCCGCCGCCGGAAGGGAAGCAGCTCGGCGACCCCGACCGGCCCGAACCCGTCCCCGACCGCGACCCACACCCGGGCGTCGGGCGCGTGGTCACCGAGCAGCTCCGCGCAGACCCCGCACGGCTCGATCAGGTGCATCGTCCCGCCCGGCCTGCGGAGCACCCCCACGACCGACACCACCGGCGACCCGGCGACGACGGCCGCGCTCACCGCAGCGGACTCGGCGCACACCGACGCGCGGCCGGCCGAGGCCTCGACGTGCAGCCCGGTGACCACACTGCCGTCGTCGAGCCGGAGTGCCGCGGCGACCTCGTGCACCCCCGTGCGGTACCGCCGGTCGAGCACGTCCGACGCGATCCGGAGCAGCTCCTGGTCCGCGGCGTCCATGCCGGACGGCGGGCCGGCGAGCACCGGACGGTCACTGCCGCCGGACGGAGCCCCGCCCGTCGAGTCGCTCACGACCAGCCCAGGATCCGCGCCATGTTGCCACCCTCGACCAGGGCACGGTCGGCCTCGTCCGGGATCGCCTTCGCGATCTTCATGCGCTCGAGGTCGAAGTCGCTGCCCGGCCACTCCGACCCGAGCAGGATCTTCTCCGCGCCGAGGCGCGCGTACGCCCGCTTGACGTCGGACATCAGGGTGGCCGAGGTCTCGAGGTAGACGTGCGGGTTCCGCTCGGCGACGATGATCGCCTCCGGCACGTTCCACACCGCACCCATGTGCGCGATGATCGTCGGCACCGTCGGGAAGTTCCTCGCGATCTCCTCGATCGAGAACGGTGCACAGAACGCGTCGTCGAGTGCGTTGATCAGCACGGGCAGGCCGAGCTCGGCGCAGACCTCGAACAGCGGGTCGAGCAGGCCGTGGTCCGCGACGTGGTAGCCGTGCAGGCTGGGGTGCAGCTTCAGGCCGACCAGCCCGCCCTCGGCGAAGCGACGGATCTCGTCGGTGGCGTTCTCCCACTGCGGCATGACCTGGCCGAAGCCGAACAGCCGGTCCGGGTGCGCGGCGACCAGGTCCATCAGGAAGTCGTTCTCGATCCCCTGCGCGAGCGAGCAGACCATGGCGCGGTCGACCCCCGCGGCGTCCATGCGGTCGAGGATCCGGTTCGCGTCGAACGGCGTGTACGCCGGCGGCTCCTCGCCCGGGCGCACGCCGCTCAGGTAGTCACTGCGGCCGCGGCGGTCCTGGGTGGTGTTGTAGGCGTCGATGATCATCGTGGGCGTCTCCTCGTCGGCGGCTCGTGGGGCGAAACTCCCGCACATGTGATCCGATACTGCCAGAATTGGATCCAATTTGGTAGCACTGGGGGTGCGAGACACGCAGCCTGGAGGCGCGACGCACCCCCGCCGCGCCGGCTCAGTGCACGACGACCATCGCGCCCATGGCCAGCACGCTCACCAGTGACGCCGCCCGGCGCACGGACTCGACCCGCGGCACCCGGCCGCCGACGACGTTCCACAGCACCACACCGGCGTGCACCGCGACCGCCACCCCGACCGGCAGCAGCACCGCACCGTGGGAGTGCCCCGCGCCGGCACCGGCACCGGCATGGCCACCTGCGAGCAGCACGAACACCGCGCCGAGCAGCATCCCGAGCGCGTGCAGGTGGTCACCACCGGGGCGACTCCGGCGACGCCACCGGTCCACCGCAGCCGTGCCCATCGCGCATCCACCGAGCAGGAGCGCCCAGAACGGCGCCGGCACCACGTGGAGCGCCGGCACGTGGACGTCGAGCATCGCGACGAGCATCACCGCCTCGGCGACGAGTGCGACCGGCCCGACCCGTCGCCCGCCAGCGATGCCGAGCCCGAGCGCACCGACGGCTGCGACGAGCATGACGACGAGCAGTACGGACATGATTGGATCCAATCACGAGCGAGTCGGATACGGCAACGGGATCCAACACCTGGCAGGATTGGATCCGCAGCGGGGGTTCGCTGTGACGACGTACCGAGGGAGACCACGACGTGACCACCAGCGACGGCAATGCACTCGTCGACGACCTCGCCGCCCGGATCCGCGCGAAGATCATGTCCGGCGAGATCCCCATCGGTGCACCGCTCCGCCAGGCCGACCTCGCCGCGCAGTTCGGCATCAGCCGCACCCCGGTCCGCGAAGCCCTCCGGCAGCTGCAGACCGGCGGGCTCATCGAGGTCGTGCCGAACCGCGGCGCCGTGGTCCGGGTGCCGGTGCCGTGGGAGGTCCGCGAGGCGTACGAGGTCCGCGCCGAGCTCGAGTCGCTCGCAGCCCGTCGGGCCGTGGACCGGCTCGACGACGCCACGATCGCGCAGCTCCGCTCCGTGAACCAGGCGATGTACGAGCGCTCCCTGGCGGCGGCCGAGGGCGAGCAGCCGAAGCAGCGCGAGGGCAGCGACAACGACCAGTTCCACGGGCTCATCTACCAGGCCTCCGGCAACACCCGGCTGACCCGGATGCTCGTCGAGATCAACGACGCCTTCCCCCGGAACGTCTCGGCCCTGGTGCTCCGCGAGAACTCCCGGCACCGCGAGGAGAACTTCCGCGAGCACGAGGAGCTCATCGAGGCGTTCGTCGCCGGGGACCGCGAGCGCGCCGGCGAGCTCATGCGCGACCACGTCCTGCGCGCCGGCGAGCACCTGGCGCACTGGTACGAGCGCCGCTCGTCCACCGTCTTCACCGGCTGACCCGGCGCGCCCAGCGAAAGCGGCGCGAGAGACCGGGCCGCGCGGTCCCGCACCGACGGGGCGGGACCGACCCGCGCCTCCCGACCGGACCGTCCCGGCCGTCTACCGGACCGGCGCCCGCCGGATCCAGCCGGTGGCCTCCTCGATCGCGCGCGTCACCGCGAGCAGCTGGGCCTCGCGGCCGTACCGCCCGACGACCTGCACGCCGACCGGCAGCCCCTGGGGCGTGAACCCGGCCGAGGTCACCACGACCGGGTGCGCCGTCAGCGTGAGCCGGTTCGCGAGCATCTGCCACGTGAAGTAGCGGTCGAAGCGGTGGCCGTCGACCTCGTCGACCCACTCGACCTCGGCCGGCGGCGCGACCACCGGCGTCGCCGGCAGCACGAGCACGTCGTGCCGGTCGAGCACCGCAGCCGTGTCCCGGTACATCCGGGTCCGACGCTCGTACGCGTCCGCGAGCTGCGCCGCCGTGGTGGCGCGCCCCTGCTCGACGTTCCGGACGTAGTCGGGACGGAACCCGGTGGCCCCGGCGTCGACGGCGTGCCGCCCACCCAGGAAGAACTCGAACGTCTCGATGGTCTCCCACGCCTCGTCGGCACCCGCGAAGTCGGGCTCGTCCGCCTCGACGACCGCTCCGAGGCCGGCGAGCTGCTCGGCGAACGCCCGGTGCACGGCCCGCACGGCCGGATCGATCGGCAGGCCGCCGGCGTCCTCGCTCCACGCGATGCGCAGACCGTCGAGCTCGACCGGACGGACCGGGTGCTGGGTCATCGCGGACATCGGCCAGACGGTCTTCTCGACGGCGAGCGCCTGCATGAATCGCGCCGCGTCGGCGGAGTCACGTGCCATCGGGCCGGTGACCCCGTGCGGTGTCCAGGCGTTGCCGGTCCGGCCGCTCGGCACACGGCCGGGGCTCGGCCGCACGCCGACGACGTTGCAGAACGCGGCCGGGTAGCGCAGGCTCCCGCCGCTGTCGGAACCGTCGGCGATCGGCAGCATCCGCCCGGCGAGCGCCGCTGCGGCACCGCCGCTGGACCCACCCGCGTGCCGCGAGGTGTTCCAGGGGTTCACGGTCGTGCCGAACACGGGGTTGAAGGTCAGGACGCCCTGGCCCATCTCCGGCGTGTTCGTCTTGCCGATGATGAGCGCCCCGGCGTCGCGGAGCAGCGTCGCCAGGACACTGTCGTGCTCGGCGGGTCGCGCGTCGGCGAACGCCGCGGAGCCGTTCGTGGTCGGCAGACCGGCGACGTCCATCAGGTCCTTCACCGCGGTGGGCAGGCCGTGCAGGAGCGGGAGTGCTTCGCCCGCGGCGCGTGCCTCGGCGGTGCGGCGGTCAGCGGCTTCTGCCGCGGCCAACGAGACCGAGTCGGGCTGCTGGGAGACGACGGCCTGGAGGCGCGGGTTGCGTTCCTCGATCCGGTCCAGGTGGGCGCGCATCACCTCCACCGCCGACACCTCGCGGTTCGCGACGGCGTCGGCCAGGCGGACGGCGGACCAGTCGGCGAGGTGCTCCGGGGTGTGCTCGGGCGCGGGCATCAGCGGCCGCCCTCGTGGTCGTGCGCCGCGTGGTCGTGGCCGGCACCCGGCGCGCAGTGGTTGGTCGCCGACGGCGGGACGTCGAGCGAGGGGTTCCGGTCGAAGAAGCCGTCCGGTTCGAGCCGGAAGCCGATCGTGTCGACGGGCATGATCGGCCACTGTTCGGGACGCGGGAAGTGGTGCACGCCGAGGACGGGCCACAGCACGAGGCGCTCGTTCTCGAGGGACCGGTCCGCCTGCTGCCAGACGTGCACCCCGTCGTCGCCGAGCTCGCCCTGGTTCGGGTACTCGCCGGCGATGAAGCGCTCCTCGGGGTCGAAGGCGCTCGCCCAGAGGTGCTTCGCGACGAACGGCGCCTTCCGCTCGACGATGCTGCCGGGGCGGACGTGCAGCTGCGCGGTGTTCTGGACCGCCAGTCGGTAGGCCGTGCTCTCGCCGTAGCGGTTCTGCGCGGACTCGCTCTCGATGCGCCAGTGCAGCGCGCGGGCCGGGTCGGTCATCCGGGCGCCGTCGGCCTCGGAACCGATCGGCGTCTCGACCGCGATGCAGGCGTTGCCGTAGGGGTTCAGGGCCTCGTCGGGCTCGGGCTCGGCGTGCACCTCGACCAGCCGGTTCAACGGCCCGTCGACGGCGGTGTCGAGCCGGACGGCGAAGTAGTGCTGGTGCGTCGGGGCCTGCACGTTCGGTGCGACCATCCGGCCGTGCCGCGGGGTCTCGCCGTCGGCGATGCCGGACACCGACATCAGGCCGGTGAGCTTCACCTCGAGCTCGACGGAGCCGTCCTGGTACAGCGACCAGTAGAAGCCGTAGTCGTAGTTCGCCACGGTCGCGAAGCTCGAGATCACGAGTCGGCGGCTGCGACGGACCTCGGCGCTGCCGGTGCGGGTGTTGACGTGCTTCCAGAGGATCGAGTCGTCCTCCTCGTGCAGGCAGATGCCGTTGACGATGGTCTGCGGTTCGCCGTGGCCGTCCAGGAAGTCGACGTCGAAGTAGCGGATCTCCCCCAGGCAGTCGCAACCGAGCTCGAGGCTCGCGGTGAGCGGGCCGGCGCCGTACTCGCCCCAGTCGAAGAAGTTCTTCCGGTACGCGGTCGGGTCGCTGTCCAGGTACGGCACGTACATCTCGTTGACGGCCGCACGGTGCAGCACCGGGCGCTCGACGTCGCCGTCACGGTAGGACAGGTCGTGCAGCACGAGCCCCTCGCGGTGTGAGAAGCCGACACGGAACGTCCAGTTCTGCCAGCGGACCTCGTGCCCGTCGATCGTGAAGCCGGGACCGTTCGGCTGGACGATGTCGAGCGCGGAGACCTCGCGGTCGGGACCCCAGGTGCCGGAGGTGTAGACGCCGGTCTCGCTCGCCATCGGGATGACGCCGTGGTCCTCGATCCGGATGACCTCGAGGGTGTCGAGGTCGAGGATCGGGACGAGCCCGGCGACGGGTCGTGCGTAACCGTTGTCCTCTGGGAACTCGCGGTACCAGACCGTGCCCCAGCTCAGGCGGCGGTCGGCGAGGTCCTCGGGCACGAAGCCGGTGATCGACTCCGGGTCGACCCAGACGAGCGACGTGTCGGTGATCCCGCGCTTCGCGAGCGCCTCGATGATGAGCGGCGACTTCCGTGCGGCCTGCGCGATGAGCCGTGCTTCGTCACTCGAGACGCCGGGGCGACGGTGGTCCACGTCGGTCCACAGCTCGACGATCGCGGGCGAGTCCGGGCCGGCGGTCCACCCGCGCACCTCCCACGCGGCGTGGGCGTCCGGGTCCATCACGACGATCCGCACCGGACGGGCGCCACCGGCGGTCGTGCCCCTGGCCTTCTCCTCGTCGAGCGCGATCCCCCAGAAGCGCGGCCGGGCCCCGATGCGCCCGGAGGCACGGACGGCGGTGACGAAGGAGGCGATCTCGACGGAGGTCAGCGGATCGAGGACGTGGGTGCTGCTCATGGGCTTCCTTCTCGGGTGGATCGTGCGGTCAGTGGGCGTCGAGGACGACGGCACGGCCGTCCGCGCGGGGGTCGCTCGCGGCGTCGAGGTGTCCGTCGGCGTGGAGCCGGACGGTCTGGACGTGCCCGGCCTCGTCGACGGGGCCGCCCGTGCGGGCAATGGGCAGGCCGAGGGCGTCGGCCGCGGCGATCGCGTCCTCGGAACCGGGTTCGGCGACGAGCGTCATCACCTCGTGCCCGAGGTCGCGCGCACCGATCACGAACCGCGGTCGGCCGAGGACCTCGTCGGGGTCGCTGCCCGCGGCGACCAGGTCACGGGCGAGCTGCGCGAGGATCCACGGCTGGGCGCTGCCGCCCTGGCAGCCGAGGCCGAGCACCAGGTCGTCGGTCTCGGCGATCACCGGCAACAGGGTGTGCGGCGGCCGCAGGCCCGGTCCGACGTGGGCGGGGTGCGCGGGGTCGGTGCTGAAGGCGGAGCCGCGGTTGTGCAGCACCACGCCCGTCCCCGGGTCGAGGATGCCGGAGCCGAAGAGCTGGTAGACGCTCTGGATGAGCGTGACGACGGTGCCGTCGCTGTCCGCAGCGGTCACCGCGACGGTGTCGCCGAGGGCACGGCCGGCACGGGGCAGTGCGCCGACCCGACCGGAGTCGCGTGGGTCGAGCATGGCCGCGACGTCGATGGAGCCGCCGCGGGGGTCGCCGAGTTCGGCCTGGCGGACGAGCGCGGCACGGTGCACGGCGTCGACGAGGTCGGCGGTCGCAGTGCCGTGCTCGCTGCCGTCGGCGAGCGCTTCCGGCAGGATCCCGAGCAGCACGACGCCCTGCGTGGGCGGCGGCGCGACCCACCACCGGGCCCCGCCGATCGTCGTGCCGCGGGGCTCGACGAGCTCGGCGTCGTGCGAGGCGAAGTCGGCCTCGGTGTGTGCGCCCCCGAGTTCCCGCAGCCGGGCGGTGATCGAGGCGGCGATCCGTCCCCGGTACATCGCGCCCGGGTCGGCAGCGAGTTCGGTCAGGGTCGCGGCGAGTGCCGGCTGCACGAGCGGGTCGCCTTCGGCCAGGAGCGCCCCGGCGTCGTCGGTGAAGACCTCGCGCATCCCGGGGTCGGCGTGGAGCTCGTCGGTCCGGACCGCGATCGCACGGCCGAGTCCGGCGGAGACGGGGACCCCGTCGGCCGCGAGTCGTGCTGCGCGGGTCAACGGGTCGGCGAGCCCGAGTCGGCCGCCGAGTGCGTCGATCGCCTGCCATCCCGCGACGACGCCGGGGACCGTGACGGTCTGGGCGCCCTGCCGGGGCATCCGGTCGTGCTGCGCGAGCGCCGCGACGTCGATGCCGGCCGGTGCGGCGCCAGCGGAGACCACGGCGACGACGGGCCGTCCTGGCCGACGGACGAGGGCGACGAGGTCCCCGCCGATGCTGCACTGGTGCGGGTAGACGACGGTCAGTGCGGTGGCCGCCGCAAGCGCGGCGTCGATGGCGTCCCCGCCGGCCGCGACCGCCTCGGACGCAGCGTCGAGGGCGGCCGGGTGCGGCGCGGCGACGGCGACGCGTCGGGTGGAGCGTGCAGCTGGGGCGGTCATGCGGTGGTCACCATCCGTGCGGGGCTGAGGAACGCGAGGTCGGGGCGGTCGATGCCCTGCACCAGGTCGGCGACGGCCGCACCGATCGCCGGCCCGAACTTGAAGCCGTGGCCGGAGCAGGCTGCGGCGAGGAGCACCTCGGGCTGCTCGGGCAGGGCGCCGACGACGAACCGCTTGTCCGGGGTCATCGTGTACAGGCACGCGACGGCCTGGGCACCGGCGGTGACGATGCCGGGGACGAACCCTTCGAGGAGCTCGGCCAGGTGCGCGACCTCGGCCTCGGTCGGCGGTGCGACGGGCACGTCCGGGTCCCACACGGGTCCGGCGTCGATGCCGATCTTCGCGCCGGATCCGGCGGTCTCCGGGAGCCCGAAGACGAGCCCCTCCGGCAGGTCGATCGAGAAGCACCCGAGCGCGGGCGGCTGCGCCACGGTCTGCCCCGTCGGCGCGGTGAGCGTGACGATGCGCCAGACCTCGAAGAACGCGGCGGCCTCGGGTACCAGGTGCGACGCCCAGGCGCCGCCGGCGAGCACGAGCCGTCGCGCGCGGACACTGCCGGCGTCGGTCCGGACGGTGACGACGCCGTCGTCGACCTGCCAGTCGAGCACGGTCTCGCCGTACCGCAGGTCGGCGCCGGCCGCCGCGGCGGCGGACTGCGCGAACGCGAGCGCCCGCGCGGCCTCGAGCACACCGGCGTCGGGGTCGTGGACCGCGCCGTACGACTCGGGCGGACGCAGCGAGGGCGCGAGCGTCGGCCAGGCTGCGCGGTCGACCGGGAGGCTCGCCCCACCCTGCATCGTCGGCTCGCCCCGGTGCGCGTACAGTCCACCGGTCCGGTGCAGGAAGGGCGCGCCGGCTGCGGTTCCCCAGCGGTCCCACCCGCGGTACGCACGGTCGACGAGGTCGTTCCACACCGGGTGTGGGTAGGCGCGGCGGATCATCCGGGTGGCGCCGTGCGACGAGCCGCGCTCGTGCCCCGGTGCGAAGCGCTCCACCGCGACGACGTCGAGGCCGCGGCGCGCGAGCTCGTACGTGGCGGCGGATCCGTGGATGCCGAGTCCGAGGACGACGACGTCGTGCACGGCCGTCACGCGCGGACCTCGGCGACGACGTCCGCGACGCCCTCGAGCAGGACCCGGACGTCCTCGTCGTCGTTGTACACGTGCGGCGAGACGCGGACGACGCTCGGCAGGCCACGGGCGCCCAGGTCCCACTGCGCGTGGCTCGCGGGGACGGAGATGGAGTCGATGCGGCGCTGCCGGAGCCGGGCCGAGACCTCCTTGCCGGCGACGCCGTCGACCGTGAAGGTGACGATCGCGGACGCTGACGCGGACGGGTCCGCCACGGTGACGCCGTCCACGGCGTCGAGCGCGGTGCGCAGGTGGGCGCCGAGGCCGACCAGGTGTGCCTCGGTCGCCGCCGGCCCGCGGTCGAGGGCCTCGCGCAGCGCCACTCCGAGGCCGAGCCGTGCGGCGACGGAGCACTCCCACGTCTCGAGCTGTCGCGCGGTGCCGTCCATCGTCCACTCATCCTCGCCGGTCCAGACGGCTCCGCGGACATCCGGCGCCCACGCACCGACGCCCTCGAGCATCCCGCGGCGCAGGTAGGCGATCCCGGTGCCGCGCGGCCCACGCAGGAACTTCCGGCCGGTGGTGACGAGGGCGTCGCAGTCGACGGCGCGCACGTCGATGTCGATCTGGCCGACGGACTGCGTGGCGTCGACGACGGTCAGGGCGCCGTGGCGACGGGCGACGGCGCTGATCTCCGCGATCGGTTCGACGAGGCCGGACGAGGTCGGCACGTGCACCGCGCTCACGACGACACGGCCGCTCGCTCCGGCGACGGCGCGGTCCAGGGCCTCGAGGTCCATGGCACCGGTGGCGTCGCTCGGCACGACCTCGAGCCGCACGTCGTCGTGCCGCTGCATGGCCAACAACCGGAGCGCCTGGCTGACGTAGCTGGAGCGGGGTGCGACGACGGTGTCCCCGGCACCGAGCCGCAGCGCGTCGAAGACACCGCGCAGGCCGCTCGTGGCGCTGTCGAACAGGGCGATCTCGTCCGGCGCCGACCCGAGCAGGGTGGCGGCCGCGGTGTAGACGCCGGCGACCTCGTCGGCGACCTGGTTGGCGGCTTCGTACCCACCCACCCGCTGTTCCCGGCGCAGGTGGGTGACCACTGCCTCCAGGACGCCGTCGCTGACCAGGCCCGCGCCGGCCGCGTTGAAGTAGTGGCGCCCTGCGGTGCCGGCGGTGCGGGACCGCTCGGCGGCCACGTCGATCGCCGTCACTGCCTGGGCGGCCATCGTGCCGTCCTCGAGACCGATCGTCATGTCGCGGGTCCTCCCTCGTGCGCGTCACCCCCGGACGCTTAATGGATCCCATCATAAACAGGTTGTATCCATTACCGCCACCGCCGGATACTGTTGTCCCATGGAGCACTCCGCTGAAGCCCGCGCGCAGGAACTCGGACTCGTCATCCCGGACTACGCGAACCCGCCCTACGGTGGCCGGTACGGCAGCTCGCTCCGCGCGTTCCACCGCACCGGCGACCTGCTGGAGCTGAGCGGCATGACCCCGGAGTCACGGGACGGCACGATGCTGCACCCGGGGTCGGTCGGGGTCGACATCACCCTCGAGCAGGCTCGTGAAGCGGCCCGCTACACCGCGGTCAACGCCCTCGGCATGATCCGCTACGCCCTCGGCTCGCTCGACGAGGTCACTGCGCTGTCCCGCGGGCTGTGCTTCGTCCTCTGCCCGCCCGGGTTCGAGCAGCTCAACCAGGTGTCGAACGCGGCCAGCGACCTGCTGTTCGACGTCTTCGGACCGGACGTCGGCCGGATGGGCCGCGCGTCGATCGGTGCGACCGCCCTGTCACGGAGCGCCTGCTTCGAGCTCTGGCTCAGCCTGGAGTGCCGCCCCCGCCGAGCCGGGGAGTGAGACCGCTCGCCGAGACCGGCACGCGGGGGACCGCGTTCTGGCTCCTCGTCGTGGCGTCGACCGCCGGCTACGTCGTCAACGGTGCGAGCACCCCGGTGGTGCCACGGGTGGCGACGGACCAGCTCGGCGCCGACCCCGCCGTCGGTGGGCTGCTCGTGTCGCTCGCGGGGTTCGTGGCGATCGGCGCGATGCCACTCGCCGGCATCCTGAGCGACCGGCTCGGTCCACGACGTGTCCTCCTCGGTGCCGGGTTGCTGGCGGCAGCCGGACTCGGCATCGTGCTCGTCGCGCTGAGCGTCCCGAGCCTCGCGGTCAGCCGGCTCGTCTTCGGCGCCGGCAACGCGGCCACCGCCACCGCCCTCACTGCCTGGGTCGTCGCCGAGGTGCCGGTGACCCAGCGGAGCCGCGCACTCGGCCTGTTCGGGCTCGCCGTCTGGATCGGTCTCGCCCTGGGGCCCGTGGTCGGCGAGAACCTGTACCAGTCGGCCGGACACCGCACCGTGTGGGTCGTCGCGATCGGCATCCAGCTCGCCGGGCTCGGAGTGGCACTGCTCACGCGGGGCGGATCGGCTCCGGTGCACCGCAGCCCGGCGCGACCGGCCGGTGCGGGTCTCGCGGCGGTGCTGCGGGCCGTCGTACGACCGGGCGCGGCGGGACTCGTGGCCTGGGCGGCCGAGGGCTTCATGATCGCGTTCCTCATCCAGCACCTGGTCGGGCAGGGCGTCGGCGCGCAGGGACTGACCGGGGCCGCGAACGTCTTCACGGTCTTCGCAGCGAGCGTCGTCGGGGTGCGACTGCTCCTCGGCGGACTGCCGGACCGGATCGGGCCCGTCCGCACCGCACGAGGAGCCCTGGTCGTCCTCGCCGCAGGGCTGGTCGTCCTCGCGGTCGCACACGACTTCCCGACCGCGGCCGCCGGTGCCGTCCTGGTCGGTGCCGGGTACTCGCCGCTGTTCCCGACGCTCACGATCCTGAGCACCCGGACGCTCGACGACCGCACCCGGGCCACCGGCGTCGGCGTCTTCTCGGCCGTCACCAGCGCGGGCTACGCCGTCGGCTCACTCGTGGGCGGGGTCCTGGTGTCGGCGGTCGGTTCCGGGTGGGCGCTCGTCGTCCTCGCCGCCTTGCAGCTCGCCGCGGTGCCCGCACTCGGCAGGCACGACGGCGGCGGCACCGGTCGCGACCTCAGAGCGCGATGACGACGCTCTTCGACTCGCAGAACGCGCGCAGGGCCTCTTCGCCGAGGTCGCGGCCGAGGCCGGACTCGCCGACCCCGCCGAAGGACAGTGCCGGGTCGAAGAGGTTGTAGGTGTTCACCCACACGGTGCCGGCGTGCAGCCGCTGGCCCATCCGGTGGGCGCGGGACAGGTCACGGGTCCACACCCCGGCGGCGAGGCCGTACGTCTGGTCGTTCGCGATGGCGATCGCCTCGTCCTCGTCGTCGAAGGGGATGACGCCGACGACGGGCCCGAAGATCTCCTCGCGCGCGATGGTCATCGTGTTCGAGACGCCGGTGAAGAGCGTCGGCTCGACGTAGTAGCCCGGGCGCTCGGGCACGCCGCCGCCGACCGCGACCGTCGCACCCTCGGCCTTGCCCTGCTCGATGTACCCGAGCACCTGCTGCCGCTGCTCCTCGGACACGAGCGGTCCGACGGTGATCCCGCCGTCGAGTCCGTCGCCGACGGGGACCTTCCGGACGGCGGCGACCAGGCGCTCGGTGACCTCGTCGAGGACCGACCGCTGCACGAGCAGGCGGCTGCCCGCGGTGCACATCTGGCCGGAGTGCCCGAACGACGCACGCATCGCGGTGAGCACGACGGCGTCGAGGTCGGCGTCCTCGAACACGATGTTCGGGCTCTTGCCGCCGAGCTCGAGGGTCAGGCGCTTGAAGTCCGCACTCGCGGCGGTCATCACCTTGCGGCCGACCTCGGTGCTGCCGGTGAACGAGACCTTGTCGACACCGGGGTGCGCGGTGAGGGCGGCACCGACCCGGCCGTCACCGGTCAGGACGTTGACGACGCCGGCGGGCACACCGGCTTCCTCGCAGATCGCGGCGACCCGGAGCATCGTGAGCGGGGTCTGCTCGGCCGGCTTGACGACCACCGTGCAGCCCGCGGCGAGCGCCGGTGCGAGCTTGAACGCGCCGGTCATGATCGGGAAGTTCCAGGGCAGGATGAGCGCCGCGACGCCGACCGGTTCGAGGGTCGTGTACACGTGGTGCGCTCCGCCGTCGACGGGGACGACCGTGCCGGTCAGGCGCGAGGGAGCGCCGGCGTAGTAGCGGAACACCCGGGCCGAGGTCGCGGTGTCGGCGCGGGAGCGCTCGATCGGCTTGCCGTTGTCGCGGGTCTCGAGCACGGCGAGTTCCTCGAGCCGCTCCTCGATCAGGTCCGCGACGCGGTTCAGGATGCGGCTGCGGTCGTGCGGGCTCATCCCGCTCCACCGGCGGTCCTCGTGTGCCCGGCGCGCGGCGGCCACGGCGGCGTCGACGTCGGCGGGACCGGCCTGCGGCACCCGGGTGAGCAGCACCTCGGTGGCGGGGTCGAGCACGTCGAGGAGTTCGGCGCCGTCGGGTGCGGTCCAGGTGCCGTCGACGAGGAACGGCTCGAGCGGGGCCAGGGGTGCGAGCGTGTCTCTCATGACGGTTCCTCCGTGGGACGTGGGTGCGGTGGGTCGGGGTGCTCGGTCAGGAACGGTCGAGCAGTCGAGCGGGCTCGTCGACCGTGATCCGGGTGAGGACCTCGTCGGGTACGCCGAGTGCGCGGAGGCCGGGGACGACCCGGGCGGTCAGGTGGTCGAGGCCGTGTCCGCCGTACCGACGGAGCTGGCCCTTCGTCCAGGTGGCGTGACCGAAGACCCAGCGGGTGTCGGGGGCGCTCTCGCGCAGGGCCAGGAAGGCGTCGAGCCGTTGCGGATCGCTGGCGTTGCGGATGCGACCGACGTGCGAGCCCTCGTTGCCGAAGCAGAGTTCGAGCACGGCTCCTGCCTGGCCGAGGTCGCGCAGGTAGGGCAGGTCGAGGAACTCGTCGACGGTCGAGAACACGACCCGGCTCGGGTCGACCCCCTCGGCCACGACGTGCGCGAGCACCTCGAGGCCGTTCCGGGCGTCGGCGGCCAGCCGGACGACGACGGCCGCGCCGGTGGTCGCCGCCGCTCGTGCAGCCGCCGTGAGACTGCGGCGTTCCTCGAGTCCGTCGGCGGTCGCGAACGCAGTCGTCGTCCCCATCAGGCCGAGCAGCCCGGCGCGGTACGTGGTGCCGGGTACCGAGTCCGTCAGTGCCCGTTCGAAGAGCCCCTGTCGCCCGTCGGTGTCCAGGTCGAGGTACCACTCGGGCAGCAGTCGTGGCAGGTAGGCCCCGTATCCGGCGACGATCCCGACGCCGCTCGCCCGTGACAGCTCGGGCAGCCGGGCGTGGTCGGGGCCGAAGCCGAGGGAGCTCAGGTCGACGGCCAGCCCGAGGCCGCTGTTCCGCGCGGTGCGGAGTTCGTCGGCGAGCAGGTCGACGTCGTCGAGGCGCAGGTTGTCCGCGAGTGCGAGCTGGCTCCACCGCAGGGCGGCAGCCAGGTCCGCGGTGACCGCGAGGCTCGGTTCCAGCGCTTCGACACCGGGCCGCTGCAGGGCGCTCGCGTCGGTCAGCAGGTGCTCGTGCATCGACACCGCACCGATCCCGGACGACTCGACGGGGCCGAGGACGGTCTGGATCACGACGTGCCTTTCGCGGTGGCGGACTTGACGGATCCAATCTACATCGGTTTGGATCCCTCTTGTCCACACGTGTCGCCGAGCTCCTCGCTCGACTCCGAACGTTTACACGCGGTCCCCTTCCGTCACGTGCCCGAAACAGCCGGGCAACGACGGCGACACGGGTCCGCACGACACTGGTCGCACTACCTGTCGCCCGACAGGTACTCCGCGAAAGGTCTGCAGCCATGCGCTCTCCAGAGTCACCGCTCCACGCACCGCGCGCCACGTCCAGCGTCGACCCCGTCGACCCCCAGGGCTCCGCCCGACTCGGCTACGAGCAGGAACTCCACCGCGGGGTCGGCTCGTTCTCGTCGTTCGCGGCCGGGTTCTCGTTCGTCTCGATCCTGACCACCGTCTTCCAGCTGTTCGGCCTCGGGTTCGGACTCGGCGGTGCCGCGTTCTTCTGGGCCTGGCCGCTCGTCTTCGGCGGCCAGCTGCTCGTCGCTCTGAACTTCGCGCAGCTCGCCGCCCGGTGGCCGATCTCGGGCGCGATCTTCCAGTGGTCCAGTCGTCTGGCGGGCGCGCGCTTCGGGTGGTTCACCGGGTGGACGATGATCATCGGGCAGATCCTCACCGTGGCCGTCGCAGCCATCGCGGTGCAGGCCGTGCTCCCTGCGATCTGGAACGGGTTCCAGGTCGTCGGCGGCCCCGGAGCCGACCCCTCCCTCGCCTCGTCGACCGGTGCTGCGAACGCGGTGGTGCTCGGCATCGTGATGCTCGTCGTGACGACCCTGGTGAACATCACGAGCGTCCGGCTGATGGCGCGGGTCACGAGCTTCGGCGTGCTGATCGAGATCATCGGCGTCGTCGTGCTCATCGGCGCGCTCTTCCTGCTGCCGCACCGCAGCCCTGCGGTGGTGTTCACGACCGCCGGCTCGACGAGCACCGAACCCTACGTCTGGGCGTTCCTGGCATCGTCCCTGATGGCTGCCTACGTGATGGTCGGCTTCGACTCCGCCGGTGAGCTCGCCGAGGAGACGCACAACCCCCGCCGGACCACCCCGAAGACGATCGTCCGCGCGCTCACCGTCTCCGGCCTCGGCGGCGGGCTGCTCATCATCGGTGCCCTGGTCGCCGCCCCGAGCCTGACCGACGGCAAGCTGGCGACGCAGGGACTCGCGTGGGTGATCACCTCGACGCTCGGCGACGTCTTCGGCCGACTGCTCCTCTGCACCGTCGCGGTCGCCGTGTTCGCCTGCACCCTCGCCGTGCAGACCGCCGGTGCGCGCATGGTCTACTCGATGGCCCGCGAGAAGGCCCTGCCCTTCCACCGGACGCTCGCTCGGGTCTCACCCCGGACCGGGACCCCGATCGCCGCGTCGATCGTCGTCGGTGTCGGTGCCGGCCTCGCACTCGCCGTCAACATCGGTCAGTCCGCGATCTTCACCGCCCTGTCCAGCCTGTGCATCGCGATGCTCTACCTGGCCTACCTCGGCGTCACCGGCCCCCTGCTGGTCCAACGCATCCGGCTCCGACGGTCCGGCTTCCCCGCCGGCGTGGACGAGGACGGCAAGCCGCTCTTCACACTCGGCCGGTGGGGCATCCCGCTCAACGCCCTCGCCGTCGCCTTCCAGATCGGCATGGCGGTCAACCTCATCTGGCCGCGCCCGGAGATCTACGACCTGACCGGGAACTCGTGGTGGCTGCAGTACAGCGCACTGCTGTTCATCGGCGCCGTCCTGCTCGTGGGTTGGGTGTGGTCGGCCCGGCGGCACCGTGCGCACGGACCGATCACCCTCGCCGAGGTCCCGTCCACCGCCTCGGTCCCCGCCGTCCAGGCACCCGCCTCCGCGACCGCGACCGTCGAAGCCTGACCGAAGGAACCCCATGCGCGACCTCCACCAGACCGACAGCGTGCTCGCCTCGCGTTCCGATGCGCGCGCGCAGGCCGGGACGCAGTCCGAGTACATGCCGTACCTGCCGGCGTCGACGTCCCCGTTCGTCCCCGAGGGCGTCGACCCCGCGCAGCTGGTGTGGGCCGAGACCGTCGCACCGGGCGGGTACACGCACAAGGTCCTGGCCAGGGGCTCGCGGCTGCGGTTCGACGACCCGACGGGCGAGGCGTGCGCCAACGTGCTGGTGTTCAACGCCCTCGAACCGTGGGAGCGGTTGAACGTCGCCGACACCCAGAAGATCCCGTGGCAGGCCTACCTCGGTGCCGGCACGCCAATGCTCAGCGGCGACGGCCGGGCCCTGGCGACGGTGGCCGAGGACACGTCCGGGCACCACGACGCCTTCTGCGGAACCTCCACCGACGCCTGGAACGAGACGAAGTACGGTGGCGCGGCGCCCGAGGGTCCGACACCGAGCGGCCGGTCGCTCTTCGCGAAGGCCGCCGCCAAGCACGGGCTGACGAGGCGTGACCTGCCGCCGAGCGTCTCGTTCTTCCAGGGCGTCCGGATCGACGACGAGGGGGCGATGACCTTCACCGGTTCGGCCGGTGCCGGGCACCACGTCACCCTCGTCGTCGAGCTGCCGCTGCTCGTGCTCGTCGCGAACGTCGCGCACCCGATCGACCCCCGGCCGGAGTACGCCGTCGGCCCGCTCCGGGTGCACGCCTGGCGTGGGGCACCGACGACCGACGCGGACGAGCGGTTCACGGCGACGCCCGAACTCACCCGCGCCTACCTGAACGCGATCGACTACGCGGAAGCACGAGGCCTCTGATGCCCGACACGACGACGCACACCCGCACCTCCACCGTCCCGGTCGGCGCCGTCCACGCCCCCGACGTCGCCCTCGACTGGAGCGAGTCCCTCGTCCCCGGCGAAGTCGTCCGCGACGACCGGGTCGAGCCGCTCGCGCCCTGGTCCGCCGTCGTCCGCGCCGGCCAGGTGCTCACCATCGTCGACGTCGGCGGCAACCAGAGCGCCGACTGCCTGGTCTACGACGCGCACGACCCCGACGAGCGCTACAGCGTGCCGGACACGCTCGCCGCGCAGGGCAACGCCTACGTCCGCACCGGCACCGTGCTGATGTCGAACGAGGGGCACCCGCTCATGACGGTCGTCGCGAACGAGATCGACCGGCAGGACACCATCGGCGGCGCGTGCTCGAAGGAGTCCAACACCCTGCGGTACGGCCACCACACCCAGTACCAGCACGGCTGCCGCGAGAACTTCCTGGCGGAGGCCGGCCGGCACGGCCTCGGTGCCCGCGACATCGTCTCGAACCTCAACTGGTTCATGAACGTCCCGGTCGAGGCCGACGGCGCCCTCGGGATCGTCGACGGCATGAGCGCACCGGGCAAGCGCGTCGCCGTCCGGGCAGAACGCGACGTGCTCGTCATCGTGTCGAACTGCCCCCAGATGAACAACCCGTGCAACGACTTCTCCTGCACCCCACTGCGCATGATCGTGGTCCAGCCGTGACCGCCGCGCCCGACCCCACCGGGACCGACACCGTGACCCTGAACCAGAACACCGTCCTCGTCGCCAACCGCGGCGAGATCGCCCGCCGGGTGATCCGGTCCGCGAAGGCCCTCGGCATGCGGACCGTCGCCGTCTACTCGGACGCCGACCGGGCCGCTCCGCACGTCCGCGAAGCCGACGTCGCCGTCCGCCTCGGCCCGGCGCCCGCCCGCGACTCCTACCTGCGCATCGACGCCGTGGTGCAGGCAGCGAAGGACACCGGCGCCGGCTTGGTCCACCCCGGCTACGGGTTCCTGTCGGAGAACACGGACTTCGCCCGCGCCTGCGAGGACGCCGGCATCCGGTTCGTCGGGCCGACCGCCGACCAGATCGTCCGCTTCGGCGCGAAGCACACCGCGCGCGAGCTCGCCGCCGCAGCCGGGGTCCCGATGCTCGCCGGCACCGGCCTGCTCGAGAGCGTCGACGACGCCGTGACCGAGGCCGAGCGCATCGGACTGCCGGTGATGCTCAAGGCCACCGGTGGCGGCGGCGGCATCGGCATGCAGGCGTGCGCGACCCTCGACGAGGTCCGCGCGGCGTACACGAGCGTCACCCGCACGGCCACCGCGGCCTTCGGGTCCGCCGGCATCTTCCTCGAACGCCTGGTGCGACCGGCCCGCCACGTCGAGGTCCAGCTCTTCGGCGACGGCCAGGGGCGCGTCGCGGTGATCGGCGACCGGGACTGCTCGTTGCAGCGTCGGAACCAGAAGGTCATCGAGGAGGCCCCGGCGCCCGCGCTGCCCGAGCACGTCCGCAGCGAGCTGCACGAGTCCGCCCGTCGCCTGGCCGCGAGCGTCGGGTACCGCAGCGCCGGCACCGTCGAGTTCGTCTACGACCCGGTGCGCGAAGAGGCGTCGTTCCTCGAGGTGAACACCCGCCTGCAGGTCGAGCACCCGGTGACCGAAGAGGTCTTCGGAGTCGACCTCGTCGACCTCATGCTCCGCCTGGCCCGTGACGGCGCCGACGGCATCGGCGACGACGTCTTCGACCGCACCTGGACCCCGAACGGCCACGCCGTCGAGGCCCGTGTCTACGCCGAGGACCCGGCGAAGGGTTCGTTGCCCTCCAGTGGCCTCGTCACCCAGGCGGTGTTCCCGAGCGCGACCACCGAGTCCGACGACCCGAGCGGACTCCGCGTCGACGGCTGGGTCGAGACCGGCTCCGAGGTCTCGGCGTTCTACGATCCGATGCTCGCCAAGGTCATCGCCACCGGCGAGACCCGCGACGACGCCCTCGACCGGCTGCGCGACGGCCTCGCCGCCACGCGGATCGACGGCATCGTGACGAACACCGGGCTGCTCCGTGCACTGACCGACGACCTCGAGCTCCGCACCGCCACGCACTCCACCTCGACGCTCGACGAGACCGACGACCCGGACCCGCGCATCGACGTCATCGCCCCGGGCACCATGACGATGATCCAGGACCTGCCCGGCCGGGTCGGGTACTGGCAGGTCGGTGTCCCGCCGAGCGGACCGTTCGACGCCGCGTCGTTCGCCGAGGCGAACCGCGCCGTGGGCAACCCCGACGGCGCCCCCGCGCTCGAGATCACGGCGACGGGTCCGACGCTGCGCTTCTCGACCGCCGCCGTCGTCGCGCTCACCGGCGCACAGGCGCCCGCGACCCTCGACGGCGACCCCGTCCCGTTCTGGGAGCCGATCGACGTCGGCGCCGGACAGACCCTGGCGGTCGGGACGGCCCCCGGGCCCGGCTTGCGCACCTACCTGGCCGTCCGCGGCGGCTTCGACGTCCCCACGTACCTCGGCTCCACCGCCACGTTCACGCTCGGTGGCTTCGGCGGCCATGCCGGTCGCGCGCTGCTCGCCGGCGACGTCCTGCGGCCGGGCTCCCCGGACTCCGACGCGGCGCACCCCGCCTTCCCCGGGGGCGCCCGCCTGGGCCTGGTCGGCGGTCCGACCCCGGCCGAGCACCGCACGGCACTCACCGACGCGTGGGAGATCGCCGTGACCGAGGGGCCGCACGCCGCCCCGGACTTCTTCACCCGCGCCGACCTGGACGTCTTCTACGCCACCGACTACGGCGTGCACCACAACTCGGCGCGCACCGGCATCCGGCTCATCGGGCCCCGACCCGAGTGGGCGCGGACGGACGGCGGCGAGGCCGGTCTGCACCCCTCGAACATCCACGACACCCCGTACGCGGTCGGTGCGATCGACTTCACCGGCGACACCCCGATCATCCTGGGTCCGGACGGGCCCTCGCTCGGCGGCTTCGTCTGCCCCGCCGTGGTCGCCAGCGGCGACCTGTGGAAGCTGGGCCAACTCCGACCAGGTGACACGGTCCGGTTCGTCCCCGTCCGCGAAGCCGACGCCGCCGCGCTCGAGGCGAACCGGGCCTCCCGGACCGTCCCCCGCACCGGGGGCGACGGCGACGACGGCGTGATCACCCGCCTGGAGGCGACCGACGTCCGCCCGAGCGTCGCCTACCGACGCGACGGCGACGACAACGTGCTCGTCGAGTACGGCGACATGACGCTCGACATCGCGCTGCGCATGCGCGTGCACGCGCTCATGACGAAGCTGCAGCAGGAGGCGCCGAAGGGCGTCCTCGACATCACCCCGGGCATCCGCTCGCTGCAGGTGCACACCGACGCGTCGGTCCTGAAGGCCCGTGACGTGGCCGGGCTCCTCCGCGAACTCGAGGACGAGATCCCGCCCACCGACCAGCTCGTCGTGCCGTCGCGCACCGTCAAGCTCCCGTTGTCGTGGGACGACCCCGCCACACGCCTCGCCATCGAGCGGTACATGAACGGCGTGCGGAGCGACGCACCGTGGACCCCCTGGAACATCGAGTTCATCCGGCGCATCAACGGTCTGGAGAGCGTCGACGACGTCTTCCGCACCGTCTTCGACGCGAGCTACCTCGTGCTCGGCCTGGGCGACGTCTACCTCGGCGCCCCGGTCGCGACGCCGCTCGACCCCCGGCACCGCCTGGTCACCACGAAGTACAACCCGGCCCGCACCTGGACCGCCGAGAACTCCGTCGGGATCGGCGGTGCGTACCTCTGCATCTACGGCATGGAGGGGCCGGGCGGCTACCAGTTCGTCGGGCGCACCGTGCAGATCTGGAACCGGTTCCGCCGCGGCGGGCTGTTCCAGGAGGACCCGTGGGCGCTGCGGTTCTTCGACCGGATCGAGTGGTACCCGGTCGGCGCGGACGAGCTGCTCGAGCTGCGGGCCGAGACCGACGCCGGACGGGGCTCGTTCGAGACCGTCGACGGCGAGTTCTCGATCGCCTCGTACAACCGCTTCCTCGAGGCGAACGCGAGCTCGATCGCGGACTTCCGGGCGCAGCAAGCGCGAGCGTTCGGCGAGGAGAAGGAGCGGTGGCGAGCCTCCGGCGAGTTCGACGTGCGCGACGAACCGGCCGCCGTCGTGGCGGACGAGGTCGTCCTGCCCGCCGGGGCGACGGCCGTGACCGCGCCCTTCACCTCGACGGTGTGGCAGGTGGACGTCCGGCCGGGCGACCGGGTGGACGAAGGACAGAAGTTGTTGGCAGTGGAGGCGATGAAGATGGAGTCGATGGTGCACGCACCGGTACGGGGACACGTGTTGGAGGTCTACATCAAGCCGGGCGACCAGGTCGCACCGGGGCAGGTCCTGGCCGCGATCGGAGCGGGAGCGTGAGCGCGGCGAGCGCCGCCGCGGACCGCGTCCGCGACGCCTTCGACCGCATCGACGCCGTCGACCGGCCCGAGGTCTGGATCACCCTGCGCGACCGCGCCGCGGTCCTGCAGGAGGCCGAGGCCGTCGACCCGACGCTCCCCCTCGCCGGCCTCCTGTTCGCCGTCAAGGACAACATCGACGTCGCCGGATTGCCCACGACCGCCGCCGCCCGCTCCTACGCGTACGAACCCGCCGCCGACGCGACCGCCGTCGCCCGCCTGCGCGCCGCCGGCGCGGTCGTCGTCGGCAAGACGAACCTCGACCAGTTCGCCACCGGCCTGGTCGGCACCCGGTCGCCCTTCGGCGCGGTCCGGAACGCGTGGGACCCGACGCGGATCTCCGGCGGCTCGTCGAGCGGCTCCGCCACAGCCGTCGCGCTCGGCATCGTCGACTTCGCACTCGGCACGGACACCGCGGGCTCCGGCCGCGTGCCGGCGGCGCTCGGCAACCTGGTCGGTGTGAAGCCGACCAAGGGCCTGGTGCCGAACACCGGTGTCGTGCCGGCCTGCCGCTCGCAGGACTGCGTCACGGTCTTCGCCCGATCACTCGACCTCGCCCGCACGGCGGCGGAGCTGATGGCCGGTCCGGACGACACCGACCCGCTCGCCCGCATCGACGTCGCCCTCGCCGACGTGCCCGCCGTCCCGCGGATCGCGATCCCGCTGCCGTCGCAGCTCGAGGGCCTCGCGCCGGGCTGGGCAGAGGCCTTCGCCGCCGCCGTCGAGCGCTTCCGCGCACTCGGCCACCAGGTGGTCGAGGTCGACATCGCACCCCTGCTCGACGCAGCGTCGCTGCTCTACGACGGCGCGTTCGTCGCCGAGCGGTACGCCGCCGTCGGCGCGCACGTCGAGGCGCACCGCGACCTGGTCGGCGACGACCTGGACCCGTCGGTCGCCTCCATCGTCCTGGGTGGCGCCCGACCCACGGCAGCGGACCTCTTCGCGGACCAGGAACGCCTCGACGTGCTCGGCGCCGCGGGACGCGCCGCCCTCGCCGGCACCACAGCGCTCCTCACGCCCACCACGACGTGGCACCCCACCCTCGACGAGGTCGCGGCCGATCCGATCGGCGCGAACAGCCGGATGGGCCGGTACACGAACTTCGCCAACCTGCTCGACATGGCCTCGCTCGCCGTCCCCGCCGGGTTCGTCGACGGCCTGCCGTTCGGGGTCATGCTGACCGGTCCCGCGTTCACCGACCGACGGCTCGCGGCGCTCGGCGCCGCGTTCCTCGCGCCCACCGTCGACCTGCTGGTCGTCGGAGCGCACCTCCGTGACCAGCCGCTGAACGGCCAGCTGGTCGCGTCCGGCGGATCGTTCGTCCGGGAGGTCCGCACCGCGTCCGACTACCGGCTGTACGCCCTCGACACGGTGCCGCCAAAGCCCGGGCTGGTCCGCGTGGGTCCGGTCGCGTCCGGCGCTGACGCGCCCGGGTCGGGGCCGGGCTCGGGCTCCGGCTCGGCTTCGGGGTCGGGGTCGGGGTCGGGGTCGAGCATCGCCGGTGAGGTCTGGCGGCTGCCCGCCGCCGGGTTCGGCACCTTCGTGGCGTCCCTGCCCGCGCCGATGGCCATCGGCACCGTGGCACTCGAGGACGGCACCGACGTCACCGGGTTCCTGGTCGAACCCTTCGCCGTCGAGGGCGCCCGGGACATCACCCACCACGGCGGGTGGCGCGCGTACCGGGAGCAGGCGTGACGGACCCCGGCTGTCAGGATGGGGGCATGTCCTCCGACGACCGGCCCGTACGCCCCGGCCGTCCGCGGGCCGTCCCGAACGCCGACTCGGCGCTCAGCCCCCGCGACCAGATCCTCGACGCCGCCGCCGCACTGTTCGTCGAGAACGGCATCAGCGCCACCTCGACCCGAGCCATCGCGGAGCGGGTCGGCATCCGCCAGGCCTCGCTGTACTACCACTTCGCCGGCAAGGACGACATGCTCGTCGAGCTCCTGACGACCTCGGTCCGGCCGAGCCTCGAGATCGTCCGCGAGCTCGAACAGCGGGTCCCGGCGTCCGCCACCGCCGCCGGTGCCCTGGCCGCGCTCGTCCTGATCGACGTGGAGACCCTCGCCCGCACCCCGCACAACATCGGCACGCTCTACCTGCTGCCCGAGGTGCAGGGCGAGCGCTACGACGGGTTCCGGGCCGAGCGGGTCGAGCTGCGGGACACCTACGGGCGCCTCGGGTCGCTCGCCGCCGACTCCGACGTCGCCGTCGCGATCTCGCCGTCACGGCTCGGTGGGATCCTCATCCAGCTCGCCGAGACCGTCATCCAGCTCCGCCGCGTCGGCGGCGTCGAGGAGGCCGACCGCGACGCCATCGTCGCGACCTGCCTGCGAGCGTGCGGGCTCGACACCACTGCCGTGGCGGATGCCCGCCGCGAGGCCGAGTCACTGCTCGCCGCCGTCACCGTCTGACCAGCTCTTCCGTTCGTCTCCGTCGTCCCTCCTGGAGGTTCTGCCATGACCGCGCTCTCCCCCGCCGCACACCGTCCGCTCGCCGATGCGCTGCTCCCCCGCACCGCGGTCGTGAGCACGGCGCTCGTCCTCGGTGGCGCGCTGCTCACCGCCGGCGCCGCACAGGTGTCCGTCCCGCTCTGGCCCGTCCCGATCACCGGGCAGACGCTCGCCGTCCTGCTGGTCGGTAGTGCCCTCGGTGCGCGCCGCGGTGCCCTGTCGATGCTCGTCTACGCGCTGCTCGGAGTCATCGGGCTGCCGGTCTTCGCGGGTGGCTCGGCCGGGGTCGGCGTGCTCGTCAGTCCCTCCGGCGGGTACATCGTCGGCTTCGTCGCCGCCGCAGCCCTCGTCGGGTGGATCGCCGAACGCTTCGGCGACCGTCCGCTGCGGAACTCGGTGCTGTCCTTCGTGCTCGGCACCGTCGTGACCTTCGCGGTCGGCATGGTCTGGCTCGCGGTGTCGCTCGGGCTCAACCTGCAGCAGACGCTCGAGTTCGGGCTGTACCCGTTCGTCCTCGGCGGTGCGGTGAAGGCGCTGCTCGGTGCCGGTGCCATCTCGCTCGGGTGGACGGCGGCGGTCCGGCGACGCGTGGCTGCGCGGGACGCGGGACGCTGAGGCGCACTCGGCGGGCCATCGTGTTAGGTTGTGCACAACATGATTGCGCTCAACCGATGATCCGGTCCGCCGGTACGCTCCTCGCCCTGCACGGAGCAGGCACGTCGATGACGCGACCCCTGCCGGTCCGGGCGCACCGGATGCGGGAGCGCGGTTTCGTCCCCGGCCTCCCGCACGCAGTGCTGGTGCCCTTGCTGGAGATCGCAGCCGGCGCAACCCTCGCACGAAGCCGACGACGGTCGGCGACAGCGGTCGCAGCCGCTGCCGCAGCGACCGCACTCGGAGCAGTGCGCACCGGCATCGACCTCGAGGACCGCACCGTCACCGTCGGAACCGTCGCCGCCGCAGTACTGGCCGTCTCCGGCGCGACGGCAGTGGCCCGCGCGCATCGCGTCGGCCTCCTCGTGGGGACCGGTGCACTGGTCGTGTTCGAGCTCACCCGCCGGCGTCGCATCCGCAGCGTCGGTTGACGCACCGCTCCACCATCCCCTGTGAAAGGCACGTGCCCCTGATGACCTCCCGCCGCCGCACTTCCCGCTCGACCAAGCCCCGCACCGTCGTCCGCATCCTGCTGGGTGCCGCCATGACCTGGGCCGGCATCAGCCACCTCACCGTCGCACGCCAGGAGTTCCGGGCCCAGGTGCCGGAGTTCGTCCCCCTGGACCCGGACGTCACGGTCCTGGCCTCGGGCATCGCGGAGATCTCCCTCGGCGCCGCCCTCGTGCTGCTGGTGCGTCGGCAGGCCACCGTCGGGTGGGTCGCAGCGGTGTTCTTCACCGCGATCTTCCCGGGCAACATCGCCCAGTGGATGCACCACCGTGACGGCTTCGGCCTGGACACGGACACCAAGCGGTTCGTCCGGCTCCTGTTCCAGCCCGTGCTGATCGCCGTCGCGTTGTGGGCGACGAACGCACTCCGCAAGCGGCGCTGAACCCGGCTGCAGAGCGCCCCGGTCGCTCACGCCCTCGAGGGCGATCGGTGCTGCACTTGGAAATGCAGAAAACCCCCGCGTGACCGGGGGTTTTCTGAGAAGTGGCGGTACCGGTGGGATTTGAACCCACGGTGGAGTTGCCCCCACACATGTTTTCGAGACATGATCCTTCGGCCGCTCGGACACGGTACCGGGAAAGAGTTTACACGATCCGGGAGGCCCGTCACGCCACCCGACGTCGGCTCGCCCTCCACAGGCGGTCACCCCCAGGGCTCTTCCCACACCCACAGGCCGCCCACGTCGTCGACTCGGCCTGCGGGCGTACCGTCCACGGCATGAAGACCCGCACGCTCATCGCACTCCTGACGTCCGTCCTCGGTGGGGCCGGTGTCCTCGGGGCAGCCGCCGTCGGGGCCCGGGCCGGCGTCAAGGGCCAACGGGCGGCTGCGCAACGGGTGGTCGACATGCTGCCGATCCACGCCGACTGGTGGCACGAGCGACAGCAGCACGAGGGGCAGCTCCTGTACGTGGCGATCGGCGACTCGGCGGCGCAGGGCGTGGGCGCGACGGTGCCGTCCCGCGGGTACGTGGGCCTGTTGGCGCGACGGATCCGGCACCGTTCCCACGAGTCGGTGCGGGTCGTGAACCTGAGCGTCTCGGGCTCGACGACCTGGGGCGCCAAGCGCGACCAGTTGCCGAAGCTCCGGCAGTACACACCCGACATCTGCACGGTGTCGATCGGGGCGAACGACATCGCGGACTTCGACCCGGACAAGTTCGAGCGGAACATCCGGGCGATCTACGGCGCGGTGCCGTCGCACGCCGTGGTGGCCGAGCTGCCGTGCATGTTCGTGCCGGACCGTGAGCGCAAGGTGGCGGTGGCGAACGAGATCGTGCACCGTGTGGCCGCCGAGTTCGGGCTGACCGTGGCGCCGCTGCACACGATCACGAAGCGGGTCGGGGTCCGTCGCACGTTCTTCAACAGCTACGGCGACCTGTTCCACCCGAACGACCGGGGGTACGAGGTCTGGGCGAGCGCGTTCGAGCCGGCGGTCGACGCCCGGGTCGACACGGTCGCGGCGATCCGGCACTACCTCTCGGCGCGTGAGGCCGAGAACCTCGGGCGTGAGGCCGGGGCGGTCGCGAACGCTCGTGCCGAGCAGGACACCGACGGTGCCGAGGCACTCGACCACGCCAACCGACCGAATCCCGTCGAACGGATCCGCAACCGGATGACGGGGTCGATCGCACTGCCCGACGAGCCGGTGCACCGCTCCGGCGATGTCGGCGGCACGGCCTAGCCTCGACGACATGGCGCGCCCGCAGTCCCTCTACCGATGCACCGAGTGCGGCTGGACCAGTGTCAAGTGGGTCGGCCGGTGCGGCGAGTGCCAGACCTGGGGCACGGTCGAGGACTCCTCGGCGGTCTCGGCGAGCACCCGGGGCACGGCGGCCGTCGCCGTCACCGGGGCCCGCGCGGCCCGCCCCATCACCGAGGCCCGCGGCACGACGGTGCAGCGCTGGCAGACCGGCATCGGCGAGTTCGACCGCGTGCTCGGCGGCGGGGTCGTCCCCGGTGCCGCGGTCCTGCTGTCCGGCGAACCCGGCGTCGGCAAGTCCACGCTCCTGCTCGAGGTCGCTTCACGGGCGGCCGCTTCCGGCAAGCGCGTCCTCTACGTCAGTGCGGAAGAGTCCGTCGACCAGGTCCGGCTCCGGGCCGAGCGCACCGGGGCGATGCACGACGACCTCTACCTGGCGAGCGAGGTCGACCTCGGCGTCATCATCGGCCAGATCGACCAGGTCAAGCCGGACCTGCTCATCGCCGACTCCGTCCAGACCATCTCGTCCAGCTCGATCGACGGCATCGCGGGCGGCACCTCCCAGGTGCGCGAAGTCGCCTCGACCCTGATCCGCATCGCGAAGGACCGCGCCCTCCCCGTCCTGATCGTCGGCCACGTCACGAAGGACGGCACGATCGCCGGGCCGCGCCTGCTCGAGCACCTGGTCGACGTCGTCTGCCACTTCGAGGGCGACCGGCAGACCGCGCTCCGCTTCGTCCGGGCACTGAAGAACCGCTTCGGCCCCACAGACGAGGTCGGGTGCTTCGACATGGGCGGCGACGGCATCCACGAAGTCCCGGACCCCAGCGGCCTGTTCATGTCCAAGAACGCGACCCCGGTCTCCGGCACGTGCGTGACCGTGGCGCTCGAGGGGCGTCGGGCGCTCCCGGTGGAGGTCCAGGCGCTCATCGTGCCGAGCTCCGCGCCGCAGCCCCGTCGGGTCGTGAACGGTGTCGATGCCTCACGCGTGGCGATGCTGCTCGCGGTGCTCGAACGCCGAGCCGGCCTCAAGCTCTCCGATGCCGACGTCTACGTCTCGACGGTGGGCGGCATGAAGCTCACCGAACCCGGCGCCGACCTGGCGATCGCACTGGCCCTGGCGAGTGCAGCACGGGACCGTCCGTACCCGCACACGCTCGCGGCCGTGGGCGAGATCAGCCTGGCGGGCGAGATCCGTCCGGCCACGGGGACCAAGCAACGGGTGAACGAGGCGAGCCGACTCGGCTTCACGACAGTCCTCGGTGCCGACTCCGGGCATCTGCGCGAAGCACTGCGTGTGGCGTTCTCGATGACGCAGTCAGCTCGCGAGCGCGAGCTCGACCGCGCGTTCTGATCGCTTAAGCGCGCAATGCGGCCAGCAGGTCCCCCGGGGTCGCCTGCATGGTGTTCGGCCCGGCGATGTCGAAGAACACGCCCTCGAGCATGTCCAGGTGGGCGGCGAGGAACTCCTCGAGCCGCGGTCCGTCGTAGACCATGACCTGCCGGATCTTCTCGTCCGGCACCATCGCCGTGTAGGCGTCCGCCGACGAGAACAGCAGCAGGATGCGCTGTTCAGAGCCTTCGCGCCCGAAGACCCGCACCTGCATCTCCTTCTTGCCGGTCACGAGCCGGGGGACGATCACGATGTCGTTGCGCAGCGCGAACGCCACCGCAGCGACGTCCTGCTTCGCGAGGGCTTCCTCGAGCTGTTCGCTCCGGAAGCGCTGTTCCTTGTCTGCCATCTGAGCAATTCCACCAGATTTTCGTCGTTCAGTGACGCACGGGTAGCCAGTCGGCCCTGAGCACGCTAGCCTGGTGGAACCGCTTCGGCGGCGCTCAACGTTCGGGCGAGGTGGTTTGCCCCTCAACTCGGACTACCAGGGTCACTGGCCATCAGGCCTGACCCCGAACCCGTCCCGCCGGCACCTGCCCGCGTGGCGCATCACCCCCGTCGACGTACGTCGGGGCTCCGCAGGTGCGATCGCACCATGGCGGAACGCAAGAAAGCTAAGGAAACGCCATCATGGCATCTACCGGTACCGTCAAGTGGTTCAACAACGAAAAGGGCTTCGGCTTCATCGCCCCGGACGACGGAAGCGCTGACGTCTTCGCGCACTTCTCCGCGATCGCCGGCAACGGCTACAAGTCGCTGGAGGAGAACCAGAAGGTGGAGTTCGACATCACCGAGGGCCGCAAGGGCCCGCAGGCGGAGAACATCACCGTCCTCGGCTGATCACATCAGCTTCGAACGGCCCCGTCGTCCTCTGGACGGCGGGGCCGTTTACTGTCCACTGATATGTTGGACCAGTGCGCAGTGGATACATCGTCTACGTCGACGAAAGCGGAGATCACAGTCTCACGCGCATCAATCCGGACTACCCGATGTTCGTGCTCGCGTTCTGCATCTTCCCCGTCGACGTCTACGTCGACCGGATCGTTCCGCTCGTGCAACGCCTCAAGTTCGATTTCTTCAACCACGACATGGTCGTCCTCCACGAGCGGGAGATGCGTCAGTCAGCTCCGCCGTTCGACATCCTCCTGAACGCCTCCGTCCGCAGCGACTTCATGGCAAGAGTCGACGCCGTGTTCGATGAGCGCTTCGGGGTGGTTGCATCCGCCATCCGGAAGCACGAGTTCGTCCGCCGGGTCGGGGAGGACACGAGTCCCTACCACGTCGCGCTCGAGTTCGGGCTCGAACGGGTCTTCTTGCAGCTCCAGGATCGGGGAGCATCCCGGTGCGAGACGTTCGTGGTCTTCGAGAGCCGGGGCCGCTCCGAGGACCGGGAGCTGGAGGCCGAGTTCGACCGCATCATGACCACCACGAAGATGCGCGGGATGGCCGAGACCTTCCGTTTCAAGATCGCGAGCAAGCAGACGAACAGCGCCGGGCTCCAGATCGCCGATCTCGTCGCTCGTCCGATCGGCACACATCTCCTCAAGCCCGAGCAGCCCAACCGCGCGTGGGACCGGATCCTCGAGCGCATGCCGAAGTCGCCGTCTGGTTCGGTAAGGGGCTGGGGCCTGAAGGTGTACCCGTGAAAGCGAGAACCCCCGGGGTTTCCGGGGGTTCGACGCCGATCGGGCATTCCCAATCCACTTGCATCGAGGCTACCAGCCCACGCGACGCCGGGCTACTGCAGGATGAACTGCACCGAGGTCTTCGACTTCAGGTTCCCGACCGTGACCTGCAGGTGGTAGCTGGCCCCGTCGGCCGAGACCGCCGGGCGGGACGCATCGCACGTCGTGGTGGACGACCGGGTGCGGTCCCAAGCGATCGCGGGCGTGGTCAGAGTCTGCCCGGACTTGATCGTGACGTCCTGGTTCGTGCCACCGGTCTGGCAGTCCTTCGACGACCAGTACTGCTCCTCGCCGGAGCTGATCGTCAGCACCTGCTGCGCTGACCCGAGGTCGAGGTGGCACGAGTTCGTGCCGGTGTTCTTGATCGACATGGCGATCTTCGGGTCCTCGGTGGGGCCGTACGCCTCCTTGTCGAGCACGGGCGTCAGGACGACCTGGTCCTTGCTGCACGTCGACCCGTCGGCAGCGCCCGACCCAGACGCCGACGCAGATGCCGACGCCGAACGGGACGGGGCAGCGGACGACGCACCACCGGCCGAAGCCGAAGCCGAAGCGGACGGCGAGGACGTGGGGACTGCCGTCGGGGTCGACGCGCTCCCCCGTCCGACGACGATGAGCACGATCACCACGACGATGATCACGAGTGCGCCGAGCACGGCTGCACGACGGCGCCAGTACACGACCGGCTTCTCGGGCCCGACGGGGTGACGCAACGACGACATGCGCACAGGGTAGACAACCGCGGATGCCCGGTGCGGGACCCCCGCCGGGTGCCGCGCGAAAGCGTCAGAGGATCTTCAGCATGCGGGTGTTGCCGAGGGTGTTCGGCTTGACCCGGGCGAGGTCGAGGAACTCCGCGACCCCTTCGTCCGACGAGCGGACCAGCTCGGCGTAGACCGCCGGTTCGACGACCTGCTCGCCGATCTCCAGGTACCCGTGCTTCGCGAAGAAGTCGACCTCGAACGTCAGGCAGAAGATCCGCGCGACGCCGAGTTCACGGCCGTCGTGTTCGAGCGCCTCGAGCATCCGGTGTCCGACGCGCTTGTGGATCCAGTCGGCGTCGAGGGCGAGCGTGCGCACCTCGGCGATGTCGTCCCAGAAGACGGCGAGGGCACCACAGCCGATCGGCACACCGTCGGGGCCCTCGGCGATCCGGAACTGCTGGATCGAGCCGTAGAGCGCGACGTTCTCCTTGCCGAGCAGGATGCGCCGGTCGACGTAGGGGGCGATGAGCCGCTGGATGTGCGGGACGTCCGAGGCGAGTGCCGGACGCACCAGGATCCCGTGCTCGTCACGTTCGTGGAACGCGTGCTTCCCGTGCTCTGTCATCCCGACAACCATAGCCGGGCGTGGACGAGCGGCAGCCGACCGCTCCGGGGGACATCCCGCTGTACTGCGCCCAGGCGCGGCCGCCTACCGTCCACACCATGCCTCAGATCATCGAAACCGTCGACGTCAACGTCCCCGTCTCCGCAGCGTACGGTCAGTGGACCCGCTTCGAGGAGTTCCCGCACTTCCTCGACGAGGTCGAGAAGATCGTCCAGGTCGACGACAAGACCACCGACTGGACCGTGAAGGTCGCCGGCCAGGAGCGCGAGTTCCGCGCCGTCATCACCGAGCAGCACCCCGACGAGCGGGTCGCCTGGACCGTCAAGGACGGCGAGACCGACCACGCCGGCGTCGTCACCTTCCACAAGCTCTCCGACGCCGAGACGCGTGTGACCGCGCAGATCGACTGGGAGCCGTCCGGCTTCCTCGAGAAGCTCGGCGCTGCGGTCGGCGTCGGTGGCCACGCCATCAAGAAGGACCTGCAGAACTACAAGGAGCGCGTCGAGTCGGCTCCGACCGACACGGGCTGGCGCGGCGACGTGCAGGCGTGATCACGGGCTGACACGTCCGCACACGGACAGACGGGAGGCCCGGTGCCAGCTGGCACCGGGCCTCCCGTCTGTCTGGTGTCGGGTCCTAGGACTCGATCTCGCCCTGGGGCGCGTCGGTCGCGGTCTCGACCGCGGCTGCGCCGGCGAGGACCTCTTCGCGGCCCGGCTGACGCCCGGTCTCGAAGTGGAACGCACCGTCGACGAAGTCGACCTTCACGTGGTCACCGGCGGTGAGCTCACCCTGCAGGATGTGCTCGGACAGCTGGTCCTCGACCTCGTGCTGCATCGCGCGACGCAGCGGGCGTGCACCGAGGGACGGGTCGAACCCGACCTTGATGAGCTGCTCCTTGGCGGGGAGGGTGAGCTCCACCGTCATGTCGCGGTCGAGCAGACGGTCGGCCAGGCGCTTCACGAACAGGTCCACGATCTGCAGCAGCTCGGGCTGCGACAGCTGCGGGAACACGATCGTGTCGTCGACGCGGTTCAGGAACTCCGGCTTGAAGTGCTTCTTGAGCTCCTCGTTCACCTTGCCGCGCATGCGGTCGTAGCCGACGGCCGAGTCACCCTCGACCTGGAAGCCCACCGGACCACCGGCGATGCCCTGCGAACCGAGGTTCGTGGTCATGATGATGACGGTGTTCTTGAAGTCGACCACGCGGCCCTGACCGTCGGTGAGACGGCCTTCCTCGAGCACCTGCAGCAGCGAGTTGAAGATGTCCGGGTGGGCCTTCTCGATCTCGTCGAACAGGACCACGGAGAACGGCTTGCGGCGCACCTTCTCGGTGAGCTGGCCGCCCTCTTCGAAGCCGACGAACCCGGGAGGGGCACCGAACAGACGCGAGACGGTGTGCTTCTCACCGAACTCCGACATGTCGAGGGAGATCAGTGCGCCCTCGTCGTCGAACAGGAACTCGGCGAGCGCCTTGGCGAGCTCGGTCTTGCCGACACCCGTGGGCCCGGCGAAGATGAACGAGCCCGAGGGGCGGTTCGGGTCCTTCAGACCGGCACGGGTCCGGCGGATGGTCTTGGACAGGGCCGAGATGGCTTCTTCCTGACCGATGACCCGCTGGTGCAGTGCCTTCTCCATGAAGACGAGACGCGAGGTCTCCTCTTCGGTGAGCTTGAACACCGGGATGCCCGTGGCCTGCGCCAGGACCTCGGCGATGATGCCCTCGTCGACGGTGCCGGACGCGGCGACGTCACCGGCACGCCACTGCTTCTCGAGGCGGAGACGCTCACCCAGGAGCTTCTTCTCCTCGTCGCGCAGGCTGGCTGCCTTCTCGAAGTCCTGCTCCTCGATGGCGGCTTCCTTCGACCCGCGGACCGTCGAGATCTTCTCGTCGAACTCGCGGAGCTCCGGGGGCGCCGACAGGATCGAGAGGCGCAGGCGTGCGCCGGCCTCGTCGATCAGGTCGATGGCCTTGTCCGGCAGGAAGCGGTCCTGCACGTAGCGGTCCGCCAGGTTGGCGGCCGAGACGATCGCACCGTCGGTGATGGACACCTTGTGGAACGCCTCGTACTTGTCGCGCAGGCCCTTGAGGATGTTGATCGTGTGCGGCAGCGACGGCTCGTTGACCTGCACCGACTGGAAGCGACGCTCGAGTGCTGCGTCCTTCTCGAAGTGCTTGCGGTACTCGTCGAGCGTGGTGGCACCGATGGTCTGGAGCTCACCGCGGGCGAGGAGGGGCTTGAGGATCGAGGCGGCGTCGATCGCACCTTCGGCAGCACCGGCACCGACGAGCGTGTGGATCTCGTCGATGAAGACGATGATGTCGCCGCGGGTGCGGATCTCCTTCGTGACCTTCTTCAGGCGCTCCTCGAAGTCACCGCGGTAGCGGGACCCGGCGATGAGCGATCCGAGGTCGAGCGAGTAGAGCTGCTTGTCCTTCAGCGTCTCGGGCACATCGCCCTTGACGATCGCCTGGGCGAGGCCCTCGACGACGGCGGTCTTGCCGACGCCGGGCTCACCGATCAGGACGGGGTTGTTCTTGGAGCGGCGGGAGAGGATCTGCATGACCCGCTCCATCTCCTTCTCGCGCCCGATGACGGGGTCGAGCTTGCCGTCGCGCGCGGCCTGGGTGAGGTTCCGACCGAACTGGTCGAGGACCTGCGAACCCTGCTGCGCGTTCTGCTGCTGCTCGCCGCCGACGGCGACCGCTTCCTTGCCCTGGTAGCCGGACAGGAGCTGGATGACCTGCTGGCGGACCCGGTTGAGGTCGGCGCCGAGCTTCACGAGAACCTGGGCTGCGACGCCCTCGCCCTCGCGGATCAGGCCGAGCAGGATGTGCTCGGTACCGATGTAGTTGTGGCCGAGCTGCAGCGCTTCGCGCAGGGACAGCTCGAGCACCTTCTTGGCACGCGGCGTGAACGGGATGTGCCCGGTCGGCTGCTGCTGACCCTGGCCGATGATGTCCTGGACCTGCTCGCGGACGGCGTCGAGCGAGATGCCGAGCGACTCCAGCGCCTTGGCAGCAACGCCCTCGCCCTCGTGGATCAGGCCGAGGAGGATGTGCTCGGTGCCGATGTAGTTGTGGTTGAGCATCTTCGCTTCTTCTTGAGCGAGGACGACAACACGACGGGCTCGGTCGGTGAATCTCTCGAACATGTGCTCTCCCTTGGCCCTTTCTGACGGAGCCGACAGCTGGTCCGGTCTCGTCTGAGTCCGGTCACGTACTCCGAGAGTAACCAGCGCTCCCCGTGCGGGCTGCCCCTGTTCGCCGTGGGCGTGACCTCACTGCGCGATGTGCGCAGTGAGCGAACGGAACAGACGACGGGAGGCCCGTGGCGGCGTCCGCCACGGGCCTCCCGATCGCTCCTGGGTCGCGTGTCAGGCGCGGCGCGCTGCCCGGCGCAGGGCACGCCGGAAGCGGCGCGGCTCGACGCCCAGGGCGTCGAGGACGTCGTGCGCCGACCCCATGAAGGGGTCGTCGACGCCGTCGAGGACGGCCAGCACGACGTGGACCGGGCGGACACGTTCGGCCGGACCAGCGAGGACGGCTGCTCGTGCGAGGACCCGGGCGGCCGCCGGTGTGCAGGCGACCCGATCGTGCTCGTCGGGGCACGCCGCCCGCGCACCGACGAAGACGCTGATCTCGGAGCGGACGGCTTCGGGGCTGACCCCGTGCGCCTCGAGGACCGGGCGGAACCGGGGCATCCCGTTGCAGAGGGTGACGGAGGCGAGCAGGAGGTGCTCCGCGTCGACGAAGCCGAAGCCCGTCTCGTGGGACTCGAGGTCGGCGAGCAGCACGATCTCGCGACCCTGCCGGACGGTGGGGAGGGCGACGGACAGCTGAGCGATCTGCATGTATTCAGAATATCGCATGCGATGGCAATTGAACAGCCCTCGGTTCAGCGCGGCTCGGTACCATCCGGTCATGGATCAGCCCGTCGTCGGCCTCGTCGTCCACCCGACCAAGAACGTGCAGGAGTCCGTCACGACCCTGCAGCGATGGAACGCGTCCGGCCGGGGCGAGCTCGTCGCCCGCCGAGCCGACGCACAGCGGATCGGCGGGGGCATCACCGCGGTGGAGGACGACGACTTCACCGCACGCGTCGACCTCGTCGTGGCCCTCGGCGGCGACGGCACCATGCTCGGCGCGATGCGACTCGTGGCGAAGCGTCCGGTGCCGGTGCTCGGCGTGAACTACGGCAACGTCGGGTTCCTGGTGGAGATCGAACCGCCCGAACTCGAGGCAGCGCTCGACCGGCTGTCGGCCGGCGAGTACCAGCTCGAGCCGCACCACGCGCTCGAGGCCCGGCTGTCCTGGAGCGGCGCACGCACGGACTACCTGGCGTTCAACGACTTGACGATCGTGCGGCGCCCCGGTTCCGGCCAGGTGTCGGCCGACCTCAGCGTCGGCGGGCTCGGCTACGGCTACTACCGCGCCGACGCCATCGTCGCCGCGACCCCGGCCGGCTCCACCGCGTACAACTACGCCGCGGGTGGCCCGGTGCTCTCCCCCGCACTCTCCGGGTCCGTCGTCACCCCGGTCGCCCCGATGGCGGGCATCGACCGCGCCGTGGTGCTCGCCGCCCGCGAGCGCTACCGGTTCGACATCGCGGAGGGCACCAGGAGCGCCGCACTCGAGGTCGACGGACTCGTCGTCGGCGAGGTCGCCACCGGCGCGCAGATCGACGTCCGCCTCCGCAAGGACGCCGGCAGCGTCGTGCGACTCGACGCCGAGCGGCACGGACGCACCGGTCGGGTGAAGCTGAGCCTGCTCGACCTGCCGGTACGACCCGACCAGCTCATCGAGCTGATCCCGAGCGACCTGCGGCAGAAGCTCGGGCGCGAACTCGACCAGTAGCGGTCCGGGCAGGTGCCTACGCCCACGAACGTGAATGGCCCGCTCGAGCAGTGCTCGAGCGGGCCTTCCCATCACCCCACCGGATCGTCTTCCCACAGACCGACCCGGGTTCCCCTGCCGACGCGAGCGCCGGCCGAAGCCTGCTGACCTCAGTCGGTCAGGTACAGCTGCATGTCCTGCGAGACCGCCTTGGCGAACAGACGCAGCTTGGCGCGCGACTCCACCCGGCTGACGGCCTGGCGGGTCGTGTGCACGATCTTCGAGATCTCGTCGAGCGTCATCGGCTTGTCGTCGTCGAGGCCGTAGCGCATGCGGATCACGTTGGCTTCCTCGCTCGGCAGCTCGGCGACGATCGAACGGATGTCGCGGTGCAGGAGCGTGATCTCGGTGAGCTCGTTCGGGGACGCAGCGTCCTCGTCCTCGATGAAGTCACCGAGTTCGCTGTCATCGGAGTCGCCGACCACGGTGTGGATCGAGACCGGCTCGTGCGAACGGCCCTTGAGGTCGACGAGCTCTTCGACCGACATGCTCAGCTCGGCGGCGACCTCGTCGGGCATCGGCGCACGGCCGAGGTCGACGGTCAGATCGCGCTCGGTGCGGGAGATCTTGTTGATCAGCTCGACGGTGTGGACCGGGATGCGGATCGTGCGGGCCTTGTCGGCGAGACCACGCGAGATCGCCTGGCGGATCCACCAGGTGGCGTAGGTCGAGAACTTGTAGCCCTGCGTGAAGTCGAACTTCTCGACCGCACGGACCAGGCCGAGATTGCCCTCCTGGATGACGTCCATGAACGGCAGGCCCCGCTGCGAGTAGCGCTTCGCGATGCTGACGACCAGACGGAGGTTCGAGGTGATCATGCGCTCCTTGGCGCGCTCACCGTCGCGGACGAGCCAGCGGAGTTCGCGCTGCAGGGTCTTCGCGAGGCCCTTCTCGGTCGCGAGCTTCTCCTCCGCGAACAGGCCGACCTCGATGCGACGGGCGATCTGCGCTTCTTCCTCGGCGGTGAGGAGCGAGAGGCGACCGATGTGGCGCAGGTAGTCGCCGACCTGGTCGACGGAGGCGCCGCGGACACCGGCGAGCTGCTCGTCGGCCTCGACCTCGGTGTCGAGGGAGGTCGTCGTGGACTCGGCGGCCTGGGTCTTCGATGCCGCTGCCTTCTTCGTGGTGGCGCGGCGGGTGGTGCTCGGTGCAGCCGGTGCGATCGTCATGGTGTTGCTCCCTGCGTTCGGCGGTGATGGCTTCGTGCGGTGGTGCTGGGGGTGGTGCTTCTGGGTGCTGCTTGGGGTGTTCACGAGTAAAGCGGTCCGGAGGTGTACCCCACAAACCGATCGGAATGATTCTCAGGCATCTCCGTGCTTCGTCATCGAAACCGTCCCCCGTGGGGTACAGCGATGCTGCCAGTGTGGTCCCCCGAACCGCCGCGGATCAAGGGTATGACGTGATGTTTCCGGCGTTGCAGGCGTGTTTCTCACGCGTTTCCGAACCTGTACCCCATGGTGCCGCGCCTTCCGGACATGCAAAAGGGGTACGTCCGGCCGGATCGATGCGATCCGGTGGTCGTACCCCGAAAACCGAGTGGGTGGGGGTCACCAGGAGGGTTCGAGCCACCCGTCCCGGCGCTTGGACGCCTCGAGGTCGGCGTCTCGGTCGAACTCGTCGTACTCGCTCTCGATGTCACCGACGAGGCTGCGACCCGTGAAGGGATGTGTGGTTGCCATGCGGACGATGCTCACCCCGGCGCGCGACGGCGAGGTGAACGGTGCGTGACCGGTCGAGGGCGCACAGCCGTCGAGGGGGCGCGGACGTTGGAGGGGCACAGACGTCGAAGGCCGCCGCCCACGATGGGGCGACGGCCTTCGGACAGGACTGGGTCGGGCGGCGCTACTCGGCCGAGGCCGGTGCCGGCGCGGGGACGCCGTGCTCCCGCTCGAACCGGGCACGCTCCTCGGCCTCGACCTTGGCGTACGCGGCACGCTCGGTGCGGTCGGCCCGCATGATGGCGCGCATCACGAACCAGAAGATGAGGCCGACGACGATGGTCGGCGTCAGGGCGAAGATGATCCCGGTCACGACTCCATGCGGCACCGGAGCATCGTACCCCGGGGAACCGGGACTTACTTGACCAGAGGGAACAGGATCGTCTCGCGGATGCCGAGGCCGGTGATCGCCATGAGCAGGCGGTCGACGCCCATGCCCATGCCACCCGACGGCGGCATGGCGTGCTCGAGGGCCCGCAGGAACTCCTCGTCGACGCGCATCGCCTCGGGGTCGCCGCCGGCTGCGAGCTTCGCCTGCTCGACGAAGCGCTCCCGCTGCACGACCGGGTCGACGAGCTCGGAGTACGCCGTCGCGAGCTCGAAGCCGCGGACGTACAGGTCCCACTTCTCGACGATGCCCGGTCGGGTGCGGTGCTCGCGGGTGAGCGGCGAGGTGTCGACCGGGAAGTTCATCACGAACGTCGGGCGGTCGAGCGAGTCGATCACGAAGTGCTCCCAGAGCTCTTCGACGTACTTGCCGTGGGTGGCGTGCGCGACCTCGACGCCCTCGGCAGCGGCGAGCTCCTGCAGCTCGGACAGCGGGGTCTCCGGGGTGATCTCGCGACCGGCTCCCTCGGACAGCGAGCCGTACATGTCGATGCGCGGCCACTCGCCGCCGAGGTCGTACGTGCTGCCGTCGGGCAGGGTGACCTCGAGCGAGCCACCGGTCACGGCCCGCGCAGCGCGCTGCACGAGCTCCTGCGTCAGGTCGGCCATCTGCTCGTAGTTGCCGTACGCCTGGTATGCCTCGACCATCGCGAACTCGGGCGAGTGCGACGAGTCGGCACCCTCGTTGCGGAAGTTCCGGTTGATCTCGAACACCCGGTCGATGCCGCCGACGACCGCGCGCTTCAGGAAGAGCTCGGGCGCGATGCGCAGGAAGAGCTCGGTGTCGAAGGCGTTCGAGTGGGTCACGAACGGACGGGCCGAGGCGCCACCGTGCTGGGTCTGCAGCATCGGCGTCTCGACCTCGAGGTACTCGTGCTCGGTGAAGGTCTGGCGGAGCGAGGACATCACGGCGGCACGCGCGCGGACGGTGGCGCGTGCTTCGTCGCGGACGATGAGGTCGAGGTAGCGCTGGCGGACCCGCGTCTCCTCGTTCAGCTCGTTGTGCAGGTTCGGCAGCGGCAGGATCGCCTTCGCCGCGATCGCCCACTCGTCGACCATGATCGACAGCTCACCGCGGCGCGAGGAGATCACACGGCCGTGCACGAACACGTGGTCGCCGAGGTCGACGAACTCCTTCCAGCGTGCGAGGGACTCGTCTCCGACCTCGGCCAGGGACACCATCGCCTGGATGCGGGACCCGTCGCCGGACTGCAGCGACGCGAAGCAGAGCTTGCCGGTGTTGCGCGAGAACACGATGCGGCCGGCGACACCGACGACGTCCTGCGTCTCCTCGCCGGTCTCGAGGTGCGCGTACTGATCGCGGACCGCCGGGATCGTCGTCGTGATCGGGAGCTCGGCGGGGTACGCTTCGATGCCCGATTCGAGGAGCTTCGCCCGCTTGTCGAGCCGGACCTGTCGCTGCTCGCTGGTCTCCTGCTCGGCCAGTGCGGCGGCGTCGGCGATCGCGGTGTCGGTGGTGGCGGTCTCGTCGGTCATGCGGGTGCGGCTCCGATGGTCGTGGGGGTCGGGGGAAATGCTACCCGCGCCGCACGCCCGCCCCCGAACCGTGCCCGGACGGGTCCCCTCGACTGGTCGCGACTCCCCGCCGGCGCGGCGCCGACCGGTCACGTTCCGTCGGCCGGAGCGCCGCGGGCCGACGGCTCGTGACCACTCGGCGGAACTGAGCGGGGAGTCGTGACCGACCGCCATGCCCCTACAGCGTGGACTGCCCGTCGGCGGCCGTCAGTGCGTTGTCGACGGCGGAGCGGACGAGCGCACCGAGCACCCGGCCGGGGTGGTCGACTCCGATGCCGGAGAGCGTGCCCGCCGACTGGTCCACGATCGCGGTCGAGAAGCTCACGGCGGCACGCACGGCGTCGGCGTACGCGGGCCGGTCCGCCTCGGCGATGACGAACGGCTCCGCGCCCATCTCGACCACCAGGGCCTGCGCGATCGGCAGCACGGGCGAGGGAGCGGTGACCGCGCAGTAGGCGTCACGGAGCCGCGAGAGATCGACGCTGGTGCCGGTGAACGCCATCGCGGGGTGGATGGCGAGCGGGATCGCACCGGCCGCCATCGCGGGGGCGAGGATGCCGACGCCGTGGTCCGGGCTGGTGTGCACGACGAGCTGTCCGGGCTGCCAGATGCCGGCGTCCGCCAGGCCCTGCACGAGCGAGGCCAGCTGGTCGTCCGGCACGGCGAGCAGCACGAGTTCGCTCCGCTCGACCAAGTCCGGCGTCGCGAGCACGGGAGCGCCGGGCAGCATCGCCTCGGCACGGTCACGGCTCTCGGCGGACACGGCGGTCACCCCGATGACCGCGTGCTCCGCGTTCGCGAGTGCGGCGCCGAGCACGGGTCCGACCCGTCCGGCCCCGACGACGCCGACGCCGAGGCGCCCGGCCCTCATCGGACGGCCCCGGTGGGCGGGACGTCGCTCCACCCCGGGCCGGGAGGCACGGTGCCGGGCCGGTGGTCGCCGTCGGGTCCGGCAGAGGCTCCGGTCCCGGGCCACGGCACGTCCGCAGCGTGCCTGGCGGACGCGGGACGGGCCTCCCGTTCGCGCCACCGGTGGGACGTGTCGACCGCAGCGGCCTCGACGGCGCGCTGGGTCGTCTCGGACCACAGACGCTGCGCGTCCCGTGCGTCGAGCGCACCGACGCGGGCCGAGACGGGCCCGGCGACGGTGTGCACGTGGACGGCGGCGAGCCGCAGGGCACGCTCGAGCGGACCCTGTTCGACCTTGACGCTCTGCACCCGGGGCAGCGGCACGATGACGAGCGACCGCCAGACGGCGCCGAGCCGGAGCAGCACCGCGCCCTGCACGAACCGGTACCCGTTGCGTCGGAACGCGAACGGCCGGAGCCAGGCGCCGCGGCGCGGGGAGTGCACGAAACCACCTTCGTCGCCGCTCGTGGTGAGGCTGTCGTCGACGACGCTGACGGCCTCGGCGGAGCCTTCCCGCAGGGCCTCCTGCGACGCCTCGGGGCCCGCGACGACGGTGCCGACCAGGCCGGGCAGGATGATGTCGAGGACCTCGCGGACGTCGGCCGCGGTGCCGACGGGCAGCACGATGGCGGAGGCCTGCTGGTTGCTCGATGCCCCGTTGCCCGCGTTCGTCGCCCGGTTGATCCGGACGTCCCACCAGCCGAACGGGCGCCAGAGCAGCGGCTGCGCGACGCTGACGGCGTGGATGCGGCCGGGGGGCAGCGTCTCGTTCGAGGTCGACACGAGCCCGAACCCGATCCGGATGCCGTCGCGGGTCTCGGCGATCGTGTACTGCAGCGACCGCGAGAACTTGCGGACGTAGTAGCTGCCCGCACCGATCACCGCGGGGAACAAGCCGAACAGGATCCCGTACTCGCCGGTGAGCGCGACGCTGACGATCATCGCCGCCACGGCCAGCAGGATGAAGACGGTGGTGCCGGAGAGCAGCATCGACGCGATCAGCCGGCCGGGCTTCACCTTGACGATCCGGGTGGCCTGCACCGCGGCAGCGTCGAGCTCGGGCGAGAACATCTCGTCGACGCGGTCCTGCAGCACACCGTTCGACGCGCGCGCCGGACCACTGCCACGGTCGTCGTCCTTCGCACCCGAGGCGAGCACGAGGATGCGCAGCCGCAGGTCATCGGCGGCCTTCACCCCGAGGTACGCGAGCTGCACGTTGGCGTCGTTGCCGGCCTGGGCGATCTCGAGCTTCGCCGTGCCGAACACCCGCGGGATGAGCGGACGCGAGATGTTGATGCCCTGGATCCGGTCGAGCCGGGCCTTGCGGTGGTTCCGGAACAGCACGCCCGAGCGGACCTCGACGATCTCGCCGGTGACCCGGAACTCGTGCATCCGCCAGGACAGGTAGAAGAGCCCGATCAGCACGAGCAGGAACACCGCGACGCCGAGCAGCACCCAGCCGACGACGCCGTGCTCGTAGACGTAGCGGACGGGGTCGCCGTCCTGCTGCTCGCCGCCGGGGATGAAGAACTCGACGAGCTGGTCACGCAGGCTGTTCAGCACGTAGCCGAGGATGACGATCAGGAAGATCCCGCCCTTGAGCAGCGGGGTCAGCGGGTGCAGGCGATGCCACTCGCCGTCGGTCAGTGGCGCTGCGGCAGCGGCGTTCCCGCGCGTGGGCGGGGCGGGCGGCGGCGGGCCGGGTCGGAAGGTCACCGCGACCCCCTACAGCCCGGCGCGGCGGGACTCGGCGAGCTCGACGAGCCGGTCGCGCAGTTCGTCGGCGTCGGTCGCGGGGATGCCGGGGATGCGGACGTTCGTGGCGGCCGCGGCGGTCACGAACTTCAGCTCGCTCATGCCGAGCGCCCGGTCGAGCGGACCGCGCGCCACGTCGACGAGCTGCATGCGTCCGTACGGCACCGCCGTGAAGCGCTGCCACATCAGGCCGCGGCGGACCACCAGGTCGTCGTCGCGCAGGGCGTAGCCGATCGCACGGACCCGGCGGGGCGTCAGCGCCGCGGTGACGAGCGTGATGACGAGCACCACGATGCCGATGAGCAGCCAGACCGTTCCGGCGCCCGAGCCGAAGCCGTCGTTCACGATCCCGATCAGGACCAGGCCGGCGGTCACCACGAGGCCGATCACCAGGGTCGTGATGAGTTCGGTCCACACGAGCTTCGCGGACACCCTGGTCCAGTCGATGCCGGTCAGGCCGAGGCCCGGCTCGTCGAGTCGTTCACGCGCCATCGCGGGCCTCCAGTGGGTGTGCTCGGGTCAGTTCGCCGTCGTGCGGGGTGTGCTCGGGTCAGTTCGCCGTCGTGCCGTTCCGGGGGTCGCCCGGCTCGTCGTCGTCGCTCGGAGGAGCGATGCACATGCGCTCTGCCACGAGTGCGCAGACCGTCAGCACGATCCCGCCCCCGACGGCGACCACGTTCGGCAGGGTCGAGCCTAGCGAAGGCGTCACCGAGCGGGTCAGGAGGTACACGACGAGGCCGATCGCGAAACCGCCGAACAGGACGCCGCAGATGCTCGAGGCCTTCGCCAGCACCACCACGCGCGTGGCGTAGAGCGGGTCGACCGGGCGCTGCCGGCCCGCGCCCTCGCGGGCGTGCCGGCGGACGGGACGCGCCATGAGCACGACGGCGACGCCGATGAACGCGAGCGTGAAGCCGAGCGGCACGGCGAGCAGCAGCGTCGGCGACTGTCGCGACGCGAGCACCGCGTCGAACGCGAAGCCCGCCACCGCGGTCACGACGGCGATGCTGAACAGGGTGGAGGGACGGGTCGGCTTCACGGCTGGGTCACGTTCCCTTCGGTGGTGGCCCGGGAGGCGCGGGGCACGTCCGCGAACAGGCGCGGCTCGTCGACGCGCTCGGTGTCGTCCCCCACGGCGGCGAGCAGGTCGGCCACCGGCCCGGCGCCGGGCAGGACGGCCGCGGGGTCGGCGTCGAGCCACGGTGCGAGCACGAACGCGCGCTCGGCGGCACGGGGGTGCGGGACGGTGAGCGTGGCGGTGTCGATGCGCAGGTCGTCGACGGCGACGACGTCGAGGTCGAGGGTCCGGTCGCCCCAGCGGACGTCGCGGGTGCGGCCGTGCTCGTCCTCGATGCCGTGCAGTGCGTCGAGGAACGCCTGCGGCTCGAGGTCGGTGTCGACGACCACGACGGCGTTGCGGTACCGCGGCTTGGTGTCGTCGCGGCCGTCCAGGGTCACGGCGACCGACTCGACCTCGTGGCTCGACGCCACCGGGTGGACCCCGGGCAGCGCAGCGACCGCGCGGGCAGCGGCGCGGAGGGTGCTCCCCCGGTCGCCGAGGTTGGCGCCGAGCGCGACGACGACGCGGCTCACTCTTCTTCCTCGTCCGGCACGGTCGCCCCGCGGGCACGGCGGATGGTGATCGAGACGTCCGTGAACGGCACGGTGATGGGTGCCTGCGGCTTGTGCACGGTGACCTCGGTCGCCAGGGCCGCACGGTGGGTGAGCACCGCGGCCGCGATGCGCTCCGCGAGGGTCTCGATCAGGTCCACCGGGTCGCGTTCGATCTCGGCGACGACCTGCTCGGCGAGCACGCCGTAGTGCACGGTGGCGTCGAGGTCGTCGCTGCCCGAGGCCGCGCGGGCGTCGAGCTCCACGGCGACGTCGACGACGAAGTCCTGACCGTCGGCACGTTCGTGGTCGAAGACCCCGTGGTGGCCGCGGGCGCGGACCCCGACGAGGCGGATGGTGTCGTTCACGAGCGAGCTGCCCTCCAGGCGTCCCAGACGTCGAGCACGGCACGGGTCGGTGCCGGGTCGTGCACGCGCACCCCCCACGCGCCGCGTTCGGCGGCGAGCAGGCTGATGGCGGCGGTGGCGAGGTCGCGGTCCTTCGGCGGGGCGCCCTCGGGGCTGCCCACTCCGTCCAGGAACCGCTTGCGTGATGCGGCGACGAGCACCGGCAGGCCGATCGAGGCGAACCGTTCGTAGCCGGCCAGGATCTCCCAGTTCTGCACGCCCTGCTTGGCGAAGCCGAGGCCCGGGTCGATCACGACCTGCTCCTGGCGCACCCCGAGGACGATGAGCTCGGCGACCCGTATCTCGACCTCGCGACGGACCTCGTCGACGGCGTGCACGTACTCGGCGTTGCGGTACATCCGGTCACTGTGGCCGCGCCAGTGCATGACCACGAACCCGACCCCGGTCGACGCGACCACACGGGCCATGTCCGGGTCGGCCAGGCCGCCGGACACGTCGTTGACGATCGCGGCGCCGAGTTCGACGGCCCGTTCGGCGGTCGAGGCGTTCATCGTGTCGACGCTCACCGGGATGCCCTCGGCGACGAGCTGCCGGACGACCGGCAGGACGCGTTCCTGCTCGACCGGCACCGGCACGCGCTCCGAGCCCGGCCGGGTCGACTCCCCACCGACGTCGATGATGTCGGCGCCCGCGGCGACGAGGTCACGCGCGTGCTGCACGGCGGCGTCGTAGGCCTGGTGCAGCCCGCCGTCGCTGAACGAGTCGGGCGTCACGTTGAGGATGCCCAACACCCGCGTGCGGTCCGGTGTCGGACCGCCGCGGGTGTCGAGCCGACGAGCACGTCTCGTCGGCAGGTCGGTCATGCCGGCCCCCTACGCCGGGGCGATACCCGGGTTGCCGAAGGGGCGACGACGGGGCTTCGAGGTCGACTCGCTGTCCGACTGGTCCGCTGCGGTGGCGGCGGCCTGCCCGGGCACGTCGATCGCGGGCAGGTTGCTCACCGGACGCTTGTCGCTGGAGAGCCACTGCGGGCGCTCCGGCAGCTTGCGGACGTCCTTGAAGATCTCCACGAGCTCCGGGGCGTCGAGCGTCTCCTTCTCGAGGAGCTCACCGGCCAGGCGGTCGAGGATGTCGCGGTTGTCGTTGAGCACCTGGTAGGCCTCGTTGTGCGCGGCCTCGAGCAGCGCACGGGTCTCGGCGTCGACGGTCTGGGCGATGTTCTCCGAGTAGTCGCGCCCGGTCCCGCCGCTCATGTCACGGCCGACGAACGGCTCGCTGGACCCGGAACCGAGCTTGACGGACCCGACGGCCTGGCTCATGCCGTACTCGGTGACCATCTTGCGGGCGGTGCCGGTGGCCTTCTCGATGTCGTTCGAGGCGCCGGTGGTGGGGTCGTGGAACACGATCTCCTCGGCAACTCGTCCACCCATGGCGTAGGTGAGCTGGTCGAGCAGCTCGTTGCGGGTGACCGAGTACTTGTCCTCGAGCGGGAGCACCATCGTGTACCCGAGGGCACGGCCGCGCGGCAGGATCGTGATCTTGGTGACCGGGTCGGTGTGCCGCATCGCCGCTGCCGCCAGGGCGTGGCCGCCCTCGTGGTACGCGGTGATCAGGCGTTCCTGGTCGGACATGATCCGGGTCCGACGCTGCGGGCCCGCCATGACGCGGTCGACGGCCTCGTCCAGCGCGCGGTTGTCGATGAGCTGCGCGTTCGACCGGGCGGTGAGCAGCGCGGCCTCGTTCAGGACGTTCGCCAGGTCGGCGCCGGTGAAGCCCGGCGTCTTGCGGGCGAGCAGCTCCAGGTCGACGCTCGCAGCGAGCGGCTTGCCCTTCGCGTGCACCTCGAGGATCTGCTTGCGGCCGGCCATGCCCGGGGCGTCGACACCGATCTGACGGTCGAAGCGGCCCGGACGCAGGAGCGCGGGGTCGAGCACGTCGGGACGGTTCGTCGCGGCGATGAGGATGACGTTCGTCTTGCCGTCGAAGCCGTCCATCTCGACGAGCAGCTGGTTGAGCGTCTGCTCGCGCTCGTCGTTGCCGCCGCCGATGCCGGCACCACGGTGACGACCGACGGCGTCGATCTCGTCGATGAAGACGATGGCCGGCGAGTTCGCCTTGGCCTGCTCGAAGAGGTCACGGACACGGCTCGCACCGACACCGACGAACATCTCGACGAAGTCCGAACCGGAGATCGAGTAGAACGGCACACCCGCTTCGCCGGCGACGGCGCGGGCGAGCAGGGTCTTGCCGGTTCCGGGAGGGCCGTACAGCAGCACGCCCTTCGGGATCTTGGCGCCGACGGCCTGGAACTTCGCCGGCTCCTTCAGGAACTCCTTGATCTCGTGGAGCTCCTCGATCGCCTCGTCGGAGCCCGCGACGTCGGCGAACGACACCTGCGGGTTCTCCTTGTTGTTGATCTTGGCCTTCGACTTGCCGAACTGCATGACCTTCGAGCCGCCGCCCTGGGCGCTCGAGAGCAGGAACCAGAACAGGGCACCGATGATCAGGAAGGGGAGCAGGACGCCGAGGAGCGACAGGAACCAGTTGCCCGTGTTCACGTGGTCGTCGTAGCCCTTGGGCAGGTTGGCGTCGTTGACGGCCTGGATGACCTCTTCGCCACGGGGCGTGGAGTAGTAGAACTGCTCCTGCTTGTCGCCGTCGCGGGTGATCATGTCGACCCGCTGCTCGGTGGAGTTGACGATGACGGACGAGATCTTGCCGTCGGCGAGCTGCTCGAGGCCCTTCTGGGTGCTGACCTCGGTCGTGCTGCCCTGGCTGATGACGCTCCAGCCGATGAAGATGCCCGCCAGCGCGATCAGCACGTAGAGGTACGGGCCGCGGAAGATGCGCTTGAAGTTCATGTGATCCGGGCGCGAGTGCCCGACACCTTTCTCTGCCGAAGTTGCGTGCAGGTCAGCATACGGCCGCGATTCTGTGGCGAGAATGGGTGTCCTCTGCGGGCGAACTCAACCCGAGGCAAGTACCCCCTGGACGGGTTACGAGTACACGTGCGGCGCCAGGACACCGACACCGCGCAGGTTCCGGTAGCGCTCGTCGTAGTCGAGGCCGTAGCCGACCACGAACTCGTCGGGGATGTCGAAGCCCACGTACTTGACGTCGACCTCGACCTTGGCGGCCTCGGGCTTGCGCAGCAGGGCGACGATCTCGACGCTCGCGGCACCGCGGGACTGCAGGTTCTGCTTGAGCCAGGACAGCGTCAGACCGGAGTCGATGATGTCCTCGACGATGAGGACGTCGCGGCCGTGCAGGTCAGTGTCGAGGTCCTTGAGGATCCGCACCACACCGGACGACTTCGTGCCGGAGCCGTACGACGACACCGCCATCCAGTCCATCCGCGCCTGCATCTTGAGGTGCCGCGAGAAGTCCGCCATCACCATGACGGCACCCTTCAGGACACCGACGAGCAGAGGGTCGCGGCCCGCGTAGTCGGCGTCGACGACCGCCGCGAGTTCGGCGAGCTTGTCGTCGATCTGCTCGGGGGTGAAGAGGACTTCGGACAGGTCTGCCTGGACGTCGGAGAGTTCCACCGGTCCAGCCTAACCGGCACTGAACGACAGGCGGTCACCGGATCGCGACGCCCGGACACCCGGCAGGTCGATCGGCCCCTGTCCGCTCCAGTCCGTGACGAGCCGGCAGACCTCGAGCGTCTGCACGCGCGACAGCGTCACGCCGAACTCGCTCTCCACCGCCAGGCGCACGAGTCGCTGCCGGAGCGCCGGCGGGTTCGCCCCGAGCGCCCGGACGGACAGGGAGATGCCGGCCTCGGAGTGCTCGGCGATGTCCTCCGCCATCTCCTCGGCGAAGTGGTCGAGTGCTGCAGAGTCCTCGCGCAGCTGGTCGGCCGTCCGCGCCAGCGCCTCGGGCACCCCCGCACCGAGCTCGCGCTCGAGCACCGGCATGAGGGTGTTCCGCACGCGGACCCGGGCGTAGGCGGGGTCGTCGTTCTGCGGGTCGTGCCACGGCGCCAGCCCGGCGGCGGCGCACGCCTGCCGCGTCGCGTGCCGACGCACGGTGAGCAGCGGGCGGCCGTAGGCCGGCCCCTGGTCGCGCCGTGCGAGCGGCAGCATGCCCGACAGGCTGTCCGGCCCGCTGCCGCGCAGCAGGCCCAGCAGCACCGTCTCGGCCTGGTCGTCCAGGGTGTGTCCCAACAGCACGAGAGGCGACCCGGCGGCGGACGCGACCTCGGCGATCGACGCGTGGCGGGCCTCCCGGGCGGCGCCCTCCGGACCACCATCGGAGCCGACCGCGACCCTGCGGACCTCGACCGGGTCCAGACCCAGCTCGGATGCCTGCCGGGAGGCGCGGCTCGCGACCGCCTCGGAGCCCGCCTGGAGCGCGTGGTCGACGACCACTGCCCCGGCTCGGAGCCCCTGCTTGCCCGCCTCGAACGCGGTGGCCGCGGCGAGCGCGAGCGAGTCCGGTCCGCCGCTCAGCGCGACCAGCACGAGGTCACCCGCGGTGACGACGCCGTCGTCGAGCGCGGTGGCGAGCAGGTCGCGGACCGCCAGGCGGGTCTCGGCGACGGCAGGGTCCAGCCGGGGACGCGGAGAGTTCACCCGGTAACGTTAGCCGCGCTCTCGGGACCACCGACAGCCCCACCGACACACCAGGAGTACAGACATGGCCGCGTACGACGTCGTCGTCGAGATCCCCAAGGGCAGCCGCAACAAGTACGAGGTGGACCACGAGACCGGTCGTGTCTACCTCGACCGCGTGCTGTTCACGTCGTTCGTCTACCCGACCGACTACGGCTTCTTCGAGAAGACCCTGGCCGACGACGGCGACCCCGTGGACGCGCTGCTGCTCCTCGAGTTCCCGACGTTCCCCGGCGTGGGCGTCAAGGTCCGTCCGGTCGGCGTCTTCAAGATGAGCGACGAGGCCGGCAAGGACGAGAAGGTCCTCGTGGTCCCCGCGAAGGACCCGCGCTGGACGCACATCCAGGACATCTCGGACGTCGACGAGCAGACGAAGGCCGAGATCGCGCACTTCTTCGAGCGCTACAAGGACCTCGAGCCGAACAAGTGGGTCAAGGCCGAGGGCTGGGGCGACGCCGCCGAGGCCGAGGCGATCGTGCAGGCCGGCCAGGCCGCGTACGTGCCCGCCGCTCACTGACGCTCCTCTGGCACAGAACGGCGCCCGCTCTCCATCCGGAGGGCGGGCGCCGTTCTGTGTCCGGGGTTGCTTTGCCGGGCGGGGGACGGGCGGTGCGGGGACGTACCTGGTGGGAACGGGCGTACCTGGTGCTCTGATCCGGGCAGGTATGCCCGATCCCGCTTGCTACCGCAGCCGCTATGGGAAAGACCGGGCTGCGGGCTACAGCGAACCGCTCGGGCGGGCGACGTACGGCAGGAGCTGGCTCGGCGTCCAGACCGCCCGCTCGACCACACCGACGCCCGGTCGGGCCGCTTCGACCATCATCCCGTTGCCGGTGTAGATCGAGTCGTGGTAACCGCCGGAAGCGGTTCCGTTCGACGAGTAGAAGAGGATGTCGCCGGGCTGGCGCTGCGAGAGCGGCACGAGACGGCCGATCGAGCCGAAGTAGTTGTACTGCCAGACGACGTTGTGGCCGCCGGTCGCGATGCCCTGCGAGCTGTAGGCCATCATGACGAGGCCGGAGCAGTCCCAGGTGCTCGGGCCGGCACCACCGAGGACGTAGGGCTTCCCGAGCTGCCCGCGGGCGTACGAGATCGCACCGGCCGCCTTCGAGGGGCTGCTCGGGGCGGGTGCCGGAGTGCTGGGCGCCGGGGTGCTCGGCTTCGACGGCGTCGGCGTGCTCGGCTTGGCGGGAGCCGGGGCGGGCGCGGGAGCGGCCGGCGTGCTCGGCTTCGACGGGGTGCTCGGGCGCGACGGGGTGGTCGTGCCGCTGCCGGAGCCGGAACCGGATCCGGTGTCCGGGCTGGCGTTCGTGCTGCCGCCGCCGGTGCTCGGGCTCGTGGAGGTGCCGGTGCCGGTGCCGCCACTGTTGCTACTGGCGCCGCCACTGCTCGTCTGGGCCGCCAGGGCGGTCTCGGCCGCCTTGGCCTGCTGCGCACTCCAGTACGCACTCTCCGTCACGACGCTCGTGCCCTTGAGGTACGCGAGCTGGCGGAGGACCTGGTCCTGCTGGTCCTGCTGCTTCTGCACCCGGGCCTGGGCGTCGGCGGAGACGTCGTTGGCGGTGGCGAAGGCGGTCTTCGTCGCCTCGGTCGCCTTGCTCAGTGCCGTCGTGGCCACGGACTGCTGGTCGGCGAGCGAGTCCACGGTCTTCTGGTCGGAGCGGGCCTGGGCCAGGATCGTCGCCGATCGCTCGGACAGGTGCGACATCGTGCCGACGCGGTAGAGCAGGTCGCCGGAGTCCGAGGCGTCCGTGAGCATCGTCGTCGACAGGTCGCCGCCGCCCGTGCGGGACAGCTCGACGACGAGCGCGGCCACTTGGCCCGCGGAGTCGTCCGCCTTGCCCTTGGCCCGCTTCGACTGCGCGGACAGGTCGGCGAGGGTGTCCTTCGCCTCCTGCTGCTGCGAGGCGGCGAGGGCGTACGCCTGCCCGGCCTGCTGCTCGACGATGCCGGCGCGGTCCGCGGCGGCCTGCAGCGAGGTCAGCCGGTCGCTCAGCTTGTCCACCGTCTGCTGCGCGTCGGCGGCATCCGACTTCGCGGCCTTGACGTCGTCCCAGGACGGTGCCGACGGCGCGGCCTGGGCGGGTCCGGCGATGACGACCGACAGTCCGATGCCGAGCACGGCGACGGTGGCGATCCCGCAGGAGAACGAGCGAGCGGACAGGGTCATGGCGGGGTCAACGCATCCCGGCTGCGCTGATGCTCATACCGAGATCCCCCGCGCTGCCATGAAGGGGACCGGGTCGACGGCAGCACCGTTGACCCGGGTCTCGAAGTGGAGGTGGCACCCGGTCGACCAGCCGGTCGAACCGATCTTGGCGATCTGCTGCCCGGCGGTGACGTGCTGGCCGCTGGCGACCATGATCCCGCCGTCGACGATGTGGCCGTAGGCCGTCGAGATGCCGCCGCCGTTGTCGAGGATGACCTCGTTGCCGTAGCCGCCGCCGTTGCCCGCGAAGGTCACGGTGCCGTCGTGGGCCGCGTAGATCGGGGCGTAGCAGGCGGGAGCGAGGTCGACCCCGGCGTGCAGTGCCGTGTAGTGCGTGTACGGGTCGACGCGGATGCCGTAGCCGCTGGTCTGGAAGCCGCCGGCCGGACGGACCCACCCGGCAGAGTTGGCCGTCCCGCCGCCGGTACCGCCCTGGCTCGTCGCCGCGGCCTTCGCGGCTGCCTTGGCGGCAGCAGCGGCGATGCGGGCCTGTCGGGCCTTCTCGGCGGCGACGCCCTTGCGGTAGTCGGCCTCGACACCGCGCTGCTTCGTGGTGAGAGCGGTCAGCTGGGCCTCGAGCCGCGACTCGTTGTCGTTCTGGGCGTCGACGGCGGTCTGCGCCGCGTCGGCAGCACCCTGCGCCTGCTGCATCTTCGACTGGGCCGCGTCGGCGAGGTCGCCCAGCGCCGCCTTGGCCTTGTCCGCCTTGTCGGCCTGCGCCTGCGCGGTGCCCCGGTCCTGCGACGCCTGCGAGTAGATGCCGTCGGCCTGCTCGCTGAGCTTCGACATGGCGCCGAGCTCGTAGAGCAGGTCACCGGAGTCCGAGGGGTGCGTGAGGATGTCGGTCGTCACGTCGTTGGCGCTGGCCCGACCGAGCTGCGCGGCGAGCTGACCGGCCTGCTCCTCGGACTGTGCGGCGGTCTGCTCGGCGTCGTCCGCCTGGGACTGGAGCGTCTTCTGCTCGAGGGTCGCCTCGTCGTACTTGTTCTGTGCCGCCTGGTACGCCTCGCCGGCAGCCTGTGCGGCCTTCTGCTTCGCAGCGGCCTCGGACTTCAGGGTCGAGATGAGCGACTTGATCTCGGTGACCTTCGCCTGCTGGGCACTCGTCGAGGACTTGGCCTTCTGCACCTCGGACCAGCTCGGGTAGCTCGCGGCACTGGCCGACGTCGCCGGGGCGAGGACCGCGAGGGTGCTGCCGGCGAGCGCGACGGCGACCGCGGCGGCGACGAGGCGGCTGCGGTTGCGGAGGGAGAGCGAAGGTGAGGTCGACATGTATCTCGATTTCGTAACAGCGCGGCAAGGCTCACGCACGTAACACTGTTAACAGACGCAACAGTAACAACAGGTGTCGCAGCCCCACAGCCCCTCGGACGAGGGGCGTGGAGCCGGTGACGATGCTCGCACCGCAACCTCGGCACCCGGTGCCGGGCGGGCGCGACACGCCGGGGATTCCGCGGGAACGCGGCCCGATTTGCGAACCCCCGGGGGCATCCGTATGCTTGTCCATCGGTAGCGCGAAGCACCACTTGCGGCCCTATCGTTTAGTGGCCTAGGACACCGCCCTTTCACGGCGGCAGCACGGGTTCGAATCCCGTTGGGGTCACTCTCCGAGTGAGCGAGCAAGTAGTACTGAGCAACACCACAGCAATTCAACATGGCCCTGTAGCGCAGCTGGTTAGCGTGCCGCCCTGTCACGGCGGAGGTCGCGGGTTCAAGTCCCGTCAGGGTCGCCACGGCTGGATAGCTCAGTTGGTAGAGCGTTCGACTGAAAATCGAAAGGTCCACGGATCGATGCCGTGTCCAGCCACCGGTGAAGGCCCCCTGCTTCGGCAGGGGGCCTTTTCCGTTGTCTGAGCCGTCTGGCCCGGGTCGGCGCTAGGCCTCGCGGGTCTTCGGGCTGCTGTCGTTGGTCTTCGCCGGGTCACGCTCGACCACGGCACCGAGGGCATCGTCGATCCGGCTGAGCAGCTCCGCCGGGATCGTGACACCGGCAGCGCCGGCGTTGTCGTGCACCTGCTCCGGACGCGACGCCCCGATGATGGCGCTCGCGACGTTCTCGTTCTGCAGTACCCAGGCGACGGCGAGCTGTGCCATCGACAGGTCGAGCTCCTTCGCGATCGGCTCGAGCTCCTGCACCGAGGACAGCACCTCGTCGCGCATGAACCGCTTGATCATGTCCGCGCCGCCCTTGTCGTCGGTGGCGCGTGAGCCCTCGGGCAGCGGCTGACCCGGCTTGTACTTGCCGGTCAGGACGCCCTGGGCGATCGGGGACCAGACGATCTGCGAGATGCCGAGCTCCTTCGAGGTCGGCACCACCTCTTCCTCGATGACGCGCCACAGCGCCGAGTACTGCGGCTGGTTCGAGATGAGCTGGAACCCGAGGTCCTTGGCCAGCGCGGCGCCGGCACGGAGCTGCTCCGCGGTCCACTCGCTCACACCGACGTACAGGACCTTGCCCTGGCGCACGATGTCGGCGAAGGCCTGCATCGTCTCCTCGAGCGGGGTCTCGTGGTCGAAGCGGTGTGCCTGGTACAGGTCGACGTAGTCGGTCTGCAGGCGGGTCAGCGAGCCGTCGATCGACTCGAGGATGTGCTTGCGGGACAGCCCCGTGTCGTTGTGCCCCTTCGGCCCGGTCGGCCCGAACACCTTGGTGGCGATCTCGAGCGACTGGCGCCGCTCCCCCTTGAGGGCTTCGCCGAGGACGGTTTCCGCGCCGGTGTTGGCGTAGACGTCGGCGGTGTCGAACGTCGAGATGCCGACCTCGAGGGCGGCCTTGACGCAGGCGATCGCCGCGTCGTTCTCGACCTGGGATGCGTGGGTGAGCCAGTTGCCGTAGGTGATCTCGGAGACCTTGAGGCCCGAGTTGCCGAGGTAGCGGTACTCCATGTGCGTGTCACTCCTGTCGTGGCCGCGTCGGTGCGGCTCGACCCGTGACGGTAGTCCGCGGGTCGATGCCGGGACACAGCGGCGTTCACAAAGTTCACGCTTCGGACCCACGGGATTTAGCCGTGCCCGCGCGATGACCGAGGTTTCTCGGAATCGATGCACATGCAGGGTATGACCGACCAATGGCTGTACGCAGCAGACGACCTTTTTCGACTCATCCCTCCGACGATCCATCTCATCGGGTTGAGTACTCGCGCGCTCAAGGGCCGTGCGACCCAGGAAACCCAACCGCATCCGCGACGTGGCCAAGCCGCCGAGGTGCAGGATCGGAGGGAAGTGGCGGCACGGAGCGGTGCCGCGGAGAGCGAGGGAGCATCCATGACCGGAGCGAGCGTGTTGTTCATCGGCGGGAGCGGCGTGATCAGCGCCTCCTGTGTGCGGGAGGCAACCGAACAGGGCCACGACGTCACGGTCCTGAACCGGGGGACCACCGGGGGCAGGCCGATCCCGGAGGGTGTGACGCGCCTCCAGGCCGATGTGTCGGACCGCAGCGCCCTGGCGGACGCACTCGGCGACCGCCACTTCGACGTGGTCGTGAACTGGATCGCCTTCACGCCGGACCAGGTGCAGGCCGACATCGGCTTCTTCGCGGGACGGACGCGGCAGTACGTCTTCATCAGCTCGGCCTCGGCGTACCAGACGCCGGCGACGCACCTGCCGATCACGGAGTCGACGCCGCTGAAGAACCCGTACTGGCAGTACTCGCGCGACAAGATCGCGTGCGAGGAACTGCTCATGGAGGCGTACCGGGAGCAGGACTTCCCGGTGACGATCGTGCGGCCGTCACACACCTACGACGAGACGAAGCTGCCGCTCACCGGTGGCTGGACTGCGGTGGCGCGGATGCGCGCCGGCAAGCCGATCATCATCACCGGTGACGGCACGTCGTTGTGGACCTTGACGCACAGCCGTGACTTCGCGGTCGGGTTCACCGGGCTGCTCGACAACGCGTCGGCGATCGGTGAGGCCTTCACGATCACGAGCGACGAGGCGCCGACTTGGAACGCCATCGCGCACGAGATCGCGGCGGCGGCGGGGGTGTCCGACCTGCAGATCGTGCACGTGCCGGCGGACGCCATCAACGCCGTGGACCCGGAGTGGGGTGCGGCGCTGCTCGGCGACAAGGCGAACAGCTCGGTGTTCGACAACAGCAAGGTCCGGTCGCTCGTGCCGTGGTACCGGCCGCGGACGCCCTACCGGCAGGGTGTGCGTGAGGTCATCGCCTGGTTCGAGGCCAACCCCGACGCGCAGGTCGTCGACGAGCGCCTCGATGCGCTGATGGACGAGTTGGCGGCGCGCTGGGCGGTGTGAGCCGCACTTGGTGAGCAGAAATGGTCGGGTGCCGTGTGGCGACCCGACCATTTCTGCTCACGAAGCGAGCGCGCGGCGCCGAGCGCGCGGCGCCGAGCGCGCGGCTCAGGCGCGCGCGGACAGGACCGACGCGAGCGTGCCGATCGCCGTGCGCAGCTCGTCGTCGGTGACGACGAGCGGCGGAGCGAAGCGGATCGTCGAACCGTGGGTGTCCTTCACGAGCAGCCCGCGGTCGGCCAGGTCCTTCGAGATCTCCTTGCCGGTGCCGAGCGCCGGGTCGATGTCGATCCCTGCCCAGAGTCCGGCGACGCGGTGGGACACGACCCCCTTGCCGAGCAGGTCGTCGAGCAGCCCGCGCAGCAACGGTTCGCCGTCGAGTGCGCGCTGCTGGAACGTGCCCTCACCGAGCATCGCCACGACCTCGGCGCCGACGGCAGCGGCGAGCGGGTTGCCACCGAAGGTCGAACCGTGCTCACCGGGACGCAGCACCCCCAGGACAGCGCGCGAGCCGACGACCGCGGACACCGGCACGATGCCGCCGCCGAGTGCCTTGCCGAGCGTGATGAGGTCGGGGCGGACCCCGACGCGCTGCACGGCGAGCGTGTGGCCCGTGCGTCCGAGGCCGGACTGGATCTCGTCGGCGATGAACAGCGCACCGAACTCGTCGCAGACCTCCCGGACTTCAGGGAGGTACGACGCCGGCGGGATGACCACGCCGCCCTCGCCCTGGATGGGTTCGAGCAGCACGGCGACGACGGTCTCGTCCATCGCTGCGCGCAGGGCAGCGGCGTCGCCGTACGGCACCGTGCGGAACCCCGGGGTGTACGGACCGAAGTCATCCCGGGCCGAGGGGTCGTCCGAGAACGAGATGATCGTGGTGGTGCGGCCGTGGAAGTTCCCGGACGCAACGATGATCGTCGCGCGGTCCGCGGGGACCCCCTTGACGCGGTAGCCCCAGGCGCGGGACACCTTGATCGCGGACTCGACGGCCTCGGCACCGGTGTTCATCGGCAGGACCATCTCGGTCTCCGTCAACGCCGCCAGTGCCGTGGCGAACGGCCCGAGCTGGTCGTTCACGAACGCACGGCTGGTCAGCGTCACCCGGTCGAGCTGCGCCCGGGCGGCGTCGAGCAGCCGCGGGTTGCCGTGGCCGAAGTTCACCGCGGAGTACGCGGCGAGGCCGTCCAGGTACTGCTTGCCGTCGACGTCGGTGACGGTCGCTCCGGCACCCGACGCGATGACGACGGGCAGCGGGCTGTAGTTGTGCGCGAGGGCGCGGTCCTCGACGGCGAGCGCCGCCGCGGTGTTGACCCCGAGCGACGCTGCCGCCGACATCAGCTGACCCCGAGCGAGCGGGCGACCGAGTTGCCGGTGCCGACCGGGTGCAGGTCGAGCGTGCAACACTTCACGCCGCCACCGCCGAGCAACAGCTCGGACAGGTCGACGCCGATCGGGTTGTACCCCTTCTCCCTGAGCTGTTCGGCGAACCGCACAGCCCGCGCGGCGATCACGACGTTGTACCCGTCGGAGTAGGAGTTCAGGCCGAGGATCGCGGCGTCCTCCTCCGTCGCGATGATCGCGTCGGGGAAGCGCTCGCGCAGGATCGCCAGCGACGGCTCGTCGAAGGCGCTCTCCAGGTACGCGATGTTCGACCGGCCGGAAGCGTCGGGCTCCGGGTCGAGCACGGCGATGGCGGTGTCGAGGTGGTAGAAGCTCGGGTTGATGAGCTTCAGGGTGACGACCTCACGGCCGTAGATCGTCGCGAGCTCGTCGTGCGAGGTGCTGTCCGACCGGAAGCCGGTGCCGGCGAAGATCGTGTTCCCGATGAGCAGGAAGTCACCCTCGCCCTCGTTGGTCTGCTCGGGCTCGGCGACGGTCAGGCCGGCCTGACGGAACCAGTCCATGTACGCCGGGCCCTCGGGCTGGCGCTCGGGGTACTGGAACTTCGCGCCGTAGGCGATGCCGTCGAGCACGAACCCGCCGTTGGCCGCGTAGACCATGTCCGGCAGGCCGTCGATGGGGTCGATGTACGAGATGTCGAAGCCGAGCTGCTCGTACACGTCGACGAGCGTCTGCCACTGGGCGACGGCCTTCGACGTGTCGGTCGGCTCCTCCGGGTGCATCCACGGGTTGATCCGGTAGCTCACCGTGTAGAAGTCCGGCTTGCACATCAGGATCGTCCGCTTGGTGGCGGTACGGGCCGGTGCATCGGTGGTCGAGGGTGCGGTGTTCGACATCAGTCCTCCTGAGAAGGGACCGGGGCCCGAGCCTGCCAGGAACCGAAACGGAACGAAGGAGAGGTGCTCCGGCGAGATGCAGGCTCACTCGCCGTAGCGGACCAGGTCGACGCCACGTCGATCCTGACACAGACCGTCCGGCAAGTGCAGTACCGGGAGCGAAGCGCCGTGGCACCCGTTCGGGTGACGCACGTTTCGTGCGTCCGAACCGCCGACCTCGCAAGAAGTCCGCGTACGATGGGTGCAATGGATTCGCTCGACCACCGCATCCTGGATCAACTCCGGGACAACGCCCGCGCCGGCTACGGCGACATCGGGTCGGTGGTCGGACTCTCGGCATCGGCCGTCAAGCGCCGCGTCGACCGACTCGTCGGCGATGGTGTCATCCAGGGCTTCACGATCAAGGTCGACCCCGCCGTCGAGGACCGCGGCACCGAGGCCTGGGTCGAGCTGTACTGCCGCGGCACCGTCTCCCCCGACGAGCTGCGTGCGCTGCTCGACACCGTGCCCGAGGTCATCGACGCCGGCACGGTCACGGGGAGCGCCGACGCCGTCGTGCACATGCGCTCCAAGGACCTGTCCGCGCTGGAGGAGGCGCTCGACAAGGTCCGCCTCGCACCGCAGGTGGACCACACGCGGTCCGCGATCGTGCTCTCCAAGCTGGTCAGTCGCGACACCGCGTAACGTCCGGCAGATGGCACGGAACACGACCGGGAGGCGCGGATCACCGCCCACGGGATCGCGTCCCGCCCGTCGGCTGGTCACCGCTGCGGGCCTCGCCTACGTCGCGAACTGCCTCTGGGGCACGGCCGTCGCCGTCCGGTTGATCCGGACGAGGAAGCTCCGCGTCGTGCACCACGGTCTGTTCGTCGTGACGGCGACGCTCACCGGGGCCGCCGCGACGACGCCCTTGTGGACCCGTGACCGTTCGGCGCTGTTCCTGCTGCCCGCACTCGTCCCGCTCGCGCTCGCGCCCCGCACGAACCCGCGCTCCGGAGCACACTGGAAGATCGCGGTGGCCGCCGTGCCGTCCTACCTGGGGGCGCTGTTGGTGCGGCGCCGACCGTGACCACGAGACACGAGGGGAAGCAGTGGAGCTCTTCGAGGCCATCCGACGCCGACGGACCACGAACGGGGCGTTCCTGCCCGACCCGGTGTCCGAGGGGCACCAACGGCTGCTCATGGAGCTCGCCGGCCGGGCCCCGTCCCAGCTGAACAGCCAACCGTGGCGGTTCGTGCTGGTCGAGGAGCGCGACACGATCGACCGGGTCGCCGCGATCAGCGGCAGCTCGATGACCCGCACCATGGCCGAGGGGACGTTCTTCGAGCGGTACAAGCCGTACTTCCGGTTCTCGAAGGCCGAGATGGACGAGCGGCGCGACGGCATGCTGTTCGACAAGCTGCCCGGGCCGCTCCGGCCGTTCACGAAGCAGGTGTTCACGAAGCGTGGGCAGCTGCTCATGAACACCCTCCGCGTGCCGCAGAGCCTAGGTGAGGAGAACCGGAAGCTCGTCGCCGGGTCGCCGCTGCTGCTCGGCGTGATGCTCGACCGCCACGAGTACCGGCAGCAGGAGCTGTCCGGCTTCTACTCCGTGTTCAGCATGGGCGCGGCGATGGAGAACATCTGGCTCGCGACGACGGAGCTCGGGCTGGGGATCCAGTTCGTGTCCTTCCCGATGGAGACCCCGGGTGCCTGGGCGGACATCGAGGGGCTGCTCCGGGTGCCCGAGTCGCTCGAACTCATGGCCGTCTACCGGATCGGGTACCTGCCGCCCGAACGACGCCGCCCCGCGATCGACTGGACGTCGAGCGAGCGGAAGCGGCCCTCGCAGTACGTGTTCCGCGACACCTGCGACACCCCGCAGCAGGGGTGGGACGACGCGCCCGTCGCGGGCCACATCGAACCGGAGGCGACCACATCGTGACCGACACCCGACCCACCCAGAGTGCCCCGGGCCTCCCGGGAACCGCCCCCGGCCTGCCGGGCCGCCCCTGGATCTCGCAGGACTGGCTCGACGTCGTCTTCGTGCACTGGCGCGTCGACGTGTCGGCGGTGGCCCCGCTGCTGCCAGCCGGAACGCGACCCGACACGATGGCGCTCGACGGGACCGACGACGGGGTGACCACCTGGGTGGGCCTCATCGGGTTCCGGTTCGAGGACACCCGGTTCCCGCCCCTCGGGGCGCTGGGGCGGACCGGCTCGATCGGCGACTTCGTCGAGGTGAACGTCCGCGTCTACACGGTCGACGAGCAGGGCCAGCACGGTGTCGTGTTCCTGTCGCTCGACGCCGGCAAGCTGCTGCCGACCCTCGGCGCACGCGTGGCCACCGGACTGCCCTACTGGTGGGCGGACGCCGAGTCGCGGAGCGGCGACGGCCGCGTCGGGTACGCGATGCGGCGGCACGGGACGCACCTGCGGTCGATGCTCGACGTCCGCGTGGGCGAGGTACTGGACGAGCCAGGGCCGCTCGAGACGTTCCTGACCGCGCGGTGGGGCATGCACGTGCACCGGGCTGGGCGGACCCGGTTCTGGCCGAACGAGCACGACGCGTGGCCGTTGCACCGGGCCTCGGTGGTGTCGCTGCGGGACGACCTGGTCGGCGCCGCGGGGCTGCCGTTCGGGCTGACGGAGTTGGAGCCGGACTCGGTGCTCTACTCGGCGGGGGTCACGACGCGGTTCGGTCGGGGGCGTTGAAGCCGGGCTGCTGCTGCCGCTTCGGGGGACACCGGCTGAGTGGTGCATGGTCGGCCGCAGGTACAAGTGAGCCATGACTCGAGTGGCAGTGGTGACCGGTGGATCCGCAGGACTGGGGCGTGCGACCGTCCGGGAGCTCGCCGCGCGGGGGTGGGACGTCGCCGTCCTCGCCCGTGGACGGGACGGCGTCGACGCCGCGGTCGCCGAGGTCGAGGCCGCGGGGCGTCGCGGGCTGGCCCTGGTCGCCGACGTGTCCGACCGCGAGGCCGTCGAGGCCGCGGCCGACCGCGTCGAGCAGGAACTCGGGCCAATCGACCTGTGGGTGAACGGCGTGATGGTCGGGGTGTTCGGAAAGTTCCTGGACACCGCGCCCGAGGACTTCGAGCGAGCGCTGCACGTCACCTACCTCGGCTTCGTCAACGGGACCCGTGCCGCGCTCTCCCGGATGGTGCCCCGCGGCCAGGGACACGTCGTCCAGGTCGGCTCAGCACTCGGCTTCCGGGGCATCCCGCTGCAGGCCGCGTACTGCGGCGCGAAGCACGCGATCGTCGGGTTCACCGAGTCCGTCGTCTCCGAGCTGCTCGAACAGGGCAGCAAGGTGAAGGTGTCGCGGGTCGACATGCCCGCCCTGAACACGATCCAGTTCGGCTGGGTGAAGTCGAAGCTGCCGCACCACCCGCAGCCGGTCGCCCCGATCTTCCAGCCCGAGGTCGGTGCGCGCGCGATCGCTGCCGTGGCCGAGCGGCCGCGCCGTCGCACCTGGGTCGGCGAGTCGACCGTCTACACGATCCTCGGCAACCGGATCAGCGGGCGTTTCGCCGACTGGTACGCCGCCAAGACGCTCGTCTCCGGGCAGCAGGCGCCCGACAAGGACGGACAGGAGCTGCACGACAACCTGTACGAGCCGGTGCCGGGCGACTATGGCGCGCACGGTGTGTTCGACGAGTCCGCGCACGCCTGGTCGCCGCAGACCTGGTGGGTGGAACACCGACGGATCGGAAACGGCATCATCGGGGCGGCGCTCGGCGCGGCCGGGGCCGTCGCACTCGTGGCCGGACGACGACGATGAGCCGCCACGGATCGTCGGTGCGGGGTGCAGCCGTCGTCGAGCTGTGCCGGGCCGGACTCGGCCTGTGGCACCTGGGCCGAGCTGCTCGTGGTCGCGACCAGGCCGTGCTGCACGGCGTGCTCGGCGTCCGGCAGCTCGTGCAGGCCGCCCTCGTCGCACGCACGGGCACCGGGAACGCGCACACGCTCAGCGCCGCCGTCGACGCGGTGCACGGCGTGACGATGGTGCCGCTCGCCCTCGACCCACGACGCCGCGGGTTCGCCCTGCAGCAGGTGTGGATCGCCACGGTGCTCACCGTCGCCGAGGTCGCCGTCGTCGGTCGGGGCAGCCGGCGCTGACGGCTGGCGGCACTGACGTCCGTCGGCGCTGACGCCTGTCGGGGGTGCTCGGTAGCGTCCGGGGCATGGGTACCACCTACTCCGTCGCGTCCTCGCTGGACGGCTTCGTCGCTGCACCGGACGACGACCTCGACTGGCTGCTGCAGTTCGGCTTCGAGCCGTTCCAGGAGCACCACGGCCGGTTCTTCGCGGGCATCGGCGCGATCGTCATGGGCTCGACCACGTACGAGTGGCTGCTCGAGCACGACGACACGTGGGCGTACCCGGACCTGGCGACGTGGGTGTTCACCACGCGTGACCTGCCGGTGCCGGACGGCGCCGACGTGCACTTCGTGTCGGGCGAGGTCGCGGACCACCAGGCCGACCTCGAACGGGCCGCCGGCGAGCGCGACGTCTGGGTCGTCGGCGGCGGACTGCTCGCGGCGCAGTACCAGCAAGCAGGGCTGCTCGACGAGCTCCGCGTCACCGTGATGCCGGTGGCGCTCGGCGCCGGTGCGCCGCTGCTACCGGTCGCGGCACCGACCCCGGTGTTCGAGCTGGTCGGGACGACGCCGTTCACCGGCGGTGCCGTCGAGCTGCACTACCGGTCCGCAGCCACCCCGGCGTAGCGTCCGAGCCATGAGCGACAACGAGCAGACCGAGCCCGTCATGGACGGCGCCAACGAGGCCACGAACCACGAGAAGCTGCACGGCCTGATCGAACAGGTCGACCACGACCACCACGGCGAGGGCGCCGGAGCGATGGCCGACCACCTGCGTGACCGGATGGACGAGACCGGCGTCGAGGACGAAGAAGCAGGCGACACCGAGGACTGACCCGAGCCGGGGACGTCAGACGCGCAGGTCAGCGAAGTCCGCGTCGACGTCCCCGAACCGGTGCGCGGTGATCGAGACCGACTGTTCACGGATGAACGGGAGCATCTCGATCAACCCGGCCTCGACCACCGGCGCGTCGTGGATCGCGACGTCGATGCTCGCCCCGAGGGCTTCCTCGAGCGCCAGGGCATCGCCACCGATGAGCCGGATCCGTGCGCCGGGGCCGCCGAACGCCGTGTGCACGGGTCGGTCCTGCCCCTGCGCGAGCATGTCCCCGAGTGCGTCGACGGGTTCGTCGTCCTCACCACTCGTCCAGTTCGCCTGGAACACGGCGCCGGACGAAGCGCGGGCGTGGAAGTCCTGGTCCGACTCGACCAGGTGGTCGACGACGTCCAGCGGCGACCGACTCGAGGCCAGCAGCTGACTGAGCGGGCCGGGCAACGGGCGGGCGGTGCTGAGCAGGACGTGGGCGCGTGCAGCCGTGGCAGCGACGAGCGCGCGGACCAGGTCGCCCGCCGAGGCGTCCTCGGCCTGCCGCACGATGACGGACTGCGGTCGGTGGCGCAGCACGTTCCGCTGCACCACGAGCCCCGACAGGTCGTGCGAGCCGCCGTACAGCTCCTCGCGCGCACGGACGTCGCTCAGCGCACCGGCCCGCACCTGGTCGAACTCCTCGAACGACAAGCCGCTGCGTGCGGCCTCGATCACCGAGGTCACGCGCGGCGGGAGACCGTGCAGCTGGATGCTCTTGTGCACCGTGCGCGGGACCGGTTCCCACCGGCCGAGCGTCGCGACGTACATCGGTCCGCCCGCCTTCGTGCCCGTGCCCACGGACGACCGCTTCCAGCCGCCGAACGGCTGCCGGCCGACGACCGCACCGGTGATGCCGCGGTTCACGTACAGGTTGCCGGCGCGCACGCTGGCGAGCCAGTCCGCCACCTCGTCGGCGTCGAGCGAGTGGATCCCCGCCGTCAGGCCGTAGTCCGTGCCGTTCTGGATCGCGATCGCTTGCTCGAGCGTCTCGGCGCGCATGATGCCGAGCACCGGGCCGAAGTACTCGGTCTGGTGGAAGTCGCTGCCCGGGCGGACGCCGTCGCGGATGCCGGGCGACCACAGCCGCCCGGAGTCGTCGAGGGCCGTCGGCTGCACGAGCCAGGACTCCCCCGGGCCGAGCTCGGTGAGCCCTTGCCGCAGCTTGCCCTCGGGCTCGGCGATGACCGGGCCGACCTGGGCGGTGGGGTCGTCGGGCCAGGCGACCCGGAGCGTGCGCGTGGCGTCGACGAGCTGCCGACGGAAGCGTTCGCTCTCGCCGACCGTGCCGACCAGGACGACCAGGGACGCCGCCGAGCACTTCTGGCCGGCGTGGCCGAAGGCGGACTGCACGATGTCCTGCACTGCGAGGTCGATGTCGGCGCTCGGCGTGACGACGATCGCGTTCTTGCCGCTCGTCTCAGCGCTGAGCGGCAGACCGGCGCGCCACCAGCGGAACGATCGCGCGGTGTCGGCCGAGCCGGTCAGGATGATGCGGTCGACGGCGGGGTGCCCGACCAGGTCACGGCCGAGTTCGTCCTCGGCCAGGTCGACGAGCTGCAGCAGCGAGTGCGGCACGCCGGCGTCCCAGAGTACGTCGGCCAGCAGCGCACCACTGCGCTTCGCCTCGGGTGCCGGCTTGAGCACGACTCCGCTGCCCGCGGCGAGCGCCGCCAGCACCCCACCGGCGGGGATCGCGACGGGGAAGTTCCACGGCGGCACGACGACCGTCAGGCGTGGCGGGACGTAGCGGGCACCCTCGATGTCGCCGAGGCGGCGGGCGCGCTCGGCGTAGTAGTGGGCGGCGTCGACGGCTTCGGTGACCTCGGTGTCGGCCTCGGAGAACGTCTTCCCGGTCTCCGCCGCCATCACCTCGATCAGGTCGGCGCGGCGGGTCTCGAGCTCGTGCCCGATCAGGTCGAGGAGCTCGGCACGGTCGGAGGGGTCCTGCCGCCCCCAGTTGACGCCGGCCTGCGCGGTGCGGGCCATGATCCGTTCGAGCTTGGAGCGGTCGGCCACCTTGGCCCCGCGGATCGTCTGCGCGCCGAGCTGCGAGCGCGGTACCCGGCGCAGGACGTCGAGCGCCCACGCACGGTTGGCGGGGACGGCGGGGTCGGTGTCCGGGGCGTTCCGGAACGCGTCGCGCAGGACGGGCTCGCCGAGCGCCCGGTGGCGGTCCTGGGTGCGGTGCGTCGCGTGCACCGGCTGGTCGAGCGCCGCGACCGACGCCAGGTACCGGCCGTGCTCGCGGTCGAACACGCTGGCGTCGTGGTCGATGTCGGACGCCGCGGCGATGAAGTTCTCGGGGCTCGAGCTCTCCTGCAGGCGGCGGGCGAGGTACGCGATCGCGGAGTCGAACTCGTCCGGCTGGACGACGGGTGTGTAGAGCAGGATCTGTCCGACGTCGGCGCGGACGGCGTCGGCGTGCGTCGATGCCATGCCGAGCAGCATCTCGAAGTCGACCGCGTCGGTCACCCCGCGGCGCTGGGCGAGGACCCACGCGGTCGCCAGGTCGAACAGGTTGTGGCCGGCGACCCCGATGCGCACGGCGTCGGTGCGCTCCGTGGTCAGCGCGGCGTCGAGCATCCGCAGGTAGGCGGAGTCGGTCTCGCGCTTGCTGCCCCAGGTCGCGAGCGGCCAGTCGTGCACGATCGCGTCGACGTGCTCCATCGCCAGGTTCGCGCCCTTGACGAGCCGCACCTTGATCGGAGCGCCACCCCGGGCCCGGCGTTCCTGCGCCCACGTCGTCAGGGACTCGAGCGCCCCGGCGGCATCGGGCAGGTAGGCCTGCAGCACGATGCCGGCCTGCAGCCCCGCGAACTCGTCACGGTCGAGCAGGGTCCGGAACACCGCGAGGGTGACGTCGAGGTCGCGGTACTCCTCCATGTCCAGGTTGATGAACTTCGCCGGGCCGCCGGACGCCAGCGGAGCGGCCGCGAGCCGGTACAACGGCACGAGCCGGTCGACGACCCGCTCGACCGTCTGGTCGAACGCCCACATCGACATCTGCGGCACGACCGAGCTGACCTTGATCGACACGTAGTCGACGTCGTCGCGGGCGAGCAGGTCCATCGTCCCCTGCAGCCGACGGTCGCTCTCAGCGCTGCCGAGCACGGCTTCGCCGAGCAGGTTCACGTTGAGCCGGGTGCCCGGCCCACCGACCTTGGCGAGCGCCGGACCGAGCTTCGCCGTGCTCGCGTCGATGACCAGGTGGCCGGTCATCCGGCGCAGGATCCGCCGTGCGGTGGGGATGACCGCCCACGGCGCCATCGTCGCGAACCCGCCGCCGAGGGTCACCGCACCGCGCAGGTACCAGGCGAGGAAGTCGGGGACGTCGCGGCTGACCTGCTCGAGGTTGCGGGCCGCGACCCGGGGGTCTTCGGGGCGGATGACCTTGTCGACGAAGCTGCGCGTGAAGTCGAGGCCACGCTCGTCGCGCAGGGCCTCGGCGAGACGGGCGGCACCGGCGTCCGGCTTCGCCCCGGCGGACGCCGCCAGCCACTTGCGGACCAGCGCAACGGCGTCGTCGGTGCAGTCCTGGAGGCGGGCGCTCGGCATGCTCCGATCGTATGCCGCACCTCCGACCTCACCTTGGAGCGCGCCGCACGTCGGCTCGGAACTGTCCTGGGGGATGACGTCAGCCGAAGACCCGGATCAGTTCCGGCAGCATGAGCAGCACCGGCAGCACCGTGAAGACGGAGATGACCGCGCCGACGACGATGCCCGTGATCGCGAGACCGCGGCCGGCCTCGCCCGTCCGCCGCAGCTGCGGCAGCGCGATGAGCCCCACGACGACCCCGCCGATGGGCACCACGAACCCCAGCACGAGCGCGATGATCGCCAGGGTGTTCGTCGGGCGCACCGGTGTGATCGGCGGCTGTGCGTACGGGTTCGTCATGCGGGTTCCTGTCTCGTCGCGCCGAGCGCTGCACGGCCCGGTCATCGTACGGGCCGGACGGATCGCTCCGCAGCGCCCCGTTCGGGTCATCCGGACGGATGAAAGACGCGGCGGCGGGGTCGGTCGGTCCCCACGGTGGATACGCTGGTCGGCATGTCGACGCAGGGCAACGATGGCCACGACTGGGCGACGTGGGACGCCTACCACGACGTCTGGCGACGCCTCGATCGAGCGCTCGACCAGGCCGTCCAGGCTGGCGCCGGCATCTCCATCCCCGAGTTCGAGATCCTGATCGGGCTGCAGCGCGAGCCGGACCACCGGCTGCGCGTCCGCGACATCGCCGCCGGCATCGGTTGGGAGAAGTCGCGCGTCAGCCACCAGGTCACACGGATGGTCTCCCGCGGCCTGGTCGGACGCGCCGACTGCCCGACCGACGGCCGCGGCAGCTGGGTGGAGATGACCCCCGACGGCCGCCGCGCGGTGCTCGCCGGCATCCGCGCGCACACCGGTGCGCTGGAAGACCTGTTCTGGAGGCCCGTGGGGACCGACGCGGACATCCTCCGGTCCGTCAGCGCGCGCGTCCAGGACGCGATCGGCCCCGACGTGTCGGACGAGGCCGTCTCGGGCTAGCTGCCCCCGCACGTCCGCCCGCCGAGGTTCCACGACTCGCCGCACGGGGAGCGCCGAGGTTCCACGAACGGCCCTGAGCTGCGCCCAGATGCCGAAATCTCGGAATCTCGGGGGGCTCGGGGGGCGGCGGGCGGCGCGGCGGGCGGGCGGTCAGAGGTCGACGACGGCGAGGGCTCCCTGTTCGCCGCGGAGCCGCACCTGCACGCTCGCGATGTCGTCGCGCGGGATGTCCGTCGACGCCGACAGTCCCTTCGCGTCCTCGCCCGCGGCCGTCCACGAGCCGACGATCTGCGCGGTGCCGTCGGACCGCACCACGACGAGGTCGTACATGACCGAGCCGTCCGCCGCCCACTCCTTGCCGCCGTACGAGCAACCCCAGTCGAAGCGGGTGCCCCACTGTTCACCGCTGACGGCCAGGTCGACGTCGAATCCCTGGGCGCCGGTCATGTTGTAGCGGTCCGCAGTCGCCGATGCCGAGACGTCACGTCCGGCCTGCACCGAGCCGCGGTTCCCCGCCGTGCCGACGGCGAGTCCGCCCAGGACGGCAGCGACCACCGCGAGCCCCGCGGTGGCGGCGACCCAGACCCGGCGACGGCGGCGACGGTGTCGAACGCGGTGCGCGACCGAGGCGAGGGTGCTCTCGGAACCGGTGTCGGGCCTCCCGTCCGGTTCGGCGATCTCGATCGCCTGGTCGGCCGGCAGCTTGGCGAGCAGACCGGGCAGGCCGACCAGCTCGGCGACGGCGGCCGTGCAACGGTCGCACGTCTCCAGGTGCTGCTCGTACTCGAGCCGCTCGTCCGGGCTCAGGGACCCGAGCACGTACGCCGCGTCCCACTCTGCGTACCGGTCGTCGCTCATCGGGTCACTCCTCGTTCCTGCAGTGCGAGCCGCAGGGCTCGCAGCCCGTAGTGCAGCCGCGACTTCGCGGTTCCCTCGGGGATGTCGTGTCGTCGTGCGATCTCCGGCACCGTGTGGCCGAGCCAGTAGGCGTCCACCACCACGCGGCGGTGGTCCGGCGAGAGCGAGGCGAGCGCGTCGGCCACGACGATGCGGTCGAGCACGGCGTCGGTGCGGTCCGACTCGGCGCGGTCGACGGGGTGCTCGGTGCCGAACTCCCGGCGGTTCCGAGCCGATCGCGCGTCGTCGACGACCAGGTTCCGCGCGACCGTGAACAGCCAGGCGCGGGCGCTGTCCGGCGCGCGTTCCAGCACCGCTGGGCGCTGCCAAGCGCGGACCATGGTCTCCTGCACGACGTCCTCGACCGCCGAGCCGTCCCGCGTGAGATGCCGGACGTACCGGGTGAGCGCGTCACCGTGCTCGCGGTACAGCGTCGCGAGAAGCTCGTCGGCGGAACGACTCGACACGGTCACTTTTGCAGGTCGAGGGAGAACTCGACGGTGCCCTTCCCGTCCACGGTGACGAAGCCGAGCGAGGGAGCCTTCACGCCGTAGTCGGCGAACGTGATCGGCACCGAGCCGGCGACCTGGACGGTGCCTCCCGTGCCGACCGCCACCTGCGCGTCGGCGGTGACGGCCTTCGTGACGCCGTGCAGGTCCATCGTGCCGGTCAGGGTGACGTCCTGCGCGCTGCCGTCGAGCGCCTTCGAGACGTCGACGGGCTTCGTCAGCGTGAACGTCGCCGTCGGGAACTTGTCCGTCTCCAGCGCGGTGTCCCGGAAGTAGGCGTCGCGCGCGGACTCGGGGGTGGAGATCTTCGCGACCTGGACCGTGACCGTCGCCGTCGCGAGGGAGCCGCCGTCGACCTCGGCGGTGCCCTCGACGTCCTTCGTGCGTCCGACCACGTTCACATCATTCCCCTGCAGGACCTCGTGCACCCGGTAGCCGGCGTACGAGGTCTTCGTGCTGGTCCAGGTGCCGTCGGCGTCCGCTGCGTCGAGGGTGGCGGACGACGTCGCTTCCAGGGAGGGAGCTGCGGCGGCCTGTCCGTTGACGGTGTTCGCGTAGATGGACGGACCGGCGATGACGGCGGCGGCCGCGATGACCACGACGCCGGTGGAGATGCCGATGATGACCTTGGTGCGTGTGCGGAGTCCCATACCCGGTCAACGAGGTGGCAGTCTGGATCGTTCATCGTCGACGTGACGACGATGCCGGAGGAGGTCGATGCGCCGTGGAACTGGTCATGCTGCTGGTGGCCGTCGGCGTCTCGATCGCCACGACGGTCGTCGTGCTCCGGCGCACGCGGGATGCGGGATGGGTCCGGGACGCTCAGCTGACGATGAACGCGAGTCCGGGCTGGACGGTGGTCTCGCTGGTGTTCCACGGGCTCGGAGCCGCATCGGGGTTCGTCATCGGTGCGGTCTTCATCAGTGGCGGCCACCCGGCGGCCGGATGGGTGTTCCTGTGCTTCGGCGGAATGCTCGGTGTGCTCGTCGGAGTACAGATCTGGGTCGCACGACGGCCGTTCCCAGCGGACCCACCGGTCGACGGCCCCGGTCACTGAACGCGGGACGCGGTCGCTCGGTGTGCGAACGTCCCCGACACTAGAGGGGACAGCAACCGAGCCCGGCCGTGCTCGAGTGCCCGCCCACCACCAGCAAGGAACACACCAGATGCCCGAACTCCCCGTCGCGTTCGAAGTCGGCTCGCTGATCGCGATCGTCGCGATCCTGCTCGCCGACCTGCTCATCGTCGCGCGCCGGCCGCACGTGCCGACGCTGCGCGAGTCGGCGACGTGGGTGGGCGTCTACGTGGGGCTCGCGCTGGTCTTCGCGGTCCTGATGCTCGTGTTCGCGGGCGGCGACTCGGCAGGTGAGTTCCTGGCCGGTTGGCTCACCGAGTACAGCCTGAGCATCGACAACCTGTTCGTCTTCGTCATCATCATGGCGCGGTTCTCGGTGCCGAAGAAGATCCAGCAAGAGGTGCTGATGCTCGGCATCATCATCGCGCTCGTGCTGCGCGGCATCTTCATCCTCGTCGGCGCCCAGCTCATCGAGAACTTCTCGTGGATCTTCTACATCTTCGGCGCCTGGCTGATCTGGACGGCGATCCAGCAGCTCCGCGGCGAGGACGATGCCGACGACCAGAAGGACAGCTTCATCGTCCGGCTGCTCCGCCGTCGGGTGCGCCTCACCGACACGTTCGACGGCATGAAGTTCCGGACCACCCACGACGGCGTGCGGCACTTCACCCCGTTGCTCATCGTGCTGATCGCCATCGGCACCACCGACCTGCTGTTCGCACTCGACTCGATCCCCGCGATCTTCGGCATCACCGAGAGCCCGTTCATCGTGTTCACCGCGAACGTCTTCGCCCTGATGGGTCTGCGGCAGCTGTACTTCCTGCTCGGTGGCCTGCTGGAGCGGCTCGTCTACCTGAAGTACGGCATCGCGGTGATCCTCGCGTTCATCGGTGTGAAGCTCGTCCTGCACGCACTGCACGACAACGAGCTGCCCTTCCTGAACGGTGGCGAGCACATCGAGTGGGCACCGGAGATCAACACCTGGGTCTCCTTGATCGTGATCATCGCCGCGATGGCGCTGTCGACCCTGGCCAGCGTCGTGCGGATGCGCCACGACGGCGTCGAGGCGAAGGACGAAGAACCCGCTCGTACCTCGGACTGACGGAAGGTGCTCTGAGCGGCACCAGACCGGGCGCTGGAGCGTCCACCAGCTGCCCGTGCCAAGGTCGACGGGTGCACAACAACGACACCGTCGTGATCGCCGGCTGCGGCGACCTCGGGACCGAAGCCGGTCTCCGCTTCGCGCGCCGGGGACACCACGTGATCGGCCTCCGACGCCGCGCCGAACTGGTCCCGGCGCCGCTCACCGGTCGCAGCGCCGACCTGCGGCACGAGGTCCCCGAGATCCCCGCCGACACCACCGTCGTCGTCGTGGCCTTCGCCGCGGGCAGCCGTGCCGTCGACGAGTACCGCGCCACCTACGTCGACGGCCTGCGGAACGTGCTCGACGGCATCGACGCCTCGGACGCCGATCCACGCCTGCTCGTGGTGTCCTCGACCGCGGTGTACGACGTCGACGACGGCAGCGAGGTCACCGAGGACACCCCGGCGTACGGTGCGACCCCGACCGCCGAGGTCCTGGTCGAGGCCGAGGCGCTGCTGCGCGACCGTGCTCCCGACGCCGTGCTCGTGCGGCTGTCCGGTGTCTACGGTCCGGGCCGCGAGCGCCTGATTGACCAGGTCCGCTCCGGTTCTGCTCGCCTGGCGCCGGGGGTCTCACCGCACACGAACCGGATCCACCGCGACGACGCCGCTGCTGCGCTCGTGCACCTGGCGACCGTGGAGGACCCGGCGCCGACGTACCTCGGCACCGACGACGAACCGAGCCGCCTCGACGACGTGCTGCGGTTCCTGGCCGACGAGCTCGGCGTTCCCGAGCCCGTCACCGGTGACGGCGGTGCCCGGCAGTCCGGTGGTGACAAGCGCTTGTCGAACGCGCTGCTCCGGTCCACCGGCTGGGCGCCGCAGTACCCGACGTTCCGCGAGGGCTACCGCGCCGTGCTGGCCGGCGAGGGCGTCCGCCACCCCTGACCCGGCGCGACATCGGTTCTCCGACAGGACACCACGTGATCACCTGGTGTCGTGTCGCGAAGAGGGTGCGGACGAAAGCGAGCCGCGGGCGCGACCGCTCAGTGCCCGCGGTGGTCCTGGATCGTGAGCCGCGGCCCGAACGACGGCTTCCGGAACCCCGAGCCGCCGATCAGCCGCACGACCCGCTCCCGGTGCCCCCGCCACGGCTCGAGCAGCTCGAGCATCCCGTCGTCGTCGACCGGTCCCCCGGTCAGCGCCCACCCGACCAGCGCGGGGACGTGGAAGTCCCCGACGCTCGGCGAGTCCGGGTCGCCATGGGAGCGCTGCGCGGTCTCGGCAGCCGTCCACTTCCCGATGCCGGGGATCGACTGGAGCCGCGCCGACACGACCGAACCGCCGCGACCGAGCGTCAGCGTCCGTTCGAGCGCCGGAGCCACACGCACCGCGCGCATCACCGTCGCCGACCGTCCGGGCTCGATGCCGGCCCTGTGCCACTCCCAGCTCGGGATCCGCGCCCACTCGTCGGCCGTCGGCGGCACCGTCAGTCCCTCCGGCGCAGGACCCGGCGCGGGCGTGCCGTACCGACGGAGCAGGTACCGCCACGCGCCCCACGCCTGCCGCGAGGTCACCTTCTGCTCCATGATCGCCGGCACGAGCATCGCGACGACGGTGTTCGTCCGGAGCAGCCGGAGTCCGGGCTGCCGGTGTCGGGCGGCAGCGAGGAACGCGTGCCCGGAGACGTCGAACCCGTCCCAGTCGTCGCCGCGACCGAGCAGCTCCGGCGCGTGCTCGACCGCCCACGCAGCGCCGTCGCCCCACGCCGAGACCGCGATGGTGTCGCCGGCCGGCCGGATCGCAACGGCAGCGGGGCCGGTGGGCGTCCGCAGGGCGAGCCACACGTCCGAGCCGACCACCTTGTAGGCGGGGTCGCCGGAGCCGCGCTGCAGGGGCCGCAGGGTCGACGTGACGTTCACCGGGCCTCCCGGTCGGTACACGGTGTCGACGCGAGACGCACCGCCGGACGCACCAGGAGCACCGGATGCGTCACCGGACGCACCGGACGCGCCGGACGCGTCGCCGGACGCACCAGCGGACGACGAGGCGGAGTCGAGCAGGGTCACACCGGGATGGTAATGCGCAACCACCGTCAGTCATGATGGTCGCAGTCCCCCACGACCCCCACCCGCACCACCCGACGACGGAGTTCCCATGCGCATCGGCATCCTCACCTCCGGAGGCGACTGCCCCGGTCTGAACGCGGTCATCCGCGCGATCGTCCTCAAGGGCATCGCCATCCACGGCCACGAGTTCGTCGGGTTCCGGGACGGCTGGCGCGGCGTCGTCGACGGCGACATCGTCCCGCTCGGCCGCAAGGACATCCAAGGCATCGCCAAGCAGGGCGGCACGATCCTGGGCACCAGCCGCACGAACCCCTTCGAGGGCCCGAACGGCGGCGTCGAGAACATCTCGAAGACCCTGGACCGCCACGGCATCGACGCCATCGTCGCGATCGGCGGCGAGGGCACGCTCGCCGCGGCGAAGCGCCTGACCGACGCCGGGCTGAAGATCGTCGGCGTCCCGAAGACGGTCGACAACGACCTGGGCGCCACCGACTACACGTTCGGCTTCGACACCGCCGTCGCGATCGCGACGGAAGCGATGGACCGCCTCCGCACCACCGGCGAGTCGCACTCCCGCTGCATGGTCGCCGAGGTCATGGGCCGGCACGTCGGCTGGATCGCCCTGCACTCCGGCATGGCCGCGGGCGCGCACGCGATCCTGATCCCGGAGCAGAAGACGAGCATGGAGCAGATCGCGAAGTGGGTGCGTGCCGCCTACGACCGCGGGCGTGCACCGCTCGTCGTGGTGGCCGAGGGCTTCGTCCCCGACCACGAGGACAACGCGCACACCGAGCGCGGGCTCGACGCCTTCGGGCGTCCGCGGCTGGGTGGCATCGGCGAGCGCCTCGCGCCCCTCATCGAGGAGATGACGGGCATCGAGACGCGTGCCACGACCCTCGGGCACATCCAGCGCGGTGGCACGCCGACCGCGTACGACCGGGTGCTGTCGACGCGGCTCGGCCTGGCGGCCATCGACTCGGTGGTCGAGGAACGATGGGGCCGGATGGTCGCCCTGAAGGGCACCGACATCGTGCACGTCTCGTTCGACGAGGCGCTCGGCGAGTTGAAGACCGTGCCGCAGGCGCGCTTCGACGAAGCCGCCATCATGTTCGGGTGAGCGCTCGCTGCACGCGTACCTGGCCGTTTCGGGCGTACCTGGTCGTTTTTTCCGGCCCGGTACGCCCGGTTCCGCCAGGGATCGCACGCGTTCTGGGAAAGAACGGACCGCTGGCCGGGAGGCCCGGGGTAGCGTCCGGCGCATGACCCGCGCCGTAGTCGTGTCCAGTTCAGCCCCGCCCACCGTCGCCGACGTCGACCTGCCCGATCCGACCGAGGGCGAAGCCCTCGTCGACGTCACGTACTCGAGCGTCAACTACAAGGACGGCCTCGCCCTCGCCAGGAACCCCGGCGTCGCGCGGGTCGACCCGCTCGTGCCCGGCATCGACGTCGTCGGGACCGTGTCGGCGCTCGGACCGGGTGTGCACGACGTTTCGATCGGCGACCGCATCGTGCTGAACGGTGCCGGGCTCGGTGAGACCCGGCACGGTGGTTGGGCGCAGCACGCCGTGCTGCCGTCCGGTTCCCTCGTGGTCCTGCCCGAGGCGATCGAGGACTCGTTCGCGGCGGCGATCGGCACGGCGGGGTTCACGGCGATGCTCAGCGTGCTCGCGCTCGAACGGTTCGTCGAACCGGGTGCCGGGCCGGTGCTCGTCACGGGTGCGTCCGGCGGGGTGGGGACGGTGGCGATCGCCCTGCTCGCCGCGCGCGGGTACGAGGTCACCGCGTCGACGGGCCGGAGCACCAACGAGGCCTCGCTCCGACGCCTCGGCGCGACCGAGGTCGTGGACCGGGGTGCCCTGTCCGAGCCCGGCAAGCCGATGCAGCGTGCCGCGTGGGACGGCGCCGTGGACAGCGTCGGCGGGGCCACCCTGGCGAACGTGCTGGCCGGCACCCGGTGGGGTGGAGCCGTCACGGCGTGCGGGCTCGCGCAGGACTCCGCGCTGCCCACGACGGTGCTGCCGTTCATCCTGCGTGCGGTGTCGCTGCTCGGCATCAACTCGGTGGACGCCCCGTCGGAACTGCGGCACCGGGCGTGGGAGCGGTTGGCGACCGACCTCGACCCGGCGCTGCTGGCGGGTGTCACCCGGACCGTCACCCCGGAGCAGGCGATCGAGATCGGCGCCGAGGTGGTCGCCGGTCGGGTGCACGGACGCACGGTGGTCGACGTGCGTGGCTGATGTTCTGGGATGCTGTTATTCCGCAAACGATTGCATATTGACACGTTAGGGTTTGGATACCAAACGTCCGTGACACGAGGAGTCCGTCATGCCGGTACCCAAGTCGACCGTCGAGAACTCGCCGCGCAAGCTGCTCCGCGACGTGGTCCTCGAGAAGATGTTGGCCGCGATCCAGGACGGCACGCTGCAGGCCGGCGAACGGCTCAACGACGACGAACTGGTCCAGTGGCTCGGTGTCAGTCGCACGCCCATCCGTGAGGCGATCGCCAAGCTCGTCGACTACGGCTTGGTCGAGATGGAGGCGAACCGGTACACCCGGGTCGCGTCGCCCACCGCCAAGCAGTTCGACGACACCATCCAGGTGCTCGCCGGCGTCACGGAGCTCGCCGCCCGCTGGGCCGTCCCGAAGCTCGACGACGCTGCGGCCACCCGCCTCGTCGACACGCTGGAAGCCCTGCGCACGGCCGCCGAGCAGGAGCGGGCCGGCGACGTCTCGACACAGGTCGGCGCGGTCGTCACCCAGTTGATCGGTGCGGCGGACAACGACCTGCTTGTCCAGCTGTCGACCTCGCTGCTGCCCCGCGCGAACTTCCTCGCCCTGACCCACCAGAGCGGCATGTTCTGGGACGTCAAGCACTTCGTCGACCCGCTCCGTGCGGCGATCTCGAAGCGAGACGGCGAAGCAGCGGCCGCGGTGATCCGTTCGCTCAGCAGCACCGTCGAGGAGCACACCGTGCAGGCCCGCGCGTTCGTCGCCGAGGGCGGCGCGCTGGCCGACGGCACCGAACGGCGCTGACGTCGGCCACGATGGAGTCGTGACCGACACCGACCAGTTCCGCGCCGCGGGCGCCCAGTTCCGCGCCGACGACGTCCTGCTCCGTGCCGAGGGCGTCCGTGTGACGCGCTCCGGCCGCGACCTGCTGCACGAGGTCGACCTGACCGTCCGCCGCGGTGAGCACTGGGCGCTCCTCGGACCGAACGGCGCCGGCAAGTCGACGCTGCTCGCGGTGCTCGGGGCGACGGGCCACCCCACGGCGGGCACGGTCGAGGTGCTCGGCCGACGCCTCGGACGCGTCGACGTCCGCGAGCTGCGTGAGCACATCGGCCACGTCGACCCGCGGCACCGGATGCTCTCCCCGCTCACCGTGCTCGAGACGGTGCTGACGGGACTGACGGGCACCACCGACCTCATGATGCGGTGGGAGCCCACGGCCGCGCAGGTCGCACTGGCCGAGCAGCACATCGCCGACGTCGGGCTCGCCGCACGACGCGACGCACGCTGGCCCGTGCTGTCCCAGGGCGAACGCGGACGGACCCTCATCGCACGGGCACTGATGTCCGAGCCGCAGTTGCTGCTGCTCGACGAACCGGCGACCGGGCTCGACGTCGCCGCGCGCGAGCACCTGCTCGAGACGGTCGACGCCCTGCGGCACCGACACCCCGAGCTCGGGAGCGTCATGGTCACGCACCACCTCGAGGACCTGCCGGTGTCGACCTCGCACGCGATGCTCCTCCGCGACGGTGCCGTGGTGGCACAGGGCACGGCGGACGAGGTCATCACGTCGTCGGCGGTGTCGCACGCGTTCGACTTCCCGCTCGCGATCCTGCGCTCCGAGGGCCGCTGGGCCGCACGCCGTTCCGCCTGACCCGTCGCGGGGGCCGGACAGGCGCGTTGCGGCGCTCCGGCCTGTGCTTGGATGGTTGCTCAGGTGTCCGCGGCCCGTGTCGGGGAGGGACCCGATGCCGGACGACGGTGTCAGGCCGCGCACCGCAACGAGGGGGAACACCATGACGAACACGCCGCCGCCCTACCCGGGGTCCGAGCCGCAGCCGAACGCCGGCCCGCAGCAACCCGGTCCGCAGCAGCCGGGCCAGCAGCCCTGGGCGCAGCAGCAGCCCGGCCAGCAGCCGTACGCGCAGCCCGCTGCCGCCGGCGCTCCGTACGCCCCGCCGCCCAAGCAGTCCCGTGGCAAGCGCGTCCTCATCTCACTGCTCGGCGTCGTCGTCGCCGTGGTCGTCGCGTTCCTGGTCCGCCAGGCGCTCACCGCCGCGTTCAGCGACTCGACGGAGGAGAAGGTCTCGAAGGCCGTCGTGCAGATCCGCGAGCAGAGCGACCTGCCGAAGCAGGTCGACTCGGTGACGTCGTGGACGGGCGTCGAGGCCGAGGGCAACGCGATCCACTACGACTACACGGTGTCGTCCAGCGTCGACCCGGCGTCGATCACCGAGAGCGCCATCCGCGACTCGGTCGGCCCGACGCTCTGCTCGAACAGCGACACGAAGGACCTCCTCGACGAGGGCGTCGACATGCGGTACACCTACGCGTTCGACGGCACCTCGAAGACGCTCGACACGACCTTCACCAAGGCCGACTGCTCCTGACCCGTCGAGGGTGGGGCGGTGCTGTCCCCTGTCCCGCCCTCGTCGGTCCGGTCGGTACGCGGTTGTGCGTGGTGCGGTGTGCACCGTACCTGGTGCGACGTGCTGGGCTGCGATGTGCACGGCTCTCGCCATGGCGCTGCCCACTGCGCCGACAGGTGACCGGGTTGCCCGCCGGTCGTCGGGTCCGTACCCGCCCCGGTCCGTCTACCGACGCACCGCCCCGCTGTTCAGTCGACCAGGGTGACCTCCCAGTTGGTGCGCTGGACGACCGCGTCGAGTTCGCGGATCTCCTTCGCCAGGGCGTCGGCCCGAGACCGGAGTTCGGCGGTCGGCAGCGCGGCGAACGTGCGGAGTTCGCTGCGGAGCTGTCGGTAGCCGCCGTTCGTGCCGGCCGTGGCGTCCGCCGCTCCGGTGACGAGCGCGTGCCGCAGCCGCAGGGCATCGCGTCGGGCGAGCAGTGCGGTGACGGTCTGCCCGGACGCCACGGTGGTGCTGGCGTTCGTCGCGTTGATGCGGGCGAGCAAGACCTCGAGCGCGTCGATCGACCGTTCGGCCTCGGCGAGGAGTTCGCGGGCGTCCTCGTCGGGCTCCTCGCCCTCTTGGTAGCGGGCGTTCGCGGCGATGCGGCCGCGCAGTTGCTCGATGCGCTTCTGCAGGTCGGCGCGCTCGATGAGTGCCTCGGCGAGTTGCATGTGGCCAGTCAACCAGCCGAGGCCCCGGCACGGAGCGCCGACCCCTACGCCGCCGCGGCGGCCACTGCCTACGCCGTCGCGGCGGCCGCTGCCTTCGCTGCTGCTGGCAGGGCGTCGAGGATCCGTCCGACGGCCCGCTCGTCGTGGGCGGCCGTGACGAACCACGCCTCGAACACGCTCGGCGGCAGGGTCACCCCGGCGTCGAGCATCGCGTGGAAGAACGGCGCGTACCGGAACACGTCCTGTGCCCGCACGTCGTCGTAGTTCCGCGGTGCGGTGTCCGTGAAGGCGAACGAGAACAGGTTGCCGGCGCGCTGCACGGTGTGCGCGACGCCCTCGGCCGACAGCGCGTCCGACGTGGCCGCGGAGATGACCGAGGCCGTGCGGTTCAGTGACTCGTACACCGACGGCGTCGCGGCCCGGAGCGTGGCGATGCCGGCGGCGACCGCGAGCGGGTTGCCGGACAGGGTGCCCGCTTGGTACACGGGGCCGAGCGGGGCGAGGAAGTCCATGACCTCGCGTCGGCCGCCGAGCGCGGCGAGGGGCATGCCGCCACCGATGACCTTGCCGAACGTGATCAGGTCGGGCTTCCACCCGGCGCCGTCGGGGACGACCTTCGACGCCTCGAGGCCCCACCAGCCGGCCGACCCGACGCGGAACCCGGTCAGGACCTCGTCGACGATGAGCAGCGCCCCGTGCGCCTGCACGATCTGCGCGAGCGCGCGGTTGAACCCGCGCTCGGGAGCGAGCACGCCCATGTTCGCCGCGGCGGCCTCGACGATGACGCCGGCGATGCGCTCGGAGTGCTCGTCGAACGCGCGGCGGACGGCGTCGAGGTCGTTGTACGGCAGCACCAGGGTCTGCGCCGCGGTCTCCTCGGTGATGCCCGCGCTGCCCGGCAGGGCCAGGGTGGCGACACCCGAACCGGCCTCGGCGAGCAGGGAGTCGGAGTGCCCGTGGTAGTGCCCGGCGAACTTCACGAGCAGGTCGCGGCCGGTGTAGCCGCGGGCCAACCGGATCGCCGTCATCGTGGCCTCGGTGCCGGTCGACACCATGCGGAGCTTCTCGATGGGGCCGTCGCCGTCGACCGACACCCGCTGCTTCACGAGCTCGGCGAGCTCGGTCTCGCCCGGGGTCGAGGCGCCGAAGGACAGTCCGCGCGCGGCGGCCTGCTGCACGGCCTCGACGGTGCCGGGGTGCGCGTGTCCGAGGATCGCGGGCCCCCACGACGCCACGAGGTCGACGTACTCACGTCCCTCGGCGTCGGTGACGTACGCGCCCTTCGCCGACACCAGGAAGCGCGGGGTGCCGCCCACCGATCCGTAGGCACGGACGGGCGAGTTCACGCCGCCGGGGATCGCGTTCTTGGCGCGGCCGAACAGCTGGTCGTTCGTGGTCATTCGGGGGCCTTCCCGGTCGAGGCGATGCCGGCGACTGCGGCGGTGGTGCCGGAGGTGCGGAGACCGGCCTCCTGGTTGAGCTTCCGCGCGATGTCGACGGCGAAGTAGGTCAGGATCGCGTCGGCGCCGGCACGCTTGATGCCGATGAGCGACTCCATCGCGGCGGCGTCACGGTCGATCCAGCCGTTCTGCGCGGCTGCCGTGATCATCGCGTACTCGCCGGAGATCTGGTAGGCCCAGACCGGCACGGGCGAAGTAGCAGCGGTCTCAGCGAGCACGTCGAGGTAGCTCATCGCCGGCTTCACCATCACGACGTCGGCACCCTCGTCGACGTCGAGCGCGACCTCGCGCAGCCCCTGCCGACCGTTGGCGGCGTCGATCTGGTACGTCCGCCGGTCGCCGACGAGCGACGACGAAACGGCCTCGCGGAAGGGGCCGTAGAAGGCGGAGGCGTACTTGGCCGCGTAGGCCAGCAGCGCGGTGCCGGTGTGCCCGGCGACGTCGAGCGCGTCACGCGCGGCGGCGATCTGGCCGTCCATCATCCCGCTCAGGCACACCAGTTCGGCGCCGGCCTCTGCCTGCGCGACCGCCATGTCGCGATAGCGCAGCAGGGTCGCGTCGTTGTCGACGGAGCCGTCCGCCGCCAGGACGCCGCAGTGGCCGTGGTCGGTGAACTCGTCGAGGCACAGGTCGGACTGCACGACCAGGTCGTCACCGACCTCTTCCCTCGCCACGCGGATGGCCACGTTGAGGATGCCGTCGGGGTCGGTCGCCCCGGATCCGGTCGCGTCCTTCGTGGTGGGCACGCCGAACAGGTTCACGCCGCCGATCCCGACCTCCGCAGCCGACACCAGGGCGCGACGGAACGAGTCGAGCGAGTGCTGCTGCACGCCCGGCATGCTCGAGATGTCGACGGCGTCGGTGGCGCCTTCGCGGATGAACATCGGCAGCACGAGCTCGGCTGGGTGCAGCCGGGTCTCGGCGACGAGCCGTCGCATCGCGGGGGTGGCGCGGAGTCGACGGGGGCGGACCTGGGGGAAACGGCCGGTCACGGGTGGCCTTCCTGTTCGGGGGCGGTGGGGTTCAGGGCCTCGACGACGGCGTCGAGCAGGGCTTCTGCGGACCGGGTGGGTCCGACGACGTGGACCGGCAGTCCGGCCGCGCGCGCGTCGGCGGCGGTTCCGGGGCCGATGCAGGCCACGAGGGTGCGGGGGTCGAGCGGGGTCATCCGGCGGGCGATCTCGCGGGCGACGCTGCCGCTCGTCACGAGCACCGCGTCGGCCACCGCGTCGAGGGCGATCGGCTCGTCGCCGGTCCCCACGGTACGGTACGCGACCACGTCGTCCACGTCGATGCCGCGGGCCCGCAGGCCGTCGACGAGGGTCGGCGCGGCGATCTCGGAGCGCGGGAAGAGCACGGTGCCGTCGGTGTCCGGCAGCGCGTCGACGAGGGCAGCGGCCGAGGCCTGCTCCGGCACGAGGTCGACGACCCAGCCCGCAGCACGCGCGGCACGGGCGGTCGGCTCACCGACCGCCGCAACGCGGACACCGGACGGGAGGCCCGTCACGCGTTCGGCGAGCACCGTCACGGCCGTCGCACTGGTCACCACCACCCACGCGTACCCGGCCAAACGGGCGACGGCACGGTCGAGCGGGCCGCAGTCGAGCGGCGGCTCGGTCGTGATGAGGGGGACGACCCGCGGGTCGAGCCCGCGCTGCCGAGCCGCCGTTGCGACGCGCTCGCCCCACGCGCCACCCCGGGGGATGACGACGACGGGAGCGGGCGTGTCCGTGACGGGCTCTACTTCACCGAGTCGGCGAGGTCCGCCAGGTCGCCGGCACCGTTCTCGAGCAGCTCGGCTGCCACGCGGCCACCGACCTCGAGTGCTTCGGCGAGACGGTCCTGCGCAGATCCCTCGAGCACGGCCGCGTGCGACGCCGTGCGGTACTCGGCGCCGTCGGGGCTGTAGACGGTGGCGGAGACGAGCAGGAGCTCGGCGTCCACGACCGCGGTCGCACCGATCGGGGCGGAGCAGCCGGCCTCGAGCTTCGCCAGCACCTCGCGCTCGGCCGACACCGTCAGGCGGGTCGGGGCGTGCTCGATCTTGCGCAGCGCGGCGAGCAGGTTCGTGTCGGTCTCGGCAGCACGGGTCTCGATCGCCAGTGCGCCCTGCCCCGGAGCGCTCGGCCAGAAACCGAGGTCGAGCAGTTCGGTGGCGGCCGACAGCCGGTCGATGCGGCTGAGCCCGGCGGCGGCGAGCACGACGGCGTCGAGGTCGTCGTCGACGCGACCGAGCCGGGTGTCGATGTTGCCGCGGATGTCGATGACGTCCAGGTCGGGGCGCTTCGCCTTGAGCTGCGCGACGCGACGCGGTGAACCCGTGCCGACCTTCGCGCCCTCGGGCAGGCTCTCGACGGTCGCGCCGTTCCGTGCGACGAGGACGTCGCGGGCATCGGCACGCTTCGGCACGGCCGCGATCGTCAGGCCCGGGTACGGCGCGGTCGGCAGGTCCTTGAGCGAGTGCACCAGGACGTCGACCTCGCCGGCGACCAGGGCTTCACGCAGGGCGCTGGCGAACACACCCGTGCCCCCCAGCGACGCGAGCGAGGCGCGGTTCGTGTCGCCCTCGCTCGTGACGGTGACGAGCTCGACCGGGCGACCGGACGCCGCTGCCAGGCGGTCGGCGACGTCCTGCGACTGCGCGACCGCGAGCCGGCTGGCGCGGGTGCCCAGCCGGATCGGGCTCGGTGCGTCGGTCACGGTGCGACGCCGGCGGCGGCGGGCTTGAAGCCAGCGCGGACGTTCTCGCAGCAGCCCGGGCGGCAGACGTCGTACCAGGGACCGATGTCGGTCAGGTGCGGACGCTCGCTCGTGGGGGTGCCGTTGACGCGCTCGAGCACCAGGTCGACGAGACCGGAGACGTAGGCCGGGTCGACACCGGGGGTCTGCGTGCGGACCGACCAGAAGCCGAGCTCCTGCGCGGTCTCGGTGGCTTCCTCGTCGAGGTCCCACATGACCTCCATGTGGTCGCTCACGAAGCCGAGCGGGACGATGAGCACGGCGCGGGTCGAGCCGCCCTTGAGCTCCTCGTTCATGTAGTCGTTGATGTCGGGCTCGAGCCACGGCTGCGTCGGGGGGCCGGACCGCGACTGGTAGACGAGCTTCCACGCGGGCTTGGACGTGCCCTGCAGGTGCGCGTGCTCGGGCTGCTCGAGCAGCTCCGCCCACGCCTGGTCGAGGACGACCTGCGCGACGGCGAGGTGCTGGGCCTCGTAGGCGCCGTGCTCGTCGAAGCCGCGGTAGTCCGGGCCGGACTTCGCAGCGTCGGTCGACGGGATCGAGTGGGTCGAGAACAGCACGTGCAGCTCGGTCGCGACCTCGAGGCCGTCGTTCTCGGCGATGGCCTTCGCCATGCCGTCACGGACGCCGTCGACGAACGGGCGGACGAAGCCGGGGTGGTCGAAGAACTGCCGGATCTTGTCGATCTCGATGGTGCCGAGCAGACCGGTCTCGTCGAGCACGCGTGCGTAGTCCTCGCGGTACTGGCGGCAGCTCGAGAACGACGAGTAGGCGCTCGTGGCGATCGCGATGAGCTTGTTGTAGCCCTTGTCGGCGGCTTCGGTGAAGGCCTGCTCGAGGTAGGGCTCCCAGTTGCGGTTGCCCCAGAGCACCGGCAAGTCGATGCCGCGCGATGCCAGCTCGGCCTCGAGCGCCGCCTTCAACGCGCGGTTCTGGGCGTTGATCGGGCTCACGCCGCCGAAGTGCCGGTAGTGGTGCGCGACCTCTTCGAGCCGCTCGTCGGGGATGCCGCGGCCGCGGGTGACGTTGCGCAGGAAGGGGATGACGTCGTCCTGGCCCTCGGGGCCACCGAAGCCGGCGAGCAGGATCGCGTCGTAGGCGGTCGGGACCTCGACGTGCTCCGGGCCGGAAGCGGCCGCGGGGGTGGCGGCGAGGACGGGCTGACCGTTCGTGATCAGGCTGGTGTCGGTCATGACAGCACCTCCGGGAGTTCGGCGGTCGTCACGCGACGACCCGTGAAGAAGGGGACCTCTTCGCGCACGTGCAGACGGGCCTCGGTGGCCCGGAGGTCGCGCATGAGGTCGACGAGGTCGACGAGCTCGGGGCTCTCGAGCGGCAGGATCCACTCGTAGTCGCTCAGGGCGAAGGTGGCGATGGTGTTCGTCAGGACGCGGCGGTACTTGGCACCAGCGATCCCGTGGTCGCGCAGCATCTTCGAGCGCTCGTCCTCGGGCAGGAGGTACCACTCGAAGGAGCGGACGAAGGGGTACACCGTGATCCACGCCTCGGGGTCCTTGCCACGGAGGAACGCGGGCGTGTGCCGCTTGTTGAACTCGGCTTCGCGGTGCATCGCCATGACGTGCCACACCGGCTCGGTGTCCTGGAACAGCCCGGTGCGGCGGATCTCGCGCAGCACGGCCTGGATGACCTGCGCGTCGTCGCCGTGCAGCCAGATCATGACGTCGGCGTCGGCACGGAAGCCGGAGACGTCGTAGAAGCCACGGACGGTCACCCCGCGCTCGGCGGCGGACGCGACCACGGCGTCGAGCTCGGCCACGGCGTCGTCACCGACGCGGTGGACCGGGCCGAGCGGCCTGCGGAACACGGCCCAGAGGGCGTACGCCGTCATGAGGTTGGGATCGATCCCCGTCGCGGGGTCGGTCTCGTGCGGAGAGGTGTGCGCGGATGCAGGAGCGGGCGCGTCGGAACTCATGGGTCCTTGTCCTATCGGTTGCCAGGGTTGTGGCCGCCCCGCACCCGGTGGACCGCGCTCGGGCGGTCTACCGCCGTCGGAGCACCATCACGACGATACCCCCGACCACCGCTACTCCGGCTGCGAGGCCGGCCAGGTACGGGACCGGCTTCTCGTCGATGCCGCGCTTGACCTTCGACGCCGCGATGCCGATCTGCTTCGGCACGTTGAGCTTGTCCTCGATCGCGTCGAGGGTGTCGAACAGCTGGGCGCGGGTCGCGGCGACGCGGTCTGCGAGATCGTCGTGCGGATCGGTCACGGTTCCTCCGTCGGTGGTGCGGCTGTCGGGGCTCAGAACCGGCCGCCGACGTCCGGCTTGCGGCTGCCGTACTGGCTGGGCGGAGTGGGCTTCTTGCCCATCCCCTTCACCGCGTTGATGTCGTTCTTGACGCTGTCGATCGTGCGCTTCGGCGTGATCGGAAGACCCTTCTTCAGGCGCTTCCAGCCGATCCACCCGAGGATGGCGGCGACGATCAGCATCGCCACGGCGATCACGATCGCTGCGAGCCAGGCCGGCATCACGGTCGCCAGGCCCATCACGGCCGCGGTCAGGAGCACGCCGATCGCGTAGAGCACGATGACGAGTGCACCGACCAGCAGCCCCGCGGCGAGCCCGAAGATCTTGGCCTTCGTGAGCATCTCGGCCTTGAGCAGGTCGATCTCGCCCTTGACCAAGCCCTTGACGAGCTTCGGGACGTCGCCCACCAGACCGAACAGCGAACGCGACTTGCGGTCGCGGGTGTCGGTCATGAGGTGGTGGTGTCCTTCTTCTGACCGACCTTGCGGACGGCCTTCTTGGTCGTCTCACCGATGAACTCGGCGACGTCCGGGGTCTTGTCGGCGATGAAGTCCTCGGCGACGTGCACGCCCTTCTGGACGCCGTTGCTGTTCCAGACCTTGCCGCTGACGGTCTTGATCTGCTCGTACCGCGCCCGTCCGGCTCGCGATCCCAGGACGTACCCGAGTGCGGCGCCGGCGACGAACAGGAGCTTTCCGCGCATGTGCGATTCCTCCGTTGGTTCAGTGTGCGGTGGTCATGCGCCGAACGGAATACGTCCGACGGTCTCACCAACAGTAGCCCCCGGGCGGTCTGGGGTCCGCTCAGGAATCCAGGATCTGTCCAGCAGCGGTGCGGGCGGCCGCGGTGATCCCGGCCAGGCCACGTCCGGAGCTGGCCTCGCCGATGCCGACGACCCCCTCGGCCAGCCCGGCAGCGGTCAGGTCCGGACCGTGCCAGCGGACGCGCGCAGCGCCCGCGACCTGCGTCGCCGTCAGGGGGACGCCGAGCAGCGTGGCCGCGTCGTGCAGCGCTCGGGTGCCGACGGGTCCGTCCGGGTCGACCGGGAGGCTCGTGGCCGCGTCGTCGGGACCGCTCGCGCCCGGTGCGCTGGTCGCGTCGGCGGGCGTCGCGTAGCTCAGGCGCAGCACGTGGCGGCCGGCAGCCGCCTCGGCGAGCCACGGCCACTTCACCGTCGCGTGCGTCAGGGCCTTCGCCGACACGGCCTGCGCGTCCGGGTGCACGAGCATCCCGGTCCCGCGGGGGGCTGCGTCGAGCTCGGGCTGGTCGACGACGAGCGTGACGAGCTCGATCCCGGTCCGGTCCGGCGCCACGGTGCGCTCGGGATCGGGCACCGACGACAGGGTGTGCTGCGCGGGCAGGCGTTCGACCGTGCCGTCGGCTGAGACGACCTCGACCGCGTGCGCCTCGATCCGGGTCGCCCGGGTGTGCAGCCGGACGTCGACGCGGTAGGTCTCCATGTCGGCGACGAGTTCGTCCACGAGCCGGACGATCCCGCCCCGGATCCCCTGCACCGGGGTACCGGCTGCCGCGCGGGCCCGGAGTGCCAGGACCGCGCGGGCCAGCGAGCCCTCGCGGAGCAGTGCCGCACGGAGGCCGGGAGCCACCCGCTCCGGGTCGAGCTGGTCCGGGTGGGTGGAGTGCACCCCGCCGGCGATCGGGACGACCAGGTCGTCGAGGACCCGCTCCCCCATGCGCCGCCGGACGAGTTCACCCAGGGACTCCGCCTTGGCGCCGACCGGTCCGGGCAGCAGCGAGTCCATCTGTGCACGGAGCCCGCCCTTCTGCCCGACCACGGCGAGCACGTCGGCGGCCATCGGGGTGCTCGGGATGCCGAGGAGCCCGGTCGCGGGGATCGGCGACGTCCGGCCGTCACGGGTCATCAACCAGGCACCGCGCGGGTCCGGGGCGACGACGTCGTTGCCGAGCCCGAGTTCGATCGCCAGGCGGCCGACGGCGTCCGTGCGGGTCGCGAAGGAGTCCGCCGCCATGTCGAGGTCGAGGCCGCCGACCGTGTGCCGCCGGATCATGCCGCCCAGCACGCCGGACGACTCGACGAGCACGACGTCCGCGCCGCCCTTCGCCAGGTCACGGGCCGTGACGAGTCCGGCGATCCCGCCGCCGACCACGACGACGTCGGTCACGCGGCAGACCCGTCACCGAGCGAGTGGACCAGCTCGACGACGCGCGTCAGCACCGTCGGGTCGGTCTCGGGCGGCACACCGTGGCCGAGGTTCACGACGTGGGCGCGGGCGGCGCCACCGCGGCGGACGACCTCGCGCACGTGCGCTTCGAGGACCTCCCACGGGGCCGCGAGCATCGCCGGGTCGATGTTGCCCTGCACGCTGACGCCGGTGCCGACGCGGCGGACGGCCTCGTCGAGCGGGAGCCGCCAGTCGACCCCGACCGCGTCGACGCCGACCGTGTCGGTGCCGAGCGTGGTCATGTCGGCGAGGACCTCGCCGCTGCCGACGCCGAAGTGGATGCGCGGCACGCCCAGGTCGGTCACGTGGGACAGCGCCTGCGCCGAGTGCGGTGCGACGTACCGGACGTAGTCGGCGCGCGACAGGGACCCGACCCACGAGTCGAAGAGCTGTGCGGCCGAGGCCCCGGCGAGCACCTGGGCCCGGAGGAACGCCCCCGACACCTCGGCCGCCCAGGCCAGCAGCCGCGACCAGGTCTCCGGCTCCGCGTGCATGAGGGTCCGTGCGCGGATGTGGTCCTTCGACGGGCCGCCCTCGACCAGGTACGCGGCGAGCGTGAAGGGTGCGCCTGCGAATCCGATCAGCGGGGTGTCGCCGAGCTGCTCGACCGTGCGGGCGACCGCCTGCCGGATCGGCTCGAGGGCCGCCGGGTCCAGCGGCTCGAGAGCGTCGACGTCCGCCGCGGTGCGGATCGGTGAGCCGAGCACGGGGCCGCGACCGGGGACGATCTCGACGTCCACGCCCGCGAGCTTGATCGGCACGACGATGTCGCTGAAGAAGATGCCGGCGTCCACCCCGTGCCGGCGGACGGGCTGCAGCGTGATCTCCGACGCCATCTCGGGGTCGAGGCACGCGTCGAGCATGGCCGTGCCCACCCGGAGCTCGCGGTACTCGGGCAACGACCGACCGGCCTGCCGCATGAACCACACCGGCAGCGTCTCCGGACGGTCACCCCGCAGGGCCCGGACGAGGCGGGACCCGCTCGTCCGCCCTGATGCCAGGGGGTGGGAGTCGGGGAGGGATGTGGTCGTCACGTCGGTCACCGGATGATTGTCCCATCGAGCGCGTTACCATTGGCTACGTGCTCATCTGTCTCACGGCGTCGCATCGCAACGCCAGCTTCGACCTCTTGGAGCGACTGAGCATCGCTGCCCCGGCCGCAGCAGGCCACCTCGTGACGGATTCCGACGTCCTGGACGGCGCGGTCGTCCTCGCCACCTGCAACCGTTTCGAGGCCTACCTCGACATCGCCGGCGACGACCGCGACTCCGCCGTCGCCGCCACCGTGCAGGCCGTGGCCGCTGCGAGCGACCTGGACGCCACCGAACTGCGTGATTCGGTCAACGTGCTCGGCGGCAAGGACGTCGTGCAGCACCTGTTCGCCGTGTCGAGCGGACTCGAGTCCGTCGTCGTCGGCGAGACCGAGATCTCCGGCCAGGTCCGCCGCTCGCTCGAGGACGCCCGGAGCAACGGCACCACCACCTCGGACCTCGAGCGGCTGTTCCAGGAAGCCGCCCACACCTCGCGCGGCGTCAAGACCCGCACCCGGATCGGTGCCGCCGGTCGTTCGCTCGTGCGCCTCGGCCTGCAGCTCGCGTCGTCGCGCGTCACCGACTGGGCCCACACCCGCGTGCTGCTGATCGGCACCGGCAGCTACGCGGCCACCACCATCGCGGCCCTGCGCGACCGCGGCGCCGTGCACATCCAGGTGTTCTCGCCCTCGGGCCGTGCCGCCTGGTTCGCCGCGAAGCACGACCTCGTCGCCGCCCGTGACCTGCGCCACGCGATCGGCACCAGCGACGTCGTGATCACCTGCACGTCGAGCGAGCTCCCGGTCGTCGCACCGGCCGACCTCGACGACGGCATCCGCCGCATCGTCATCGACCTCGGACTCCCCCGCAACGTCGACCCGGCCGCTGCCGGTGTCGACGGCGTCGAGCTGCTCGACCTCGAGACCATCAGCCTGCACGCCCCGATCTCCGAGCTGAACGCCGAGTCCGAGGCCCGCGCGATGGTCGACGACGCCGTGTCCCGCTTCCGGGCGCAGGCGCTCGAGCAGTCCACCACCCCGGCCCTCGTCGCCTTCCGCAAGCACGTGTTCGACATCCTCGACGACGAGATCGACCGCGCCAAGCGCCGCGGCGACGCCGACGGCGAGTCCGCCGAGCACACCGAGCGGGCGCTCCGGCACCTGGTCGGCGTCCTGCTGCACCGCCCCTCCGTCCGGGCCCGTGAGCTCGGCCGTGCCGGTCGTGGCGAGGAGTTCGTGGGGGCCATCGACGCCCTGTTCGGCGTGCGGCCCGAGCCCGAGGCAGAGCTGCCGGCGCCCGTCGTCCCGCTCGCCGATCGCACCGCCCTGGACCCGACCGTCTCGAAGCGCGCCGACGAGGCGGACGCGAGCTGAGCCTCCCGGCCGACACGACCCAGCAACCCACGCTGCGGGTCAGCGCGCTCCTGCTGGTGCGGGACCGACGCGTCCTGATGGTGCGTGCGCGAGCGCGCGACGTGCTCTACCTGCCCGGCGGCAAGGCCGAGCCGCACGAGACCGACCTCGACGCCGCCATCCGCGAAGCACACGAGGAGACCGGCCTGCGGGTGACCGCCGATGACGTCGACCCGTTCGGTGTCGTCCTCGAGCCGGCCCATGGGCAGGCACCAGGCACGATGGTCGCGATGACGCTGTTCCTGGTCCGACCAGGAGGCCCGTTGGACTCCGCCACGCCCGTCGCCTCGGCCGAGGTGGACGAGGTCGAGTGGGTCACCTCGGCGGATGCCGGTCGCTGCCCGCCAGCGGGCGTGGAGACGCTCCGCCGCCTGGTGGCGGCGGAGCGCATCGACTAGTCGTCAGGCCTGGTCCTTGTCGACGTAGTGGCCGGTCTCGCCGTCCTGCGTCGGTTCGGCCTCGCCGGGGATGTCCGACTCGACGTACTCGCCGTCGGGTCCGCTCGACTCCGGGCGGGCCTCGCCCGGGATGTCGCTCGCGACGAACTCGCCGACGGGCTCCGTCGTCGTGACGCGCTCCTCGCCGGGGATGTCGCTGTCCGTGAAGGCACCTGCGCGGGTCTCGACCCCGTCCGCGCGGCCCTCGTCGCCACGTGCCTGTTCGTGCTTGCCCGTCATGTCCGACCTCCGCTGCTCGGGTTCCTTGCTCCGGAGTGTGCTCGCGGTCCCTGGATGCCGACCGAACCACGATCTCCCGGTGGTGGTTGCCTGTGCACCATGCAACGCAGCAGTCGATCGAAGTTCCTGCTCGCCGTCACCGGGCTCGTCGCAGTCGGGGCGTTGGCGGGTTGTGCCTCCGGCGGGGAACCCTCCGCCACCGAGACGGTGACCGCACCCGCGCCGTCGCCGTCCGCGTCGTCGTCCTCGTCGGCGTCGTCGTCGTCCGCGACCCCGTCGTCCGGCTCGTCGGCGTCAGCCGGCACCGGTTCCGGGTCCTCCGGATCCGGGTCGTCGGGATCCGGGTCGTCGGGATCCGGGTCGGCCGCCGGCGGTCGCTGTGCCGCGTCCTCGCTCGCCGCCAGCATCGAGCCGGGCAGCGGCGGTGCGGCCGGCAGCGTCATCGTGCACCTCGCCCTGCAGAACACCGGCTCGACCACCTGCACCCTGCAGGGCTGGCCGGGCGTCTCGTTCGTCGGCGGCGGCAACGGCACCCAGATCGGTGCTGCAGCGACCCAGGAGAAGAGCTCACCGCACCCGACCGTGACCCTGGCCGCCGGGCAGACCGCCGTGGCGCCGCTCAAGATCGTCCAGGCCGGGAACTACTCGAAGGCCGACTGCTCGCCGAAGACCCCGGACGGCTTCCGCGTGTACCCGCCCGGATCCAAGCAGTCGCTGTTCGTGAAGGACGCCGACTACCAGGCGTGCTCGTCCGCCGATGCGTCGCTGCTGTCCGTGCAGGCGCTCGTGCCGGAGGGGCAGGCGACGTCGTAGCGGGTGGGTGACGGCTGGCTCGTCAGGCAGCCGGATCGCCGTGATGCCCACGAAGGGCACCTCCGGCAGTTCACCGGAGGCCCGGCGGCGGTGTCGGCCTCGGCCTGGCCGCCTCGGGCCTCGTGCACGATGGACCGGTGACCTTCGCCATCAGGGACGAACGACCGGGGACCGACGAACTCCTCACCCTCTACGAAGCCGTCGGGTGGACCGCGTACACGCAGGACCCCGCCGCCCTCGCCAGGGCGATCGCGGGCTCCGACACCGTGCTGACCGCACGCGACGACGACGACCGCTTGCTCGGGCTCGTCCGCACGGTGTCCGACGGCGTGACGATCGTCTACGTCCAGGACCTGCTCGTGGTGCCGGAAGCGCACCGGTCCGGCGTCGGCGGCGCGTTGCTCGACGCCGTCCTCGAGCGGTACGCGGGTGTCCGCCAGACGGTCCTGCTCACCGATGCGGAGCCAGGTCAGCGCGCGTTCTACGAGTCACGTGGCTTCGTCGAGGTCCACGACGTCGCCCCGCAGCCGTTGCGGTCGTTCGTGGTCCTCCGCTGAGCACCGATGGGTCTCGCGACCGATACCGCACTGCGACGGCCCGTTCCTAGACTCACGGCATGGGGGCTCGAAGACGAACACGGTCCGCGGCAGCGATCGCGACCGCACTCGGGGCCCTTCTGGCACTCGCAGCGTGCACGATGCCACCGCCGCCGCACGGGTCGGAGTCGGCGCTCGCGGACCTGATCGCGGACGTCGATCGGCTGCCCGGCGTGGGCTCGACCGAGGGCGAGATCCGCCAGTTCGACGCCAAGGACGACCCGGACAACTGGCTCACGTCGCTCCGGGTCACCGCGGACACCGCCGACCTCGCCGTCGCCGAGCGGGTCCGGCGGACGGCCGAGCGCGGTGTCACCGGCACGACGCTGCAGGTGACACTCGACGTGCCGTCTGCGCGGAAGACCGCTCCGGTCAGCCTCGATCCGATGGACCGCAGGGTCGTCGGCCTGGCCGGTCGGCTGCGCACGCGGACCTTCGTGCGACAGCTGTGGATGACCCCGACCGGTTCGAGGATCGGGCTCGTGCGGGACGTCAGCTTCAGCGATGCAGCGAAACGTGTGCGGACGATCACCGGTCCAGAGCCGACGAACACGAGTACGACGAGGACGACGACCTTGAGCCGCGGCGACGTGTCCGTCGACGTCACGGCCACGCACCCCGGCCGGGCCCTGATGCGCATGATCGACACACTCGCCGACGACCACCACGTGGAGCGCCTCTACTACTCGCCCGGGACGACGTACGCAGACGCGGCGCGGGCCCCCGACGACGCTTCCGGCCTCCCGGCAGTGGCCGATCGGCCGTCCCTGTCGATCGGCGTGCGTCCGCTCGGCGACGTCGCCGAGACCCTCGCCGCGACGACGGACGAGGCAGCCGATGCACACCGCGCACCGCGGACCGCCTTCGACCTGGGCAGCGGCGCGGTCAGTGGGTGGCTCGGGCTCCCCCTCGACGCACCCAAGCCGCGGGATGTCGGTCCGGACGGCGACGCACCGACGAGTCCCACGCCGACCCCGTGGGTCCCTGCAGACGTCGACGACCGCGCCACCGTGCTCCGCGCGTTCCTCGAGCGGTCAGCAGCCGCCGCCGGGGTCCCGGCGACCGTGACGACGGGCACCGAACAGTGCGCGACGTCCGGGTCGTCCGACCCGACCGGCACCCGGGCGACGGCGCTCAGCGTGGTGCCCGTGTTCGACGTGGTCGACGACGCCCAGGAGCCGTTCGACGCCGTGACCGCGCTCTGGACGTCCGAGGGCCTCGGGGTCAGTGACCGCGCGATGGGCCGCGACTCCTGGTCGTCTTCCTCCGGCGCAGACCCGGCCACCGCCAGCATCCGCGGCACCGTCGACGGGTTGAGCCTCACCGCCGAGTCGGCTTGCGTGCCGCCACCCGACGCAACGTCCGAGGGGAACTGAGCGACCCGGTCAGCGGCGCGCCGGGGCGTGCACTGCCTCGAGTAGTTCGGTGCCCATGGTCCGCAGTGCCTCGATGACCGCGAGGCGCCGCTGCAACGAGGCGTCGTCGAACGTCACCGTCACGGCGTAGCTGACCGACGAGCCCGGACCCCGGAGGATCCCGGCCTCGGCACGGACGCCCGTACTCGACCCGGTGACCGCGACGACCTGCAGCCCGTGGTCGAGCGCACGGTGCGCCAGGGGGTCGAGGCCGAACGAGCCGGCGACCAGGTTCAGATCGCTCGCCAGCGACAGCCAGCCGAGCACCCGGTTCGAGACCGCTTCGTCCACGACCTCGCCGAGCGCCAGTCCGCGCATCACCCACGCGAGCTCACCCGTCGGGGCCACCGAGGCGTCCGGGGCGTCGTCCGGACCACGACGGTCGCGCACCCGGTCGATCAGCGCGGTCCGCTCGATGCCGAGCGACTCCGCACGCTCGCGGACGGCGTCGATGCCGACCGTCGACAGCAGTGCGTTCATCGCCCAGGTGTCACCGGTGGCGCCGACCAGGGTCGCCAGGTCGGGCACCTGCATCGTCGGTTCCTGCAGGAACTGCCACAGCCCGGCGCCGGTCGCGGTGTCCCGTGCCATGCGCTGGAGGCGGTCGCCGTGCAGGCGTCCGTCCTCGAGCTGTGCCGCGACCTCGATCAGCAGCAGCACCCTGCCGAGGCTCGCGACGGGCTGCACGACGGTGTCGTCGATCGCGAGCAGGGCCTTGCCGGTCGAGGTGTCGATCACCGAGGCGCTGACGCCGGCGCCGTCGAGGGCGAGGGCACCGAGGGCCTCGGTCGTGGCGCCGAAGCGGTCGTCCGGCCGACCGCTGTGCCGACCGCGGGCCCGACCGCCACCATCCGAGCGGTCCTCCGGCCGCCGACGGCGTGACGACCGAGCCGCGTCCGGCTCCACCATCACCAGATCGCGACGCGCTCGGCGGGGTCGAGGTACATCGCGTCCTTCTCGGTCACGCCGAACGTGTCGTAGTAGCCGTCGATGTTGCGGACGACCTGGTTGCACCGGAACTCGTTCGGCGAGTGCGGGTCGATCGACAGCAGGCGCGCGGCTTCCTCCGGACGGATCGCCATCTGCCACGCCTGCGCCCAGCTCAGGAAGAACCGCTCGGCACCGGTCAGGCCGTCGACGACCGGGGGCTCCTGACCGTCGAGCGACAGCAGGTACGCCTTCCACGCGATCGACAGGCCACCGAGGTCGCCGATGTTCTCGCCGATCGTCAGGGCACCGTTGACGTGGCCGTCCGGCACCTCGGTCGGGACGAGCGCGTCGTACTGGGCGATGAGGGCCTTCGTGCGCTCCTCGAACGCCGTGCGGTCGGCCTCGGTCCACCAGTTCTCGAGCTTGCCGTCGCCGTCGTACTGCGAGCCCTGGTCGTCGAAGCCGTGCCCGATCTCGTGGCCGATGACGGCACCGATCGCACCGTAGTTGGCGGCGGCGTCGCGGTCGGCGTCGAAGAACGGGAACTGCAGGATCGCCGCGGGGAACACGATCTCGTTGAAACCGGGGTTGTAGTACGCGTTGATCGTCTGCGGGGTCATGAACCACTCGTCGCGGTCGATCGGCTTGCCGATCTTGCCGAGCTCGCGGTCGACCTGGAACGACGCGACGGCGCGGACGTTCGCGACCAGGTCGTCGGGCACGACCGGCAGCGCCGAGTAGTCGCGCCACTTGACCGGGTACCCGATCTTCGGCGTGAACTTGTCGAGCTTGTCGAGGGCACGCGCACGGGTCTCGTCGGTCATCCAGTCGAGCGCCGTGATGCTCTGCCGGTACGCCTCGACGAGGTTGGCGACGAGGTCGTCCATCGTGGCCTTCGAGGTCTCGTCGAAGTGCTCCTGCACGTAGATCCGGCCGACGGCCTCGCCCATCGCGCCCTCCACCAGGGAGACGCCGCGCTTCCAGCGCTCGCGCTGCTTCGGCGCCCCGGTGAGGGCGGTGCCGTAGAACGAGAAGTTCGTGGCCGAGAACGCGCTCGTCAGGTACGCGGCCGAGCCACGGATGACCTGCCAGCGCAGCCAGTCCTTCCAGACCTCGAGCCGCTGGTCGCGCAGGAGCTCGGCCAGGCCCGTGATGAACGACGGCTCGCGGACCACGACCGTCTCGAACGCGCCGGACGGTGCGTCGATGGCCTGCCACCACGTCTGCAGGTCGATGCCCTCGGCGAGCGCCGCGACCTCGGCCCAGGGCAGCTTGTTGTAGGTCTTCTGGCTGTCGCGGGTGGTGACGTTGTCCCAGTGCTTCGACGCCAGGGCCGTCTCGAGCGCGATGACGTGCTCGGTGCGGTCGCCGCCGTCCTCGAACCCGGCGAGCGGGAACATCGCCGCGACGAACTCGCGGTACTTCGTCCGGATGTCGGCGAAGCGCTCTTCGCGGTAGTACGACTCGTCGGGCAGACCGAGGCCGGACTGCTCGAGGAACACGACGTAGGACTCGGGGTCGCCCGGGTCGTTGTCGACGAAGAGCTGCAGGAAGCTCGGCAGCCCCAGGCGCTCGAAGCGTCCGACGGTGGCGATGAGCTCGGGCACGGACTCGATGGCCGTGATCTCGGCGAGGAGCGGCTCGATCGGCGCGGTGGCGAGCTCTTCGAGCCGGGCTTCGTCGGTGAAGGACGAGAAGAGGTCACCGACCTTGCGCTCCTCGGTGCCGGGGGCGGCCTGCTGCGAGCGCTCGATGATCGCGCGGACGGCGAGTTCGGCGGCCTCGGCCAGCACCGTGAACGAGCCGTAGCGGGCCTTGTCGTCGGGGATCGGCGTCTCGGCGATCCAGGTGCCGTTCACGTGGCGGTACAGGTCGTCCTGGGGGCGCACCGCGGGGTCGAGTTCGTCAGTGTGGATGCCGGAGGCACGTGCGACGTCGGTCATGCCGTCCACGATAGCCACCGACGCCATGCAGCAGGTCGGTGTCCGTCGTCACCTGCGCACGGCTGCCGGTACGGTCATCGCATGGGACTTCCGTGGAAGCTGCACGGCGACGGCAAGACCGTCTCCGCGACGACGATCGTGGCACCGGACGAGCGACTGACCTGGGCCCGGACGATCGGTCTCGGCGTGCAGCACGTCGTCGCGATGTTCGGCGCCACCTTCCTGGTGCCGCTGCTGACGGGGTTCCCGCCGTCGACGACCCTGCTGTTCAGCGGCATCGGCACGATCCTGTTCCTGCTCATCACCGGCAACCGCCTGCCGAGCTACCTCGGGTCGTCGTTCGCCTTCATCGCACCGATCGGTGCTGCCACCAAGATCGGCGGCATCCCCCTCGCCCTGTCGGGCATCATCGTCGTCGGCGCCCTGCTCGCGATCGTCGGGCTCGTCGTGCACCTGGCCGGCGCCGGGTGGATCGACCGCCTGATGCCGCCGGTGGTGTCCGGCGCGATCGTCGCCCTGATCGGGTTCAACCTGGCACCTGCGGCGAAGGACAACTTCACGGCCGCCCCGGTCGTCGCGGTCATCACCCTCGCCGCGATCATCCTGGTCACCGTCCTGTTCAAGGGGCTGATCGGTCGCCTGTCCATCGTCATCGGCGTGCTCATCGGCTACGTGGCGGCGCTCATCGGCGGTCAGGTCGACTACTCGAAGGTCGGCGACGCGAAGTGGATCGGCTTGCCGACGTTCACCGCTCCCGCGTTCGACCCGTCGCAGCTCGCGATCTACCTGGCGTTCGTGCCGGTCGTGCTGGCGCTCGTCGCCGAGAACGTCGGCCACGTGAAGGGTGTCGGACAGCTCACCGGCCGCGACCTCACGCCCCTCACCGGCCGGGCGCTCTTCGCCGACGGCATCTCCACCGTGCTCGCCGGTGCCGGCGGCGGCTCCGCCACCACCACCTACGGCGAGAACATCGGCGTCATGGCCGCCACCCGTGTCTTCTCCACCGCCGCGTACTGGGTCGCCGCGATCGCCGCCGTCCTGCTCGGCCTCTCCCCGAAGATCGGTGCGGTCATCTCCTCCGTCCCCGCCGGCGTGCTCGGCGGCGCGACCACCGCCCTGTACGGTCTGATCGGTGTCATCGGCATCCGGATCTGGGTCGAGAACCGGGTCGACTTCTCGAAGCCGAAGAACCAGCTGACCGCTGGCATCGCGCTCATCATCGGCATCGCGGACTTCACGTTCGCGTTCGGCCAGGCGAGCTTCGGCGGCATCATCCTCGGCACCATCGCCGCGATCGTCGTCTACCACCTGATGGACCTGATCGGGCGGGCGCGCGGCACCGACGAGGCGACGCCCGTCACCTCCGAAGAGGCACACGCCGCCACCGGCGGTGTCCCCGCCGAACCACGCGCCGACTGACGCGAGTGGTCGGCCGGAACGCGCGTCCGGCCTGACGACGTGGGACCACCGGACGGGAGGCCCGTGGCGGCGCCGCCACGGGCCTCCCGTCCGTCATGACGCACGTCGACGACGTGGGCCGGCCTTGACACCCACGTCCAGTCATGCGGTCACGACCGCGACGGCGCTAGCGTCGGACCGTGACCGACTTCGTCCGCTACCAGAGCGCGGTGCCCAACCGACGTGGTCGTTTCCCCGGGATCTTCGCGCTGACCAACGGTCTGCGCGCGGCCGGAGCCCTCTCCGACACCGACGACCGCTGGCTGGTCGCCGCGAACCAGCGAGCAGAGGGGCTGTACGTGGACCCCTCGACCGTGGAGACGCGGCTCTTCGACGAGGCACGCAATCCAGGGGCGCGATCCTGGTTCCGGACGAGTGCCACGGCCCTGCTCACGATGAGCGCGGACTACCTCGACCTGCTCGACCGGTACGGAGTCGCGTGGGTGGAACTGCGGACCAACAGCCCTGGACGGATCGCCTACCAAGACGACGTGCAGATCGTGGCAGTGCCGCTGACCCACCCGTCGGACTGGCCGTTCTGAGCCGGTGTGCTGAGATTGCACGATGAGCACGCACCTCGAGCGCACGCGCACCTTCACCGCGATGCACGTCCCCGGCGCACCCGTTGTCCTGCCGAACGTGTGGGACGTCGCGTCCGCACGCATCGTCCTCTCGGCCGGGGCGGATGCGATCGCGACGACGAGCGCCGGCGTCGCGTGGTCACGCGGCCACCGCGACGGCAACGATCTGACCCGGGACGGCGCGCTGGACGCCGTGCGGCCGATCGCAGCGGCAGTCGACGTCCCGTTCACCGCCGACATCGAGCGCGGGTACGGCGAGACACCGGGCGACGTCGCCTCGACCGTGTCCGCGTTCCTCGAGCTCGGCGTCTCCGGCGTGAACATCGAGGACTCCCTCCGGCCGGTGGCGGAACAGGAGGACCGCATCCGCGCAGCCCGCCAGGCTGCGGATGACGCCGGCATCCCACTCTTCGTCAACGCTCGGATCGACACCCACCTGCTGGGCGTGCCCGGGAGCGACGCCTGGGCGGAGGAGACGCTCACCCGTGCGAACGCCTACGCCAGGGCCGGCGCCAGTGGCGTCTTCGTGCTCGGAGCGCTGTCGGCCGCCACGATCTCGATGCTCGTGGACGCGATCGAGCTGCCCCTCAACGTCGCGTTCGGGCCCGGGACCCTGTCGGTCGGTGACCTCGCCCAGGCGGGGGCGAGCCGGGTCAGCGCTGGATCGGCGATCGCCGAAGCCGCGTACAGCGTCGCCGGCGACTGGGCTGCACAGATGATCGGCACGCCGGGTGCTGTCGTCTCGGCACCACCGACGCTCGGCTGGGCCGCGATCAACGAGGTCGTCCGCGACTGAACCCGCGAAACGCGGGACCACCGGACTGGAGGCCCGTCACGACGTCAGCCGAGGACGGGAACTGGGTTCTGATCACCCAGACCGGGAACTTGCTCGATCCCATCTCCCGGGAATGCGCCGGAGCTCGGGCTACGCGACGGCGACGATCTCGAGGAACGTCTGCTCCGTGACGATCTCGATGGTCTGGCCCGTGGCGGCGAGGTCCTTCGCTCGTTGGACCTTCCCGCTGAGGGAGGTTCCGGGGCGCAGCGTTGCGGGGTCGAAGCCGCCCATCACGACCAACGTGGTCTTCTTGGTGACGTTGCCCGAGACGACCGCTCCGAACGAAGCGACGAGCGTCTGCGCCTCGGTGCGGGTGTAACTGTCGAGGTCGCCAGAGAAGCACACCACCTCTCCGAACAGGGGGTGCGCCGGGTCAGCCTCTGCGGCCGGTTGAGGAAGATCGGCCTTTCGCTGGTACACACGGCCAGCGCGGTTGGTGCCCTTCGACCGGATTGGTACGGCAGCCCAGAGTTCGTCGACGCTCTCGACCTGCTGCTCCTCGGCGATGCGCAGGATGATCAGCGCGCAGGCGAGCGAGTCAGCGCCGGCTTCGTGGTGGTGGAAGTCCGGCAACGCAAAGTGTTCGACGACCAGCGGAAGACGGTGGCTGGGCAGTTTGCAGTGGTGCCGGACCACGGCGAGAGCATCGAGGAAGTCCAGTTGCGGGTCGGGTGCTCCTGTGAGCGAGTTGGCCGCGTTGTAGACGCCCTTGTCAAAGGGACTGTAGGCGACGACGGGAAGCCCGTTCGTCACGGTGCGCAGCCGCCCGAGGGTCTCGGACCACGTCGGGGCGCCGTCGACGTCGTCCGGTCCGATGCCGTGGAGGTACGTGTTGGTGAAGTCCAGCCCAGTGGGCGGTTCGACGTACCAGGACGTCGTGGACTGGACAGCCCCGTCGATGACCGTAGTGAGGCCAACGGCACAAACCGATGCACGGTCGAAGTTGGCCGTTTCGAAGTCGAGGGCGACGAAGCTCAGCGTCATGCTGGCAGCTTAGGTGAGAACCGCTCGTTCTTCGCTCCATCTCCCCCTCGACTGGAGTGTCCGGTCATCGCTCGAGTGTCACCGACAGTCGAGCGAGTGCAGAGTGATCAGCGTCGGCTGCGCAACGGGATGTGGCCCCACCAGCCCAGGCCAGCGGCGTCGAAATCGAGGGTGTCGAGGTAAGCGCCAAGTGGTTCGCCGATGTTGAAGTCCGCGACATTCTGTCCGAACTCCTCTGGAGTCGACGGGTCGCCGGTTGCGTAGGCGTCCGTGCGGTCGATCGTCGTCCACCGGTTGCGGATGATCCCGACGCGAGGACCTTGCCACGGGGAGTCGTAGACGACGCGGAACTCGTCAGCCGTGGCCCAGGCGTCGTGCACGACGACGCTTGCCGCCTCGGTCGGGCCGCCGTCGCGGAGTTTCCGGAGGCATGCGAGCAGAGCCCGCTGACCCCATTCCTCAGCACGAGACGCCTCGAGCTCTGCGATCAGCTCAGCATGTCGAACGCTCTCCATGTGGCGAACGTATCAAGCGAACCGTCCGACGACGGACCTGGCCTCGATCGGTGCGGCGATGCTTCCGAAAGGTGCGCCGACGGAATCAGGCGTCCGCCCAAACTGGACGGTTCAAGAGCCAAGGATGCCCCTCTGGGAGTCCGACGCGATCGCCGAAGGCGAGGTCTTCGAACCGCGCGGGCAACATGACCGGCACAGCAGAGGTCGGCTGGGCGAGCAGGTCCCACCGATCCTCGTACCGACTCCAAACGCTGATGTGCACACGGGACCTGTCGACACCCGCGTTCCGGGTCCCCGGAACCGCGTCGGGGTCCGTTCGCCAATCTTCATGCGCGATGAAGGCTGCAGCCGCAACGTGGTCTCGGGGAACGATGAACGAACGGGGCGCCGAGACGTAGTCGGACTGTTCCGGCAGGCTCACGAATACGAACCACTCTCGATCCGAGCGCGCCGTCTGCTGCGAGTTCGAGCCGAGTGGGTAGTTCACATTGGAGGCTGCTCGAGCCGCTTTGACCTGCACCTCGATCGCGGGGCGCGAGAGGTCTTCGGTATGCACGGCGGGGATGTCCGTCCGCGCGAGCCCATCGCGCGTCAGCGCGGCACCCCAACCCTGCCGAACGAGCATCGAACACACCCAGTGTTCCCCAGCGGACTTCGTCATCTTGTTGTCGGCCATCAGTGCTTCCCTTCGACGTGGATGGGCCTATCGGCAACGCAGGGGCGGCATGTTAGGGATTCTCACTTTCCAATAGCCTCGGGACACGAGCTGGGCTATGAAACGCGCGCGCTCGGCATCGCCGACAGAATGGGTCGGTGCACCGACCGACGCGACCCGCTGTGACCGCCGCCGAGCGGCGCGCGGTCGACCGCGACATCGTGCGCCTGGCGGTGCCGGCGCTCGGCGCGCTCGTGGTCGAGCCGCTGTTCCTGCTGACCGACACCGCACTCGTCGGCCACCTCGGTGCGACGCCGCTGGCGGCCGTCGGACTCGCGAGTGCCGTGCTGTCGACCGTGACCGGGCTGCTGGTGTTCCTGGCGTACTCGACGACGCCGGCCGTGGCGCGCGCGCTCGGCGGTGGTGACCGACGATGCGCAGTCCACGCCGGCATCGACGGGATGTGGCTCGCACTCGTGCTGGGCGTGGTCCTCGCGCTCGTCGGGTGGCCGCTCGCCGGGCCGCTCGTCGACCTGTTCGGTGCGTCGCCCGACGTCTCAGCGGCGGCGACCGCGTACCTGACGGTCTCACTCATCGGGCTGCCCGGGATCCTGGTCGTCACCGCCTCGACCGGGCTGCTGCGCGGGCTGCAGGACACGAAGACCCCGCTCGTCGTCGCGACCGTCGGGTTCGTCGCGAACGGACTGCTCAACGCCCTCCTGATCTACGGCGCGGGTTGGGGCGTCGAGGGCTCCGCCGCCGGCACCGTCATCGTGCAGTGGGCGATGGCGATCGTCTACGTCCGGATCGCCGTGCGGGCCGCGCGATCATCGGGAGCGCCGCTTCGCCCCGGCGCTTCGGGCGTCGTCCGGGCACTGCGGTCCGGGGCCTGGCTGTTCCTGCGGACCGCGTCGTTGCGGATCGCGATGCTCGCGACCGTCGGCGCGGCCGCCGGACTCGGGACGGCAGGACTCGCGACGACGCAGGTCGGGCTGACCGTGTTCTCGACCCTGGCGTTCGCGCTCGATGCCCTGGCGATCGCCGGGCAGGCGCTCGTCGGGCACGGCCTCGGGGCGCGGGACCCGGCCCGGGTACGGCTGGTGACGCGGCGGCTCGTGCTGCTCGGGATCGTCGGTGGGGCGCTGCTCGGCGTGGTGACCCTGGCTGTCAGTGGTGTGCTCGGGCCGGTGTTCTCCGACTCGTCCGCCGTGCGGGATGCGCTGCCGCCCGTGCTGGTGCTCATCGCCGTCGGGATGCCCGTCGCCGGGTACGTCTTCGTGCTCGACGGGGTGCTGATCGGCGCAGGGGATGCGCGGTACCTGGCGATCGCGGGAGGCGTGAACCTGGTCGTGTACCTGCCGTTGCTGTGGTGGACTGGTGGGACGCTCGCGGGGCTGTGGGCGGCGTTCGCCCTCGGGTACATCGGGGTCCGGGCGGTGACGCTCGGGCTGCGCGCGCATCGGCGTGGATGGGTGGAACAGGCGTTGGCGCGGTGAGCGGGTCTGGTTCTTCCAGCGGGACTTCTGTGCCTGTGGCTCCGTCGTCTTCTGTGGCGTCGTCGGCCGTGCTCGCCACGGTCGGGATCGGGGTGCAGGGCGTCGCGAAGCTGCTCGTGACCGTCGTCGTCGGGCGGGTGTTCGGCACCGAGACCCTCGGGCAGACCACGGCGCTGCTGTCCCTGTCGGTGTTCGTCGCGCTGCTCTGGCCGAACGCCGCGGGCAACACCGCCTCTCGGTACCTGGCGATCGCGTTGCGGGGTCGGCGGTCGGACGCCGCGGTGAACCGGGTGCTCGGGCTGTCGATGCTGGTGTCGACCGTGGTGCTCGCCGCGGTCACCGTGCCGGTCGCGGTCGCCTGGGGCAACGGGCCCGGCATGGTGCTCGGTGGTGTCGGGGTCGTCGTCGGCTACGGGCTGTACTGCTACGCCCGCGGAGCGCAGCTCGGCTACGGCCGGGCGCCGCGGGTAGCGCTCTGGGACTCGGTGACGAGCGTGCTCGCGCTCGGACTGCTCGTGGTGGCGTGCATCACTCGGCTCGAGCCCTTCGTGCTGCTGCCGCTGGCCATCGGGTACACGGTGTTCGCGATCGCGTGCTGGCCGCGGTGGAACGACTTCGGCCCTGCCGCTCGCGAACCCGCCGCAGGGGTGCTCGGGTTCGCGGCGTGGAACGTGCTGGCGGTGGTGACCTCGAACGGGTTGCTGCAATTGACGATGATCTCGGCGCAGGTGACCTCGTCGGCGCACGAGGCCGGGGTCTACGCCGCGGCGTTCACCCTGGCGACGCCGGCATCGATGCTCGGGCAGGCGCTGGGGCAGGTGCTCGTGCCGGCGTTTGCGCACCGGACGGATGGTGGGTCCTTGCGGTCTCGCGGCGCGCTGATGCTCGTCGTCGGGTTCGCCGCTGCTTCTGCCGTCGTGTTCGGTCTGGTGGCGCTGCTCGCCGGGTGGTTCCTGCCGATCGTCTACCCCGCCGAGGGGGCTGCTGCCGTGGCTGACCTGCGCTACTTGATGGTCGGGGTGTGGGTGTTCACCGTCGGGCTCGTGCCTGCGGCGCTGTTGCTCGCATCGGGGAGGTCGCGGCAGGTCGCGCTGGCGTCGGTCGCAGGCTTCGTCGTCGGGGCGGTGCTCATGGCGGTGCTCGGGCCGGTCGCGGGAGTCGCGGGTGGGACGACGGGGTTCTTGGTCGGCAGCGCCGTCAATCTCGTGGCGGTGGTGGGGCTCGGGGTGCGGCGGCGCTGATTCCTCCGCACGTGGTGGGCGTCGGTGGAACGCCTCGTTTGACGTCCCGTCATTCGGAATCGTTTCGGACCACCTATCCGAGAACGCCCCCATCAGGAAGCACGGGGCTCGAGGGGGGAGCTGGACCGCTGCGCACGAAGTCGCGGTAGTCGACCGGCTTACGGGACAGCTCGAAGCGCGCGCCCCGGGTCTGAGTAGCGTGCTTGGGAGCGGAAACGGAGCCCCGATGTCTGGACAGCAACTTGCGATGGTCACCATGGGGTGCTTCGTGATCGTCGCCGGCATTGGCGTGATTGCAACCTCACGCGGACTTGCACGCGCCATCTATGAGTCATCCTGGGGCAGGCTCGGAGTACCGTTCCGGCCGCGACTCGCGCGCATGGGCGTGATCGGTGCTGGCGCGATCGGAGTCTTGATCGGCGCGACTGTCATCGTCCTGGCACTCACAGTCGCCGCCTCCTGACCGGCGGCCGCTTCACGACCGGCTATTGAAACCGCTGTAACGCTGACCGCGTCGTCCGATATCCGCCAGAAACTGAAGCGCGGCTCGGCTGAACTGCGCAGGTGAACAACAGAACCACGCAGGCCGCCGCCTTCCACACGCTCCACCAGGACTTCGCACAGCCGCTCCTTCTCGCCAACGCCTGGGACGTAGCAAGCGCCCGACTCGTCGAGATTGCGGGTGCGCCAGCCATCGCTACCACCAGCGCAGGTGTCGCATGGTCGCTCGGTCATGCGGACGGTAGCGCGCTCGGGCGAAAGGAGGCCGTCGCGGCAGTCTCTCGGATCGCTGGCGCGGTGACTGTGCCGGTCACCGCTGACATCGAGGCCGGCTACGCCGACGACGCAGACGGGGTGGAACACACGGTCGACGCAGTTCTCGAAGCCGGTGCAGTCGGCATCAACATCGAGGACGGCGCACTGCCCGCAGCTGAGCTCATGGACCGTATCGGCGCGGCTCGACGTGCAGCGGGTCGTGCCGGGGTACCGATGTTCATCAACGCGCGGACGGACGTGTACCTCGCCGGCCTGGTCTCGCCGGAGCAGCGGTTCGCTGAGACCCTCCATCGGGCACACCGGTACCTCGAAGCAGGAGCAGATGGTGTCTTCGTACCCGGAGTTGGCGACGCCGACACGATCAGAGCGCTGGCTGAGGCAATCGACGGCCCGCTGAACGTGATGGTCGGCCCCGGCTCCCTGACTGCCGCGCAGCTCTCAGAACTCGGAGTGGCCCGCGTGAGCGTCGGTTCGGGCATGGCGCAGGCCGCGTACGAGATTGCTCGATCGGCCGCTATGGAACTGCTGACTGCCGGCACATACGGGTCCTTGACGCCGGCCGTCGACTACGGCGAGCTGAACTCGCTGTTCTAGCGAGGTCCTCTTCGCTCCTTGCATGTCTGCCTCGGCTAATCCAAGGGTTGATGGTGAAGGTCTCGGCGACCGATCGTTCTCCGGACGCGGGCCGCCAACTCGGTGAACCGGGCCAACAGGTTGGTCCCAGAGTTCCCCGATTTGACCCTCACGCCGCGTGAGGGCAGAACGTGGACCCATGAGCAGCTACTACAACGCCTTTGAGATGAGCCCGGTCCCCGCCCCCGGCCCTGACGTGGTCGCGCCTGAGCCGTTCCACGGGATCTACGGGATGCCGTCGTTCGTGACGATCCCGACAACCGACCTGGCCGCTTCCGTCGACTTCTGGACCCGCGGCCTGGGCTTCTTCGACCTGTTCAGCGTGCCGGGCCAGCTCGTGCACCTGCGCCGGTGGGCCTTTCAGGACGTCCTGCTGGTCCCAACCGCGTCCGCTCCGGATCAGGCGCCGGCGGTGAGCTTCAGCTTCGCGTGCGTCCTGAACCAGATCGACACCCTCGTCACCGCGTGCCGAGCCCACGACGCGGGCGTGGTGAGCGAGCCGCGGGACACGCCCTGGGGCACCCGCGATGTCGAGGTGATCACGCCGGAGAAGGTGCGAGTCGTCTTCACTGCCGCGAAACCCTTCGAGCCGACCAGCCAGACCGCCAAGAACCTCGAAGCGATCGGCATCACCGCACCTGACGCCGACGGCGAGAAGAATGGAGCGCATGCCTGATGACAGCGACGCCGTGGACCTGACTGTTGGTCAGGCCGCGGCGCGCCTGGGCGTGACGGTCCGGACGTTGCATCACTGGGACGAGATCGCCCTTGCGAGGCCGTCGTCACGGTCAGCTGCCGGGTACCGGCTCTATGCCGAAGACGACCTCGAGCGGCTGCGGCGCATCGTCGTCTACCGCGAGCTGGGGCTCGACCTGGAAGCCATTCGGAACGTTCTCGACGATCCGAGTGCGGCCGTTGTCATTGCGCTGCGCGCCCAGCAGTCCCAGCTTGCGGCGCGGATCGAGCATCTCAGCGCGCTGGGCGATGACCTGGCCCGGATGGCCGACGCCCACGAGCACGGGCTGCTCATGACCAATGAGGAGCAGACCGCGACGTTCGGGCCTGGATGGAATCCGCAGTGGCCGGCTGAGGCGCGGCAACTCTACGGCGATACGCCGGAGTGGCGGCACTACGCCGAACGCTCGGCGTCACGCACCGTGGACGACTGGCAGGCCGTCGCCGATGCGTCTGCGGCGCTTGATCAGGCCCTTGCCGACGCCATGGATGCTGGTGTCGAACCCGGCAGCCCGGCCGCGGACGCTCTCGTTGAACAGCACCGCGAGGTGTTCTCCGCCTACTTCCCGATCACCCGGCAGATGCAGGTCGTCCTCGGCCGCATGTACGAAGCCGATCCGGGGTACGCCGCACACTACGACGGCATCCGAGCCGGGCTCGCCTCATGGTTGCGTCGCATCATCGACGCCGGCGCACGCGCCCGCGGCATCGACCCCGACACCGCCACCTGGCAGTAGGACTCGCAGCTCACGGTCGCGCGCGGAGCGGCCGACGTCGACGTGGGAGCGAACGCTGCCCTGAGCCAACGTCTCGTGCGGATCGCCGGCCTTCGAGTGGTCACCGCTCGTTGGCGGCTCGGCGGATCCAGGTGCGGAACTCGACGGCGAAGTGCTCGAGGTGCTGCTCGATCACCGCCGGGGCGCAGGTCGCCGGCAAGGTGACGGACAGACGTGCGGTGAAGCCGTCCTGCTCCTCGTCGAAGGAGTTCGCGATCGAGCCGATCACCGTCCCGTCCGCCAACAGCATGTGCGACCGGCGACCGGCAGTCGCTTCTGCGGCGGGCAGCTCCTGCTCGACGACGGCACTGTCGTCCCAGGGGCGCATGAAGAACGAGCAGACGTACTCGTCGAGGGTCTCGACGATGTTCACGTTGCGCCCCGGCTCGGCGTGGATCCCGTAGTGCTCCGGGTGTCCGGCGAGCATGACGTCCTCGCGGGCGAACGCGGCGCCGAGCCACGCACCGAACTGCGCGGCACTGATGCCCCGTGCACGGAGCGTGGTCGTGCCGGTTGCCTGCTCGCCGCCGGAGCGTCCGAGGTGGGCGCGGAGGAACGCGTCACCCGCAGCGATCTCGTCCTCGAGCAGCTCGAGCAGCTGGACCCGGCCGAGCTTCCGTTTCAGGAGCGCGAGCGCCCGGCGGGCGGAGAACAGCTCGAACCCGTCGATGGTCGAGTCGGTGTCCTCGCCGGCCAGGCGGACGGTCGCGCCGGTCACCGTGCGGCCCGGACGGGGAGCTGGAGGTACGAGGCCTGGTCGCCGCCGGTGTGCACGACGTGCCGCCCGGTGTTCGCGCCGACGTACTCGCGGATCGCCGGCATGAGCGTGCCGAGCAGGTTGCGGGAGCTCACGATGAACCGCAGCTGCTCGCCCGCGTGGAAGCGCAGGCCGACCGGGAACAGGTCGATCTCGATCTTGGCGACCTGCCCGGCAGCGAGCTTCTCGACGCGGTCGAACGAGTGCGCGGGGACGTCGTCGGTCGACAGCGCCTCGTCGAGGTGCCGGGCGGACACGCGGAGGCGTCCGTCGGAGCCCTTGTAACGCAGGATCGTCGCGCCGTGGTCGGTGAGGTCGTGCGCCATCGCCGACTGGTTCGGCACGGTGAACGCCTGCAGCGGCGTTCCCCAGCGGTCGAGCTTCTGGACGAGGACGAACAGGTCCATGTCGTCGGCGCCCCGGGCCTCGACGAACAGGTGCGCCTTCGGGTATCCGACCAGGACGGTCTCCTCGTCGAAGCGGGTCAGGAACGAGACGGCGTCCGGGTTCGCGTCGACGGCGTAGGACGCTTCTGCAGGTGCCTCGGGCGCGGCCGTGGTCAGCGTTCGCGTCCGGGCGTCGAGGAAGTACTTCGTCGAAGCGGCGTCCTGCGGCGGGAACGACTCAGCCGGCACGGCGACCTCGTCTCCGCCCTGCAGGTCGAGGACCGAGTACCGGACGGTCGGAGTGGTCTCCCACCCGTTGTCGGCGCCCTTGAGGAAGTGGTCGAAGAACCGGCGGAGGTCCTCGACGTTCGCCGGGTCGTAGTAGTCCGGCCACTCCTGGGTGTTGTGGATCCGGAGCCACTTCTCGTCGCTGGCGATCCGACGCCAGGCGCGGAAGGTCCCGGCGGTGTGCAGGGTGTTCGAGTAGCTCGCGACGACGTACGCCGGCACCTCGATCTTCGAGAAGTCAGGGATCTTCTGCTCCCACAGGTCGGTCATCAGCGGGTGGGCGCCGACCTCGGCGAGGATGTCCTCCTTCTTGCCCTTCCCGAAGAAGCTGCCGTCCTGCAGCTGCTGCGCGAACCCGGTGTCGGGCATGCCGCCGCGCTTCACGAGGTCGCGGTAGACGTCGCTGACGCCCTCCCACGGGTTGATCGCGACGAGGTGCGGGGGCTGCTCGGCGGCGGTGAACCACTGCGACACGGCGAGGTAGCTCGTGCCGCTCATGCCGACCTTGCCGTCGCACCACTCTTGCTCGGCCAGCCACTCGATGACGTCGTACGCGTCGCGGCCCTCCTGCCGGTCCCAGAGCACGCTGTCGCCCTCGGAGTCGACCACGCCGCGGATGTCGACGTTGCAGATCGCGTAGCCGTGCTCGACCCAGTACGCCGGGTCCGGTGCCTCGAACTTCTCGAGTCCGGACACCGTGCTGTTCGGCAGCCCGACGAGCCCGAACACCCCCATCACGCTGAGCGACGTGCCCTGCGCCTTGCCGTACGGGCTCCATGCCACGATCACCGGCACCGGCTCGGTACCGACCGGGCGGAACACGTCGACGTGGATGGTCGTGCCGTCGCGCAGCTGCATCGCGACGTCCTTGTCGAACACCGTGTCGACGGGCAGCGGCTTGAACTGCGGCGCGATCCGGAACCCGGCCTCGAGGGTTCGGGTGCCGGGCTCGAAGGGGGTGAGCACACCCGTGCGCGGAGCGGGCAGCGGGGTGGAGGGGACGGTCATCCTCTGGTCGGTCATCGTGTTCTCCTTCGTGCGGGAGTCCTCCGTGGGCTCGTCGTCGAGGCGAGCGTACGTCCGATCCGGCAAGAACTCAACGCGTGTTGAGAAACCCGTCGGCGGAGTAGATTGCGGGCATGGACGGAACGACGGAAGCAGCGACGACCTCCCGCGTGGGTCGCCGTCCCGGGGCGGCCAGCACCCGCACGACGGTCCTCGCGGCGGCGAGTGCGCGGTTCGCCAGCGACGGTTTCGCCGGCACGACGATCCGGGCCGTGGCGGCGGACGCCGGCGTCGACCCTTCGCAGGTGATGCAGTTCTTCGGGTCGAAGGCCGACCTGTTCGCAGCGGTGATGGCCGTGTCTCCGTCCGCGCTCCGGCGCTTCGACACGGCCTTCGAGGGTCCGGACGAGCATCTCGGCGAGCGTGTCGTCCGGGCGTTCCTACAGGCCTGGGAAGGCGCCCCGGAGGAGTCGGAACCGCTGATGGCGATGCTCCGAGGTGCGATGGTCAACGAGGACGCGACGGCGCAGCTGCGGGACTTCATCCAGGCCCGCCTCGTGCACGGAGCCTCCGGCGCCGATCACGAGGACCGTGCGCTCCGGGCCGGGCTCGCCGCGGCCATGCTCGTCGGGATCATCACGAGCCGGCAGGTCTTCGGGGTCCCTGCCGTGCTCGCAGCCGACCACGACACCGTCGTCGCGATCGCCGGACCCGCGATCCAGAGCGTCCTCGCCGGAGTCAGTCGAGCAGACGCCGAGCGTTCCGGGTCGTGAGTTCCCGCCAACTCGTCGCGTCGCGCGCATCGTCGAGCGCGGCGATCTGCGCGTCCACGCCCTGCGTCGGTGTCCAGCACGAGTCGCTGCCGTAGAGCAGCCGATCCGTCCCGGCGACCTCGGCGAGGACTGGCACGTCGAGTGGGAACGGCGTGCCTGCCGTGTCGAACCAGAGCCGCCGCATCGCGTCCTTCCAAGGCATCGTGCCGGCGGCGGCGCCGAACAACTGCTGGAACAGGGCGATCCGGTCGGAGAGGACCGGCAGGGTCGCACCCGAGTGCGGCACGATGACGCGCAGGTCCGGGTACCGGTCCAGGACGCCGGCGAACACCAGGTCGACGATGCTCCTGGTGCTGTCGAACATGAACTCCAGCATCGGGCGAGGACGCCCGAGGGCGGTGTGCTCCCACCCGACGGGCGAGGTCGGGTGCACGAAGACGGCCGCGCCGCGGGCGTCGAGCTCGGCCCAGAGCGGCTCCAACGCGGGATCTCCCAGGTACTGGCCGTGCGCGTTGGACTCGAGGACGACGCCGACCGCACCCGGTCCCTGCAACGTGCGCCGGGCCTCCAGGACCGCACTGTCGACATCCGGCACCGGGAGGGACGCGAAGTACGAGAACCGGTCCGGGTGCGCGGCCGCGATCGCGGCGGCTTCGTCGTTGAGTGTCCGCGCGAGCTCCGCGGCTCGGTCGTCGTCCCCGAAGTGCACTCCGGGCGACGAGACGGACAGGACCGCTCGGGCGATCCCGCGGCGGTCCATGTCACCGAGCTGGCTGGCGAGCGACCAGCTCGGCCAGGCGGGCATGCCGTCCGGCTGTTCGTACCCGGCTGCTCGGGCCGCTGCGACGTAGTCCGCGGTGACGAAGTGTGCGTGGACGTCGATCAGTTCGGACATCGATGGCTCCTCGTTGCATGTAGTGAACGATTCTGTATCGTAGACCGCATGACCACGACCATTCGCAACGTCCGCACCAGCTCCGGCGGGGTGACCACAACCGAGGCTGTCGACGTCGAGTTCGACGAACACATCAGCACGGTCCGTCCCGCGGGGACCGTCGCTCCAGCCGGCGGTCCGGTCGTCGACGGAACGGGGCAGTTCCTCGTTCCGGGCCTGATCGACACGCACGTCCACCTGGGCTCCCCGGCGGCGCTGTCGTCCGCAGTCCGAGCCGGCGTCACGACGATGGTCGACCTCGGGACACACCCGGACTCCCTCGTCGACGAGCAGCGACGAGCACCGGGGGCCCCGGGGCTCCTCAGCGCGGGCTCGGCCGCCTCGGCACCGGGCAGCACCCAGATCGCTCGGATGGGCTTCCCGGACGCGAGCGGCGTGAGCAGCGCAGCCGATGCCGAGCGGTACCTGGACTGGCGGGCCGCGAACGGGTCGGACCTGGTGAAGATCATCATCGAGGACCCCGACGCCACCGACGTCCCCGCGCTCGACGTCGCAACGATCACGGCCCTGGTCGACGGTGCACGCCGCCGGGGGCTCCGGACCGTGGCCCACGTCGTGACCGCCGCGTCGTTCGTCCGCGGGCTCGACACCGGGGTCGACATCCTCACGCACGCACCGCTCGACCGGCCGCTGCCGGGCGAGACCGTCCGTCGGATGGTCGACCAGGGCACCATCGCGTCACCGACCCTCGTCATGATGCGCGCGATGGCCCGCGCGCGGCTCGGGGACCGTGCCGACGCCGCATTCGAGAACGCCGTCGAGAGTGTGCGCCGGATGCACACCGCCGGTGTGCCAGTCGTCGCCGGCACGGACGCGAACGAGACCCCGTTCGCGCCGGTTCGCCACGGCGAGGCCCTCCACGAGGAGATGCTCCTCTTGCGGGACACCGGGATGACGAACGGCGCGGTACTGACCGCTGCCACGGACGGGGCAGCGGCGGCATTCGGTCTGCACGACCGCGGGCGTGTGGAAGTGGGGCTGCGTGCGGACCTCCTGCTCACGACCGGCGATCCCCTCGTCGACCCAGCCGTCCTCGCTCAGCCGGGCGCTGTGTGGGTCGGTGGGACACTCATCTCGTGAACGCTCCCGTCCGGCGGCGCGGTGCTGACCTCGAGCACGCGATCTTCGCCGCCACACTCGAACAGCTGGCTGACCACGGCATGGCGGGCCTCACCTTCGAGAACGTCGCCGCGGCAGCCGGTGCGGGCAAGGCCTCGCTCTACCGGCGCTGGACCGATCCGGAGCAGCTCGTCCTCGCTGCCCTCGCCTGGACCGAAGACACCGCGGAGCGGAGCGATCACCCCGGGGGGACCCGACTCCAGCCGGTCGGTGACCTCCGCGACGAACTCATCGCGTTCCTGTCCGATCTCGCGGACGGGCTCACCACCCCCGTCGGACGGGTCCTCGCACCACTTCTCCTGGAGCGAGAGCGACGACCCGAGATGTGGCAGCGCATCGTCGCACTGCTCATCGAGCCGCGCCAACGCCTCGTGACCGAAGCATTCGGACGCGCCGCGGCCCGTGGCGAGATCCCCTCGAGCGCTGTCAGCCCATCACGCGTCAGCGCTGGCGCCGCACTCGTGCTCGCCCGTCACCTCACCACTGGCCCGCTGTCCCGCGACGACATCGTCGAGGTCGTCGATGACGTCGTACTTCCCGCCCTGTCGCGGTGATCGTCGCGAAGTTGCGCTGACCGACTCGTAGGGGTGTGGCGGAATCCGGGGGTGGGATCAGCGCACAGCCGGCGGCGGCCCCGTCGTGTCCCCCACTCGCAACTCCGAGATGAACGACGCCGGCTGCGGCTCCGCCCCCTCGAGCATCGCCAACGCAGCACGAGCGGCAGCCTGGCCCTTCTGCACGAACGGCTGCACGAGCGTGGTCAGGTGCCGGATCGGCGTGCGGTGCAACAGGCTGTCGTCCACCGTGATGCCGTCGAACCCGACGACGCTGACGTCCTCGGGCACCCGCAGCCCGGCGTCGAGGGCAGCCGAGATCACCCCGACGGCGATCAGGTCGCTCTGGGCGATGACGGCGGTGGGGCGAGGGCCATCGGCAGCGAAGAGCTCCACGCCGGCCAGGCGTCCTTCTTCCACCGAGCTCCCCGCCGTCTCGACCGCCACGACGGAGGGGTAGACCTCGCGCACGCCCCGGAGCCGTTCGAGCGTCGTGAACGCGATGCCCGAGGCGAACCGGTCGTCGTCGATCGGCCCCCGCCGACGAGCAGCGTCGAGCGGCAGCGTCACCACCGTGACCGCAGTGTGCCCGAGGTCCTGCAGGTACGCAGCAGCACGGCGCGAGGCATCCCGGTTGTCGAGCTGGACGGGCACGGCACCCTCGATCTCGTCCGCCTCGATCGCGACGACGGGGATCTGCCGGCGCCGCAGCACCGCCACGGCCGGGTCGATCCGGACGTTGCACCCGACGAGCACGACGGCGTCCATCGGGGCATCCACCAGCGGGCCGGCACCCTGCTCATCGTCGAGCGGACTCCGGACCAGCAAGAGCGAAGCCCCCGCAGCCCCGGCGACCTCGGCGATGCCGTCGAGCGTCAGGACGTTGACCGGGTCGCGGAAGGCATCGCTCAGGCGCTCGTCCATCACGACGCCGATGACGCCGGAACGCCCTCGACGGAGCGAACGCGCACGGGGATCGGGACCGCCGTACCCGAGCTCTGCGGCGGCGGCGAGCACGCGGGCCTTGGCGTCCTCGGACACCGGGCCGCTGCCGCTGAACGCGAGCGAGGCCGTCGACGGCGCGACACCGGCGGCACGGGCGACCGCGGCCAGCGTCGGGCGCGACCGACGGGTGACTCCGCCGCGGGAAGGCGACGCGCCGAGTGCTGTTGCCGGTTCGTCCATCGCCGGTTAGCGTAGCGGGAACAAGCGGTCGAATCGATTCGATAGCGGCCGACCCAGAACAAAACGCGCAGCGCGACCCGCACGACGACCACCAGCAACGAAGCACGATGGGACCACCATGACGACGCCGTCCACCCGCACCGTCCCGACCACCAGGGCCTGGATCATCGCGGTGTTCGTGGTGTTCACCCTGTCCGGGCTCGACATCGCGACGTGGCTCGGCCGGATCTCGAGCGTCCGCGACTCCCTCGGCGCGAGCACGTTCGAGATGGGTCTGCTCGTCCTGGGCATGGCCGTCGGTTCGATCGGTGGCCTGACCTTCGCCGGCCACATCGTCGCCAAGCTCGGCGCACGCCGCGGGATCCAGATCGCCGCCGCCTGTCTGGCACTCGGCATGGTCTTCGCCGGCATCGCGGTCACGCTCGGGTGGGGCTTCGCCGCCATCTGGATCGCCCTGATCGCCTTCGGGTTCGGCAACGGCCTGTGCGACGTGTCGATGAACGTCTCCGGCGCCGCAGCCGAGAAGGCCGGTGGGCGCACGATCATGCCCCTGTTCCACGCCGCGTTCAGCCTCGGCACGCTGGCGGGCGCCGGGCTCGGTGCCCTGGCCGAGCGGCTCGAGATCCCCGTCTCCGTGCACTTCATCGTGCTGGTCGTCATCACGAGCGCCGCGATGCTCGTCGCCGTCACGAAGTTCCAGGACGAGCACCGCTTCGCCGAGCAGGTCTCCACCGACACCAGCCCGGTCGCGACGCCGCTCACCCGCATGCAGGTCTGGGCACAGCCGTCCACGATCCTGATCGGCGTGATCGTGCTCGGCATGGCCCTGGCCGAGGGATCCGCGAACGACTGGCTGCCGCTCGCGATGATCGACGGCCACGGGCTCGACAACGCCGCCGGTGCCGGCGTGCTCACCGTGTTCCTCGCGGCGATGACCGTCGGTCGCGTCGCCGGCAGCCCCCTCATCGACAAGTTCGGGCGCGTCCCGATCCTGCGCATCAGCGCCGCCGTCGCGGTGATCGGCCTCGGCATGCTCATCTTCATCGACAACGTGCCGCTCGCGATCGTGGGCGTCGTGCTCTGGGGCCTCGGTGCCAGCCTCGGCTTCCCGATGGGCATGTCGGCCGCTGCCGACGACCCCCGCACGGCCGCCGCCAAGGTCAGCGCCGTCGCGACCATCGGGTACGTGGCGTTCCTGGCCGGTCCTCCGCTCATCGGGTTCCTCGGCGAGCACGTCGGACTGCTCGGTGCGCTCCTGGTCGTCTTCGTGTTCATCATCGCGGCGGGACTCGCGTCGGGTGCCGCCCGTGAGACCGGCGCCGCCGCCCGGCCGACCCGCGGGGGCGGCGACGGACACGGCGGGGGCGAGCCGCGCCTCCCGGCCGGCAGCGCCGGCAACGCCGACAACGCGACGAGCGCGCCGTCCGGGTCGGGACGCGACGCCCGTTAGGCTTCCCGGGTGCGTCTCGTCATCGCCCGCTGCTCCGTCGACTACGCCGGACGGCTCTCAGCCCACCTGCCGCTCGCGACCCGTCTGCTCATGCTCAAGGCGGACGGCTCACTGCTCGTGCACTCCGACGGTGGCAGCTACAAGCCGCTGAACTGGATGAGCCCGCCGTGCTCGATCGAGATGAGCGAGCCGGACGAGGAGCAGACCGTCGGTGGCATCACCGAGGTCTGGACGGTGACGCAGAAGAAGACCCAGGACCGCCTGATCGTGTCCATCCACGAGGTCATCGCGGACCAGACCCACGACCTCGGCGTCGACCCGGGTCTGGTGAAGGACGGGGTCGAGGCGCACCTGCAGCAGCTCCTCGCGGAGCAGATCGAACTGCTCGGCGACGGCCACACGCTGGTCCGCCGCGAGTACATGACCGCCATCGGGCCGGTCGACATCCTGGCCCGCGACGACGCCGGGGCGAGCGTCGCGGTCGAGATGAAGCGGAACGCCAACATCGACGCGGTCGAGCAGCTCACGCGCTACCTCGAACTCATGAACCGCGATCCGCACCTGCGGCCGGTGCAGGGCGTGCTGGCGGCGCAGACGGTGGCACCGCAGGCGCGCACCCTCGCCGAGGACCGCGGCATCCGCGTCCTCGTGCTCGACTACGACGCGATGCGCGGCATCGAGGGCGGGCACACCCGCCTGTTCTGAGCGCGGTCGCGTTGGTGGGTCTCCCGCCGGAACCAGGTTCCGGACACGGAACCGCGGAATCGCGTGGTGCTGTGTCCGGAACCAGGTTCCGCCCGACGGCCGCCGCCCGACCGGGAGGCCCGGCGCACGTCCGCCCCGTCGCGCGCGGCACCAGGATGGTCCCGTCGACCGCCGCCGGTAGGGTGGGCAGGACATGACCAGCCCGTTCTCCGCCATCCTGTTCGACCTCGACGGCACCATCAGCGACTCCGCGCCGGGCATCCTCGAGAGCCTGACGCACACCTTCCGCACCGTGGGCGTCCCGGTGCCCGACCACGACACCCTGATGTCGTTCGTCGGCCCGCCGATCATGGACACGTTCCGGGTCGCGATGGGCATGGACGAGGCGCAGGCGGAGCACACCCTCGCCGTGTACCGCGAGCACTACTTCTCGCACGGCGCCCTCGACTCGACGATGTTCCCCGGCATCGACGTCGTGCTCCGGACGCTGCACGACGCGGGGCTGCCGATCTCGACCGCGACGAGCAAGCCCGAGACGCCGGCGACGTACATCCTCGAGCACTACGGGCTCACCGGGGACATCGACATCATCACGGGCGCCAGCGACGACGAGGTCCGGTCGAGCAAGGCCGACGTCGTCGAGGAAGCGCTGCGCCGCCTCGACGCCCGAGGGTTCGACATCAGCCGTCCGGTGCTCATCGGCGACCGGGTGCACGACGTCGAGGGCGCCACGGTGCACGGTGTCCCGGTGGTCTTCGCCGAGTGGGGGTACGGCTCCCCCGCCGAGGCCGAGGGCACCATCGCCACGGCCGCCACCCCGCTGGACCTGCTCCCGATCCTGCTGCCGTGACGGACGGGACCGACGCGACGAGCGGCCGCGGCCGGACCGGCGCAACGCGGCAGGGGTTGCGTGCCGCCGCGTGGGTGCTGCCCGCCGCCATCGTCCTCATCGCACTGAACTTCCGCGGGCCGATCGTCGCGACGGCCCCGGTCATCGGCGACGTCCGGCTCGACCTCGGCCTGACGTCCACGATCGCCGGGCTGCTGACGACGATTCCCGTGCTCTGCTTCGCCCTGGCGACGCCGTTCGCCAGCTGGGTCATCGCGAAGGCCGACCCCGAGCGTGCGGTGTCCCTGTCGCTCGTCATCGTGCTCGCCGGCACCGTGGTGCGCTCGATGCCGTCGTCCGCCGCACTGCTCATCGGCACCGCGGTGATCGGCATCGGCATCACGATCGGCAACGTGGTGATTCCCGTCGTCATCCGGCGGGACACCTCGCCGGAGCGTGTCGGCCTGGTCACCGGCGTCTACACGTCGGCGCTCAACGTCGGGTCGATGATCACCTCACTCGCGACCGCTCCCCTGGCGGCGCTGTGGGGTTGGCCCGTCGCGATCGCCGTGTGGGCGGTCTTCGCGGTCATCGCCGGGTTCGCCTGGACGTACGCAGTGGGTGCCCGGGCCGCGTGGCGCCGCCCCGTGCGCTCCGACGACGACGAGCCCCTGCCGATCACCGGTCCGATCGACCAGGTGCTCGACACCGGGGCGATCCGGACGATCCGCGCCGACCGGGCCGCGGCGGCCGCTGCTGCCACCGCCGCCGAGCCGGTCCGTCCCGCACGACGACTCATCACGTGGGGGCTCACGCTGGCCTTCGGTGGCCAGGCGTTCTCGTACTACGCCCTGACCGCCTGGATCCCGACCCTGCTGCACGACGAGATCGGGTTCTCGAAGGCGTCGTCCGGGGCGAGCTCGTCGGTGTTCCAGATCCTGGCCGTGGTCGGTGCGCTCGGGGTCCCGCTGCTCGCGGCGAAGTGGCGGCCGCGGGCGATCATCGCGCTCGTCGCGTTCCTGTGGCTGGCGATGCCACTCGGGCTGCTGTTCGCCCCGCAGCTCTGGTTGCTGTGGTCGGTGCTCGGCGGCGCAGCCCAGGGCGGCGGCATCACCGTGATCTTCATCGTGATCGTGCGGATCGTGTCGAGCGACGCCGATGCCCGTCGGATGTCCGCGTTCGTGCAGGGCGGCGGGTACCTGATCGGCTCGGCCGGGCCGCTCGTCGCCGGGGCGCTGCACGGTGCGACCGGGGACTGGACGGCGCCGCTGCTCGTCGTGCTCGTGTCGGTGCTGACGCTCGGGGTCGTCGGCACGATCGCCGCGCGCCGCGTGTCCTGAGCGGCGCCGCTTGTTCGCCCGCTGCGCTGCGCTGCGGGGCGCTTCGTGAGCAGAAATGGTCGGGTCGCCGCACCTGACCCGACCATTTCTGCTCACGAAGTCCCGCCCGCGCCCACTACCGCGCGGCGAGCACCTCGCGCAGCGACATCGGGCGCCGCCCCGTGATCCGCTCGACGTCGCTGGACACGTGCGCGAGAGCCCCCTCGGCGATCGCCGTGTAGGTGCTCACCCACGCGTCTGCCTGCCACGGCTCGGGGTTCCACTGCGCACGAGACGCGTACGCCTCGTCCAACGTCTCCGGGTGGTACGTCACCGTGCGGCCACGCGCCTCGGTCACCACCGCGGCGGCTTCGGCGAGCGTGAACGCCGCCGGCCCGGTCAGCTCGTACGTGCGGTCCACGTGCGCACCCGGGTCCTGCAGCACGGTGGTCGCGACCCGTGCGACGTCCGCACGGGCGACCGCCGCCATGGCGCCGTCGCCTGCCGGCCCGCGGATCACGCCGTCCTCGCCGACCAGGTCCTCGACGAAGTCCAGGTAGAAGCTGTCCCGCAGGAACGTGTACGCCGTGTCGGTCGCGCGGATCGCCTGCTCGGTTGCCCAGTGGTCGCGCCCGAGGGTGAAGGTCGCGTCCTCGGCCGCGCCGAGGAACGACGTGTAGACGACGTGCCGCACACCGGCTTCGGCAGCTGCTGCGACGAAGGTGCGGTGCTGGTCGAGCCGGTCCTCGGCCTCGGCCGCCGACACCATCAGGAGCACGTCGACCCCCTCGAGCGCCGCCCGGCTGGCGTCGGCGTCGGCGAACGTCGCGACCGCTACCTCGGCGCCGGGCAGCTCCGGCGCGCGCGCTGCGTCGCGCACGATCATCCGGAACGGCACGTCGTCCGCGGCGAGCGCGCGTGCGACGGCGCCCCCGATGTTGCCGGTCGCTCCGGTGATGGCGATGGTCATGGTCGCTCCTTCGATCGGTGTCGCGTCGGTCTGCTGGTCACGTCCGCACCGTCCTGGAGGCACGGATCACCGTGGGCGCGACCCTCGCCGCGTTCACGCCGTCGACCTCCACCGCCCACGCGCGCGCGGCGTCGTGGTCGCGTCCGTGGCGCATGTGCCGACCGACCAGGCGGTCGACCCGCACCCCGTCGTCGACGGCGCAGAACCAGGTCTCGGTGAACAGGTCACCGAGCGCTGCCCACGGTTCGGCATCGTCGAGCAGGTAGTTCCCCTCGGAGACCACGAGCCGGGCGGTCGGCGGGACGGCGATGCTGCCGGCGACGGGCTCGTCGATGCGGCGGTCGAAGTCCGGCGCCCACACGGTGGTGTCGGCAGCGACGAGTCGTCGGACCAGGGCGACGTAGCCGTCGGCGTCGAACGTGTCGACGGCGCCCTTGCGGTCGTGCCGGCCGAGGGCGTCGAGCGCCGCGTTCGACAGGTGGAAGCCGTCCATCGGCACCTGCACCGCCGTGCCGGCCCCGAGTCGCTCGTCGACGGCGGCGACCACGCGGCGGGCCAGGGTCGACTTGCCGGCACCGGGAGCACCCGCGATGCCGAGCACTGCCCGGGGCCCCGCCGAGGCGAGCTCGACCGCACGCTCGACGGCGTCGTCGACGCTGCTGTCCGGGTGGCTCACGGCCCCATCCTGGCAGAGCGCGCCGACACCGGACCGGGGTGGTTCACTGGCGGCATGGTCGATGCGACGAAGGCGTTCAGCGGGTTCTCGGTACGGGACGTCCCGGAGGCGAAGGAGTTCTACCAGGACGTCCTGGGGGTCGAGGTCTCCGAGGACCACGGCATGCTCTTCCTGCAGCTCGGCGACGGCCACGGTGTCCTCGTCTACCCGAAGGGGCCTGCGCACGAACCCGCGGCCTTCACGGTGCTGAACTTCCCCGTGCCGGACGTCGACGCCGCGGTGGACGAGCTCACCGCGAAGGGCATCACGTTCCTGCAGTACGAGGGGATGACCGACGAGAAGGGTGTGAACCGCAAGGGCGGCCCGCTCATCGCCTGGTTCACCGACCCGTCGGGCAACGTCCTGAGCGTCGTCGCCGATTGAACATGTTGTGTTCAGAAAGCTCGCGCCGGCCCCACTGACCGCCCTACCGTCGTCCCACACCGACGAGAGGACGGCCATGACCGCTGTAGTGGGACGACACTGGACCCGCGAGGAACTCCTCATCGAACGCGCGCGGGTCCGGGCGCAGTGGGACCTCGATGAACGAGAGTTCGCGCCGACCGAGCAGTGGCGCGATCTCTTCACCGACGAGTACCTGCCTCAGGACTGGCTCGACAGCATCTCATTCCTGCTGGGCGAGCGATGACCGAGTCAGCCACGCCGGTACCCACTGACGTCCTGGCACAGTTCGCGACGCTGGCCGCCGGATGAGGGGTCAGCGCGTGAGCGCACCCGCCCACGCCAGTGCAACGGGTACGAGCAGCCCGTGCCGGTGGTGCGGGAGCTCGGCGATCGGCAGCCAGCGCGACTCGTCGGTGGACCCGTCGATCTCGTCGCGCAGTGCGCCGCCGACGACCGTCGCGCGGAACACGACCTGCACGGCCTTCATCGGGCGCCCGTTGGCGTGGATCCGGCGCTCCGCGGGGACGACGTGGTGCCGGACGCCGAGCAGGGCGCCGACCTCGGACTCGTACCCGGTCTCCTCGCGGACCTCGCGCACGACGGCCTGCTCGACGGTCTCGTCGAACTCGACGCCACCGCCCGGCAACGTCCACGTGCCGGCTTCGGGGAAGCGCAGCTTCGCCAGGAGCACCCGGTCACCGTCCGTGATCACGCCGTACGCGGCGAGCCGGGTGTCGTAGTCGGTGTACTCCATGGGCCGACCATGCCAGGTGGGCGCGCCGACGCACGCAAGCCGCGCCGTGCCTCCCCTCCGTGCTCCCGCTCGGAGCCCTCAGGCGTCGACGCGCGCTGCTGCCCAGCCGACCCGCATCCGGGCGACGGCGCGGTCGAAGCCGCTCAGCGGCTCGGCGTCGTCGCGGACCATCGCCTGCAGCTGCAGCCCCTCGAACAGTGCCATGAGCTGCTCGGCGGCGTGCCGGGGCGAGGCGCCCCGTGGCTCGCGGGCAGCGACGACGTCACGGACCAGGGCGAGGGTGAGGTCCTCGAACGCCCGGGTGTACTGGGTACGGAACCACCCGGCTGCGGGGTGGCCGGGGTTCGACGCGGCGCTGAGCACGGCGATCCGGAGCCGGACGAGCGCCGGGTCCGTGACGCCGGCCTCGAGCCGGGCACGCAGGTACGCGACGGCACCGTCCCGTTCGGCGACGGGCCACAGCGCGAGTCGGCTGCCGTTGTTCCACCGGTCGATGACCGCGACGACGAGGAGTTCCCACATCGGGAACGCTCGGCTGACCTCGGCGACCGGCACCTCGGCGTGCTCGGCGACCTCGTCCGGTCCGACCCGGTGGAAGTCCGTCGCGCGGTACGCCGCGATCGCACCGGACACGATGCGTGCACGGAGATCGGCGTCGGGCGTGGGCATGCTGACGATTGTCCGGTCCCGGGGGCGACCACGCGACCGCCAGTTCAGGGGGCGCGAAGACGGTCAGAGCCGATCGAAGGTCAGTGCCAGTCGAACGTCAGTGCCGGTCGAAGGTCAGCGTCTCGTCGTCCGGGGCGGTGACGGCGCCGGTCCGGGCGAACTCGGCCCAGATCGCACGGAAGGCCCGGCCGCGCCGCTCGACCTCGGGCCAGTCGCGCTCGGGGACGAAGCGGGTGCCGGCCCAGGCCTCGCGGCCGCCGAGCAACAGCGGCAGGTCGCTCATGTGGACGGCGCCGGTCGGCGCGGTCGTCACGCCACGGAGGAGCCGGTAGGACGTCGCTCGCCCGCCGGCTCGGCGGTGCCGCGCGGTGAAGCGTCGGACGTCGCGGCCGTAGATGACGTCGGAGAGCGGACGGACCACCCACCAGCGGAGCGCCGGGCGCAGGATCCGTGACCGAGCGACCCGCGACAGACCGCGGACCAACGGCACGTACATGCCGGTCTCGTCCGTCGCGGAACCGATCAGGACGTCGACGTCGGGAGCGACTCGGCTCCAGGCGTCGTCGAGGTCGCGTTCGACGGGCAACGGGGCGAACCCGTACTGGGTGCCGAACGGCATCCCGCCCGCGAGTCCGTACGGCGCGGCCGCCCGGGTGCCGAGAGCCTGCCGTTCGAGCAGGTCGTCGAGCGGGGTGTCGGCGTGCACGGCACCGACGGCCCGGATCATCGCGCGGTTCATCCGGGACCGACCGCGCGACAGCCCGAGCGGTGCGCTCTGGATGATCGCCCGGCGGAACAGCCCGGCCGCGCCGTCGCTGATCATCAGGTGGGCTGCTGCGTCGCCGCCGGCCGACTGCCCGAACACCGTGACGAGGTCGGGGTCGCCACCGAACGCGGCGATGTTCGCCTGCACCCAGCGGAGCGACTCGAGCAGGTCGAGCAGTCCGAGGTTCGCCGGGATCGACGCCCCGTCGCCCAGGAACCCGAGGACCCCGAGCCGGAAGGTCACCGACACCACGATCACGCGCTGCTCGGTCACGAGGTCGCGGGCGTCGTAGATCGGCAGGTCGCCGCCGCCGATGACGTACGAGCCGCCGTGGATCCAGACCATCACGGGCAGGCGCTCGTCGGGCGTCACGTCGGCGGGCAGCGTGATCGACAGGCGCTGGCAGTGCTCGTCGACGGTGATGTCCTCGACCTCGCCGAGCAGCTGGTCGACGAACTGCGCGTGCGGCTGCGGCGCCACGGGGGACGGCGTCGACGCGTGCAGTTCGCTCGCGAAGGGCGGCATCGGCTCCGGCGGCGCGAACCGGTCGGCCCGCGCGTAGGGGATCCCGAGCACGCGGACGACGTCGCCGTCCACCGTCCCGACGATGCGACCGGCCGGGGTGTCGAACGGGGCAGGCGTCGCGTCGAGCATGGGCTCCACGCTACCGAGGGTCGCTGACCCGCTCGTGGGTCGGTTCGGCGACCGGACGCAGCGACCCGGATGCGGCGAAGGCGGCCACGAAGAGCACGGCGATCAACCAGAGTGCGCTGAGCGCGCCGACTTGCTCGGCGATCGCGCCGATGACGGGCGGGCCGGCGAAGTTCGCGAAGTACCCGATCGACGCGACGACGCTGACCCGGGCAGCCGGGTTCGGGCCGCTCTGCGCCGCTGCCGACATGCCGAGCGGGAACCCCATCGAGACGCCGACCGCCCAGAGGACCACGCCGATGAGCGTGAGCCACCAGGTCGTGCCGACGATGAACAGGACGGCGCCGAGGATGCCGAGCGCGGTCGTCCAGCGGACCGTCCGGACCCGTCCGAGTCGATCGACGACGGGGCCGGCGAAGACGCGCGTCGCGGCCTCGGAGACCGCGAACACGGTGAAGAAGAGGGCCCCGACCGTCGCCGTCTGGCCGTGTCCGTCGGTGGCCGCCAGGGCGAGCCAGTTGTTCGCCGACCCCTCGCCGAGTTCGACGCCGAGCATCACGACGCCGATCAGCAGCAGTCGGACGTCCGCCCAGCCTCGCGCCCACTGCCGCAGGCGCTGCCGCGGGGTGAGCGTCGTGTCGTGTTCCTCGGCGCGCGTGCCGTCCGGGATCGCACGCATGGCGATCACGCCGACCACCAGGATCACGACGGCCTCACCGATCAACTGGGCCGAGGGGGCGATGCCCAGCCATGCGCAGAGGGCGGCGATCCCGGCGCCGAGGGCCGCGCCTCCCGACCAGGCGGCGTGCATCAACGGGAGCAACGTGCGACCGGCGAGCGCCTCGATCGCCGTGCCCTCGACGTTCGCCATGACGTCGAGCGCGCCGATCCCGGCACCGGCGACGACGAACCCGACGCTCGCCAGCGGCACGGAGTGCAGCGCAGCGGCGATGCCGATGAGTGCCAGTGCGGCGGGGACCAGGACGGCGACCGCCGTCAGGGCGCGTCGGCCGCCCAGGCGCCGGAGCAGCGGGGCGGCGCTGAGCAGGCCGCCGATCGAGCCGATCGTGACACCGCCGAGCATGAGACCGATGGTGCCGATGTCGACACCGAGTTCGACGCGGAGCTCCGGGAGCCGGGGACCCCAGCCGGCCAGGCTGATCCCGCCGATGGCGAACGCGACGATGATCGCGTTCCGCCACCCGGCGAGCTGGCTGCGGTCCACGTCGACCCCGGAGGTGTGCATCCGGCTATCGAACCCGCTTGATGGGGATCACCACAAGGGCACCGATGATGGCGATCGCACCGGCGGCCCAGCACATGAGCGTGTAGTTGTCGGCGGCGTCGCCCGACCCGATCTTCAGGAAGAACAGTGCGACGGCCGGAGCGAGCGACTGCGGCAGCGCGTTGGCGATGTTGATGACCCCGAGGTCCTTGCCGGGGCGGTCGGCGTTCGGCAGCACGTCGACGACCAGCGCCGTGTCGATGGCCGAGTAGATCCCGTACGCGAAGCCCATGATGACCTCGGCCACGTAGAAGCCGTTCACGGTGTCGGCGTGCGCGAGCACGACCAGGCCGACGGCGAACATCGCCGTCGAACCGCCGACGAAGACCTTGCGACGGCCGATCTTGTCGGACGCCCAGCCGGACAGCGCCGCGCTGACCAGGAGCGCGATCGTGTAGAGCAGCACACCGAAGGCGACGGCCGCGGTGGCCTCCTTCGCGTCCTCGATGCCGAGGTGCTTCTCCATGTAGAGCAGGCGGTAGGTCGTGAACATGAAGGTGGCGAAGATGATCAGGAAGCGCGACCACCAGGCGAACGCGAAGTCCGGGTTCTTGATCGGGTTCGTCCAGAACGAGGCGATGAGGTTCAGGAACGTGAACTTCTTCAGCTTGTACGTCGGCAGGTCGTCACGGGCGACCACGGCGTACACCGCGACGAGGATGATCGCCAGGATGCCGGGTGCGATGAACAGCACGGGCAGGTTCGCGACGAAGAACACCGACAGGTAGGTGCCGGCGAGCACGGCGATGTTCTGCGCGAGGGCGATGATGCTCGACGAGCGGCCGCGCTGCAGCTGGGGGACGTTGTCGGCGAAGCTCGCGAGCAGGGTGGCCAGCGTCGCGTTGGCGGCGAGCTGGGCGAGGAGCCAGGCCAGCGTCAGGTTCAGGACGTCGGGCGAGTAGGCGATCCAGGCGAGGGCGATCGCGAAGACGACGACACCGCTCAGCAGCCAGGGCCGACGACGACCCCAACGGGTGCGGGTGCGGTCGGACAGCGCGCCGGCGAGGGGGTTCATGATGAGCGCACCGAACGCGCCGATCGGCAGCACCGAGCCGATGACGTTCGCCGCGTCGTCGCCGACCAGGGCCTGCGCCTTGAGCTGCATGCTGACGTAGACCGGTGCCATGAGTGCGACGAAGAGGCCGAACTGCCCGAGGAACAGGGCGATCTGGTAGCCGATGCCCACCTTCACGGTGCTGATCGGCTGGGTGATGCCCTCTTCGGGGTGCAACAGTGCCGGGCTGCCGGGTTCGGGTGTGCTCATGACGCCTCCTCGAGTCGATGCTGGTGGCCAAAACCGTCCTGTGCACGGTTTTGACTGGCTGAGCATACATCGACAGGTGTCGTTCATGTACCGACGTGCGACACGGGGGGACGCAAAAACTACACACCGGGTGGTTTTTGGGGTAGCGTCGTCATCGATCTCGCCGTGGAGCATCGCTCCTCGACGGACTGCGACACCCGGTGCTTCGACACCTGGTCGCCGCGACACCCAGACAGGACCGAAGGAGCCTCTGCAATGCCCACCACTTCTGTGCAGCTGTACTCGCTGCGAGACGCCATCGCCGAAGACCTCGACAAGGCCATCGCCCGCGTCGCCGAGATCGGGTACGAGAACGTCGAGCCCTACGCGTTCGTCGAGCGTGCCACGGACCTCGAGCGTGCCTTCGCCGCGACCGGCCTCAAGGCGCCGTCCGGCCACGTCGCCGTGATCGACGCCGAGGACACCGCGCCGATCTGGGACGCCGCCGAGCGCCTCGGCATCCAGACGGTCATCGACCCGTTCATCCCGACCGACCGCTGGCAGACCGCCGACGACGTCGCGAAGATCGCCGAGCGCGTCAACGTCCTGACCGCTGAGGCAGCCTCGCGCGGCCTGAAGTTCGGCTACCACAACCACCAGTGGGAGTTCACGAACAAGGTCGACGGCCGCACGGTCTACGACCACTTCGTCGAGCAGATCAGCCCGGAGACGGTGCTCGAGCTCGACACCTTCTGGGCGACCGTCGGTGGCGCCGACGCCCCCGCCGTCCTGAAGGCACTCGGCGACCGCGTCGTCGCCATCCACGTCAAGGACGGCAAGGTCGACGGTGACATCCTCACCGCACTGCCCTCGTCGGAGAGCGCGCTCGTCGTGCCCGAGGCGCTGCAGCGTGCGTTCGAGAACCAGACCCCCGCGGGCCAGGGCGACGTGGACGTGGCGGGCATCCTCGCCGCGGCGCCGCAGGCCATCCGCGTCGTCGAGTTCGACGCCTACTCGGGCGACGTCTTCCAGGGCATCACCGAGTCCCTCGCATGGCTGAAGGACAACGACAAGTGAGCCGCATCGGAGTCGGCATCATCGGTGCGGGGAACATCTCGGACCAGTACCTGACGAACCTGACCCAGTTCGCCGACGTCGAGGTCCTGATGGTCGCCGACCTCATCCTCGAGCGCGCCGCGTCCCAGGCCGAGAAGTACGGCGTCCCCGCGTCCGGCACGGTCGAGGAGCTCCTCGCCCGCGACGACATCCAGATCGTGGTGAACATCACGATCCCCGCCGAGCACGCCAAGGTCGGCCAGCAGATCATCGCTGCCGGCAAGCACACCTGGAGCGAGAAGCCGGTCGCGACGAACGCCTCGGACGCGCAGGAGCTGCTCGCAGCCGCTGCCGCTGCCGGTGTCCGCTACGCCTGCGCCCCCGACACCGTCCTCGGTGCCGGCATCCAGACCGCCATCCGCGCCATCGCCCGCGGCGACATCGGCACGCCGCTCACCGCGACGACGATGTTCCACGTGCCCGGACCGGACCAGTGGCACCCGGACCCCGAGTTCCTGTACGCCCAGGGTGCCGGTCCGCTGTTCGACATCGGCCCGTACTACGTCACGACGCTCCTGCACGCCTTCGGCGCCGCCTCGCGCGTGCAGGCCGTGTCGTCGAAGTCCCGCGAGACGCGCGTGATCGGTTCCGGCCCCCGCGCCGGCACCGAGTTCGCCGTCGAGGTGCCCACGCACCACGCAGCGCTCATCTCGTTCGAGGGCGGCCAGTCGGCGCAGACGACCCTGTCGTTCCAGCACGCGCTGCCCCGCAACGGCTTCGTCGAGATCAACGGCTCCGAGGGCACCATCGTGCTGCCGGACCCGAACGTCTTCGACGGCGACAGCACGCTGTGGACGCTCGGCAAGGACGAGCCGACCACGCTGACGCACAAGGGCTCCACCTGGGGCCGCGGCACGGGCGTCGTCGAGCTGGCCCGCGCGATCGCCGAGGGCCGCCCGGAGCGCGCCTCCGGTGCCGTCGCGTCGCACGCGCTGGACGTCATGCTCGGCATCCGCGATGCCGCCGAGTCGGGTCAGTCCGTCGAGATCACCTCGTCGATCGACCCGATCCAGCCGCTCCCCGAGGACTTCGACCCCGCCGCCGCGGTCCTCGCCGAGGCCGCGAACGCGTAGTCACGTCGTGCGTCGCGCACCGCGCCGCACCTGGTGAGCAGGAATGGTCGGGTCCCGAACGGGGACCCGACCATTTCTGCTCACGAAACGCACGCGCCGCGCTCACTCCGGCGGCGCGGGCACGATCTGCTCGAGCAACCGCAGCACCTTCTCGCCGTCGACGGCCTCGGGGTCGAGCAACCACTGCACCTGCAGCCCGTCGGACGCCGCGATGCTCAGCGAAGCGAGGTCGACCGGGTCCAGGTCGCCGCGGATCCGTCCCGCCGCCTGGTCCGCCGCGATCAACGCGGCCAGGTCGGCCCGGAGCCGCGTGAACCGCTCCCGCATGAAGTCACGGGTCGCCGGGTGCCCCTCCTGCACGGCGTCGGCCGCGAGCGTCGTGTAGAGCTGCACCAGGCCCGGCACCGCACGGTTGCGCGAGGCACTGTCGCGCATGTCCCCGATCGCCGACTTCAACCGGTCGGGCGCCCCCTGCTCGCGCACCTCGTGCTCGCGGTAGACGGCGAGCAGCAGTTCGTCACGGCTGGGGAAGTAGTGGCGGAGCGCCGCGTGGGTGATCCCGAGGGCCTCGGCCACGGACCGCAGCGACGATGCGTCGACGCCCTGTTCCGCGACCATGCGGATCATCTCGTCGAGGATCTGGGTCCGGCGCTCGGCTCCCTTGCGGTACCCGCCGCGTCGCGGCGGGGCCGCGTCGTCGTCGGCGGGGTGCGTCATGCACCCAACTTACCGCTGGAAGGTTTTTCCGCCACCGTCTGGAGGCCCGCAGCGATCCGTGGACTGGTCCCCGGTTCTTGGACTGATTAGTCGGTTCGAGATCCGGGGATGGTTCGTGTGGGTGGTACCGCGTCGTCGTTGACGAGTGCGCAG
>NZ_SODR01000007.1:0-234125 GCF_004365375.1 Curtobacterium sp. PhB25 | reverse complement strand
GGCGACAACGCCATCCTGACCGGCACCACCGTCCACGTCTCCGAAGACGCCGCCGGCCTGCTGAACAAGACCTTCGGCACCGACGCCGTCAAGCGTGGCCTGCTCGTCGGCACCGCCACCATCACCGCACAGATCAAGTAACACCCCGCACCACACGCACCACCGCACCACTCGTGAAGGGCCGCCCCGGGCAACCGGGACGGCCCTTCACCACGTTCAGTGACGCCGGCGCCACCACCGGCGGCGACGGTCGTCAGACGCGGCCGTCAGGGCAGCCGCAGCCGCCGCGGCGGACGCGAGTCGGGCCTCCCGGCGGGCATGCCACGCGACCAACTCGCCGTCGACGTCCCGCAGCGGCGTCACGACCGGCGGCCCACCGAGCAGCTGACGTCGGGCTTCCTTCACCCGGGCGTTGAAGTCCACCAGGACATCGCGCACGTCGGCCTCCGTCGACAGTGCGTCGAGGGCATCGTCGAGTTCCGCGTCCTCGGTGCGGAGTGCGAGGGCAGGCGGAGCGATGCCGCGGATGTCCTCGCGTTCGATCTTCGAGCGGATCCACCAGTCCGGGTCGTGCTGCCCGTCGTTCCCGGGCAGGGGCTTGCCGTGGTACGGATTGCCCTCGAAGACGCCGCGGCGCTCGGCCTCCTCGATCTGCGCCCGAGCGTGGGCGGCGACGTCGGCCGCCTTCAGCAGCCGGCGTTCCTCACGCACCTCGTCCGGATCGAGCGACCCCCGCTCGATCTCACTGTCGACCTGCTGCTGGTAACGGTAGCGAGCGGCCCTGCGGAGCCGGTCCATCCGTGCATCGACGTCGTTCATGACCCCTCCATGATCACTCCGAGTGGTCGTCCTCGCCAGTCAGTTCCTCGATGGTCAGCGCTGCCTGGATGAGCGCCAGGTGCGACAGCCCCTGGGGGAGGTTGCCCATGAACGAGCCGTCCTCGCTGATCATCTCGCTGAACAGCCCGACGTCGTTCGCCTGGCCGACCATCTCGTCCATCAGGGTCCGTGCGTCGTCGATCCGGCCCGTGCAGGCCATCGCGGCAGCGAGCCAGAACGAGCACGCGACGAAGGGCGACTCCTCGTCCTCGATGCCCGAGTAGCGGTACACCAGCGGTCCGCGCTGCAGCTGCTCCTCGATCGCCCGGATGGTCGACGCCATGCGTGGACCGCGGTCGAAGGAGCTCATCGCGTGCAGCAGGATCGACGTGTCGAGCGCGTCCGAGCCCGGGTACATCACGTAGTGACCGCGTTCCTCGTCCCAGCCGTGTTCCGCGACCCACTGCGTGATCAGTTCGCGGTTCTCGACCCACTTGGCGCGCGGCCCGTCGATCATGCCGGCGTCGTGGAGGTCCACTGCGGCGTCGAGGGCCTGCCAGCAGCCGATCTTGCTCGTGACGTAGTGCTGGGTGTCCTCGAGCTCCCACATGCCGGAGTCCGGTTCCTCCCACCGGTGGCAGGCGTCGTCGGCGAGTTGTTGCAAGACGGCCGCGGTCTTCCGGTCCAGGACGTTGCCGGCGTTCACGTACTGACGCAGGATCTCGAAGACGTCACCCCAGACCCCGAGCTGCAGCTGGTCGCCGGCGCGGTTGCCCACCGTGACCGGGCCGATGCCGTTCCACCCGGGGACGTCGCGCTCCTCGACGTCGTCGCTCTTCGTACCGTCGAGCTCGTAGAAGATCGGCATGCCCTCGTCGTGCTCGGCGATGGTGCGCATCACCCACGACACCGCCGCGTGGGTCTCCTCGCGCAGGCCGAACCGGGTCAGGGCGTGCACGGTGTACGACAGGTCGCGCACCCAGGCGAACCGGTAGTCCCAGTTCTTGCCGCCGGTCCGGTCCTCGGGCAGGCTCGTGGTCGGCGCCGCCGCGATCGCTCCGGTCGGCGAGAAGATGAGCAGCTTCAGGGCGAGGGCGCTGCGCTGCACCGCTTCGGCCCAGGGGCCGTCGTAGGAGAACTCCTTCGACCAGGTCGCCCAGTTGTCGATCGTGCGGTCCATCGCGGCGAGTGCGCTCTCCGGCCGCGGCATGAAGATCGGCTCGTCGTGCGTGCCGACGATGGTCAGGATGTGCTTCGATCCGTCGCCGGTGGTGAACCGACCGGAGAAGCGCGGGCCGTCGTCGTGCACCGGGTCGAACCCCTGCTCGACGATCGCGATCGTGATGCCGTCGATGCCGATGACGGCACCGTTCGCGGTGTCGAGGCGCTTCGGTTCAGCGGTGTTCAGCAGGGTGCCGGGCACCACGGCCCACTCGAACTCCACGGACCCGTTGACCCCTTGGACGCAGCGCGCGACCTCGGCCCACGGCAGGCGGCCGGCGACACCGGTGACCATCGCGTCCGTCACCGTCGCCCGCCCGGACGGTGTCGTCCACGTGGTGACGAGCACGTTGGTGCCGGGCAGGTACTCGCGGGTGACCTCGGCCGATCGGTCCACCGGGCGGAGCGCCACGTGGCCGCCGTGTTCGGCGTCGAGGATCTCCGCGAACACGGGCGGTGAGTCCATCGAGGGGATCGGCAGCCAGTCGATCTGCCCGTCGCGGGCGATGAGCGCGACGGTCCGACCATCGCCGATCGCTCCGTAGGTGCGGAGCGGGGCGTAGCCGTCGGTGCGTGCGTGGGTGTCGACCGCGTCGAGGGTGTCTTCGGTGCGCTCCGTCATGCACCCAGACTGCCCGCGCCCGAGGCGCGACCATCAGGCGGACGTACCCCGCTGTGGAGGACGCGGGACGCCCTCCCTCGCAGGCTCGGTCGGCGCGGCCCGCGCAACGCTTCGCGTCGCCGCTGAGCGGGCCGCGCCCGGCCGCGGACGAAACGCGACACACCCGGGTGAGTTGCGCATCCCGGGCGTGTCGCACTACTGTCGCTCTCCTGCCCAACGGCAGGAACGCCAGCGGCACCAACGCCGCCGGCAGGAACGCCAGCGGCACCAACGCCGCCGGCAGGAACGCCCGTCCCGGGCACACCGGAAGGACCGCGCATGCGCGCCGTGCAGCACAACGAGGAACGCGTCGAGCTCCAGCTCGACGCGACCGCCGTGCTGCCCGAACCGCAGCGGCAGTGGTCCCTCCGCTATCCCGCGTAGGCACGGAACGTCCCACGACGCCCCGTGCCCACCCGGCCCGGGGCGTTCGTCGTCCTGCTCATCCTCGCCACGTCGCGCTCGACGTCGCCCGGAGCGCAGGCCGGACACCGTCCCGGACCGTCATCGAAGACCGTCCAGACGACCGTCCAGACGACCGTCCTGAAAGCGAGACGAAGCAATGAAGAAGATCAACGACCGACTGCTGAGTTGGGCCTCGATGCTCGAGGACAACACCGAGCAGCAGGCCCGCACGACCGCACGCATGCCGTTCGTGTTCCCGCACCTGGCCCTGATGCCGGACGCCCACCTCGGCCTCGGCGCCACCGTCGGTTCCGTCATCCCGACCCTCGGCGCGGTCATGCCGGCTGCCGTCGGCGTCGACATCGGCTGCGGCATGATCGCGGTCCGGACCCAGTTCACCGAGGCCGACCTGCCCGACGACCTGCAGGAGCTGCGCGAGCAGATCGAGCGCGCGATCCCGCTGTCGGCCGGCGCGTCGAACCGCAAGATCGTCGCGACCGCCGCGCCGCGGATCGCCGAGCTCGAGGCGATGGCCGACGCCGCCGGGTTCGACCCCGCACAGGCGCACGGCGGCTGGCGCAACCAGCTCGGCACGCTCGGCTCCGGGAACCACTTCATCGAGGTCTCCCTCGACGAGCAGGACCGGGTCTGGCTCTTCCTGCACTCCGGATCGCGGGGCGTCGGCAACAAGATCGCGCAGCGGCACATCACGGTCGCCAAGCGGCTGATGGAGCGCTGGTGGATCCAGCTGGCGGACCCCGACCTCGCCTACCTGGTCGAGGGCACGCCGGAGTTCGACCGGTACATCGCCGAGCTGCGGTGGGCACAGCACTTCGCCCTGCTCAACCGCGAGGAGATGATGGACCGCGTCGTGCGGCAGCTGTCCGAGGTCGTCGGTACCCCCGTCGACGAGCAGGAGCGGATCAACTGCCACCACAACTTCACGCAGCGCGAGACGCACTGGGGGAAGTCCGTGTGGGTGTCCCGCAAGGGTGCGATCCAGGCGACGGCAGGTCAGGCCGGCCTGATCCCCGGGTCGATGGGCACGGCGTCGTACGTCGTCGAGGGCCTCGGCAACAAGCCGTCGCTCGAGTCGTCGCCGCACGGAGCCGGCCGGCTGTTCTCGCGGAGCGCGGCACGGCGGACCTTCACCCACGACCAGCTGCGGGAGGCGATGGTCGGCATCGAGTACCGCGACACCGACGCGTTCCTCGACGAGATCCCGGGCGCGTACAAGCCGATCGACCAGGTCATGGCGGATGCGTCGGACCTCGTGTCGATCCGGCACACGCTGCGGCAGGTCGTCAACGTGAAGGGCGACTGACGGGAGGCGCGGGTGCAGCCCGCCCCCGCGCCGCCCGTCCGACGTCGGTCCGCGTCCACTGCCCGGCGCGGCCCGGACAGACCGGCCCGCGTCGGGCACGCTTGACCGGATGAGCGACACAGCAGAGCACGCAGCACGGGAGACCGGACGACAGGTCCGACGAGCGGCGGACAGCCGCTGGTTCGAGCTGACCGCTCGCGCCGGCTTCGTCGGCAGCGGCATCGTCCACCTGCTGATCGGGTACCTCGCGATCCTGCTCGGCATCGGCAACGCGTCCTCCGGCGGTGAGACGGACCAGTCCGGAGCACTGCAGCAGATCGCTGCCGTGCCGGGCGGGGTCTTCCTGCTCTGGCTGATCGCGATCGGCACGGCAGCACTCACCGTGCGGCTGATCGTCGAGGCCGTCGTCGGCGGCCGGTCGGACAGCACGCGTGGGTGGCTCGCCCGGGCGAAGGACGTCGCGAAGGCCGTGGTCTACGGCATCATCGCGTACTCGTCGGCGTCGTACGCCCTCGGCGCCGGGTCGAGTTCCAGCAGCTCGTCGCAGAGTGCCGCAGCGAAGACCCTCGCGACGCCCGGCGGGGTGTTCGTGCTGCTCCTCGCCGGCGCGATCGCGGTCGCGGTCGGCATCGGGCTCGTGGTCATCGGGTGTCGGCGGACGTTCCGGAAGCAGATCACCCGACCGTCCGGGACGCTCGACCGGGTGGTCACGGTGCTCGGGGTCGTCGGGTACGTCGGCAAGGGCATCGCCGTGGTCATCGTCGGTGTGCTCATCGGTGTGGCCGGACTGCGGAGCGACCCGGAGCAGGCGACGGGCCTCGACGCGGCGTTCGACGCCGTGCGCTCGATGCCCGGTGGCGTGTTCGTCCTGGTCGCGATCGGCATCGGGTTCCTCGCCTTCGGCGTCTACAGCTTCTTCCGCGCGCGGTACGCCCGCCTCTGATCGAAGCGGGGCCTGCGGACTTTCGTGCCAGGCGACACTCCACGCGCCCGCGGTCCCGTGAGGTGTCGCCCAGCGCGTGAACTGGTGGGCAGCGCGCCCGGCTGAGGGAGCACGGAGCCGGCGCCGGTAGACCGGTCCGATGAGCACCAGCGCGACGACCGGGCCCGTGACCGTCTTCTCCGACGCCCGGGCGGTCCTCGCCGAGAGCATCGTGTGGGACCCGTCGGCGCAGCTCCTCCGCTGGACCGACATCACCCTCGGCACCCTCGTCACCGCGCAGTCCGACGGCACCGTGGTGTCGACGGTCCCGCTCCCGCCGCCGCTCGCGAGCTTCCAGCCGCGGGCCTCCGGTGGCTTCGTCGCAGCGCTCGGGGACACCGTCGTCGTGACGGACGAGCACGGGGTGGTCGAGCGTGAACTCACCCGCGTCGAGCACGCCACGGCCGGGCTCCGGTTCAACGAGGGCAAGTGCGACCCGTTCGGCCGGTTCCTGGTCGGCAGCATGAACCTGACGACGGGCGAGCCGGACGGGGCGCTGTACTCGGTCGAGGCGGACGGCACGACGCGACTGCTCCGTGGCGGCTTCGGCGTGACGAACGGCTTCGAGTGGTCGGACGACGGCACCGTGATGTACGTCACCGACACGAGTGTGTCGACGATCTACCGTGGGTCGTACGGTCCGGACGGCGAACTCGGCGAGCTCGAACCCTTCGTCGTCGGCCACGCCCACGACGGCCTGGTCCGCGATGACGAGGGCTGCTCGTGGAGTGCGGTCTACGGCGGCGGCCGGGTGGAGCGGTACGGCCCCGATGGGTCGCACCTCGAGACCGTGGAGCTGCCCACCCCGAACGTGACGTCGGTGGCCTTCGGCGGCCCCGACATGTCGACGCTGTTCGTCGCCTCGGCACGGGAGAACCTCACCGAGGAACAGCTCGAGCAGCACCCGTCCTCGGGGGCGATCCTGGCGGTGCCGACGCGGGTGCACGGGTTCCCCGCGAACACCTTCAGCGGCTGACCGGGCGGGAGCGCACGCTGCGGCGGTGTCCGCGGGTATCGTGGGCGCTCGCCCGACCCGAGGAGACCCACGTGAACGACGAGCGCACGGCAGCCACCCCGGACCCGGCCGGCGAACTCGCGGAGGCCGAGGACGCCGACGTCACCGTCGAGGTGGACCGGGTCGCGGTCGACGGCACGTACGTCCGCGTGAGTTCGATCGGCGAGCCGGGGGAGCGCGCCTTCCTGCTCGTCGCCGGCCTCGGCATCGCGGCCACCTACTACGAGCGGCTCGCCCCGCACCTCAACGAGAACGGCCCGGTGCACGCCCTCGACCTGCCCGGCTTCGCGGGCGTTCCCCGGTTCCGCGGAAAGGTCTCGATCGAGCGGTACGCCGACGCCGTCGAGAAGGTCATCGACGACCTCGGCCTGGTCGACCCGGTCCTGGTCGGCCACTCGATGGGCACCCAGGTCGTGACCGAGGTCGCGGCGCGTCACCCGGAGATCTCGGACCTCGTGCTCATCAGCCCGGTCGTCGACTCGCACGCGCGCACGGTTCGCCAGTCCGCGTTCCGGTTCCTGCGGTCGACCCTGCACGAGCCTTCGGCGGTCCGGTGGCACGGCATCACGGCGTACGCGCTGTGCGGATGGCACTGGTTCTCGAAGGTGCTGCCCCGGATGATCGCGTTCCCGATCGAGGAGCGCGCGGCCCACGTGCGGGCGCGCACCCTCATCGTCCGCGGCGAGCACGATGCGATGGTCCCGAGGGACTGGATCCGCCGGCTCGCCCGGGTGTTCCCCTACGCGGTGCTGCGCGAGGTCGTCGACGGCGCCCACTCCGTGATGCACGCCCAGGCCGACGCGGTCGCGCAGCTGGCGGTCGCGCACGTCGACCACCGGCTGCCGGACCGCGGGGTCGGTTCGCTGCAGCGGGTGCGCGACGACTCGACGGCGTCCGACCTGTCGCGCCTGAGTCCGAGCGAGGCGTGGATGCTCGTGAAGTCGCGCTTCGTCGAACTCGTCGGCATGGCGAAGAACGACGACGAGACGCTCGAGGCGGCGAAGTCCGCCCACGCGGTCGCGATGGCCGACGGGGACGACCTGCCGGTCGACCCCGCCGACCGCAGAGCGGTCGTCGACGCCGTCGCACCCGAGGCCGACCCGAACCGCTGACACCGGGCACTGCACGCGACGCACAGGAGGCCCGGTGCCGGTTCCGAGAACCGGCACCGGGCCTCCCGTCGGTCGCGTCCAGGGCGACCCGTGCGCCGGTCAGGCCGTGATGCGGCCCGGCAGCATGTCCGACGTCAGGGAGTTCGCCTCGGCGAGGACCTTGCGGGCCTCGTCGGTCTTGTCCCACACGTTCCAGAGCAGCACGCCGCGCACCGTGTCGTCGTCGTCCAGGTAGTAGACGACGCCGGTGACGGTCGGGTCCTGCCAGTCCTCGACGGTGCGGAGCTTCGTGGAGACCTGCCCCACCGCTTCGTACCCCATGTCGAAGACGTCGGAGTAGAACATCGGCGTGTGGTCGTAGGTCTCGTCGGCGTCGGCGAGGTTCCGGCCGGCCTGTCGACCCTGCTGCTGCGCGTTGTCGACGTGCTCGACCCGGCGGGTCCCGAGGATCCGGTCCGGGTACTCGGCGACGTCGCCGGCCGCGAAGACCGAGTCGTCGTCGGTGAGCAGCGTCGACGAGACCACGATGCCGTCGCGCACGGTCAGACCGGCGTCGGCGGCGAGCTGGGTGGCGGGCTCGATGCCGAGTCCGGCGACCACGGCGTCTGCTTCGAGCACGGAGCCGTCGTCGAGCGTGAGCGTGACCCCGTCGGCCGTCTGCGTGCCGGACTCGACCCGGCGTCCGAGTCGGAGGTCCACGCCGGCGTCGACGAAGCGCTGTTGGAACGCGCGCGCGAGGTCGTCCGGGAACATCCGGCCGCCCACGATGTCGTCGGGGTCGACCAGGGTGACGCGGGCGCCGTTCTGCACGACCCCCGCGGTGATCTCCTGGCCGATGTAGCCGCCACCGACGACGACCACGTGCGCCCCGGCGTCGGCGAGCTCGCGGAGCTTCCGGTAGTCGTCGGCGCTGCGGTAGTCGAGCACCCGGTCGGAGGGCTCGAGGCCCGGCAGCCCGCGGGGCTTGCCGCCGGTCGCGATGAGCAGCCGCTCGTAGCCGTGGGTCTGGCCGTCGGCCGTGGTCACGGTCTTCGATGCACGGTCGATCCCCGTCACCGCGGTGCCGAGGACGAACGACGCCCCGGTCTCCTCGGTGTGCAGGTCGACCTTCTCGTCCCAGCTGAAGTCCGGGTCGGTCCACAGCTTCTTCGACAGGGCCGGGCGGGCGTAGGGGCGGTCGACGTCCTCGCTGAGGATGCCGATCGTGCCGTCGGCGTCGAGCTCGCGGACACCGCGGGCGGCGGCGTCGGCGACCATCCCGCCGCCGATGATGAGGTATCGGTAGTCGGTCACGGTGCCTCCCGGCGTCAGATCGTGGCGACCGAGCCGGAGTCGACCCGGTAGTTGGAGCCGTTGACGAAGCTCGCGAGGTCGGAGCAGAGGAACGCGATGACGTTCGCGACCTCTTCCGGCTCACCGCGGCGCTTCAGCTCCATGTACGGACGTTCCTCGTCGAGGAAGCTCGTGATCGCGTCGTCGAAGCTCTGGTTCGTCTCCTTCGCCCGCTTGTTCATCATCGCGTCCGTCATGGGCGTGTGGATGAACGCGGGGCTGACGGTGTTCACGAGCACGCCCTCCTGCGCGTAGGTGCGCGACAGGCCCTTCGCGAACGACAGGACCCCGGCCTTCGCGGCGCAGTAGGGCAGTTCGTCGTCGTAGGGCTGCGAGGCGTCCTCGGACACGAGGTACACGATCCGGCCCCACCCGCCCTGCCGCAGGTCGCCGATGAACTCGCGCGTGATGCGGACAGGACCCATCAGGTCCACGTCGATGGTGTCGGCCCAACCCTGCTCGTCGATCTCGTGGAACAGTCCCTGGGCGCCGGTGACGCCCGAGGACTGCACCAGGATGTCGATCGCGCCGACGGCGTCCCGCACCTTGCCGTGCAGGTCCGCCAGGCTCGCCGCGCTCGTGACGTCGGCCGCGAACGCGTGCAGCTTGCCGAGCGGTGCCTCGAGCTGGTCGGCGCTGTTGTCGAGCTGCGCCTGGTCGAGGTCGCTCACGACCACGGTCGCACCCTCCGCCAGGAGGATGCGAGCCGTGTTCCAGCCGATGCCGGAGTCGGCACCGAAGACGAGCGCGGTCTTGCCCTGGATGCCGAGGTCCACTCGGTCCCCTAGGCGTGCGCCGACGCGTCGGCGACGGCAGGCGTCGTGGCGGAGGCCAGCGGCGTGCTCGGCGCGCGGTTCTCGGCGGAGACCATCCACGCGAGCTGCTCGAGGCGCTCGATGAAGCCGTGGAGCAGGTCCGCGGTCGTCGGGTCCTCGTCGTCGACCTCGTCGTGGACGTCGCGCATGGTGCCGGTCGCCTGGTAGAGGCGGAGCGTCACCTGGTCGATCGCGTCGTGCGTGGTGATCTCGCCCTCGGGGAACTGGTCGAGGTGGCTCGACGCAGCGACCGTGCTCGAGCGTCCGTCCGGCACGGCGTACAGGGCGCGCATGCGCTCCGCCGTGTCGTCGGCGAACTCGCGTGCGGCGTCGACGATCTCGTCGAGCTGCAGGTGCAGGTCGCGGAAGTTCGTGCCGAGGATGTTCCAGTGGGCCTGCTTGCCCTGGAGGTGCAGGTCGATGAGGTCCACGAGGACCGCCTGGAGGTTCTTGGCCATCTTGTCCGAAGCGTGCATGGTGGTGGCTCCTTTCGCGTCGGTGACCCTTCCGGTCTACGCGGTGCGGCCGAGACCACTCTCAGTGCGCACGGAACCGCACTGTCCCCCGGGCGTTACACCGGGTGTGTTCGCGCCGGTCAGTGGGCCGGTGCCGGGTCGACCTGGTCGACGGCGCCGCGCATCTGCTCGAGGAACGACGCCACGATGCGCGCCTCGTCCGCTGGCAGTCCCTCGGCGATCGACATCATCCGGCGGTGCATGATGCCGAGGGTCGCGCGGACCTCGTCGTCGGTCTCGGTCGTCGGGGTGATCACGAGCGCTCGACGGTCGGTGGGGTGCGGGTCGCGGCGCACGTGGTTCGACTTCACCAGGCGGTCGATCAGGATCGTGGTCGAGGCCGACGAGATCTTGAGGTAGGCGGCGAGGTCCTTCGGGCTGATGCTGCGGCCCGAACGCTGCGACTGCAGCAGGAAGCGCACGGCGAGCAGGTCGGTCTCGCCCATGCCCATCGAATCGCGGGTGCGGCGGCGCATCGCGGTCTCGGCGGCCCGGTAGCGACGCAGGGCGTTGAGCACGGCGACCCCGCGCTGGGTCGCGTCGTCGTCGGGGAACCAGTACCCGGACGCCTCGGTGATCTCCTGCGTTGCCATTGCCACAGGCTAGTCCGTCTCGTATGGAGGCCGTCTAGCGACTTCCTGTGGGTGCGCCTGCTTCGTTCCCGCGTGCAGGACGGGAGGCCCGTGGCGGGGTCGCCACGGGCCTCCCGTCCGTCCTGTGGTGCGGTCGACCGCACCCGTTCGCGCTACGCGGCGGCCTGCTCGGTCGAGGCGTCGGCGAGTGCGTTGAGCGCGCCCTGGACGAGCGAGGTGACCTCGGCGTCCTCGCGCGGGTGCGTCTCCGCGAAGCGGACGACCGACTGCGGGATCGCGACCTTGACGTCCTCGAGGACCTTCGCGCCGGCGATGCCGGCGACCTTGCGGGCGTCGTCGTGGGCCCACACGCCGCCGTACTGCCCGAACGCGGAACCGATGGCGGCGAGAGGCTTGCCGGACAGCGGCGAGGCGCCGAACGGACGCGATGCCCAGTCGAGGGCGTTCTTCAGCACGGCCGGGATCGTGCCGTTGTACTCGGGGGTGACGAGCAGGACGGCGTCCGCGGCGGCGATCGCGTCGCGGAAGGCGACCGCTGCGGCCGGCGGGGTGTCGCCGTCGATGTCCTCGTTGTAGAACGGCAGGTCGACGATGCCGTCGAACGTGGTGACCTCGATGCCCTCCGGCGCGTGGTGCGCCGCGGCCTCGGCGAGCTTGCGGTTGATGGAGTCGGCGCGGAGGCTGCCGACGAGTGCGAGGACGTTCGTCATGGTGATCCTTCTGGTTCGAGACGTTGTTCTGGGACGGAAAGGTGTCTGCGACAACCAATCCGAGCCTACGGCGTGCTATTCCCAGACCGCTGGGTACGGTGGCGACGTGAGCACGCTTCGGACGCCGGCCAGCACACCCCGCACGACGAACCCGGACTGGTGGCGCGACGCCGTCGTCTACCAGGTCTACCCACGCAGCTTCGCGGACTCGAACGCCGACGGCCTGGGCGACGTCGCGGGCATCACCAGCCGCGTGCCCTACCTGGCCGCGCTCGGCGTCGACGCCCTCTGGCTCTCGCCGTTCTTCCCGTCGCCCCTCGCCGACGGCGGGTACGACGTGGCCGACTACCGGGCGGTCGATCCACGACTCGGCTCGCTCGAGGACCTGGATGCCCTGCTCCGGTCCGCGCACGAGCACGACCTGCGGGTGATCGTGGACATCGTGCCGAACCACACCTCGGACGAGCACGAGTGGTTCCGGGCGGCGCTCGCATCCGCGCCGGGCTCGCCGGAACGGGCGCGGTACGTCTTCCGCGACGGAAGCGGCACCGCCGGGGAACTGCCGCCGAGCGACTGGGTGTCGAACTTCGGCGGAAGCGCCTGGACGAGGGTCCCCGACGGCCAGTGGTACCTGCACCTGTTCGCGCCCGAGCAGCCGGACCTGGACTGGTCCAACCCTGAGGTCCGTGCGGATTTCGAGGACACGCTGCGCTTCTGGTCGGACCGCGGGGTCGACGGGTTCCGGGTCGACGTCGCACACGGCCTGGCGAAGGACCTGTCGACGCCGTACCGCCCGTCGAACGAGCACGCGCTGCCGCTCGACGGCTCCGACCCGCTGTACGACCGCGACGAGGTGCACGAGGTCTTCGCGTCCTGGCGCACCGTGCTCGACGAGTACGACCCGCCCCGTGCCGCAGTCGCCGAGGCCTGGGCACCGGCACCGCGACGCGTCCTGTACGCCCGGCCCACCGAACTCGGGCAGGCGTTCAACTTCGACCTGCTCGAGGCGCCGTTCGAATCCGCTGCGTTCCGGAGCATCATCGAGCGGAACCTGGCGGCGTCCGAGCAGTCCGGTGCGTCGAGCACCTGGGTGCTGTCGAATCACGACGTCGTGCGGCACGCCAGCCGGTACGGCCTGCCGGACCACACCGACACCGACGCCTGGCTGCTGACGGACGGCACCACGCCCGAGCTCGACCGCGAGCGGGGCCTCCGCCGTGCCCGCGCCGCGACCCTGCTGATGCTCGCGCTGCCCGGGTCGTCGTACGTCTACCAGGGCGAGGAACTCGGCCTGCACGAAGCCGCCGCGATCCCGCGTGACCAGCTGCAGGACCCGAAGTGGATCCGCTCGGGACACACCGTGAAGGGACGGGACGGCTGCCGCGTGCCGATCCCGTGGACGACCTCCGGGCCGTCGTTCGGCTTCGGCGACGTCGCGCCGCTGCTGCCGCAGCCGGCGGACTTCGGAGCGTCGTCGGTCGAGGCGGAGGACGGCGATCCGGCATCGACGCTTTCGCTGTACCGGGCCGCGCTCGACGCGCGTCGCCGCCTGCAGCAGGGTGAGGAGCTCACCTGGCTGGACTCCGCCGACGGCGTCGTGGCCTTCGCCCGGCATGACGGGTGGCGGTCGGTCACGAACTTCGGCACGACGCCGGTGCCGATGCCGTCGGGAGACGTCGTGGTCGCGTCCGGGCCGCTGCCCGGCTCGCTGCCCGGCTCCGCGGCAGGCACGCTGCCGGGTGAGACGACGGTGTGGTTGGCCTGAGCGGACCGGTTCCGGTCGTCGTTCCTCCACAGCCAGGAGGCCCGGGGCCGCGTTCCACAGGTCGGGTCGCGGCCGACGTGCGGTGACGTCGCGGATCGCGACGATCGGGGCATGACAGAACCCACTGCTCCAGCATCCGTCCCACGTCCGGTCCGGTCGCGGGTGGCCCGTCGCCTCGCGGCGGCGTGCACCGCGTTGACCGCGCTCGCCGTGCTCGCGGCACCGACGATCCTGCCCACGGGGTCGAGTGCGGCGACGCTCGACTTCCCCTACGTCAACCAGTTCTCCAGTGCGTCCGGCGGCGCCCTGCACGGTGACGCCGCGGTCTCCGGCGGACGACTCCGGCTGACCGCGGACGTCCGCAACCAGGCCGGCGCCTGGTCGACGAACGACACGTTCCCCTCGGACACCGGGCTCGAGATCGAGTTCACCTACGCGATGCACACCGCGAAGGACGACCCCGGGGCCGACGGCCTGCTGCTGTACCTCGCCGACGGTGCGGCGGCGCAGGGCGTGGGGTCGTTCGGTGCCGGGCTCGGGTACGCCTGCCGCAAGGAGGCCACCGAGGGCGGCGGGCGGCTGTGCGACCTGCCGGGGGTGCCCGGCGGCTTCGCCGAGATCGCGATCGACCACTACGGCAACTTCTCGTCGCGCATCAACGCCTCCGGGCCGGGAGCCCAGCCGGACCACGTCGTCGTCCGCGGCTCCGGCAACGGGATCGAGGGCTACCGGTACGTCGCTGGGGCTCCCGCTCCCGGCGGCACGGTGACGAACGGGTCGACGCCGCGCACGGTGCGCATCACCCTGCTGCCGGGGGACGCCGGCGAGCTCTCGATGACCGTCCGGCTGCAGGTCGGTTCGACGATGCGCACCGTGCTCGACGCGGTCCCCCTGCACGGGGACGACCAGGCACCGCTGCCGAGCACCCTCCGCCTCGGGTTCGCCGGGGCCACCGGCAGCCACGTGAACAACCACGAGGTCGATGCCCTCAGGGTGTGGAAGCCCGCCGACCTGTCCGTCGAGCACGACCTGCCCGCCACCGCCGTCGCCGGAGCGCCCGTCCGGTACACCGTCACGGCGCAAAACCCCGGACCGAACGGCGCCGACCCCAGCCCGCTGCAGGTTGACGTCCCGGACGCGATCGAGGGCGCTTCCTGGACGTGCGAGGCGGCGGAGGGCTCCGGCTGCGCCACCCCGTCCGGGCAGGGCGACGTGGCGACCGACCTCGACCTGCCCCGCGGTGGTTCGGCGGTGGTGACGGTCGAGGGGCGGATCGCCGACGGCGTCGAGGGGCCGGTCGAGAGCGTCGCCACCATCGCACCACCGACGTCGTTGTCCGACACGAACGAGTCCGACAACACCTCGCGGGCGAGCACGACCGTCACCACGCCGCCGGTCGTCGCCCACGTCGAGACGGACAAGACGGTGTCGCCGTCCACCGTCGAACCCGGCGACGAGGTGGAGTACACCGTGACCGCACGGAACCGCGGACCGTCGGTCGCCCAGCAGATCGGCGCGGTGGACGACCTGCCCGAGGCGATGCGCTTCGTCGGGTCCGACGACGGCTGCACGGCCGAGGGGCAGCGGGTGACCTGCCGGTCCGACGTGGCGCTCGCCGTGGGGGAGACCCACGACTTCCGGCTCCGTGCAGTCCTCGACCCGGAGTACCAGGGGGACGGGTCCGACGTGGTGAACGTGGCCACGGCGACCTCCCCGACGGACCCGGACGGCGGCGACCCGTCGACCGAGGTCGCGATCGTCGTCGAGCAGGACGACGACGGTCCCGCGCCGAGCCCGTCCCCGTCCCCGGCGCCCGGACCCGACGACGAGGCATCGGTGCCCGATGCGCCCAGCGGTGGCGACGGCGCCGGCGACCGGGATCTCCGTGGCCCGGTCGCCGACGCGGGACCGCAGGCTGCACGCGGCGCCCTCGCCTACACCGGCGTCGACGACCTCGGGCTGCTCGCCGCGCTCGCCGCGGTGGTCGTCGCGGCCGGTTCGACGTGCTGGTGGCTCGCTCGTCGGCGTGGACGGCAGTCGGTGGTGACGGACGAGCAGCGGCGGTCCTGATCCGGTGCCGGGGTGGCGTCGCTCGGGCGACGCCACCCCGGCCGCGCATTCGAGCATCCTCAGTGCTGCGGAACCCCCGGCGGTCGGTCGGCTGCCACCGCGGCGGTAGGATCGATCTCACGATCCGCATGCCTGAAAGAGGTCCCGTGTCCGACACCGTGGACGACGCCACCACCGTGAACGAGGCGACCCAACGCGCGCGGTACTGGCCGATCCCGATCCTCCGGGCCGTGCCCGCCGCGGTCGTCGCGCTCGTCATCACCTTCTCGACGAACCACGCCGCCGGCTACGGCCTGCTGCTGTTCGCCGGCTTCGCGTTGGTCGAAGGACTCGTGCTCCTGTGGGCGGGCGTCGCGCGGCTCCCGCTCGACGGTCGGTCCCGCCGCACCACGTTGCTGCAGGCCGTCATCACCCTGCTCGCCGCGGTCGCCGGGTTCGCCGGCAACGGTCTCGGGCTGCCGGCGTTCATCTCGGTCATCGTCGCCTTCGCGGTGCTCACCGGGGCCCTCGAGCTGGCACAAGGGCTGCGGGCTCGTCGTCGTTCCCCCTTCGCGCGGGACTGGACCACGATCGGCGCACTCACCCTGCTGCTCGCGATCGCGTTCCTCATCACCCCGCCGGACTACTCGCAGCAGCTCGGTGGGGTGGAGCAGGTCACCGGCACGCTGGACGCCTCGATCGTCCTGGTCGGCCTGCTCGGCGCCTACCTCGCCATCACGGCGGTCTTCCACGTGATCGCCGGCCTCTCGCACAAGTGGGGCACGGCCACGCCGGCCGTCGCCCCGGACGGAGCACCACACGCATGACCACCCCCAGCCGTCGTGACCGTCTGCGCCCGGTCGAGCTCCTCGGGATCTCCGCGATCATCGCGGTGTTCACCGGGCTCGTCGTGCTGTTCTCGACGCGGGAACTGCAGCTGGCCGTGATCTTCCTCGGCGTCGCGTTCATCGTGGTGGTCGTCGTGCTCGCGATGCTCCAGCTCGCGTCGACCAGCGACCAGGACGACAACGACATGCTCGGCGGGCACAAAGCGCCCGGCGAGGGCGAGGGCGACGACTTCCACTGATCCGCATCGGGCGCGGTCGATCGCACCGCGGTCCGGACACGCCCGGGATCACGTTTCCGCCACGGTCCTGTCAGGATCGTGGGTCCTGCCGACACCTCTGGGTGAAGGAGGTGGGATGTGGACGTGACGACCGGCACCGACACGGACGAAGGACTCGTCCGTGCGATCGCGCAGGGGGACACCGGTGCGCTCGCACGGGTGTTCGACCGCTACGCCGCCACGCTCACCCGGTACGCCTGGGCACTCGTCGACGACCGGTCCGACGTCGAGGAGATCGTGCAGGACACGTTCCTGACGCTCTGGCAGCGGGCGGTGACGCTCGAGCTCCCGGCGGACACCGTGTTGCCGTGGCTGCTCGTCGTCTGCCGGAACCACGCCTTCAACACCGGCCGGAAGCAGGCGCGTCGGCGCGCTGACGAGCTGCCCGAACACCTGGCCGCTCCCACCGACCAGGACGAGGCCCGTGACCTCCTGCGCTGGGTCCGCGACGAGATCGCCGCACTCCCCGCCACCGACCGCCGCATCTGCGAGCTCTGCCTGCTCGAGGGGTACTCGTACGCCGAGGCCGCCGAGATGCTCGGACTCAGTGTCGGAGCGGTCACGCAGCGGGTCTCCCGCAGCCGACGCCGACTCAAGAAGGTGGTGACGCACGATGAACACTGAACCTCCCGAGGGAGACGACCTGCAGCGCATGCTCGTCTCGATGAAGCAGAACGTCCTCGAGCGCGCCACCCCGCGGGCGAGGCGGGGTCGTGGCCGATCCGGCATCGTCATCGGTGTCGTGGCGCTCCTGGCCGTGGGCACCGCGACCGGAGCCGTCGCCCTGACGCTCTCCCAGCAGGACACCCCGGTCGCCGCGCCCACCCAGACGCAGGCGCCCGAGCCCTCGCCCACCGCGACGACCCCGAGCTCCGCGCCGATCACCGGCGCACCGACCCCGACGTCGACCCCGAGCGCCCCGGTGGACGTGGCGACGATACCGACGGACTGTCGCGCGCTCGTCTCGGCAGCCGACTACAGCCGCTTCTTCGGGGACACTCCGTTGACGCAGGCCGATCCGCCGTCGGGAACCGATCGGGTCCCCGACGGCCAGGACCCGGCAGGCGTCGAGTCGAAGGTCTCCTGCACGTGGCGTGACCCGCGCGCGGACGTCTCGGGGATCGAGGTCCGGGTCGGGACCGCCACCGAGGCCGCCATCCAGCAGGAGATCGACGAGTTCCCGGCGCACGACGGCGGGGGGACGTGCACCGAGCGCGACGGCGGGACGTTCTGCCAGTCCCGCGGGATCGTGGAGCCCTACGGCGTGGAGAAGGCGTACACGTACTTCGCCCGAGGTGACACCTGGATCACCATCGAGCAGACCAACGTCCCGACCGACGGGCTCCTGCCCGCTCTCATCGCGACGATCTGGGGGGACTGACGGCCGGGAGGCCCGTGGCGGACCCGCCCCGCGCCTCCCGTCCGTCGGTGGGACCCACCAACCGGCGCCGCGTCACACGACGCGCGCGGCGACGAGGTCGCGCGCGAGCGTCCGGACGGCACGGTTCGGCTCCGGACTCGTGCGGATCGCCAGGCCGATGCGGAGCGGTTCGACCGCGTCCTCGAGCTCGAAGACCGCGCCGTCGTGCCGCACCCCGGAGTCCGGCACGACCCCGACCCCCAGCCCCGCCGAAGCGAACCGGATCACCGCGGGCATGTCGTTCATCTCGGCGACGATCCGCCGCCGGATCCCGAGCCGTTCGAGTGCGCCGTCCAGGATGATCCGGTTGCCGAACCCGTGCGCGGTGTCGACGAAGGGCTCGTCCGCGAGCTCGGCGAGCGACACCGAGGCGCGCCTCGCCAACGGGTGGTCCGACGCCGTGAAGACCCGGAACGGCATCTCGCGCAATGGTTCGACCACCACACCGGCCGGCACCGTCGGTAGCCCCGTGTACGCGAGGTCGAGGCGCCCGGCGACGAGGTCCTGCACGAGCCCGGTCGTGCCGGACGGCGAGGTCATGAGCTCCACGGTGACGAGCGGGTGCCGCCGCCGGAACCGCTGCAGCACGCCGGTCAGGTCGACGATGTCCATGCTCGTGAAGATGCCGAGCCGCACCCGTCCGCGCAGGTCGGCGTCGTCCACGGTCGCCAGGTCGCGCATCCGGTCGAGCGACTCCAGCACGGCGCGGGCGTGTGGGAGCAGGTCCTCGCCGGCGGTCGTGAGGACGAGGTGCCGTCCGGTGCGGTCGAACAGCCGCACGCCGAAGGTCCGCTCGAGCGAGGCGATCCCGGCCGACACCGTGGACTGCGCCGCCCAGAGCCGTTCGGCCGCGCGGGTCACGCTGCCCTCGGCGGCGACGGTCACGAACTGTTCGAGCAGGCGGGTCTCCATCACCCCATCATCGATCCGATCGATGGACGGCATCAAGAGCATCCGTTGGACTCGATGCTCGGCGCGCGCGATCATCGGAGCATGTCAACCGTGACCGACACCCCGACGGGCGCTCTCCCCGCCACCCCAAGCGCTCCCGCGAGCGACCGCGTCCCGGCCCCCCGTGGCCGTCGTGCGCACACCCGTCGGCGCCACGGCTTCGGCTTCTGGGCCGTCGCCTTCGCGTTCCTGTCGGTGATGGCCTTCGCGACCGTCCCCGCACCGCTGTACGTCATCTACCAGGCACGAGACGGCTTCCCGACGTTCACCACCACGATCATCTTCGCCGCGTACGGCGTCGGGGTCGTCGGGTCCCTGTACCTGGCCGGGCACCTCAGCGACGTGCACGGGCGGAAGCCGTTGATCCTCGTGTCGATCGCCCTCGAGCTCGTCGCCGCCGTGCTGTTCCTGGTCTGGAACGACGTCACCGGCCTGATCGTCGCGCGGCTCGTGACCGGCCTCGGCGTCGGCACGCTCACCGCCACGGCGACCGCCCACCTCGGTGAGCTGCGGGTCCGTGCGACCGGTTCGTCCGACTCGGCGAAGGGCGCGAGCGTCGCAGCCGGTGCCGTGAACCTCGGCGGGCTGTCGCTCGGCGCCCTCGTCGGGGGTGCGCTCGCCGAGTTCGTCGGAGCGCCGCTCATGGTGCCGTACGTCGTGTTCGTCGTCGCGCTGACCGTGGCCTTCGTGCTCGTCCTCGTCGTGCCGGAGACCGTCGCCCGCCCCGAGACCCGTGTGCCCTACCGCCCGCAGCGCATGCAGGCGCCGGAGGGCAAGGCCGCCGCGTTCTGGGCAGCCGGTGCCGCAGCGTTCGCGGCCCTCGCGGTCCAGGGGCTCTTCACCTCGGTCGCCCCGACGTTCCTGGGCACCACCTTCCACGTCACCGACCGACTGGCGGCCGGTGCGACGACCTTCGGGGTGTTCGCCGCGAGTGCCGTCTCGCAGATCGTGTTCGCCCGACTCACGCAGCGCACGCAGATCCGACTCGGCATGGTGCTCCTGGTCGGCGGTCTGGCGGTGCTCGCCGTCGCCGCGGTCCTGCTGCAGGTCGCCGGCTTCATCGGCGGTGGCGTCGTGGCGGGCGCCGGGGTCGGGCTGCTCTTCCGGGCCAGCATCGCGAGCGCCGGAGCCCTGGTCGGTCCCGAGCGTCGGGGCGGGGTGCTCGCGGCCACGTTCCTCATCGCGTACGCCGGGCTGACGGTGCCGGTCGTGGCCGTCGGGGCGGCGCTCCTGGTGATCCCGACCCTGCCCGTCCTGATCGGGTACGTGGTGCTCGTCGCCGTCCTGGCCGTCCTCGCCGGCACCCGACTGGCCGCGCGCGCCTGACGCGGGGCGGGCCTCCCGTCCGCCCGTCGCATCCCGGAACCAGGTTCCGGACACCGCACCACGCGATCGCACGGTGTCGGGTCCGGAACCTGGTTCCGTCGTGAGGGTCGCACTCCCGGCATACTGGGCGCGTGCCCCAGAACCGCAACCGTCCCGTGATCACGGGGATCGCGGCCGTGGTGGCCGCCGGTCTCCTCGCCGGCGGGCTGTTCCTGACGGCGCGGCAGGGCGCGGACGACCCGACCATCGGCACCGGATCGAGCTCCGGGACGCCGAGCGACGCGGCAACCGCTTCCGGCGACGGCACCGTCACGATCACCCGCACCGGGCCGGACCTGCCCGGCGACACCACCCTGGCGCGGTGCGACTCCACGACCCAGGCGGCCGTCGCCCAGTACGACACCGCGGCGCTCGGGCGGGTCACCCTGCAGTGCGGCACGTCGGCGCAGGGCTACGAGCACATCCGGCAGCGGCACACCGCCGACTGGCAGGGGGTCGTCGCGGGCCACGGCTCCCGCGACTGGGACGACGCGATGCTGACGGCCGTTCAGACGGCGCTGGTCGCACCGCGAGCGGGGTTCCCGGTCGACGCCGGCGACGGCAAGGTCTGCTACGCGGCACCGGTGCGGTTCGACGACGGGTCGCGCCCGGATGCGGACCCGTTCGTGAAGGTCATCGTCTCGGCCACCACCGACCGCGTCATCACCGCGTACCCGACGCGCACCGACGACTGCTGACGCGGGCGCGGGCGCGGTCGAGGTCGCGGGCGTGAGTGCGTGCGTGCGCATCTTCCGACAGAACACGCGTCGATCGACTCGTGGTCGGTCGCAATATGCGCACGCAACGGATGCGTGCGCACCTTCCGGCAGAACACGCGTCGATCGACTCGTGCACCGTCGCAGAACGGGTGTGGCCCGCCGCACCAGCGACGGACCCGCGCCCGCACCCCTACGCGTGCACCTCGTGCTCGTGCCGCCGGTGCGACGCGGGCTCCAGCTGGAAGGTCGAGTGCTCCACGGGCACGTCGAAGTGCTCCGCCACGCACTGCTGCAGCTCGTCGAGGATCCGCGGAGCGTGCGCCGTCGAGAAGCACTCGTCGTCCACCACCACGTGGGCGGTCAGGTTCGGGACCCCCGTCGCCACCAGGGTCGCGTGCAGGTCGTGCACGGCGATGACGTGCTCGAGCTCGAGGATGTGGCCCCGCACGTCGTCGAGGTCGAGCCCCGGCGGCGTGGACTCGAGCAGCACGTTCGCGGTCTCGCGCAACAGCCGGATCGCCCGCGGCAGGATGAGCAGGCCGATGAGGATCGCAGCGACCGAGTCGGCACGCTCCCACCCGGTGAGCATGAGCACGACCGCGGCGGCGATGACGGCGACCGAGCCGAGGGTGTCGTTGAGGACCTCGAGCCGGGCGGCGCGCGAGGTGAAGCCCTCGCCCGAGGCCCGCAGCAGCACGCCGTAGGCCACCAGGTTGCCGACGAGTCCGATGATGCCGAACACGAGGAGCGGTCCGGAGTGGATCTCGGCGGGCACGAACAGCCGTTGGATCGCGGAGATGATCACGAAGACGCCGACCGCGAGCAGGATCGCCGCCTGGGCGGTGGCACCGAGCACCTCGGCGCGTTGGAAGCCCCACGTGCGCTGCGTCGTCGGGCTGCGGCGGGCGAGCCGCGTCGCGACGAGTCCGATGCCGAGCCCACCGGTGTCGACGACCATGTGCCCGGCATCGACCAGCAGCGCGAGGGAACCCGTGACGACGGCGCCGACGACCTCGGCCAGCAGGATCGTCGCCGAGATGCAGAACGCGATGAGCAGCGCGCGCTCGGACGCGTGCCCGTGCGAGTGCCCTGCTCCGTGGTCGTGACCCATGTGCCACATCGTAGGGATCGGCACCGACGACATGCCAGGATCGGGACGTGACCCGGTCGCCCTACGAGCTGTCCACACCATCCGACGTGCTGGCCCGGTTGCACCCGCGGCTGTCGGCGTACTTCGGCGCGATCCCGCCGGGCCACGTCGGCCGCGGTGAAGGGGTGTTCGACGTCGTCGGCACACCGCGCCGGTGGCTGTGGCCGCTGCTCGCCTGGTTCGCCCGCGATGCCGTCATGTTCCCGGTCTGGGAACGGGACGTCCCCTTCACGGTCGAGAACCGGCCGGCTCACGTCCGTCGTGGTCGTGCCGGACGGGAGGCTCACCCCGCTGTCCGCGCGCACCGCACCTTCCGGTTCCGCTCCGGCAGCCGCACGATGGTGGACGCCATCACCGCCGAACCGGACGGCCTGGTCGACCACCTCGGTCGCCACGGGCGCGTCAGCGCCCGGCTCCGGGCGGAGGTCGACGCGCACGGGCCGGACGCGGGCGCCCTGCGCCTGGTCTCCACGCGCGTGACGTTCCGTGCGCTGGGCCGCGAGGTGACCGGGCTCGCAGGCTCGCTCGGCGCGGCCCGCGCGCCGCTGGCGCGTCGCCGCTGAGCGGGCCGCGCCCGGCCGCCCTGTCACCACGTGTGACGCTCACAGAACGATTCGATGACGAAGCGGACCTGCAGCGCGTGTCCCTGGTGCTCTCGGCACCGGTGCTCGGCACGCTGTACCGGTACGAGGGGGCGTTCCGGTACGAGATCGCGCCGGACACAGGACGGGGATGAGATGAGCGACCAGAAGGGCCGCGTCGTGATCGCGGGAGCGAGCGGGTTCGTGGGGCAGTACCTGCGCGATGCCTTCACCGAAGAGGGCTACCAGGTCGTCACGGTCGGCCGGACCGGTGACGCGGTGTGGGGCAACACCCTGCGCATCCGCGAGCTCGTCGACGGTGCAGCCCTCGTCGTGAACATGGCGGGCAAGAGCGTCAACTGCCGGTACGGCCGCCGGAACCGCGCCGAGATCACGCGCTCCCGGGTGGACACCACGCTCGAGCTCGCCGAGGCCATCCGCACCGCCGAGCAGCCGCCACCGCTGTGGCTGAACGCCTCGACCGCGACGATCTACCGGCACGCCGACGACCGCCCACAGGACGAACTGACCGGCGAGCTCGGAGAGGGCTTCTCGGTCTCGGTGGCACGCGCGTGGGAGGACGCCTTCTTCGGCGCGGACCTGCCGTCGACCCGTCGGGTGGCACTCCGGATGGCGATCGTGTTCGGCGACGGCAGCGCACTCGTGCCGCTCCTCCGGCTGGCGCAGACGGGCCTCGGCGGGCCACAGTACGACGGCGCCTGGGTGCCGACCCGGTCCCGGCTGCGGGCGGGGACGTACCACCACCACCGACCGACCCGCGGCCGACAGCGGTTCAGCTGGGTGCACATCGCCGACGTGCTCGGCACGATCCGGTTCGTCCGCGACCACCCGGAGCTCGAGGGGCCGGTGAACGTGTCGAGCCCGAACCCGTCCGACAACCGGACCGTGATGGCGACGATCCGCGACGCCGTAGGCCGCCGGTTCGGACTGCCGACGCCGCGGTGGATGCTCGAGGTCGGCTCCTTCGCCATCCGCACCGAGACCGAACTGGTGCTCAAGAGCCGGTGGGTGGTGCCGACCCGGTTGACCCAGGCGGGTTACGAGTTCCGGTACCCGCACCTGCGCGGTGCGCTCGCCGGGATCATCGCGGAGCGTCGCCAGCACCGGGGCTGAGCGCCGGCACCGGGACCCCGTCGATCGGCGTCGGCACCAGGACCTCGGAAGGCGACGAGTGCGACGGACCCGACGCGCGTGCCGGTCGCGACGCGCGCGCCGGTCGCGACGACCACAGCACCGCCCCGACCACGACGGCGCCGGCGAGCACCTCGACCAGGTCGGGCACCTCGCCGAAGGCCGCCCACGACGCGAGCACACCGACGACCGGCACGAGCATCGAGAACGGGGCGACCGTGCTCGACGGGTAGGTCGCCATCAGTCGCGACCAGATCCCGTAGCCGACCAGGGTCGCGACGAGCACGATGTAGAGCAGGCCGAGGTCCGCCGGCAGGGCCTCGGTGGTGAAGGCCGTGCCGAGTGCGGCGCCGATGCGGTCCGGCCCCTCGACCACGAGCGACAGCACGGCCATCGGGATCGGCGGCACGACCGACCACCAGAGCGTCAGGTGCAGCGGGTTCGCGGCTCCTGCTCGTCGGGTCGCGACGTTGCCGATCGCCCACCCGAGCGCGCCGCACAGCGCCAGCACCACCGGCAGCAGGGCCGCCGTCTGCGAGCGGTGCAGGGCGATCAGGCCGAGGGCGGCGACTGCGATCGTCACGCCGATGACCTGTCGCCCGGTGAGTCGTTCGCGCAGGAACACCCCGGCGAGCACCACGGTGAACGGCGCCGAGGCCTGCAGCACGAGCGAGGCGAGCCCGGACGGCATCCCCGACGCCATGCTCAGGTACAGGAACGAGAACTGCAGCACCCCGAGCCCGAACCCGACGAGCAGCAGCCGTCCGAACGGGATCTTCGGCCGCGGCACGAACAGCAGCGTCGGGATCGCCAGGATCGTGAACCGCAGGGCCGCGAGCAGGAACGGCGGGAAGTGCTCGAGGGCGAGCGCGGTCGCGGGGAAGTTCAGGCCCCAGACGACGGCGACGACCAGGGCGAGGAGGCGGTCACGGGTGGTCATGCTCCGATCGTGACGGCTCCGAACGTGTAGGACCAGCGAATTGTTCGCAACCGACGTTGTAGCCTCCCTGCATGGTCGACTTCGACGTGCAGCTGCTCGCCGTTCTCCGCGAACTCGCCGAGCGCGGCAGCGTCACCGCCGTCGCCGAGGCCACGCACCGCACGCCCAGCGCGGTGTCGCAGCAGCTGCAAACGCTGCAGCGGCAGGTGGGCGTCCCGCTCGTCGAGCGCATCGGACGCGGCGTCCGGCTCACTGCCGACGGCGAGGTGCTGGCCGGCCTGTCCGCCGGCGTCGCCACAGCGATCGCCCGGGTCGACGCCGCGTGGCAGGAGCATCTGGGTGGCGCGACGGGCCGCGTCGACCTCGCGATCTTCCCGTCGGCGGCCGAACTGCTGCTGCCCGGAGTCCTCACCAGGATGCGCGCGCACCCCGGTATCGAGCTGACCCTCGTCGACGTGGACGTCAGCGAGGGGGAGTTCGCACCCCTGGCCGCCGACCACGACGTCGTCGTCGGACACCGGTCGGACGGGGTGCGGCTGGCGGACCAGGGATCGGTGGAGACCGTGCCGCTCCTGCGCGAACCGCTCGACGTCGCGGTGCCGCCGGGGCACCGGCTCGCCGGTCGCGAGCGGGTCGGGATCGACGAGGTCGTCGGCGAGACGTGGATCGGCGTGCCCGAGGGCTACCCGATCGACCGGGTCCTGCAGGCGATGGCCGCGGCGTCGGACGCCCCGCCGAGCGTCGCCTTCCGGACGATCCACCTGCCCGTCATCGAGAACCTGGTCGCAGCGGGCCACGGCGTCGCGCTCGTGCCGCGGTACACCTCGGGCACCCGGGCGTCCGGCCGGTTCCACCTGGCCGAGCTGGCCGACGTGCGTGCGGGTCGCCGGATCGAGGCGCTGGTCCGCCCCGACCGTGCGGTCCGCCCCGTGGTGCGCACCGTCCTGGAGGCGCTGGTCGCCGAGGCCCTGGACGTCACCACCTGAGACGGTCGCGCCCACTGCCGGGCGCACGCCGTGCCTCCAGTCCGGGTGTGCACCACGGCAGACCCGCTCCGTGCGCGGAAACGCGCTCAGCGCACCTGGAACGGTGTGCCGAGCGGCAGGAGCTCGGCCAGGGCGCTGATGTCGGCGTTGTGCATGCGGATGCAGCCGTGCGAGGCAGCGGTCCCGATGCTCGAGCTGTCGTCGGTGCCGTGCAGGCCGATCTGGCCCGGGCCGCCGCCGAACGAGTTGAGGACGTCCGAGAACGCCGTCGTGCCGTACGCGTACGGGCCGTAGCCGCTGTTCGTCGGGGCGAGCAGCTCGGTCAGGGCGAAGCGGCCGGTCGGTGACGGGGTGCCGCCGGTGCCGGTCGCGACGGGGTAGCTGTCGACGACCTTGCCGTCCTTGTACAGGTCGAGCGTGTTCTCCGCGCGGGTGACCACGATGGCGTACGGGTCCTCGGTGAGGGCGACCGCGCTCGTCGGGACCCACCCGGTGCTGCCGTTCGGACGCTTTGCGAGCTGCACCTGCGCCCAGCCGTCCCGCTGGTCGACCACACGGAAGACGAGTGGTGCGCCGGACTGCTGCGGGTTCGACAGGGTGGTCGTGGCCGCGCCACCGGGCGTACGGCTGACCGGCACGCTGTCACCGCGGACGGCCGCGACGGTCGTGCTCGCGGGCGCGTCGACCGCATCGGTGGGGCCTGCGGAGCGCGTCGGGCCCGGTGTCGCCGTGGGGGTCGGCGTCGCGCTCGCGGCGACGGACCGTGTCGGGGTCGGCGCGGGGGCCGCCGACAGGGGGCCGAGGGCGACGAACGCCACCGCCCCGGCGCAGACGACGGCCACGGCGGCGGCGATCAGTGTCGCGCGCCGCCGTGGCTCGGTCGGGAGGATCGGCAAGATCAGCCCGTGAAGGTCGCCGTTCCGGGCACCGGCACGGCGACCGGCGCCGTGGCCGCGTCGGCCGTCACGGTGAGGGTCGTCGCGGCCGTCTGCCCCGACGACAGGCCGACGAGACCGAGCACGTAGGTGCCGGCCGAGTCGACGAGGTCGGCGGGCAGGACGATGGTCCCGGAGACGTTGCCTTCAGCGTCGGCGCGGAACTGGACGCCGGGGATCGCGACGGCGTCGGCTGCGTCGCCGACGGCAGCGGTGACGACCTCGTTCGGGGCGAAGCCCGAGCCCTGCACGCGGACACCGGTGGTGGTGGCCTCGGTCAGCGTGGCGGAGGTGGTGAGCAGACGTGCTGCCGCGGTGGGCTGCGGCGTGAAGTACGTCGTGGTGTCGTCGATGCGCAGGGCCGAGATCGAACCGCTGGCGTCGGCGGCGAGGGCCTGGGCGTCGGACTCGAGCGGCGAGGCGAGGCTCTTCAGCTCGCCGCCGGGGGCGGTGGTCGCGTCAGGAGCCTCGGTGGTCGGCGGCGTCGGGGCGGTCGTCGGCGTCTCGGTGGGCGCGGGGGTCTCGGTCGGAGCCGGGGTCTCGGTCGGGGCGGGCGTCTCGGTCGGGGCCGGCGTCTCGGTCGGTTCGTCGGTCGCGGGCGGTCCGGGGACCTCGGCGGTGATGTCGATGCCGACGTAGACGACGTAGCCGACGACCTCGGCGTCTGCTGCCTTCAGGTCGGTGGCGAGCTTCGAGGTCGACTCGACCTCGCCGGTGGCGGGGTCGATCCACCGGGTGAGGCCGTCGCTGACACCGTCGGTGTTGCGGGCGTCGGTGGCGAAGACGACGGTCTGGGCGCTGGTGTCGCCGCCCTCCTGGATCGCGAGGCCGAAGCTCGTCGCCCCGGTCGTCGTGGTGCTGAGGCCGGAGGCGAGCGCCCCGACCTCGCCGCCGGGCACCGGCTTCGTCAGGCCGCGGACCAGGCCGACGGCCTCGCCGTCGGAGACCGACAGGCCGTCCTCGTCGAGCGTCGCGAAGTCGGTGATCTCCCCGCCGGCGGTCGGGTCGGACAGCGCCGCCCAGTACCACTTGTCGTTCAGCGGGACGGTGCCCTCGGGTGCCGCAGTGAAGTCGGCGGCCGAGTCGGTCCAGGTCACGATCGCCGACGCGGCGGTGGTCGTCTGGTTCGCGGTGGAGACGGTGGGGACGAGCGCAGCGGTGACGCCGAGCACGGTGGCGCCGACGGCGGCCGCGGTGATGCGGGAACGAAGCACGGTGTGGAGATCCATCCGGTCAGAGGACAGGGGTCGTCCTCTGTGACGCCCCCGTGCTGAGACGATGCTCAGCGGAACGAACCTACCGACTTCATGAGGATTCCGCACCCCTTTGGAGCACAGTGTTCACATCGTGCAGGTGAACAGCGTCAGACGTCGAGGTGGTCGACCAGCTCGTCCGCCAGGCCCGTGTACGTCGCCGGCGTCAGGTTCGTCAGCCGGGCCTTCGCACCGTCCGAGATGTCCAGACCGTTCACGAACACGATGAGGTCCTGCTGGGTCACCCGCTTGCCGCGGGTGAGGTCCTTGAGCATCGCGTAGGGGTCCTCGATGTTCGACTGCCCGGCGGTGACCTCGGCACGGATGACCGTCTGGATCGCCTCGGCGAGGACCTCCCAGTTGTGGTCCAGGTCGTCGGCGAGCTTGGCCTCGTTCACCGAGATCTCGCCCAGGCCGCGGCGCAGGTTGTCGAGCGCGAGCAGCGAGTGCCCGAACGCGACGCCGATGTTCCGCTGCGTGGTCGAGTCGGTCAGGTCGCGCTGCAGACGGCTCGTCACGAGGGTCTCGGACAGGGTGGAGAACAGCGCCGACGAGATCTCGAGGTTCGCCTCGGCGTTCTCGAACTTGATCGGGTTGATCTTGTGCGGCATCGTCGACGACCCGGTGGCACCGGCGACCGGGATCTGCGTGAAGTACCCCATCGAGATGTAGGTCCACACGTCGGTCGCCAGGTTGTGCAGGATGCGGTTGGCGTGCCGGATCCGGTCGTACAGCTCGGCCTGCCAGTCGTGCGACTCGATCTGCGTGGTGAGCGGGTTCCAGGTCAGCCCGAGGCCCTCGACGAACTCGCGCGACAGCGTCGGCCAGTCGGCCTCGGGGTCGGCGGCGAGGTGGGCCGAGAAGGTGCCGGTCGCGCCGGAGAACTTGCCGAGGTACTCGCCGCCCTCGATCTGGGCCAGGACGCGCTCGAGCCGGTAGACCACGACCGCGAGCTCCTTGCCGAGCGTCGACGGGGTCGCGGGCTGCCCGTGCGTGTGCGAGAGCATCGGGACGGCGCGCAGCTCGACCGCGAGGGTCCGCAGCTTCTCGAGCACGGCACGGTACGCCGGCAGCCAGACCTGGTCGACGGTGTCGCGCACGGTCAGGGCGTAGGACAGGTTGTTGACGTCCTCGCTCGTGGCGGCGAAGTGGGTGAGCTCGGCGATCGCGTCCAGCCCGAGCTCCGAGAGCCGGCGGCGGACGAAGTACTCGACGGCCTTGACGTCGTGGCGGGTCGTCGCCTCGATCTCGGCGAGTTCGGCGATCTGGTCGTGGCCGAAGGTCTCGACGATGCGCCGGAGCGCGGCCTTGTCGTCGACGCTGAGCGGCGAGGTGGTGAACATCGCGTGGTCGGTCAGGAAGACCAGCCACTCGACCTCGACCACGATGCGCGCACGGTTGAGTCCGGCCTCGGAGAGGTGCTCGCCCACCGTGTGCACGATCGGGTAGTAGCGCCCGTCGAGCGGGCTGATCGGCTGCGGGGGAAGGGGGGTCATGGGGCTCCCTGACGGACGGCCGGCTCGAGCTGGTGGAAGAGCGCCCGGCAGGCCCGTTCGACGGTCGAGAGCACTCGGTCGAACTCGTGCCGGTCCGCGTAGTACGGGTCCGGCACGTCGGTCTGCTGGGGCCAGGCGTCGTCGTACCGCAGCAGGAGCGTCACCTTGGCGGAGTCGTCCATGGTCGGTGCCCACGATCGCAGGACGCGTTCGTGGGAGCGGTCGAGTGCGACCACCAGATCGAGGTCCGGGAACCGGTCCGGGTCGAACTGACGGGCGCGATGCCTGCTGCCATCGTATCCGCGTGCCGCGAGGGCTGCGATCGTGCGCTCGTCGGCCGGTTCGCCGACGTGCCAGTCACCGGTGCCTGCTGACTCGACGTGGAAGCGGTCGGCGAGCCCGGCGTCCGCGGCGATCTGCGCGAAGACCACGCCGGCCATCGGGGACCGGCAGATGTTGCCACTGCAGACGAACGAGACGCGGAACGGGGCGTCGACGTCCGGGGCCATGGTCACATCATGACGCAGGGAGGGTTCCTCCGCGAGGTCCGTCCGCGTCACGCCCGCTGGCGGTTCAGCACCGGACGGACGAACAGCCCGATCAGCCAGGCGAAGACGGCGAGCACGAAGGCGCCGACGATGCCCCAGCCGAACGACTCGACCTCGAGCCCGAAGCCGAACGCGTCCGAGATGCCCGCGACGATGAGCAGCAGGACCGCGTTCACGATGAAGGAGATCAGCCCGAGGGTCAGGATGTAGATCGGGAACGCCACGATCCGGATCAGCGTGCCGATCACGGCGTTGACGAGCCCGAACACGAAGGCCACGAGCAGGTAGGTGAGCACAGTCGCCGTGGTCCCGCCGTCGCCGAACGCGGTGACGGAGACGCCGCTGACGATGAGCGTGGTGAGCCAGAGGGCCACGGCGTTGACGACGAGGCGGACGAGGAATCGCATGCACCCATGATGCCCTCCGGTCCCCGCGCACGTGCCGGTAACCTGAACCGGTGACTGACGAGCGTGTGCACATCCGGCCGGAGATCGCCGTCCTCCCCGCCTACAAGCAGGGACGCCAGGCCGCCGACGACGCCTTCAAGCTGTCGAGCAACGAGAACCCGTTCCCCCCGCTCCCCGGGGTGGTCCAGGCCGTGCAGGCGCAGACCGCGTTCAACCGCTACCCCGACGCCACCGCCCTGGCCGTGCGCGCCGCGCTCGCGAACCGCTTCGGGCTGACCGCCGACGAGGTGCACGTCGCCCCCGGCAGCGTCGCGATCCTGCACGAGCTCGCCCGTGCGATCTCCGGTCCGGGCGACGAGATCGTCTACGCCTGGCGGTCGTTCGAGGCCTACCCCGGCGTCGTCACCGTCGCGGGCGCCACGAGCGTGCAGGTGCCGAACCGGCCGGACGGCGGCCACGACCTCGATGCGATGGCCGCCGCCGTCACCGACCGCACCCGCATGGTGATCGTATGCACGCCGAACAACCCGACCGGCCCGATCGTGACCGAGTCCGAGTTCGCGTCCTTCATGGCCGCGGTGCCGCAGTCCGTGCTGGTCGTGCTCGACGAGGCATACGCCGAGTTCGCCACCGACGAGGCCGCCGTGCACGGGCACCCGTTGCTGGCCCGCTACCCGAACCTGGTCGTCCTCCGGACCTTCTCGAAGGCGTACGGTCTCGCCGGGCTGCGCGTCGGCTACGCCCTCGGCCCGGTGTACGTGCTCGAGGCGGTCCGCGCGTGCGCGATCCCCCTCTCCGTCACGGCCCAGGGGCAGGCGGCCGCACTGGCCAGCCTGGAACGCGAGGGCGAACTGCTCGAGCGGGTCTCCGAGATCGCCGCGCTGCGGGACCGCATCGTCACCGAGCTGCGCGAGCAGGGGTGGGCCGTGCCGGACGCCCAGGGCAACTTCGTCTGGCTGCCGACGGGGGACCGCACGGTCGCCGCGGCCGCCGCCTTCGAGGAGGCCGGCATCATCGTGCGGGCCTTCCCGCCGGAGGGCATCCGCATCTCGATCGGCGAGCACGAGGCTGTGGAAACGCTCCTCGAAACGGCCCGCTCGCTTGTGGGGGACCTCCAGGTGGCCGACTGATGCCTGCCGCTACGCTGGCCCGCATGTCATTCCGCGCCGCGGCTCCCGCGACGACCACCGTCCGGCTCCTCGACCCCGAGGGTCGGTTCGTGGAGTCCGACGAGAACGCCGAGTTCGCCGCCGCCGCGCGGGCGATCCCCGATGAGACCCTGCTGGCGATGCACCGCCGCATGGTCCTCACCCGACGGTTCGACCACGCCGGCCACAACCTGCAGCGGACCGGCCAGCTCGGCCTCTGGGTCCCGAGCCACGGGCAGGAAGCGGCGCAGACCGGTTCCGCCTTCGCCCTGCGCGCCCAGGACCACGTCTTCCCCTCATACCGCGAGCACGCCGTCACGATGCAGCGCGGTGTCGAGCCGATGGAGATCATCGCGATGTACCGCGGGCAGACCCACGGTGGATGGGACCCGGACCAGCGCGGCAACACGCACATCTCCACCCTGGTGATCGGTTCGCAGACCCTGCACGCCACGGGCTACGCGCTCGGTCAGAAGCTCGACGGCGACGTCGGCACGGGCGACCCCGACCGTGACGCGTGCTCCATCGTCTACTTCGGCGACGGCGCGACGAGCCAGGGCGACGTGAACGAGGCGTACGTGTTCTCGGCGTCGACCAAGGCCCCCGTCGTCTTCTTCCTGCAGAACAACCACTGGGCCATCTCGGTGCCGGTGTCGGTGCAGTCCCCGACGCCGCTCGTCGACCGTCCCCGCGGCTTCGGGATCCCGAGCGTCCTGATCGACGGCAACGACATCCTCGCCTCGTACACGGCCTCGGTCGTCGCCACCGACCACGCCCGCAGCGGCCAGGGTCCGGCCTTCATCGAGGCCGACACGTACCGCATCGGCGCGCACACGAGCTCGGACGACCCGAGCCGCTACCGCGCGGACGGCGAGCTCGAGGACTGGGTCCGCCGCGACCCGATCGTCCGCTCCGAGGCGTACCTGCGCTCGAAGGGCGCGACGGACGAGCAGTTCGCCGCGTTTGACGAAGAGGGCGAGGACATCGCCGCCGACGTCCGCCGCCGCACCGTGGCGCTGACCCCGCCGTCCGTCGACGTCATGTTCGACAACGTCTACCGCGAGCCGCACCCGCTGGTCGCCGAGCAGAAGGCCTGGCTCGAACAGTACGAGGCCGGCTTCGAAGGGGGCGCCCACGCATGAGCACCACCGAGCAGCTCTTCGACTACACGCTGCGCTCCCACCCGGGCGCTGGCGAGGTCCCGAGCGACCCCACCCCGACCCTGCCGATGGCGAAGGCCCTCAACGCCGGGCTCGCTGCGGCGATGCAGGCGGACGACAAGGTCCTGCTGATGGGCGAGGACATCGGCCAGCTCGGCGGTGTCTTCCGCATCACCGAGGGCCTGCAGGACCGCTTCGGCAACGAGCGCGTGCGGGACACCCCGCTCGCCGAGGCCGGCATCATCGGCACCGCGATCGGCCTCGCCCTGCGCGGCTACCGCCCGGTCGTCGAGATCCAGTTCGACGGCTTCGTGTGGCCCGGCTTCGACCAGATCACCTCGCAGCTCGCGAAGATGGCGAACCGGCTGCCGGCGCACATGTCGCTGCCCGTCGTCATCCGCATCCCCTACGGCGGCCACATCGGCGCCGTGGAGCACCACCAGGAGTCGCCCGAGGCGTACTTCGCGCACACCCCCGGTCTGCGCGTGGTCAGCCCGAGCACCCCGAACGACGCCTACTGGATGATCCAAGAGGCCATCGCCTCGAAGGACCCGGTGATCTTCCTCGAGCCGAAGTCGCGCTACTGGCCCAAGGGCCAGGTCGACCTCGTCGACGGACACGTCCCGATGCACACCACGCGCGTGGCACGCACCGGCACCGAGGTCACCCTCGTCGGCCACGGTGCGATGGTCGCGACCCTCATGCAGGCCGCCGAGCTCGCCGAGTCCGAGGGCACGAGCTGCGAGGTCATCGACCTCCGCTCGATCTCGCCCATCGACTGGGACCCGATCCTCACCTCGGTCCGCAAGACCGGTCGCCTCGTCATCGCGCAAGAGGCGTCCGGCTTCGTCAGTGTCGGCAGCGAGATCGCCGCCACGGTCGCCGAGAAGGCGTTCTACACGATGCAGGCGCCGCCGCTGCGGGTGTCCGGGTTCGACATCCCGTTCCCGGTCTCGAAGCTGGAGCACCTGCACCTGCCGGACGCCGACCGCGTCCTCGAGGCCGTCGACCGCGCCCTCGCGTACTGATCCAGCTCGACTGACCCAACTCGTCCGAACGCCGAAGGAGCCGTAAGTGGCCGTCGCCGAATTCCCCCTGCCCGACGTGGGCGAAGGCCTCACCGAGGCCGAGATCGTGCAGTGGCGCGTCGCGATCGGGGACGAGATCACCGTCGACCAGGTCCTGGTCGAGATCGAGACCGCGAAGTCGCTCGTCGAGCTGCCGTCGCCGTTCGCCGGCACCGTCACGGGGCTGCTCGTGTCCGAGGGCGACACGGTCGAGGTCGGCAAGCCGATCATCCGTGTCGAGTCCGACGCGTCGGTCGCGTCCGGTGCGCCGGTCGCCGCTCCAGCTGCTCAGTCGGGAGGCCCGGCACCGGTCGCCGACAGCGTCCCGACCTCGCCCGTGGTCGCCCCGACCCCGCCGGCAGCGCCCGCCCCGGTGGCTCCGGTCGCGCAGACCCAGCCCGTCCCCGCGGCGGCCCCGGCGCCTGCTGCTGCACCTACTCCCGTCGTCGCTGCCGCGCCCACAGCTGCACCGGAAGCATCGGTGCAGCCCGTCGCCGACAGCGCCTCCGTCGTCGGGACGGACGAGTCCTCCGGCGCCGTCCTCGTCGGCTACGGCTCGGCGACCTCGTCGCCGTCGCGTCGCAAGCCGGGCGCCCGCCGGGCCGCAGCCCTCGCGGCCGAGGCGAGCCGTGCCTCCAGTGTGGATGCGCAAGCAGCGGCCGAAGCGGCCAGCGATCCCGGTGAGGACACCACCGCCGAGGCGATCGCCGGTCTGGCCTCCGCGCCCGCGCGCAAGCAGACCCTCGCGACCAACGTGCTCGCGAAGCCGCCGATCCGGAAGCTCGCGAAGGACCTCGGTGTCGAGCTGACCGAGATCGTCGCGACCGGGTTCGCCGGCGAGGTCACCCGCGACGACGTCATCCGGCACGCGAAGCAGGCCAGCGTCTTCCGCAACATCGAGACGCCCGAGTGGGGTGAGGTGCGCAGCGAGACGATCCCGGTCAAGGGCGTCCGCAAGGCCATCGCGACCGCGATGACCACCTCGGCGTTCACCGCACCGCACGTGTCGCTGTTCGTCGACGTCGACGCGACCCACACGATGGAGTTCGTCAAGCGGCTGAAGGCGTCGCCGACGTTCGCCGGCGTCAAGGTCTCGCCGCTGCTCATCGTGGCGAAGGCCGTCATCTGGGCCGTCCGCCGCAACCGTTCGGTGAACTCCACCTGGACCGATCGCGAGATCATCGTCCACCACTTCGTGAACCTCGGCATCGCCGCAGCGACCCCGCGCGGGCTCATCGTGCCGAACATCAAGGACGCGCAGGACATGTCGCTGCTCGAGCTGGCGCAGGCGCTCGAGGAACTCACCCTCACCGCCCGTGACGGCAAGACGACGCCGAAGCAGATGGCGAACGGCACGGTCTCGATCACGAACATCGGCGTGTTCGGCATGGACACCGGGACCCCGATCCTCAACCCGGGCGAGGTCGCCATCGTCGCCATGGGCACGATCAAGCCGAAGCCGTGGGTCGTCGACGGCGAGGTCCGGTCGCGAATGGTGACGACCATCGGCGCCTCGTTCGACCACCGCGTCGTCGACGGCGACGTTGCATCGCGGTTCGTGCACGACGTGGCCTCGGTGCTCGAGGAGCCGGCGCTCCTGCTCGACTGAGTGGCGTTCAGGGGCCGGCGCGTCGGTCGTTCCGCTTCGTGAGCAGAAATGGTCGGGTGGCTTCGAGCCACTCGACCATTTCTGCTCACCATCTGCGGCCTTCCGCAATCGTCGCGTGGTGTTCACACGGATGTCGGTGGTGCGGGGGATGATCGGGGCATGGTCCACCAGCTCCTGACCCCCTCGCAGGAGATCCGAACGGATCGCCTCCTGCTCACCCCGCTCACGCCGGCCGACATCGACGACGTGCACGCGGTGTTCGCTGACGCCCGCACCTGGCAGCACCTGCCGAGCGGACGGCACGTCGCCCGGAGCTCGAGCGTGGACCTGGTGCAGCGGAAGATCGGTGGTCGGGCCCGACACGGACTCGGTTCGTGGGCCGTCCGCACGGCTGCAGACCACGTGTTCGTCGGGGTCGGCGGGGTCGACATGACCGCCGGTGGGGTCTGGAACCTCGGGTACCGGTTGGCTCCCGCGGCCTGGGGGCAGGGCTTCGCGTCCGAGATCGCCCTCGCTGCCGTGCGAGCCGCCGGCGAGACCGCGCCGGACGTCCCCGTGACGGGTCGCGTGCTCACGAACAACCCCGCGTCCGCCGCGGTGCTCCGTCGTGCCGGGCTGTCACTCGTGTGGCAGGGGGCTCCCGGGGTGCAGACGTCGTCCGCCGCGGGGGTCGAGGGGCAGGTCTGGACCGACCGGCTGCTCTCCGACGAACAGTTCGCCTGGCTCGTCCGCAACGCCTGAACCCTCCCGCCGGTCCACGCGGAACGTCACGCACGTTGGCGTTCCGAGGTCGACTCGCTACTGTGATGGGAACTGGTCATGTCCGCGCATGACCACCACCCAGGACCAGCAACGGAGCACGAGGGACGCATGACGAGCCGCATCACCGAGGGTGCCGAACCGAAGCACCAGCAGCTGCGGCGCATCCTGCTCGACCTCGCTACCGCCCGTCTGGCCCCCGGCGCCGCGATCCCGTCCGAACGCCAGCTCATCGCCGAGTACGGCGTCTCACGGATCACTGTGCGCGAGGCACTCGGGCAGCTCGTCAACGAGGGCTACCTCGAGCGCGTGCGCGGCAAGGGCACGTTCGTGGCGCACCGCCCCGTGCAGTCGACGCTGCACCTCGCGTCGTTCACCGAGGAGATGCGCGCGATGGGCCACGTCCCGACCACGGTTGTGCTGGTGCGCGAGGAACGTGTGCCGCCGAGTGACACCGTGGCGGCGCTGCGGCTCGACGCCGAGGTGTCGGCCTTCCACGTGAAGCGACTCCGGATGGCGGACGGCGCTCCGGTGTCGATCGACGACGCCTGGCTCGTGGCCGATGCGTTCCCGGGCCTGCTCGACCACGACCTGTCCGGGTCGGTGTACTCGATCATCGCGAACGAGTACGGCACCCCGATCGACCGGGCACAGCAGACGGTGGCCGCGAACCCGGCCGCCGACGACGTCGCGACCCTGCTCGGCACGAAGACCGGTGCTCCGGTGCTCGAGTTCGACCGGGTGTCGTACGCGGGGGAGCGCCCCGTGGAGCACACCCGCAGCTGGTACCGCTCGGACCGCTACCGCGTGCAGATGGAGGTCACCGCGACCCCGGCGGTCGCGTAGTCCGGCACGAACGCGAAAGCGACTGTGTGCCGCGAGCAGTTCGCGGTACACAGTCGCTTCGGCGGGAAGGACCGGGGAAGAACCGGGGTGCGCCCGGGTCAGACCTCGAACAGGGTGTCACCGTCGAGCACCGAGGTGCCCACCGTGCCCTGGTCGACGGTGTCCGGCGCGGAGCCGAGCACCACGACCGGGCAGATCGGCGAGTAGCCGGCGGCCGAGATCACCGAGGGGGTGAACCGGACGACGGGGTCGCCGGCCGTGACCGTCGAGCCCTCGGTGGCGAGGAGCTCGAAGCCCTCGCCCGACAGCTTCACGGTGTCGATGCCGACGTGCACGAGGACGTCCGTGCCCGCCGAGCCCTGCAGGGCGAACGCGTGCGGGTGCAGCTTCACGATGGTGCCGTCGACCGGGGCCACCGCGGTGACCGCGCCCTCGACGCCCGTCGGGTCGACGGCCACACCGGCGCCGACGAGCTGGCCGGCGAACACCGGGTCCGGCACGTCAGCGAGGGCGACGACCGGGCCGGCGAACGGCGTGCGGACCGCCGTCACAGTTCGTCCTGGATGTCCTGCGCGAGGTTGTCGGCGATGGTGCCGACGATGACCTGCCAGCCGGTGCCGCCGCCGACGACGGCCTGGGCGCCCGCAGCCTGCAGCGCGGCCTTGTCGACGAGGTCGCCGTCCTCCACCTCGACACGGAGGCGCGTGATGCAGCCCTCGACCTCTTCGATGTTGTCGGCACCGCCGAGCGCGGCGATGATGTCGGCTGCCTTGATGTCGGCCATCGTTTCCTCCTCGTTAAGGGTTTTCGTACCAGGTTGACACGGGACCGGTCTCGGTTCAGACTACGGAACTGGTCATGACCGGACAGGACCGGACCTGGCGACACCGCCGAGGTTACCTGCGCTGGCTGCACGACTCAACTCACCCCGACAGCTCCACCCAATGACGAGAGGACCTCCGATGAGCGCCACCACTGCCACGGACGTGCCGGAGAAGAAGAAGCCGAAGAAGCAGTCCCGGCTGTTCGCGCAAGCCCAGCGCCTCGGACGGAGCCTGCTCCTGCCGATCGCGGTCATGCCCGCCGCGGGCATCCTGCTGCGCCTCGGCCAGTCCGACATGCTCGGCGCGATCCCCGGCTTCGAGCAGGGCGCGACGATCATCGCCGCCGCGGGCAACGGTGTGTTCACCTGGCTGCCGCTGCTCTTCGCGGTCGGCATCGCGATCGGGTGGGCGAAGAAGTCGGACGGCACGACCGCGCTCGCGGCCGTCGTCGGCTACATGGTCATGTACCAGGTGTTCGCGGCGATGTCGCCGATCGTCCTGGCCGGGGTGAAGGACGCCAACGGCGACCAGGCCACCATCAACTTCGGTGTCCTCGGCGGCATCGTGATGGGCCTCGTCTCGGCGGTCATGTGGGAGAAGTTCCACCGCACGAAGATGCCCGACTTCCTCGGGTTCTTCTCCGGCCGTCGCCTCGTCCCGATCCTGACCGCGGTCGCTGGTCTGGTCATCGCCGTCCTGATGTCCTTCGTGTACCGCTACTTCGACATCGCGCTGACCGCCGCCGGCCAGGCCGTGGCCGACAACGCCGTCATCGGTGGCGGCATCTTCGGGTTCGTCAACCGCATGCTCATCCCGATCGGGCTGCACCAGCTGCTCAACTTCTTCCCGTGGTTCCAGCTCGGCAGTTTCACTTCGGGCGGGGTCACCTACCACGGCGACATCGCGCGCTTCCTCGCCGGTGACCCGACCGCCGGCATCTTCCAGGCCGGCTTCTTCCCGATCATGATGTTCGCGCTGCCGGCCGGTGCGCTCGCCATCTGGCGCAACGCCAAGCCGCAGAACCGCAAGCTCGTCGGCGGCATCATGCTCTCGGCCGCCCTCACCTCGTTCGTGACCGGTATCACCGAGCCGCTCGAGTACTCGTTCATGTTCGTGGCGTTCCCGCTGTACATCATCCACGCGGTGCTCACCGGGACGTCGCTGGCGCTGGTCAACGCACTCGGGATCCACGACGGGTTCTCGTTCTCGGCCGGTGCGATCGACTACGTGCTGAACTTCGGCAAGGCGGACGGAGCGATCTGGCTCATCCCGATCGGCCTCGGCTACGCGGTCGTGTACTACTTCCTGTTCAGTTTCGTGATCAAGAAGTGGAACCTCCGCACGCCCGGGCGTGAAGAGGACACGATCGCCGAGAACACGATCGACGCGGCCACCAAGCCGTAGACGTCACCACGTGACGGACAGGAGGCGCGGTGCCAGCTGGCTCCGCGCCTCCTGTCCGTCTGTCGTCACCACCAGAGCGCTGATACCGGTTTTGACAATCGTTATCAGCAAGCGCTACCGTCGGAGCATGCACAACCGCCTCCTCGCCCTCCCGCTCGTCGCCGGCGCCGCCGCGCTCGCCCTGACGGGCTGCGCGACCTCCTCGGCCTCGGGCAACGCCAGCAGCGACGGGAAGATCGCCGTCGTCGCCTCGACCAACGTCTACGGCTCGATCGTCCAGTCGATCGGCGGCGACCAGGTGTCGGTCACGAGCATCCTGAACGACCCCTCGCAGGACCCGCACTCGTTCGAGTCGAGCGCCCGAACCCAGCTCGCGGTGTCGAAGGCCGACCTGCTCATCGAGAACGGCGGCGGGTACGACGACTTCATGACCACGCTCGCCGACGCCTCGGACACCAAGGCCGACACCATCAACGTCGTGAAGCTCTCGGGCTTGGACAAGGGTGGCGACGCCGAGTTCAACGAGCACGTGTTCTACAGCTACCCGACGATGGTGAAGCTGGTCGACGACGTCACGAAGCGCCTGTCCGCGCTCGACGCGGGCGACAAGACCACGTTCGAGAAGAACGCCGACGCGCTCACGACGAAACTCGAGGGCCTCGAGTCCCAGACCGCCGACTTGAAGAAGACGTACGACGGCGAGAAGGTGGCGTACACCGAGCCGGTGCCGGGCTACCTCTTCGACGCGATCGGTCTCGACAACGTCACCCCCGAAGCGTTCTCCGAGGCGATCGAGGAGGGCGACGACGTCCCGCCGGCAGCCCTCAAGGACACCCTCGCGCTGTTCAGTGGCAAGAGCGTGGAGCTGCTCGCCTACAACGACCAGACCTCGAGTGCCGAGACCGAACAGGTCAAGAAGGCCGCCGACCAGAACGACGTCCCGGTGGTCGGTGTCACGGAGACGCTCCCCAAGGGGCAGGATTACGTCTCGTGGCAGCAGGCGAACATCGACGCGGTGCAGGCGGCGCTCCAGAAGTGACGACCTCGACCGCAGCAGCGACGACCGACAGCCCGGCGACCACCTCGGTGGACGACCGGGCTGCGGCCCGTCCGGTCCTGGCCCTGCGCGACGCCGGGCTGTCCTTCGGCGAACGGAAGCTCTGGGGACACCTGGACCTGGACATCGCGCCGGGGGAGTTCGTCGCGGTCCTCGGCCCGAACGGCGCCGGGAAGACCTCGCTCCTGCGCACGGTGCTCGGGCAGCAGCGCCTGACGAGCGGCACGATGTCGTTCCTCGGCCAGCCCGTCCGTCGTGGGCACCGGAAGATCGGCTACATCCCGCAGCAGCGACTCATGGAGGCCGGCACCCCCCTGCGCGCGCGGGACATGATCGCGCAGGGTGTGACGGGCCACCGGTGGGGCGTCCTGCCGACGTCGAAGGCCGACCGCGCCCGCATCGACCGCATCCTCGACGAGGTCGGCGCCACCGCGTTCGCGGACGCCCCGGTGGCCGAGCTGTCCGGCGGCGAGCAGCAGCGCACCCGCGTCGGTCAGGCCATCGCCGCCGACCCGGCACTGCTGCTGTGCGACGAACCCCTCATCTCACTCGATCTGCGGCACCAGCGGGGCGTCACCGAGCTCATCGACCGGCAGCGTCGGCAGCAGGGTGCCGCGGTGCTCTTCGTGACGCACGACGTGAACCCGATCCTCGACGTCGTCGACCGGGTTCTCTACATTGCCGGCGGCCGGTTCCGGATCGGTTCCCCCGACGAGGTCCTGCGCGCCGACGTGCTGAGCGACCTGTACGGCACCCCCGTCGACGTCGTCCGCACGATGGGCCGCATCGTCATCGTCGGCGCGAACGACGCGCACGACCACCACCACGGCGAGGTCGACCCGCACGCCCCGGCGTCGGACGAAGGGCGGATCTGATGGACGTCCTGTCGACGGTCTTCTCGTTCCAGGACTACGGCGAGCTCGTGGCCCTGGTGCAGAACTCGATCTGGGCCGGCGCGGTGCTCGGCATCGTCGGCGGGCTCATCGGCCCGTTCGTCGTCGCCCGGAACATGCCCTTCGCGGTGCACGGCATCTCGGAGCTGTCCTTCGCCGGCGCGAGCGCGTCCCTGCTGCTCGGTGTCAACGTCGTCACGGGCTCGCTCGTCGGGTCGGTGATCGCGGCGCTGCTCATCGGGGTGCTCGGCTCGAGGGCGCGTGACCGCAACTCGATCATCGCCGTGCTCATGCCGTTCGGTCTCGGGCTCGGCATTCTCTGCCTGGCGCTCTACAAGGGACGTGCGGCCAACAAGTTCGGGCTGCTCACCGGCCAGATCGTGTCGGTGGACAACCCGCAGCTGACGTTCCTCATCGTCATCGCCGCCATCGTGGTCGCGACCCTGCTCGTCATCTGGCGGCCGCTGATGTTCGCGTCCGTCGACCCCGACGTCGCCGCGGCCGCCGGTGTCCCGGTGCGGACGCTCGCGATCGTGTTCATGCTCGTCCTCGGCCTGGCCACCGCGGTGTCGGTGCAGATCGTCGGCGCCCTGCTCGTGCTGTCGCTGCTCGTCACCCCGGCCGCTGCGGCACTGCGGCTCAGCTCGCACCCGGTCGTGGTGCCGGTGCTGTCCACGGTGTTCGCCGTGGTGTCGGTCGTCGGTGGCATCCTGCTGGCACTCGGCGGCGGACTGCCGATCAGCCCCTACGTGACGACCATCTCGTTCGCGATCTGGGTGGTCTGTCGGATCGTCGGGGCCCGGCGCGACCGCCGTGGACGCGACCGGGTCGTCCGCCGCGACCAGCGTGGCGGGGGCACACCGGGCCTCCCGTCCGGAACGAACGGAACCGGAACCGGAGCCGGAACCGGTTCCGGAACGTCAGCCGAAACGAAGGTGGGTGCACCAGCATGAACGCCGTGCAGAAGGTCAAGCGGAACACGTGGCAGCGCGAAGCGGTGCGCGGTGCCCTCGACTCCACCGAGGGGTTCGTCAGCGCGCAGGCGCTGCACCAGCACCTGCGGGACGAGGGCTCGACCATCGGCCTCGCCACCGTCTACCGGGCGCTCGCCGACCTGGCGACCGAGGGTGACGCCGACTCGTTGCAGCAGGACGGCGAATCGCTGTACCGGGCGTGCACGACGGACGCGCACCACCACCATCTGATCTGCCGGAACTGCGGCCGGACCGTCGAGATCGAGGCGGACCCCGTCGAGCAGTGGGCGCAGGACGTCGCCGCCGCCAACGGGTTCACGAACGCCAGCCACGTCGTCGACATCTTCGGCGAGTGCGCGGTGTGCACGGCATCTGCCGCCGCAGCCGGACCGCGGACCGGCGACGCCGACGGCGAGTAGCGTCCGCGCCATGCACGTCATCCTGGTCCCCGGGTTCTGGCTCGATGCGAGCGCGTGGGACGACGTCGCCCCGGTGCTGCTGCAGGCGGGCCACACGGTCGAGGCGATCACCCGCGACGGCGACACGCTCGACGAGCAGGTCGCGGCGCTCGTGGAGCGCCTGGACGACGTCGCCAGCCCGGACGAGCCCGTCGTGATCGCCGGACACTCCGGTGCCGGACCGATCGCGTACATGGCCGCCGACCAGCGGCCCTCGCTCGTCGCACACCTGCTCTACGTCGACACGTTCCCCGGTCCCGCCGGCGGCTGCGTGAACGACGAACTGCCCGTGGTGGACGGTGTGGTGCCGCTGCCGTCGTGGGACGTCTGGGAGCCGGCCACGGTGCGCGGGATGACCCCGGCGTTGCGGGAGTCCTTCGAGCACCGCGCGATCCCGGAGCCGGCCGCCGTGCCGTCCGACCGGTTCCACTACGCCGACGCCGCCCGCCACACGATCCCGGCGACGGTGATCACCTGCGAGATCCCGGCGACCGAGCTCGCGACGATGGTGGCCGACCACCAGACCTGGGCCGCGGAACTCGTCGAGACCGAGGAACTCAGCATCGTCGGACTCGAGACCGGACACTGGCCGATGTTCACGGCGCCGCGCGAACTCGGCGAGCTCATGGTGCGTGCGCTTGCGACACGCCCGGAGCTCGCGTAAGCTCTTCCCTTGGTCCTCCACGTCCGCGTGGTGGACCCGTTGTTCCAAGCCCTCCGACCGTCGCGAACGCCGCGGTCGCGTGGTGTCCGTTCCCCCTTCGACAGGGGCTGCGGGCCTGGGCGGTGTGCACAACCCCCTCGCATGCACCACTCCGGTGGTCCTGCGCGTGCGCACCAGGCAAGTGAACTTGGGTGCGGCCGTCCGGTCGCACGGTACCTCAGGAGGAAACCATGGCAGCAGTGTGCCAGGTGACCGGCGCCGTTCCCGGCTTCGGTCACAACATCTCGCACTCGCACCGCCGGACGAAGCGCCGCTTCGACCCGAACGTGCAGAAGAAGACGTACTACGTGCCGTCGCTGCGTCGCAACGTGACGCTCAACGTCAGCGCTAAGGGCATCAAGGTCATCGACGCACGGGGCATCGAGTCCGTCGTCAAGGACGTCCTCGCCCGTGGGGAGAAGATCTGATGGCGAAAAAGGGTCAGGACATCCGTCCGATCATCAAGCTCCGCTCGACGGCGGGCACCGGGTTCACGTACGTGACCAAGAAGAACCGTCGGAACAACCCCGACCGTCTCGTGCTGAAGAAGTACGACCCGGTGATCCGCAAGCACGTCGACTTCCGTGAGGAGCGCTAAGCATGGCGAAGAAGAGCAAGATCGCGAAGAACAATCAGCGTGCCGTCATCATCGCGCGCTACGCCGAGCGTCGTCTCGAGCTGAAGAAGGCCCTCGTGGACCCGAACGGCTCCGACGAGTCGCGTGAGGCCGCTCGCGTGGGCCTGCAGAAGCTGCCCCGCGACGCATCCCCGATCCGCTACCGCAACCGCGACGCGATCGACGGCCGCCCCCGTGGCCACCTGGGTGAGTTCGGCATCAGCCGTGTCCGCTTCCGCGACATGGCCCACCGTGGAGAGCTCCCCGGCATCACGAAGAGCTCCTGGTAAGCACTCGCAGTACCCGACGCCCCGTCACCTCCTGGTGGCGGGGCGTTCGCTGTGTCCGGGGTACAAGGGTGCCTCAGGGGTCACATCTGCCCCGTTGGACCCGCGACAAGCCCGGAAATCCGGGCGAGTCGGCTGAAAACGTCCGATGTGGCTGGTAGGTTCAACTCCGGTTCCGCCGGGCCCTCGGCCCACTGGCACCGTGGCACGGGGCAACCGCTCCGGGCGCCGGACGGCACGTCCGTCCGACCGATACTGCAAGAAGTCCGAGGAGGACATCCATGGCTGACAAGTCACTGAACCGCACCGAGCTCGTCGCTGCCGTCGCCGCCGAGTCCGGCCAGAGCCAGGCCACCGTCAACGGCGTCGTCGACGCGCTCTTCAGCGTCGTCTCGTCGTCCGTCGCGGACGGCACGAAGGTCACGATCCCCGGTTGGATCGCCTTCGAGAAGACGCACCGCGCCGCCCGCACCGGCCGCAACCCGCAGACGGGTGAGGCCATCGAGATCGCCGCGAGCGACTCGGTCAAGGTCAGCGCCGGCTCGAAGCTCAAGGCTGCGGTCAAGTAAGACTGTTCCGCGCATCGGGAGGGACGGCTTCGGCCGTCCCTTTCGTCGTTCCCAGGGTGCGTTCGGTGCGTCGGGTCGCGTTCGTCGCGCTGCGTCGACCGGGAGGCCCGTGCCGGTTCCCACAGGTCGGCCCGGCCGGTTCGGTGGCCGGGTGGGCACCGCCTAGGCTTGACGGGTGAATCGGATCGTGCGCATCGCCGGTCCCGCCGTGCTCCTGCTCGTCGGGTTCGTGGCGCTGCTCGCTGCGCTCGTCATCGGCGGTGGCGCCGACGCAGCCCTGATCGCGGACCCTGGTGCCCTGGTCCGGTTCGGTCTGCCGATCTCCCGGTTGGTCGTGGACCTGTCCGCCGCTGCGACGATCGGCGGCCTCGCGTTGGCCACCGTCGGACTCTCGCGCTCCGGCCCGGAGTGGAACCGTGCCATCGACGTCGCGGCGGCCGCCAGCGGTGTCTGGACGGTGTCGTCCGCCGTCGCCACGTTCTTCACGTTCCTGAGCGTCGCCGGCTCGAAGATCAGCATCGACGAGCAGTTCGGGCAGTCGATGGGGGTGTTCCTCACCGGCACGGACCTCGGGCTCGCCTGGCTGGTGACCGTCCTCGTCGCCGCAGCCGTCACCGTCCTCTGCTTCGCCGTCCGTTCGCGCGGCATGGTCGCCATTACCACGGGTGTCGCGATGATCGGCCTCATCCCGCTCGCGCAGCAGGGCCACGCAGCCGGCACCGCCAGCCACGACGCGGCGGTGACCGCGCTCGGCCTGCACCTGATCGGCGCAGCGCTCTGGGTCGGTGGACTGCTGATGCTCGTCCTCCTGCGCGGCGTGCTGCCGGGCGACCGCCTGGCCGTGGTCGTCTCGCGCTACTCGAGCATCGCGCTCGCCTGCTTCGTGCTCGTGGCCGTGTCGGGCACCGCGTCCGCGCAGATCCGTGTCGGCGCCCTGTCGAACCTGTTCACCCCGTACGGCGTCCTCGTGCTCGTCAAGATCGGCGCGATCGTGGCCATCGGGATCCTCGGTGCCGTGCAGCGGCGACGCGCGATCCGTGCCCTGACCGCCGTCCCCGCCCGACACCGTCCGTTCTGGACCCTCGTGGTGGTCGAACTCGGGGTGATGGGGATCGCCTCGGGGTTCGCCGCCGCACTCGGACGCACGGCGACACCGACCGACCAGCTCGCCCCGAGCAAGACCACCGACCCCAGCCCGGCCGAGTTCCTCACCGACGACCGGCTGCCGCACGCGCCGGGGGCGTGGGGCTGGCTGACGCAGTGGAACCTCGACCTGTTCTGGCTGATGGCCGCCGTCCTGCTCGCCGTCACCTACGTCGCGGGGGTCGTCCGGCTGCGTCGGGGCGGCGTGCACTGGCCGGTGCGCCGCTCGGTGGCTGCTGCGCTCGCGATCGTGTGCCTCGTGGTCGCGACGTCGGGGTCGCTGCACCAGTACGACCGCTTCCTGGTCTCGGCGAACGTCGGCGCGCACGTGCTGCTCGGTCTCGTCGTGCCGGCGCTCGCGTGGGCGGCGGCTCCCGTCGTGCTCATCCGGGCCGCGGTGCACCCGCGCGACGACGACAGCACCGGCGTGCGCGAGTGGACCGGTGTGCTGGTCGACAACGCCGCGGTCCGCTACCTGGTGCAGCCCTTCCCGGCGTTCCTGCTCGCCGCAGCGGTGTGGTGGGCGTACTTCGCAACCGACGCCGTCCGGTGGTCGGTGAGCGACTCCACGGGGCGCACGGTCATCGACGTGGGCTTCCTGCTCGTCGGGCTCCTGGCGATGCCGACGCTCTTCGCACCGGTCGCGGCCGGCCAGCAGTACCCGACCCGCGCAGCAGCGATCGTCCGGATCGTCGGGGCCGCGGTCGTCGCCGCCGGAGCGGTGTCGCTCGGCGTCGCGATGCGCGGGCCGCTCGGACTGCTGCAGGCGTCGTGGTTCGGGGCGATGGGGCGGACCTGGGGGCCCGATCCGCTCGTCGACCAGGCCCGTGGTGGGCTCGTGCTCGTGGTCGCCGGGGTGCTGCTCCTGGTGGCGGTCGTCGTGGTGGTGCTCGTGCAGCTGCGGCGTGCTGGATCACCGGCTCGCACGCTCGGAGCGGACGCGCGCACCCTCGAGCAGGACGCACGATGAGCGTCGAGCTCAGTGACGAGCAGCGGGCCGTCTTCGAGTACATCGAGCACACCCGTGACCACGTCTTCATCACCGGTCGTGCCGGCACGGGCAAGTCGACCCTGCTCAACCACCTGTCGTGGAACACCGAGAAGCAGGTCGTGATCTGCGCACCGACCGGGGTCGCGGCCCTGAACGTCGGTGGCCAGACGATCCACTCGTTGTTCCGCCTGCCGATCGGGCTCATCGCCGATGCCGAGCTGCGCCAGGGACCGGACACCCGCAAGCTCCTGAACACCATCGACACCCTGGTGATCGACGAGGTCTCGATGGTGAACGCCGACCTGCTCGACGGGATGGACCGCTCGCTCCGCAAGGCCCGCGGGCGGCAGTTCGAGGCGTTCGGTGGAGTGCAGGTGGTCATGTTCGGCGACCCGTACCAGTTGCCGCCGGTCCCGGGCGGTGCCGACGAACGCGCCTACTTCACCGACCACTACCGGTCGATGTGGTTCTTCGATGCCAAGGTCTGGCTCGAGGCGAAGCTGAACATCATCGAGCTCGCCACCGTGCACCGCCAGCGCGACGACGCCTTCGCCGCCATGCTCACGGCGGTGCGGCACGGCCGGGTGACCGCCGAGATCGCCGACCAGCTGAACACCGCGGGCGCACGGCCCTCGCCCGACGACGCCATCACCCTCGCCACCCGGAACGACACCGTCGCGCGCATCAACAAGGCGGCGCTCGAACGGTTGCCCGGCAAGGTGAAGACCGCGAAGGCCGACGTCAACGGTGACTTCGGCGGGCGGAACTTCCCGGCCGACGAAGCCCTCGAGCTCAAGCCCGGTGCGCACGTGATGTTCCTGCGCAACGACGCCGACCAGCGGTGGGTGAACGGGACGCTCGGCATCGTCACGGCGATCCGCGACACGGTCTGGGTCGACGTCGACGGAGAATCGTTCGAGGTCCAGCCGTCGGTGTGGGAGAAGTTCAAGTACTCCTACGACGCCGACAAGAAGGAACTCAAGAAGGACACCGTCGGTGAGTTCCAGCAGTTCCCGTTGCGACTCGCCTGGGCGGTGACGATCCACAAGTCGCAGGGCAGCACCTACGACCGCGCGGTGGTCGACCTGGGCAACCGGGTGTTCAGCGCCGGACAGACGTACGTCGCGCTGTCACGCCTGACCTCGCTCGAGGGCCTGTACCTCACCCGGCCGCTGCGGCCGCAGGACATCATCGTCGACACGGACGTCCGACGCTTCATGTCCGAGGCGCCGCGCATCGTCGCGACGGCACTCGAAGCCCGGAAGCCGGAGCCGGACGACGACCCCGACGACTCCGACGACGACGCCTGACGCACCCGCGCACGCACGCTCCAGTCACGCACTCGCTCCGCACACACGACGACGCCCGCCTGCCGGAGCGGCAGACGGGCGTCGGGGAGCGTGTCGGTGCGTCAGGCGCGAGCCGCCGCACGCAGCGCGCGGAGGTTCTCCTTGTCGGCACCGAGCGCCGTCAGCAGCAGGATGACCCCGACGATCGCGTGGAACACGTTGTCGGTGGTGTTCAGCGCGAAGATGTTCGCCGAGGTGTTGACGAAGACGAAGCCGTAGACCGCCAGCACCACGAGCACGGCGCCGACGACCAGGTTGCCGTTCCGCGAACCGATGGTGGTGCCGAGCCCGGTGATGAGCAGGACCGCGGCGAGCAGCACCCAGATGAGAGCGAGCGGCGGGTTCACCCCGAAGGCGTTCCAGAGCATCCCGCCCTGGCGGCTGAAGAAGCCGGGGTCGCCGTCGGCGGCGAAGAAGAAGCCCAGGATGCCCCAGAGTGCGAGGACGCCACCGACCGTGAGCGCGAGCCCGCGGTTCGGTGAGGCGGTGATGCCCGGTTCCTTGATGGCCACTTCGGTCTCCTCCTCGTACACTGCCGACGCGACGTGCGTCAGTCCGGCGGTGCCCGCCGGACTGAGCGGCGCGGCACTGAGCGGCACAGCGCGGGATCCGCGGGTGACGGCCGCGCGGTTCCCAGCCTCCGGCCGGTGAGCCAACGGTATCGTGTCCGACCCCGACCGTCCGAATCGCAGCGCCGTCACCAGGCGTGCGACGAGACCGACGACGACCACTCCGAGGAGGACCAGCCCGGTGACCTTGACACCCGAGCGCAATGCACCGGAGTCGCGTGGACCGAGCGTCTCGCGGCGGTTGCGGTGGGGTGTGCTGGCGGCTCTGGGGTTCGTGATCGTGCCTTCCGTCTACGCGGCCGCGGTGCTGACGCCGGTGGGGCAGCGCATGGAGGACGCCGCGCTCGGCGGGGTCCGTGAGTCCGACCTGTTCAGCTCGGACACTGCGCTCAACGTCATCTCGGTGCCGGTGATCCTGTTGCTCGTTGTCGTGATCGTCGCGGTGGCGTTCGCCAGGCGACGGCTCTCGGTGGGGCTCGGCGCGGGTGCAGTGGTGCTCGCGTCGGCGGCCACCTCGACGCTCGTCAAGCGTATCGCCGAGCGCCCGGAGATCGCCCAGTCGACGACGCCGAACTCGTTCCCCTCGGGGCACGCGACCATCGCGCTGGCCGCACTGTTCGCCGTCCTGATGGTCACGCCCCGTCGCTTCCGGCCGATCGTCACCCTGCTCGGTGCCGCCTACGCGGTCTTCGTCGCCAACCAGACGGTCGTCTACGGCTGGCACCGGGTGAGCGACATCATCGGGGCGTGCGCGATCGCGATGTTCTGGCTCGGCGTCGTCCGGGCGTTCGGGCCGAGGGTCGACCGTGGACTCCGAGGTGACCGGGACGGCCGACGGGGACCGCGTCGGGTGGTCAGCGTCGTCCTGCTCGTCGCCACCGGGGTCACGCTGGCTGTCGGCGTCGCCGCGCTCGTCGTCGGCCTGACGGGGGACGGCGCTCACGACCACGCCGCGATCCTGATGGCCGGACGACTGGCCTCGAGCGCGAGCGTCCTGGCGGTGGTGACCGCGGTGTGGTTCCTCGACGGCATGCACCACGCGGCCCGGACCGACCCCGCAGCACTGCCCGCAGCGCGCTGACGCCTGGTGGGAATGCACCGGCGTACGCTACGTTGTACCGAGCAAGTCGATGCAAACGCATCGATATCGCGAAAGGCGGCGCATCATGCAGTTCGGCATCTTCACGGTCAGTGACGTCACGACCGACCCCACGACCGGCACCACGCCGGACGACACGCAGCGCGTCCGTGACATCCTCACGATCGCGCAGCACGCCGACCAGGCCGGACTCGACGTCTTCGCCACCGGCGAGCACCACAACCCGCCGTTCGTCGCCTCGTCGCCGACCACGTTGCTGGCCTACCTCGCGGCGAAGACGAAGGACATCACGCTCTCGACGAGCACCACGCTCATCACCACGAACGACCCGGTGCGCATCGCCGAGGAGTACGCGATGCTCCAGGTGATCTCCGACGGCCGCATGGACCTCATGATGGGTCGCGGCAACACCGGCCCGGTCTACCCGTGGTTCGGGCAGGACATCCGCCAGGGCGTCAACCTGGCGATCGAGAACTACGCGCTCGTCCGCCAGCTCTGGGAGAACGACGTCGTGAACTGGCAGGGCAAGTTCCGCACGCCGCTGCAGGGCTTCACCTCGACGCCGCGCCCCCTCGACGGCGTGCCCCCGTTCGTCTGGCACGGCTCGATCCGCACGCCCGAGATCGCGGAGCAGGCCGCGTACTACGGCGACGGCTTCTTCCACAACAACATCTTCTGGCCGATCCAGCACACCGAGCAGATGGTCGGGCTGTACCGCCAGCGCTTCGAGCACTACGGTCACGGCCGTGCCGACCAGGCGATCGTCGGTCTGGGCGGGCAGTTCTTCGCTCGGAAGAACTCGCAGGACGCGGTCAACGAGTTCCGGCCCTACTTCGACAACGCCCCGGTCTACGGTCACGGCCCCTCGATGGAGGACTTCGCCGCCCAGACCCCGCTCACGGTCGGTTCGCCGCAGCAGGTCATCGACCGGTACGCGGCCATGAAGGACCACGTCGGCCACTACCAACGCCAGCTGTTCCTGGTCGACCACGCCGGGCTGCCGCTCAAGACCGTGCTCGAGCAGATCGACATCCTGGCCACGGACATCGTCCCCGAGCTGCGCAAGCTGAACGACGAGGGCCGTCCGTCCGACGTACCGTCGAACCCGCCGAGCCACACGGAGCGCGCCGCCGCAGCGCTCGCCGCAGGCACGGTCGGCAGCGACCACGTCGCCGCCGAGGACGAGTGGACGGGCGCCTCCGTCTGACGCTCCCAGCGCTCGGTTCGTGAGCAGGAACGGTCGGGTCCCGCGAGGAGACCCGACCTTTTCTGCTCACCATGCGGGGTGGGCGCGACCACGTGCGGACGGGAGGGACGGCGCCAGCTGGCACCGGGCCTCCAGTCCGTCTCGGCGCCCGTCCACGGCGCGAGTCGCGAAAGCGACAGTCCTGCGGATGGCGCTGCCGTCACCTTCGCGAAAGCGACAGTTGCCCGCCGATCATCGGCGGAGATCTGTCGCTTTCGCGAGCGGGGAGGCGGGCTCGGTGACCGGACGGGCCGGCACGAGCTTCAGGCCGACGACGCAGCCGACGATCCCGGCGATGAACAGCACGCGCAGCACGGTGACGGGCTCGGCGCCGGTGGCCATGCCCCACAGCACCGTCAGGGCTGCACCGGTGCCGGTCCACACGGCGTACGCGGTGCTGATCGGGATGTGCTTGAGGACGTAGCCGAAGGCGACGAGGCTGATCACGATCGTGATCGCGAACACGACGGTCGGGCCGGGTCGGGTGAAGCCGTCGCTCTCGCCGAGGGCGGTCGCCCACACGGTCTCGAGCGTGGCGCTGAGGAACAGGACGATCCAGGCCACCTCAGCTCACCACCTTGAGGCCGACGACGCAGGCGACCAGGCCGAACACGAGGCCGAGGCGTGCGAGCGACGCGGCTTCCTGTCGGCGCAGGATCGACACGACGACCGTCAGCGAGGCGCCGATGCCGACCCAGACGGCGTAGGCGGTGCCCACCGGGATCGACTTCATCGCGAACGCGAGCCCCACCATGCTCAGCGCCATGCTGGCGATGAACACGATCGTCGGCACGACCTTCTTGAAGCCGTTCGAGGCGCTCAGCGCGGTGGCCCAGACGGCCTCGAGCACGCCGCTCAGCACGAGGATGACCCATGCCATGACGATGTTCCCTTCGTTCGGTCGCATAGTCGCACGACTGTGCGACAACGACCTCGACGCTAACACGAGTTCGTACGACTGTGCGAGTATGGCGTGGTGGCCAGGAGCATGGACGTCGAGCAGCGGCGCCGCACCGTGTCCGAAGCGGCGTGCCGGGTGCTCGCCCGCGACGGACTCGGGGCGCTGAGCGTCCGGAACGTCGCGGCGGAGGCCGGACTGCCGCCGAGCACCGTCCGCTACACCTTCCCGACCCAGGCGAGCGTCCGGTCGCACGCGCTCGAGCTCGTGTTCGACGCGACCGCGGCCCGGATCGACGCCGTGCCCGCGGACCTGCGGGGCACGGCGTACGCGCACGCGGTCCTGCTCGAGCTCCTGCCCCTCGACGAGGAGCGACGCATCGAGCTCGACGTCTACCTGGGCCTCGGCACGGCGGCGCTGACCGACGCCGAGCTCCGGCCGTTCCACGACCGGGTCGTCGACGAGATGCGGGAGTGGTGCGGGCGGATCCTGCGGGCGCTCGGGGTGCCGGACGCCGACGTGCCCTACGAGACCCGGCGGCTGCACGCCCTGGTGGACGGGCTCGCGATGCACATCGTGCGGGTCGATCCCGGGGGTGACGCCTCGTGGGCGATCGACACCCTCGATCGGCACGTGGCGGGCATCGCCCGGGTCTGACTGCGGCCCGTCGCGCTCGCACGGTGCCGGGTTCGCGAACCCGTGCGTCGTTGGTGGCTCCGTGCGGCGCTCCAGGCCTGCACCGAGCGAGCAACCCTGCACGGGGTGAACGAACTCGCACGGTGCGCAGGCGGCCGCGCGCGGACCGCCACGCAGCACGCGTCGCCTATCCTTTCCGGGTGACGACGACCACGCCGCCGCAGCAGCGCTCCCGCTCCCGTTCCCTGACGGGCCCGGGCCTCGTGCTGCTCACCGTCGTCGTGCTCCTGGGGATCCGGCTGCTGTCCCCGAGCATCGGGACCGCGGGGCTGCCGGACGTCGTGCAGGACTTCCTCACGCTGGCGATCAGCGTGGTGGTCGAGTCGCTGCCGTTCGTGGTGCTCGGGATCGTGCTGTCGATCGTCGTCGAGGTGTGGGTGCCGGTCGGTGCGCTCGAGAAGGTCCTGCCGCAGAACGCCTTCGGCCGCCGCGCCGTGATCTCGCTGATCGGCATGCTGTTCCCGGTGTGCGAGTGCGGCAACGTGCCGCTCGCCCGCGGCCTGATGATGCGCGGGTTCACCCCTGCCGAGGCCGTCACGTTCCTGGTCGCCGCGCCCATCCTCAACCCGCTCGTGATCATCAGCACCGCGCAGGCGTTCGGCTGGTCCGGCTGGATCCTGCCGGTCCGGATCGTCGGCGGCTTCGTGATCGCGAACCTGGTCGGCTGGATCGTCGCCGCGCACCGCCGCCCGGCCGACTTGCTGCTGCCCGCGTTCGAGGCCCGCTGCCGCGCTGCGATCGGCGCACCACGGAGCCGGAACCGTTGGCGGGAGAGCGCCGCGCAGTTCGGCGGCGAGACCGCGACGATGATGCCGGCCCTGTTCGTCGGCGCCGGCCTGGCTGCGGCGATCCAGGTCGCCGTGCCCCGTTCGACGCTCGTCGCGATCGGCTCGAACCCGGTGCTGTCCGTCGCGGCGATGATGCTGCTCGCGATGACGGTGTCGCTCTGCTCGAACGTCGACGCGTTCTTCGCACTGTCGTTCGCCTCGACGTTCCTGCCCGGGTCGATCACGGCCTTCCTGATCATCGGGCCGATCATCGACGTGAAGATGATCGCCCTGCTCCGCACGACGTTCCGGGTCCGGTTCCTGGTGCTGCTCGCCGTCGTGTGCGTCCTGTTCGCCGGCGCCGTGGGATTGGTGATGAATGTCCTCGTCTGACGCACGCAGCAGCAATGCTCCGGCCTACCTCGGGCTCGGGTCCGTGCTGGCGGTCGCCCTGTGCACGCTCTGGCTCGCACTGGTGGGCCACCTCGACCTGTACATCAACCCGCGGTACTCGGTGTTCACGATCGTGCTCGCCGCCGTCGCGGTACCCGCCTCGATCGCGGGCCTGGTGGTCATCGCACGCGGCCACGGCCACACCCACGGTGACGACGCGGACGAGCACGAGCACGAGCCGGACCACGACCACGGGCGGCGCGGGCCCGGCCGTGGTCGCGCCGTCCGACTCGCGCTCGGTGGAGCGGCCGCGATCGTCACGGTCGGGGTCACCGTGTCGATGTTGGTCCTGCCCCCGACGACGCTGTCCGCCCGCACCGCGCAGCAGCGGAGCGTGGACTCGGCGACCCTGTCGAACGCGACGGGCTCCGAGGCGGCGGTCTCCCTGCTCGGCAGCGGGGGCGTCGACACCTCGGAGTACGGCGTCAAGGACTGGGCGGCCCTGATCCGGCAGACCACCGACACCACGGCCCTGGTCGGCAAGCAGGTCCGGTTGTCCGGCTTCGTCGTGCCCGGCCAGGACGGCTCGTTCACCCTCACCCGGTTCGTGATCAGCTGCTGTGCCGTCGACGCCCAGCCGGTCGGCCTCGGTGTGGTGACGGGCGACGGCGCCGACGCGGAGCCCGACGAGGGACAGTGGGTCACGGTGACCGGCGCCCTCGCGGCGAACCCGGACCAGTCCGCCGACGCCCGCATCGTCATCAAGGCCGCGAAGGTCACCGAGATCGCGCAGCCGAAGGACCCGTATGAGTACTGAGCACGCGGGACGCCGCCCGGTGACGCGCCGGTTCCACCGCCGGTACCTCGCCGTCGTGCTCGTCCTGGCGGTCGTCGCAGCGCTCGCCGCCGTCGTCGGGTCGCAGCAGGGCCCACGCCTGCGCGACGTGTCGTACGACGCCACCGGCCTGGTGTCCCGTCCGGCGCAGCGGGTGATCCTGACGGCGAACCAGGCGCTGCAGCAGGTGTCCGCCGCCGACGTCCGGGTCAGCCCCGCGGCCGCGCACACCGTGACGTCGAGCGGCAACACGATCGCGGTCGAGTTCGCCGGGCCCCTGGCCTACGACCGCGAGTACACGGTGACCGTCGAGGGTGTCCGGGCTCCCGGGCAGCGCGCCACCGCCGACCTGACGGCGGCGATCCGCACCGGCAGCACCGACGTCCTCGCCCTCGTGCCCGGAGCCGACGGCGCGAAGGACCGCATCGTCAGCCGTTCGCTCGACGCCGGGGGCGCGACCACGGTGTACCAGGGCACGGACATCTCGGAGTACGCCCGGCTCGGACGCTCCCTGGTGGTGGTGAGCGGCAGCGACGCGAGCTCGTCGGTCGACATCGTCGCGCTGTCCGGCGGGGTGCAGGACGACGACGCCCCCGTCGAGCACCTCACGCTGCCGTCGTCGCAGGGGCGGGTCACCGCGCTGCACGTCGCCGACGACGGGGCCTCGTTCGGGTTCGAGTACGCCGACACCTCGACCGGGCAGTCGCGGAACACCGGTCTGTACGTGGTCGACATGACGGGCACGCACCTGCCGACGGCGATCGCGGCGAACGGCACGCCGACGACGGGTGCCGTGCCGATGACGGTCGGGCAGTGGGCCTACGTGCCGCGCACCGAGAGCGCCCTGGTGCGGACGGGCAGCGACGACCTGGTGCTCGTCGACATGAGCGGCCACGCCGACCCCGTCCGGCTCGGCAGCGCCACGTACCTGCACGGGTTCGTCGGCTCGGGCACCACGGCGGTGGTCGAGACCGGCACGGGCATCGAGCGCCTCGACCTGACCGACGGCGCGAAGACGGCGCTGCGGGCGCCGGCCGCGAGCACCGACGCGGCGGTGCTCGGCCGCATCGCCCCGTTGACGGACGACACGTACCTGCGCGTGCTGGGGGACGTGCGGTCGGACGGGACCGTCTCGGCACGGATCGTGCGCGTGGACGGTGGGCGGGCCTCCCGGCTGCCGGTGACCATCCCCGACGACGCGAGCGTCACGGCGGTCTGCCCGTCTCCGAACGGTCAGTTCGTCGCGGTTGCGACGAAGTCGGCGACCGACGAGCTGGTGAGCATCATCGACGCGACCTCCGGTGCGCTCGAGGCGAGCATCGACGCGGGTTCCGTCGACTGGTGCGGCGCGCTGCCGTCCGGCGACGAGGTCGGCTGACGGCCCGACGGACAGGCGGACAGACGGGAGGCCCGTTGCCGGCTGGCAACGGGCCTCCCGTCTCGCAAGTGGTGCCGACTACGCCAGCGTGGCCGCGTCGATCACGAAGCGGTAGCGGACGTCCGAGGACAGGACGCGCTCGTAGGCCTCGTTGATCTGGTCGGCGCTGATGAGCTCGGTCTCCGGCAGGATGTCGTGCTCGGCGCAGAAGTCCAGCATCTCCTGGGTCTCGCGGATGCCGCCGATGGCGGACCCGGCCCAGCTGAGCCGGCGCGGGATCAGGGCGAACGCCGGGACCTCGAGCGGCTCGGACGGAGCGCCGACGTTGACGAGCGTGCCGTCGACCTTGAGCAGGCCGAGGTACGAGCCCATCGGGATCTTCGCCGACACGGTGTTGATGATGAGCTCGAAGGAGTTCGCGAGCTTCTCGAACGTCTCCGGGTCCTTCGTCGCGTAGTGGGCCTTCGCGCCGTAGCGGAGCGAGTCGGCTTCCTTCGACGTGGTCTGCGACAGGACGGTGACCTCGGCGCCCAGGGCGACGGCGATCTTGACGGCCATGTGGCCGAGGCCGCCCATGCCGATGACGGCGACCTTCGTGCCGGGGCCGGCCTTCCAGTGGTGCAGCGGCGAGTAGGTGGTGATGCCGGCGCAGAGCAGCGGCGCGACCTTCTCGATGTCGAGCGACTCGGGGACGCGGAGGACGAAGTCCTCGTTCACGACGATCGCCTGCGAGTAGCCGCCCTGGGTGATCGAGCCGTCGGCCGGGTCGACGCTCGTGTACGTGCCGATGTTGCCCTTGAGGCAGTACTGCTCCTCGCCGGCGACGCAGTTCTCGCACTCGCCGCACGAGTTCACCATGCAGCCGACGCCGACGCGGTCGCCGACCTGGTGCTTGGTGACGTTCTCGCCGACGGCGGAGACGTGGCCGACGATCTCGTGGCCGACGACCTGCGGGTACTGGATCTGGCCCCACTCACCGCGGACGGTGTGGATGTCCGAGTGGCAGATGCCGGCGTAGGCGATGTCGATCTCGACGTCGTTCGCTCCGACGTCACGACGGGTGATGGTGGTCTTGACGAGCGGCTCGGTCGCTGACGGTGCCGCGTAGGCGTTGACGGTGCGCAATGATCTCCTCGTGGGGGTGCGTTGCGGGCCGGTTCCGGCCCGGAACCAGTCTGATGGAGCGCGCCACAGCGTGGGAGGTTCCAATGGGGCTCCCCAGTGCGGGAATCGGAGTGGTCAGGCCAGCCGTGCGAGGCGCTGGCCCGCGATCGTGGCGAAGCGCAGCGTGTCGGCCAGGGCGTCGTCCGGTTCCCCGGTGGTCTGCGTGGCGAGGACGGTGAGCGAGGCAGCGGCGGCGTAGTCGTCGAGGGAGGCCTCGATCGCGCCGGCGACGAGCATCGACCGGGCGCCGGGGGCGTGCGTCGCCGTGAGTGACCGCACCACCGACGGGACCTTGCCGGCGGCGGACTGGCCGTCGTACCGGCCCTCGCCGCTGATCACGACGTCGGCGCCGGTGAGCCGATCGGCCAGCCCGAGCACCTCGGCGATGCCGTCCGCGCCGCGGGCCAGGGTCGCACCCCAGACGAGCAGGCCGAAGCCGACGCCACCCGCGGCGCCGGCGCCGGGGGTCGCGGGGTCCACCGAAGGGAAGCGGGCGGCCCAGGCGGCCAGTCGCTCGTCGAAGAATGCGACGCGCGAGGGCTCGATCCCCTTCTGCGGCCCGAACACGGCAGCCGCGCCGGTCGGGCCGAGCAGCGGTGAGGTCACGTCGGTCAGGACGGTGACGCCGAGCGGTGGGAGGGCACGCAGCGCGTCGTGGTCGGCGTCGTACCCGAGCGCCTCGAGCACGGGCCGGCCGCCGTCGGTCGAGGCGCTGCCGCCGATGCCGAGCACGAGCCCCGTGGCGCCGGCGTCGAGCGCGGCGGCGATCGCCTCGCCGAACCCCCGGCTCGTCGCGGAGTCCGGCAGGAGTTCGTCGAGCAGCGGGAGGCCGCTCGTCGCCGCGAGCTCCACCACCGCACGGCCGTCGGGCAGCATGAGCCACCACGTCTCGACGGGGGTGCCGGCGGGCCCGGTCACGGTGACGGGGACCCGGACCGCACCGGGGACGGCGGTCGCGAACGCCTCGAGGGTGCCCTCGCCGCCGTCGGCCATCGGCACGAGCACCACGTCGTCGTCGGGGCGTTCGGTCAGCCAGCCGTCGCGGACCGCCTGGGCGACGGACGCCGCGGTCGCGGTGCCCTTGAACGAGTCCGGAGCCACCACGATGCGCACGGGACCACCGTAGCGGGGAGACGGCGACACGTGCTGGACAAGGTAGGCAAGGCTCACCTAAGTTAACGGTTAGGTGAGGCTCACCTAACTTCACGAACCAGCACTCGGGATCATCTCCATGTCGTCACTCCGTCGCGCCCTCTCGGCTGCAGCGTCCGCCCTCGTCGTCCTCGCCGTGGCGACCGGCTGCACCGGCGGCGGCACCGGTACCGCGGGCGCGACGCATGCGGCGGGTCGCGGGACGAGCGCGACGGACCCGGCCGCGAGCCTCCAGGCCATCGCCCCGGTGACCGACGCGAAGGACGTGACCGGCGAGCGCACCGCGACCCTGGCGACGGACCTGCCGCCGACGGCGAGCACGGTGGACGAGCCCGAGCTGCCCGTCACCGTCACCGACAACCAGGACACCGAGGTGACCGTCACGAGCGCGGACCGGATCCTCGCGCTCGACATCTCCGGCACGCTGTCGTCCACCGTGTACGGCCTCGGCCTGGGGGACCACCTGGTCGGACGGGACGTCTCGACCGGCTTCGCGGGCACCGAGGACCTGCCGCTCGTCACCCAGAACGGCCACGAACTCTCCGCCGAGGCGATCCTCGCGCTCCGCCCGACCGTGCTGCTGACCGACACCTCACTCGGACCGTGGGACGTCGTCCTGCAGATCCGGAAGGCCGGCGTCCCCGTCGTCGTCCTGGACCCGCACCGGGACACCACGAACACCGACGCGATCATCGAGCAGGTCGCGACCGCGCTCGGCGTCCCGGCGACCGGCGACCGCCTGGCCGCCGAGGTGCACGCGCAGGAGCAGGCCGTCGCCGCGCAGGTGGCCCGGATCGCGCCGTCGGCTCGGGCCGACAAGCTGAAGATGGTGTTCCTGTACGTGCGGGGGAACGCCGGGATCTACTACCTGTTCGGCAGCGAGTCCGGCGCCGACTCGCTCATCGACGCCGTCGGCGGGCGGGACGTCGCGACGGAACAGGACTGGACGGGCATGCGCCCCGTCAACGCCGAGGCGCTCGTCGCGATGCAGCCGGACCTCGTCATCATGATGACCAAGGGGCTCAAGTCCGTCGACGGCGTCGACGGACTGCTCCAGCGGGTCCCCGCGATCGCGAAGACGCCCGCGGGTGAGCACCGCCGCATCGTGGACATGGCGGACACGACGGTGATGAGCTTCGGGCCGCGCACGCCCGAGATCGTGGCCGCGTTGGCCGCGGCGATCTACGGTCCGGCGGACGCCTCATGACCGTCCGGGAGGAACGGATCGCGCCCGCCACGCACGTCCCCGCAGCACCGGCGGTCACGTCCAGGTCGCGGGTCGGCCGCATCGCACTGCTCACCGCCGGGCTCGTGGTGGCGCTCGTCGTCGCGACGCTGGTGTCGGCGAGCGTCGGGCAGCTCGGGATCTCGCCCGCCGAGGTGCTCCGGACCGTCGGCCGGTCGCTCGGGCTGCCCGTGGACGGTCCCGCCGACGACCTCGTCACCCAGGCGCTGTGGACGATCCGGTTCCCGCGCGTGGTGATGGCGCTGCTGATCGGTGCCGCGCTCGCCGCGGCCGGTGTGCTCATGCAGGCCGTGTTCGCGAACCCCCTGGCCGACCCCGGCGTCGTCGGGGTGTCCGGCGGCGCGGCGTTCGGGGCCTGCGCCTCGATCGTGTTCGGGCTGCAGTTCGCCGGGTACTGGACGACGCCGCTGATGGCCTTCGCCGCGGGCCTGGTCGCGACGCTGCTCGTCTACGGGCTGTCCCGTGCCGGTGGCCGCACCGAGGTCGTCACGCTCCTGCTCACCGGCATCGCGGTGAACGCGTTCACCGGCGCGGGGCTCGCCTTCCTGACGTTCCTCGGCGACCAGCAGGCGCGCGAGCAGATCGTGTTCTGGCAGCTCGGGTCCCTGAACGGCTCGATGTGGGACCAGGCCGCAGCGATCGCCCCCGTCATCGGTGCGGGCCTCGTCGGCGCCGTCGTGCTGACGCGCTCGCTCGACCTGCTCGCCCTCGGCGACCGGGCCGCGCGGCACGTCGGGGTGCGGGTCGAGGCCGTCCGGGTCGTCGCGATCGTCGTGGTCGCGCTGCTCGTCGGCGCAGCGGTCGCGTTCGCCGGCATCATCGCGTTCGTCGGGCTCGTCGTCCCGCACTTGATGCGGATGGTCATCGGCCCGGCGCACGGCCCGCTGCTGCTCGTCTCGACGCTCGGCGGCGCCCTGCTCCTGACGATCGCCGACCTGCTCGCGCGCACCCTGGTGCCGTACGCGGACCTGCCGATCGGCATGCTGACCTCGCTCGTCGGCGGACCCTTCTTCTTCTGGCTCCTGCGCCGTGCCCGCCGACGGTCAGGAGGCTGGGCATGATCGAGACGAGTGCTGTCGGCGCCGTGGTCGCCTCCGGGATCGGCGTCGTCATCGACGGACGACCGCTGCTCGCCGACGTCGACCTGACCGTGCGCGCGGGCGAGGTCCTGGCGCTCGTCGGTCCGAACGGTGCCGGCAAGTCGACCCTGCTCCGGGCGATCGCCGGTGACCTCGCGCACAGCGGCACGGTCGCGATCGACGGCGTGCGCACCGGCGGCGAAGCACCGCTCGCCACCGCTCGTCGGCGTGCCGTGCTCGAGCAGGACACCGCCGTGGCCTTCGGGTTCCGCGTCGGGGAGGTCGTCCGGATGGGCCGTGCTCCGTGGCGGGGGACCCCGCGAGCGGTCGACGACGACACCGTCGTCGCGCGGGTGCTCGACCAGGTCGAACTCGCCGACCGGATCGACCAGGCGTTCCCCTCGTTGTCGGGCGGGGAGCGAGCCCGGGCCTCGTTCGCCCGGGTCCTGGCGCAGTCGACCCCGGTGCTCCTGCTCGACGAACCGACCGCCGCCCTCGACCTGCGGCACCAGGAGGCCGTGCTGGCCGTCGCCCGCGCACACGCCCGGGCCGGCGGCGCCGTCGTCGTGGTGCTCCACGACCTGAGCCTCGCCGGGGCGTACGCCGACCGCGTCGCCATGCTCGCCGGCGGTCGGATCGTCGCCGACGGCACCCCCACCGACGTCCTGACCGCCGACCGCATCGGCACCGTCTACCGACACCCGGTCACCGTCGTGCCCGACCCGAACACCGGCACGCCCGTCGTCGTGCCGTCCCGAACCCTCCAGGAGGCCTCCTCGTGACCACCCGCACCCGCCCGCTGCGGCTCGCGCTCGCCGGACTGCTCGTCGCGCTCAGTGCCGGGGGAGCCGCCCTGGTGGGCGTCGCCCCCGCAGCGGCAGCCGGCCGTGTCAGCGTCGCGATCGAGGGGCACCCCGAGGTCACGAACCAGGTCGACTCGACGTACCTGACGACGCTGCGCCTGCGCGGTTCCGGGTTCCAGGGCATCAAGAACGGGTACGGCGGCATCTACGTGGCGTTCGGCACCGTGAACGGCACCTGGCAGCCGAGCAAGGGCGGGGCGACGGGCGCGGACTACAGCTACGTGCCTGACGACGAGTCGAACCCCACCGGGTACCTCGACTTCGTGGCCTTCGAGGGCAGCACCACCGCGTCGGCGGCGAACGGCGGCACGGTCGACTCCGCCACGGGCACCTGGTCCGCGACCCTCAAGGTCCCCGGTTCGACGTTCCAGGCGCTCGACCGGAACGGTGCCGCGAAGACCGTCGACTGCACGGTCGTGCAGTGCGGGATCATCACGATCGGTGCGCACGGCGTCGCGAACGCGAACAACGAGTCGTTCACACCCGTCTCCGTGCAGAACCTGTACGGCAGCGGCGGCACGCTGGCCGGTGGCGGCACCAGGGCGACCACCGGGCAGGCGCCGGCCGACACGACGGACGCGGGCAGTGCCTCCCGGCCGTCCGCCGAGTCGTCGTCCGAGGCGAGCGCCGACACCCGCGCGACCACGAAGCCGTCCGCGCGGTCGACGGCGAAGCCGAGCGCCACCGCGGAGCCGACCGCGTCGGCGACCCCCACCGTGCCGGCCGGGGCGACCCCCTCGGCGGTGGCGGCCGCGGCTGCCGACGGCTCCGCGGGCGGGATCGACCCGAGCGTCCTGCGCATCGTGCTCGGCGGCCTGTCCGCGCTCGTCGTGGCCGTCGCGGCGCTCGTCGTCTTCGCGATCGTGCACTCCCGCCGCACCGCACGACGCACCGCGACCGACGTCGCGCCGTAGGACCACCGGACCCGGGTGCTCACAGGGGGCGCCCACATCGAGAGGGAAACACGAACATGACACGAATCGCACGCTCGTTCGGGATCACGCTGGCGGCAGGGGTCGCCGCGGTCGGGATCGCCGTCCTGCCCGCGGTCAGCGCGTCCGCGGCCACCGCGGTCACGAACGACTACGGCGCCAGCCTGTCCGTCAGCGGTCCGGCCTCGGTCGTCACCGACGGCCCGGGGGCGCTCCACGGCGTCTCGGACGGCAGCGTCACGGTCACCGGCAGCGGCTTCGACGGGGACGCGCAGGGGCGCGGCTTCGGCGTCTACGTCGTCTACGGGCCCAAGCAGGCGGACTACGCCACCAACTCCGGCTGGTTCGGCTCCGCCCAGTGGGTGTCGAAGAGCGCGTTCACGGCCGGCGGCGGCTTCACCACGACGATCGACGTCGCGAAGTCCTACACCGCGGACCCGCACCACACCGGCGACGCGGCCGCGACCGTCAGCTGCGACTACGACGCCACGAAGACCGCGACCGCCAACGCTGCCCTCGGGCAGTACGAGTGCTTCGTCCAGACGTTCTCGGCGCACGGCGTCGCGAACGACCCGGTCGACCTCGACGAGGTCCAGGTCCCCGTCACCTGGTGACCCACGCGGTGCCCCGGGTCCGCCCGGGGCACCGCCGCCCCACACTCGCACCACCCGACCCGAGGAACCGATGCACACCCAGACCAGACCGGCCCGTCGCCTCCGCGCGCTCAGCACCACCGTCGCCGCGATCATCGGCCTGACCGCGGCCGTCGCCGGCACCGTGCCCACCGCGGCGACCGCCGCCACCGCGGCCTCGGGTCCGAGCACGTCCGTCACGGGCGGCACGCTCGACTGGGGGTTCAAGCAGTCGTTCCGGAACTACGTGCCGGCCGCAGGGCAGTCGGTGTCCGGCGGTGCGTCGAAGAACGCCGACGGCACGTTCCGGTTCGCCGCGTCGGGCGGCAGCTACGACCCCGGCACGCGGAAGCTCACCGTCACGGGTTCCGGTGCCGCGGTGTTCGACTACCGGGCGCACATGTTCGTGATCTCGCTGCGCGACCCGGCGATCGAGCTCACGCCGACCACCGGCACCCTGACCGCCGGGGTCGACGTGCGGCTGGTGGACCCGACGACCGGTGCCACGACGGCCGACCCGGGGACGAAGCGCATCGCGTTCGCGACGATCGACGTCACCAAGGGCACCCGATCGGTCACCGACGGGAAGTACTCGTGGACCGGTCTGCCCACCACGATCACCGCGGCGGGTGCGGCGGCCTTCGCAGCCGACGTCACCGGCGGCGGGAACCCGACCCAGTTCTACGCCGCGGGCACCGCGCTGGACCCGCTGTCGGTCGCCGTGACGGGCGACTGGGCCGCCGAGGGCACGGACGGTGACGGCGGCGCCGACGGTGACCAGGGGTTCAGCGACCCCGGCGTCCAGGGGGTCGTGAGCACCGGCGTGCAGACCACGGTCGGTGACCGCACGATCGGCCGGGTCACCACGGTGGTGCGGGACGCCACGCGCGCCCTGAACGTCGTGCAGGTACCGGCGGCCGGAACCGCCAAGGCAAGTTACTTCGTCGTGGACGACGACGGCAAGCGCGTCGCCGGGCCGATCGACCCCGGTGTCGCCACCTCGAAGCCGAGCGTCGACCCGTCCACCGGGAACATCGTCGCGACCGCGTCGTTGCCCGCCGCGGAGTTCGGCGGCACCGGCGCGAACGTCCAGGGCTGGGTCGTCGTCGAACGCGGCACGGATGCCGCCTACCGGGACGTCGTGCACGTGAAGCCGTCCGTCGCGGTGCCCGCCGCGAAGGCGTTCACGATCGACCCCGCCGACGGCTCGATCGTCGCGCAGGTCGCCCCGGCCGCGAACGGCGGGTCCGCGGGGCTGCTGCGGGTGGCCGCCGTCGGCGCGGGAGTGGGAGCGGGTGCTGGTTCTGGTTCGGGTGGCTCTGGCTCTGGCTCTGGCTCTGGTTCCGGTTCTGGTTCGGGTGCGGTGACCGAGGTCGGCACCAGCCCCGCTGGCGGGACCGTCCGCGCCGTCACCCGCACGGCAACCCTGATCGGCTCGGTCACCGGGACGATCTCGTCGGTCGGCGTCGACTGGACCGGCACGCGCGCCGTCGTCTTCGACCAGGCCGCCGCCCTCGCCCGCGTCGTCGCCCTCGACACCGGGGCCTCGGTCGCCGACGTGTCGATCGGCGCCGCCGCGACGTCCGGGGCCACCGGCGGGACCGTCGTCGACTCCCGAGGCCGGGCGTGGTGGAGCAACGACGGCGACGCCACGCTCCGAGCCGTCTCGCTGCGCGGGACCCCGGCCGTGACGACCTCGATCGACCGGGTCGGCGGTGCCGCGTACCTGGCCGTCGACGAGTCCGCGAAGCGCCTCTGGGTGTCCGCCGCCGGCAGCACCGACACCGGCAACGTCGTCCGCGCCTACGCGATCGAGGGCAGCACCGCGCCCACGCTCGGTGCCGAGTACCAGCCCGGCACCACCTACACCGGCGACCCGATCGTGGTCGCCGCCGACGGCCGGGCGGTGGTCGGCGTCGTGAACGCCGCGACCGACGCCGCCGACCAGGGGCTCCGAACGTTCACGGTCGTGACCACCCCGACCATCACGGCACAGCCGGCCGACGTCGCCGTGACGCTGACCGGCGCGACCACCGGAACCGACGGCAGCACGACCCCCGCCACGCCGCAGCAGGTGTCCTTCGCGGTCACCACGACCGGGACCCCGACGCCCACCGTGCAGTGGCAGCAGCACACCCCGTCCGGCTGGGCCGACCTGCAGGACGGCCCCTCGGTCGCCGGCGCGACGACCAGCACACTCCGCATCACGGCCACCGAGGGGCTGGACGGCGACCGGTACCGCGCGGTCGCCACGAACGTCCTCGGTGCGACCGTCGTCGGTCGGGTCGCCTCGGACACCGCGACCCTGCGCGTCACCGTGCAGGCGCCCACGAACCCGGGCGGCGGGAACGGCGGCGGGGGAACGGGCGGCGGCACCGGCGGCGGGTCGACCGTGGTCGGTGCGGACGGGTCGATCACCGGGGCGGAGAACGCCCGGGGTGCCTCGACGAACGTGCGGCCGGCCACCGGACTCTCGACCGCCGCGGCGGGCACGAAGCTCACCGCGACGGGCTCCGGCTTCACGAAGAACACCAACGGCTCCGGGCTGTACGTGCTGTTCGGGTACGTCACGAAGCACCCGAGCGCCGGGGGAGCGGCCGGCGCGGGCTACGACTACGTCCCCGGGTCCGGCGGCACCGGGCAGGACGGCCAGGGCTTCGTCGCCTGGCCCGACAACACCGGCACCGGCGCCGCAGCGACCGCGAAGTTCAGCGGCACCAAGAACGCCGGCTTCACGCAGGGCGGCGTCATCGCGCGCTCCACCTTCACCGGCCAGTCGACGAAGCGTGTCGACTGCCTGTCCGGGGCCGTGCAGTGCGGGGTCCTGACCATCGGTGCGCACGGCGCCGCCGACGCCGCGCTCGAGACCTTCACGCCGGTGTACTTCGCCGGACAGACGGTCCCCGGCACCCTGCCGACCGGTCCGACCACGGGTGGTGGTACCGGCGGCAACGGCGGCACGGTGATCCAGCCGCCCGTCGTGCAGCTGCCGCCGGCCGCCACGGCACCGACCATCACGAACGCCTCGGACACGGCGCCGACGGCCGCGCCGACCGCAGCGCCGCGGAACACCGCCGCCCAGCCCCGGAACAGCGCGAAGGCCCCCTCGGCCGCCGAGCCACCCACGGCCCCCGCCGCGGACTCCGACGAGCTGGCACGCAAGATCGACGCCGGCGACATCACGACCGTCGCGGCCGCCGACGCCGGGATCCCCGACGAGGTCACCGCCGGTGACCAGCTCGAGCTCCGCCTGCCGTGGACGGGCGACGACGAGGGCGGGAGCGTGTGGACCTACTCCGAACCGGTGCAGGGCGACGACTTCACCGTCGAGGACGCCACAGCCACCGCCTCGGTCGACACCACGGGCCTGGAGGTCGGCGACCACCACGTCGTGCTCGTCGGGGACCAGGGAACGGTCGTCGCGGTGCCGTTCACGGTGGTCGACGGCGTCGAGGCGGTCACGCAGCAGACCGACGGGTCGGTCGCCGCCGCGGCCGCGTCCGACGGGAGCAGCGGCGGGGGGATGTCCACCGAGACGATGCTGCTCGTCGTGATCGGGTTCCTCGGCGGGCTCGTGGTGCTCGCGATCGGCCTGGTCGTGCTGCTGCTGACGGGGGTGCTGCAGGTGCGGACCCGTCGCACGCCGCGGGTGGCATCGGCTGCGGAGGGCGTCTGACGCCGGCGTCGTGCGACGTCAGGCGCGGGCGCACCCGAGCCCGTCGAGGAACAGCGCCTCGGCCAGGGCCATGTGCTCGATCTCGGACGGATCGACGCTCTCGTCCGGCGCGTGCACGTTCGCAGCCGGCTCGGACACCCCCGCCAGGATGACCTCGACCCCCGGGATCGCCCGTTCGAGCGTCGCGCAGAGCGGGATCGATCCGCCGCCGCCGAGGGAGCCCACCGACGACACCCGGTACGACGACGCCAGTGCGCTCCGGAACGCCGACGAGTACTGCCCCGCCGTCGCCCGGAACCCGTCGCCGGTGCCCGTGACCCGCGCGGTGACCTCGACCCCGGAGGGCGCTCGCCGCAGCAGGTGCGCCACGAGCAGTTCGCCAGCGGCAGCGGGGTCGACCCCCGGCGGGACCCGGAGGTTCAGCGCGGCACCGGCGGTCGCCTGCACGGACGGCGACGACCCGGCGACCGCCGGCGCATCGATGCCGACGACGGTCAGCGCCGGCCGTGCCCAGACCTGGGATGCCGGGTCCCCGGACCCGATCGGCACCGCGCCGTCGAGCAGCCCGGCGTCGGCGGCGAACCGGTCGGCGTGGTAGGGCAGGCCGTCCCAGGTCTGCGAGGCCTCGAGGCCGTCGACAGTGGTGTCCCCGGCGTCGTCGCGCAGCGTGGCGAGCAGGGCCACCAGGGTCGCGACGGCATCGGGCGCCGCACCGCCGAACATCCCCGAGTGCACGTTGCCGTGCAGCGCTCGGACGCGCAGCTCGACGAACGCCGTGCCGCGCAGGGTGGTCACGAGCGCGGGGACCCCGACGGCGGCGTTGCCGGCGTCCATCACGACGGCTGTGTCGACGGCGGCGAAGTCCGCTGCGTGGGTGGACACGTACTGCTCGAGACCGTCGGTGCCCTGCTCCTCGGACCCCTCGACGACCACGACGAGTCCGACCGGGAACGATCCGTGCACGTCGAGCAGGGCCCGCAGCGCCACGAGGTGGGTGACGACCCCGCCCTTGCAGTCAGCAGCGCCGCGACCGTACAGGCGACCCTGTCGCTCGGTCAGGGTCCACGGGTCGCTCGTCCACGCTGCGAGGTCGCCCGCGGGCTGGACGTCGTGGTGGGCGTAGAGCAGGACCGTCGGGGCGCCGGGCGGCGCGGGGTGGGTCGCGAGGACCGCCTGCGAGCCGTCCGACGTCGTGACGAGGCGCGAGGTCAGGCCGAGGCCGTCGAACGCACCCCGCACGCGCTCGGCGACGCGGCGGCAGTCGTCGAGCGACTGCACGGCCGGGTCGTGGACCGACGGGATGGCGACGAGCGCCGCGAGCTCGTCGAGCCCCGCGGGCATCCCGGCGCGGACGGCGTCGCGGAGCGGGTCAGCGGGCTCGGTCGCCTGCAGCGCTGCGTCGCCGGTGCTCACGAGCGCCCGATCTCCCAGATGCGGAACTCACCCGAGGCGTCGACCGACTTCGTCAGCCCGGTGAGCGACTTCTGCCCGATGACGTTCTCCTGCCCGGCGAGCAACGGGATGAGCGGCACGGACTCGGCGGTGTCCTGCTGGATCTCCTCGATCTGCTTCGTCCGCTCGGTCGCGTCGGCCTCGACCGCCTGCGCGGCGACCAGCTGCTGCACGGCCCGGTCGTCGAAGTGGTTCGCGAGCAGGTTGACGTCCTCGGAACCGTAGGCCGGCGTCAGGTACGACGAGGCGTCGGGGTAGTCCTGGAAGAACCCGAGCTGGAAGACCGGGTACTCGCCCTTGCCGACGTTCCCGACGTAGGTGTCCCAGCTCGCCGACTGCAGGTCGACCGTGAACAGGCCGGTGTCCTCGAGCTGCTGCTTGATCAGTGCGTACTCGTCGTCCGACCCGGAGCCGTAGTGGTCGGTCGTGTACTCGACCGGCAGCGTGACGGGCGTGCGCACGCCGGCCTTCTCGAGGATGGCCGCGGGGTCGGCGCCGTCGTACTCCGTCTGGAACGCATCGGTCGCGCCGGTGAAGTCGGACGGCACGATCGAGTACGCCGGAGCGTAGGTGCCCTGGTAGACGTCCTTCGCGATCGCCGCTCGGTCGACGGTCGCGGCGACGGCCTGGCGGATCGCGGTCTTCTGCGCGGTGTCGTCACCGGGCATCGTGTCGAGGTTGAAGCCGAGGAACCGGACCTCGCCCGACGAGCCCTGGACCCGCTGCAGGCCGTCGTCCTCGGACAACGAGGTGACCTCGGTCGGCGTGAGCTGACGGTACGCCACGTCGGCGTCACCCTCCTGCACCGCGAGCTTGAGGTCGGCGGACTTCGTGTACTGCTTGATCGTCACGCTCGACGACTCCGGCGCGGTGCCGTCGTACTCCTTGTTCGCCGTCAACGCGATGGTCGCCCCGCCGTCGGCGGACTGCTGCAGCGCGTACGGACCGGACCCGACGACCCCGTCGTCCGCGTGGACCTTCGTCCCCGAGAACACACTGCTGTCGACGATCGCCCCGGCCATGCTCGCCAGGACGTACGGGAACGTCTGGTCGTTCGCCTGCTTCAGGGTGAACGTGACCTCGTCGCCGTCGGCCGCCACGGACGCCATGTTGGCGAGCAGCGACCCCGGACCGTTCTCGGAGCCGATGCCGACCTGGCGCTCGAACGAGAACACGACGTCCTTCGCCGTCAGGGCGTCACCGTTCGAGAACGTGAGCCCGTCGCGGATCCGGCACACGTAGTGGGCGCCGTCGGCGAAGTCGCACGACTCGGCGACCTCGGGACTCGTCGTGGTCTTGCCGGCCGGGTAGGTGAGCAGGTGCTGGTACAGCTGCGTCTGCACCGTGTAGCTGCCGCGGTCCCAGGCGCCGGCCGGGTCGAGCGAGGTGACGGGATCGGTCGTCCCGATCACCAGGCCGTCGGAGACGTCGGTGGACGCCCCGGTCGAGGCGCAGCCGGTGAGCACGGCGGCGACGGCAGCGGAGAGCGCGAGCGCGGAGATGAGTCGGGTCGTCACGGGGTTCCTGAGGGGGATGGTTTCGAGAGGGAGAAACGGGGATGTGCGGCCCCGCCGGTCGCGAGGTCGGCGATCATGCCGCCGAGCAGCGGTGCGAACTTGAAGCCGTGGCCGGAGAACCCGGTCGCGACGGTGACGGGACCACGTCGGTCGATCACGAAGTCCTCGTCGGGGGAGTTGTCGTACAGGCAGCTGATGAAGGTCGGCTTCGTCGCGTCGACACCGGGCACGTACCGCGCGACGTAGGCCTGCAGCCGCTCGGCCTCGGCCGGCACGGGCGTGAAGTCGCGGTGGTCCGGATCGACGACGGGGCCGGTGCCGTGGAACCCGACCTTGACGCCTTCGCCCGGGGTGAGCAGGCCGTACACGTCGTCGTCGGCCGCCCAGTGCACGAAGCTCGGCCACGCCTGGTCCGGCAGACGGCTGGGGAAGTGCGCGGGCTGCTCCTGGGTGACGCGGATGGCCGGGAGGCCCGCCCCGCGTCCGGCGAGCAGGTCGCCGACCAGCGCGGGTGCCCACGACCCCACGGCCGCCACCACGGACGAGCTGCGGTGGGTGGACCCGTCGGACAGCGTCACGGTCACGTCGTCGCCGTGGTCGTCGAGCCCCGTCACCCCCGTGTCGAAGCGCAGCTCGGCGAGCCCCGTCCGTTCCGCCAGGGTGAGGAACACCTCGATGGCGCGGTCGGACCGGATGCGACCGGCCGTGGCGTGTGCGAGCACGTGGCCCTCGAACGCGATCCCCGGCCAGCGTGCGGCCGCGGCGTCCGGGGTGAGGGTCTCGTACGGGATGCCGGCGTCCGTCAGCGCGGCGGCGATGGCCTCGACGACCTCGGCGCGGCCGTGGTCGACGGCCCCGGTGCGGACGATGAGCTCCTCGCCCGCAGCGCCCTCGAGCGCTTCCCACAGCGCCAGCGCGCGGGAGGTCAGGGCGACGTACTCGGGGTCGGCGTAGCCCTGCCGGAAGATCCGGGTGGCGCCGTGGGACGAGCCGTTGTGGTGCCCGCGCTCGTGCTGCTCGACGAGCAGGACGCGCTCGCCGCGGAGTGTGAGGGCGTACGCGGTGGCGGCGCCGACGACCCCGCCGCCGATCACGACGTGCGTCGGGGCCCGGTCGCTCAGCACGTCGCTCATGCCACGGTTCCGGCTCGTCGGGCGTCAGCCTCGCGCCGCGCCGGCATCATCGCTACCACCTCGGCCTCGGTCGGGGCCGCCGCCGGGAACCGTGCCGGGGCGTAGCGGCTCGCGTCGCCGAGGGTGGTCGTGCCCGTGACGCTCAGTTCCGCCGCGATCCGCCCGAGGCCCGGACCGTGCGTGACGCCGGACTCGTTGTCGCCACCGGCCACCACGAGTCCGTCCAGCTCGGGGACCGCGCCGACGATGAAGTTCCGGTCGGCGGTCATCGAGACGACGCCCTGCGTGGGGGTCTCGTCGACCCCGAGCACGCTCGCGGCGGCGGGGAGCAGCCGGGCGACGATCGGGTGCAGGTACGTCCGCATGGCGTCGAGCAGGTCCGTGCGAACCGGTCGGCGGTCGGGTTCGTCGCTCCGGTCCGCACCGCCGACGTGCAGCGGCTCGTACCCGGGCCCGGCACCGTACGTCAGGCCGCCGCGGTGCTCACGGATCCACAGGCCGTGCAGCTCCGGCAGCATCAGGGTCGGCAGGGTGCCCGGCAGACCGAACGGCGTCGTCACGAGCCGGCTGGCGACGACCCGGACCGTCGGCAGCTCGCGCCCGAAGGGGGCGAGGAGGGCGTTCGTCCAGCTGCCGGCGGCGAGCACGACCTTCGCGGCGTCGATGACCTCGCCGTTCGCGGTCCGGACGCCCGTGACGGAGCCCCCACGGGCCTCCAGACCGGCGACCGGCGTGTGCTCGCGGATCTCGACGCCCCGCGCACGGACCGCGTGCACCAGCGCTGCGGCCGTGTCCGGCGCACTGATCTGGATGCCGTCCGGATGGAGGAAGCCCGCGGTGACCGCGGTCGGGTCGAGCCCGGGCACGAGGTCGGCCGCCTCGGCCGGGGTGAGCGTCCGCGCCCCGGCCGGCCGGAGCGGGTGCTGCTCGAACGGCGGCAGGTGGTCGGCCTGGCCCTGCTCGGTGACGGTCAGCCAGACGTTGCCGTTCTGCCGGTACCCGGTCGGGCCGTGGCCGGCGCCGGCGAGGTCGCGGTAGAAGTCGATGCCGTACTGCTCGACGTCGCGTTCGGACTCGTTCCAGTACCAGGCGTACCCGGCTGCCCACTGGCCGACGAACCCGGCACCCGCGGTGGTCGTGCCCCCGGCGACCGTCCCGCTGTCGAGGAGCAGGACCCGCTGCCCGAGCCCGGCGAGGTGCCACGCGGCGCTCAGTCCGATGATGCCGGCGCCGACGACGACCACGGGGGATCCGGAGGAGGACATGGAGCGAGCGTAGTGTCCCGGGGTCCCCGACAGGTGTCGTTCATGACGCCGTGTGACGCGGTGCAGAACGGCGATCGCCGCCCCGGTCGATCAGCGGTCGATCAGCGGTCGAACGCGTCGAGCACCGCCGATGCCGACCGGGCCACCAGGGCGTCGTCGTAGGCGGCGTCGGGGTCGTTCCGCGTGGTCAGGACCGAGAGCACGATCGGGTCACCGCCGGGCGGGGTCACCCGCGCCACGTCGTTCCGGATCGGCCCGGCGCCCCCGGACTTGTCGACCACGACCCAGCCGTCCGGTGCGCCGGCCCGGATGAGCGCGTCGCCGGTCGCGTTGCCGCCCATCCAGTCGACCAGCAGCGCGGTGTCGGCGCGGTCCAGGGTGCTGCCGTCGAGCACGGTCGTCAGGGCCGCGGTGAACGCCGCCGGGGTCGTGGTGTCCTCGGTGCTGCCCGGCTCGATGGTGTTGAGGTCCGGCTCGCCGTGGACCACTTCGGTGGTGGTGTCGCCGAGCTCGGTCAACGCGGCGTCCAGGCCGCTCGGACCGCCGATGCGCGTGAGCACGAGGTTCAGGGCCGTGTTGTCGCTCATCCGGACGGCTGCCTCGGCCAGCTGCTCGTACGACAGCCCGTCGGCCACGTGCTGTTCCGTCACGGGGGAGTACCCGGCAGCGGCGACGTCCGCGGCCGTCCAGTGCACGACCTCGTTCCGGGCGTCCGCGGGTACCGAGCGCAGGAACTGTGCCGCGGCGAACGCCTTGATGGTCGAGGCGTAGCCGAAGCGTCGGTCGCCGTTGTACGCGACCGTCTCACCCGTGACGGTGTCGGTCGCGACGACGCCGACCGTCGCGTCGTACTGGCGTTCGAGGCCCGCGAGTGCTCGGCGGACGCGCTCCTGGTGCGGTGCAGCGGCGCTCGCCGTCGGGGTCGGACTCGCCGTCGTCCGGGGCGGTGCCGCGGAACGGGACGTCGCCGGGGACTCGCCGTCCGCACAGCCGGTCAGGACGAGCGCAGTGATCACACCGCCGATCACGAACAAGGCAGAACGACGCATGCGAGCAGCCTTGCGGGTCACCCTGGACACATGCAGAACGGCCGCCCACCGGGCGGCCGTTCGTTCGGAGCGAGTGACGGGAATCGAACCCGCGCTACCAGCTTGGGAAGCTGGAGTTCTACCATTGAACTACACTCGCGCACCCCGCAGAACGGGACTCGGCAAGCCTAGCGGATTCTCGCCTGGAAGCCAGCCGACCGCGCACCGTACGCCTCCTGTCGGGCGTGTGTCGTGCCTCCCGAGTCTCCGCTGTGAGCACGCCAGCCTGACGGACAGGTGTCGTCCTCGTGTGTACCGTCCAGGGAGTTCCAGCGCCGAAGAACCCGAGGAGGACCGGATGGTCAGGCATCCCCTCATCGACGACGTGGTCGGTCCCGCCATCGTGGTCGAGTCCGCCTCGCCGGTCGTGTGGCTGACGGACGCGCTCGCCTCACTGCTCCGTCGTTCGGCGGACGCCGGCCGCATGGTCGTGCTGCGGACCGGGCGCGAATCCGCGATCACCCCCGCCCTGCGGCACGCGCTCGGTGCCTACGGTGCCGCGTGGGCCGTCGCCGACTTCGACGGGACGCTGCGCGACGGCCGGACGGGTGCGGCAGCCTCGGGCATCGAGGACTTCGTGCACCGCGGCCCCGAACTCGTCGGCACACCGTCTCCCGAGCACCCGGTCGCAGCCGACTCCGTCCGCCAGATCAGCATCGACCTGACGCTCCGCCACCACGCCGAGCGTGCCGTGGACATGGGGTCCGCGATCGAGGCCCTGTGCCACACCGTCGGCACCTGCCCCACCCGTTGGGGCACCGCCGAACCGCTCTCCGTGCCGTGGGACCGATGGGTCGTCACGCAGTACGCCAAGCACGAGGCGCCCGGAGTGTCGACCTCGTACGCCGTCGGCGAGGGCTTCTCCGCGACGATGACCGCCCACCTGGTCGGTGGCGTCGTCGTCGAGACGATGTCCGCCGTGTTGACCGTGCCCGAGGAGAACACCGACCCGGCGCTCGCGAACCGCCTGTTCGACGCCGTGCAGCAGGTCGCGGACCAGGTCGTGCCCGTCTTCGGTGTGGTGATGCAGCGCCGGGGGGACGCCGACCACCTGATCCGCGCGGTGTCGCACGGCGAGCCGTCGCCGCTCGCCGTCGTCGTCGGACCCGAAGCCTCCGAGTTCCTGGACCGCGACGGGGTCTGGCCGCCACCGCGCACCACGACGGCGACGTTCGGCACCCGGTCCGGGGCAGGCGACCGGTCCGGGGCGGGCGGCCCGTCCGGAGCAGGCGACACCGGTGCCGCTGACAGCGACATCGTCGACGGCGGCATGATCGTCCGCTTCGAGGACGGCTGGGAAGCCCTCGAGTCCTTCCTCGACCGCATCGACGAGGACCGCTTCCTGCAGCTCGTCGGCGGAGCGCCCCTCGACCCGGCCCACGACGAGGGCACGCTCGACGGGCACGTGCGGGACACCCGGGTGGCAGGCGGTCACGGTGCCGCGTGACGTCACCATCCTCTGCCGCCAGCCGGTCGAGCCGCGGGAGGTCGCCGAAGCACTGCTCCTGCACGACGAGTCCTGGGGCGTCCGAGCCCTCGATGACGGCCCGATGTTGCAGGTCTGCCGCGACGCCACGCACCCGGTGATCACCGTGCTCGGGGTGCGGCGGGTGGACTCGTTCGACGAGGTCGAGCGGATCCTGCCGGACGCTCCCACGATCGCGACGCCGCTGTGGTGGGTCGACACCGTCACCCCGGCGGGGGCCGACGGCGAGTCCGGGATCTCGGCGGCGCTCGAGGCCGCCCTCGACCTCGACGCGGTCTGCATCGTCCACGGCGACTGACGGAACCGACGCGGACGCCGGACGCGCGCGTCAGTCGCTGCGCGCGGTGTCGGTCGCGTTGATCGCCGCCAGGCGTTCGTTGTACGCCTTCAGGTCGGCGTCACCGTCGCGCTCGGCCTTGCGGTCGAGCCGCTTCGCGTCGCGCTTGTCCGTGCGGATCCAGTTCCGCACCACGAGCAGCGCGACGAAGACCATCGGCAACTCGGAGGCACCCCAGGCGATCCCGCCGCCGGTGTGCTGGTCGTCGAGCAGGGCGGCGTCGTTCGTCTGGCCGAGTGCGTGGAACCAGTCGATCGCGAACACCGACTGCGAGGTCATCACGGCGACGCCGAAGAACGCGTGGAAGGCCAGCGTCGCGAGCAGCGCGATGATCAGGATCGGGTACGGCGGACGCTTCGGCCCCGGGTCGACGCCGACGAACACCCAGAAGAACAGGTAGCCGCTCAGCACGAAGTGGACGACCATCGCGACGTGCCACTCGTGCGACTGCATCGCCGCCTGGTACGCCGGCGTGAAGTAGAACACCACGAGCGACCCGGCGAAGATCACACCCGCGACGGCGGGCTTCCCCATGAACTGCATGTACCGCGAGTGCACGAAGAGCATGAGCCACTCGCGGGCCCCGCGGGAACCGTCGTTGCGGACCGGCAGGGTGCGCATGGCGAGCAGCACCGGCCCGCCGAGCACGAGCGGCAGCGGCACGAACATCATGAGCAGCATGTGCTGGACCATGTGCGACGAGAAGTGGATCATGCCGTACACGGCCGGTCCGGCCGACGTGGTCCAGATGAACAGGGCGCAGCCGATGACCCAGGCGATGGTGCGCCCGACGGGCCACTTGTCGCCGCGCTTCCGGAGCTTCCGCACGGCGAGCAGGTACCAGACGGCACCGACGACGGCGAGCCCGAGCCACACCCAGTCGATGTGCCACTGCGTCAGGTACGTGTGCATCGTCTGGGCCGGCGGGAACGGGAACCCGATCAGGCCGGAGCGGGTGTCCTCACCGGTCTCGGGTGTCTGCGGGATCGGCGGCTGCGAGCGGGACACGGCCACCGAGACGCCGATCGCGACGGCCATGAACACGATCTCGGCGAGCGCGAACCGGGTGAACCGACGGCGGTCGAGCGGCGCGCGGAGCAGCCCGGGCACCAGCTTGCGGCGCTGCACGACGCCGGCGATCCCGAGCAGCACCAGGATGACGGCCTTGACCGTGATGAGTGCGCCGTACGGGGTGGTGACGAGGTCGAGCGGACCGGTCAGCCGCAGCGAGGCGTTGACGATGCCGGAGAACGCGACGGCGCCGAACGACCACCCGGCCAGCGTCGAGTACCGGGAGACCACCCGACCGGTCGCGCCCTTCGTGCGGGTGCGCAGCAGCACCACGGCGACGAGCCCGCCGGCCCAGACGCACACCCCGATCAGGTGGATCGCGAGGGAGTTCACGGCGTTGGCGTGCTCGAGCGAGCCGGCGGCGTGGCCGGACAGTGCCAGGGGGAGCAGGGCGAAGAGGCCGAACACGGTGGCGACGGCGAGCGTCGTGACCCGGGTGGCGAACGCGGCGAGCACGGTCGCGATGAGGATCGCCGCCGCGGAGACCACGAGCGCCTGACCGATCTCGACCTGGAACGCGAACAGCATGAAGTTGCGGGCGAACACCGGACTGGTGAGCGGGACGCCGAGGGTGTTGGCGCCGGTCAGCACGACGGTGACGGCCGCGGCGAGGAACCAGATCGATCCGGTCGCCGCCGCCCAGCGCGTGGCGCGGTGCTGCACGCTCGACAGTGCCCGGTGGTCCTTCTTCTGTGCCGGCAGCGCGAACGCGGCGACGATGAGCAGGCCGACGGTCAGCGCCGCCATGGTGTCGTGCACCACGCGGGCGATCGGCAGGCCGTACTCGACCACGTCGCCGGCGGACACCAGCTGCTGGTTCGCGGTGAACGCCCCGGTGATCGTCAGGCCGAGGATCGAGCACGCGACCGCGAGCGGGATGGCGACGACCAGCACGGTCGCGACGGTGGACGTGCGCGCGGTGACGGGCGCGGATTCCGGCGCCGGGCCTCCGGGCTGGGTTGCGGGGGACGTGACGGTCATCAACCTTGTTCCAGGGACGCGTGCGTCCGCGAGACCGCGGACCCTCCATGGTAGGCGGGTCGGTCTGGAGGCGCGGTGTCAGTCCGCAGCGCGCGCTGCGGCCCGCCTCAGGCTCGCGCCGACGACCCCTGCAGGTCGCGGATCCGGCCCAGCTCGTCGAAGTCGACCGTGATGGTCCCGTCCGCCAACGTCAGCGTGCGCCCGTCCCAGGGGACACCGCGGAGCGACGCCCAGCTCCCCACAGCGCGGCGGTGGTCGTGCACCTCGGTCGTCTGCAGGCCCTCACCGAAGACCCGGACCATCCGGGGGACCGTCGGTGGCGCGAACAGCAGGCCCTCGAACAGCACCCAGAGTCGGGAACCTCCACCGACGTGCCCGCCGAAGCCGAACCACGAACCGGTCGCCAGCCGTGCCGCGATCGACATGTCCCACGCGAACTCGTACCCGGCGTCGGCGGCGTCGGCCTGCCGGTGCTCGCCGAACGGGACCTCGCCCTGCACGAGTTCCGGGATGCCGAGCCGTTCGCCCAGCGCGCGGGTGGCGTTCGCGGCCGCGAGCACCGACGCGGGGTACTGCGACGGGTTCGCCCAGCCCCAGAGCCAGCTGCGCGGCCCCGGTGCGGCCGATCCCAGCAGCTGGATCCGGAACTCGCCCGGGTGCGGCCCGACGAACTGCAGGGTGCCGGCGGCGAGGTCGACGTTCCAGCGTTCGTGGTCGTCGTACAGGTCGGCGAGCTGCAGCTGCGCTTCCCAGGCCAGGAAGACCCCGTCGCTGACCAGATCGTCCATCCCCCGTGAGCGCGTCATGGGGGAACCCTACGCCGGGCGGTGTTCCCAGATCCCCTCGCTGCCGACGCCCACGAACCCGACGGCCTCGTTCACGTCGAGCATCGGGCGGTTCTCCTCGGCGTTGAACGTGATGATCGAGGGGTGCCCCGGGTGGTCGCGCTCGATCGTCTCGATCCCGACGACCTTGAGCAGCCACCCGAGCCGGTGCCCCCGGTGCTCGCGCAGCACGAGGGTGTCGCCCTGCATCACGGGCTGGGCCACGGGCCCAGGGACGGCGAGCTGGGTGAAGCCGACGAGTCCGCCGGACGACACGTCCTCCACGGCGACGGTGCGCATGGTGCGCGGGCCGTCGTCGAGGTGCTGCTCGTGCGTCCGGAGCCGGTCGATCGTCCAGGCGTCCTCGGGCTCGGCCATGTCGCCGGCCGGGGCATCGGTGCTCATCCGGCTCAGGAGGAGTGCGACGTCCGTCTGCCACCGGGACGGAGTCGGTCCGGCCCAGGTGTGCACGCGGTACCGGTCGGCCGCCGCCCGCGTCGCCGCCGCGCGGACGCCGGAGAGCGCATCGGGGTCGGCCGGGAGCTCCAGACGGCTGATCCGGTTCACCTGCCCGAACCGCCACCCCCGGCTCGTCAGGAACCGGGCTCCGGGTTCGTCCTCGGGCACGACGCCGAACCCGGTCGGTGCACGGAGGTACCCGGGGCCCGCTGCGGGGCCGACCTGCCGTGACACGGCGTACGTCTTCCACTGCGTGCGGCCCTGCTGCCTCGCGACCGCTTCGACGTGCTCGGCCAGGAGCGTGCCGATGCCACGGCGCCGGTGCTCGGGCGCCACGCTGACCGCCATCCAGCAGTTCGGGGCGTCCGCGACCGCCTTCGATTCGTACGAGCCGGCCCCCACCGCGGCCCCCTCGTCGTCACGGACCAGGAACAGTCGGCTGGGCGCGTCGGGGTCGATCAGGTACGGCAGTTGTTCCTCGGGCGTCCAGAGCAGTTCCGGCAGTCCGGTGATCGACACCTCGGCGCGGTTCTGCACGTCGACCCACTCGCGGAACGCCCGCACGGTCCCCGGGTCGTCGTCCATCGTGGCGGGGACCACGAGTTCGTGGACGGTGTACGCGGTCATGTCGGTTCCTCCCGGCGGTGCGACGCCGCCCGGCTCCGGACAGCCTCGCAGCATATCGGCGAGGGTCCGCTGCCGCTAGGCTGCACGGCGTGCTGCTCTCCGATCGCGACATCACCGCCCAGCTCGCCGAGGGCCGGATCGGTCTCGACCCCCACGACGCCTCGCTCGTCCAGCCGTCGAGCATCGACGTCCGACTCGACAAGTTCTTCCGGCTGTTCGACAACCACAAGTACCCGCACATCGACCCGGCGGTCGACCAGCCCGACCTGACCCGGCTGGTCGAGACCGACCCGGACGAGGCCTTCGTGCTGCACCCCGGCGAGTTCGTGCTCGGCTCGACCTACGAGGTCGTCACGTTGCCCGACGACATCGCCGCGCGGCTCGAGGGCAAGAGCTCGCTCGGACGCCTCGGGCTCCTGACCCACTCGACCGCGGGCTTCATCGACCCCGGGTTCTCCGGCCACGTGACGCTCGAGCTGTCGAACGTCGCGACGCTGCCGATCAAGCTCTGGCCCGGCATGAAGATCGGGCAGCTGTGCTTCTTCCAGCTGTCCAGCCCTGCCGAGAAGCCGTACGGCTCGGCCGAGTACCAGTCGCGGTACCAGGGCCAGCGCGGGCCGACCCCGTCCCGCTCGGCGCAGAACTTCCACCGCGCGGACGTCTCAGCGCGCCCCTGACCGCGGTCCGTCCGACCCGGAGCGACGTCCTCGACGTCGTGCGACATCGATGACGTCGTTCCGGGTCGACACCGCGCGTCATCCAGCGGACGAAATGTCGCATGCTGTGTATCGTTGCAGCATGTCCGCAGTCCCTCCACGTCCGATGCCGACGGTGTCGGCGGCCGCGCTCATCCGTGACGCCCGTGACCGCGCCGAACTGACGCAGGTGCAGCTCGCCCGCCGCGCCGGCGTCACGCAGAGCGTCATCAGCACGTACGAGAACGGCCGACGCGAACCCTCGCTCGCCGCACTCCAGCGCATGCTCCGGGCCGCGGGCTTCACCACGTCGATCGACCTGCTCCCGGTCGAGGACCCACCGCCCCTGCGCGAACGCGTCGCCGCAGCACGGCACGACCTCGTCGCCGTCGTGGAGCGGTTCGGCGGCCGCAACCCACGGTTGTTCGGCAGCGTCGCCCGTGGGGACGACGGCCCGGGCAGCGACGTCGACCTGATGATCGACGTCGACGCCGGGCTCGGCATCTTCGCGCTCATGCGCATCCAGGACGGCGCCGAGCGACTGCTCGGCGTGCGCGTCGACGTCGTGGACGCCGCCGGCATGAGTCCCGAGGTCGTCCGACGCGCGGTGCCGCTGTGAGCCAGGAACCGGTGACGCCCCGGCTGGTCGGCGACCGACTCGACGACGTCATCGGCGCGTGCGAGGCCATCGGCCGGTACGTCGGCGACGAGCGGCTGCCCGAGGACCTGGTGCACGACGCCGTCCGGATGCGGCTGGTCGAGATCGGCGAGGCGGTCCGTGTCCTGCCGAGCACCGTCACCGCGAGCGAGCCGGACATCCCGTGGTCGCGGGTGTCCGACCTCGGCGACCGGCTGACCCGGCGCTACTTCGACACCACCCGCGCGGTGGTGTTCGGCACGGCCCGCACCGACGTACCGCACCTGGCCGACGCGGCGCGGCGGTTGCGCGCGACCCGGCCCTGACCCGGCGGGTCGCGCGGGCACCGGACGTGCGTGCACGGCGGACGGGAGGCACGGATCACGACGTGCCCCGGGCCTCCCGTCCGACCGTGGCCGGCCCCACGACGACGCAGGACGGCCCCGTCTCGCCGAAGCGAGACGGGGCCGTCCGTGTGAGCGGGGGAGATCAGCCCTTCTTGGCGAGCTCCTCGAGGGTGTCGTTGCCCTTGTAGGCCTCGACCGCGTTGTCCTTCGTGACCAGGATCGGCGTCAGCTCGACGGCCGGCACGATCTTCTTGCCGTTGTCGTTGTTCTTGTCCTTCGTCGTCTTCGGGGTCTTGCCGTCGGCGAGGTCGGACACCAGGTCGATGGCCGCCTGGGCCTCCTCCGTGGTGTTCTTGTAGATCGTCGAGTACTGCGTGCCCTGCATGATGAGCGGGATGGAAGCGGTCTCCGAGTCCTGCCCGGTCACGACCGGGTTCTCCTTGCCGGCGGCCTTGGTCGCGGTGAGGATGGCACGGGCGAGGGTGTCGTTGGGCGACAGGACGCCGTCGAGCTTCGTGCTGCCCGAGTAGTACTGCGAGAGCAGGTCGGTCATGCGGGACTGGGCGTTCTGCGCGAGCCAGCCCTTCGTCTGCACCTTCTGGAAGGTGGTCTGGCCCGAGACGATCTTGATCGTGCCGTCGTCGATCTTCGGCTGCAGGACGTCCATCGCACCGTCGAAGAAGACGGTCGCGTTCGCGTCGTCCGCCGAACCGGCGAAGAGCTCGACGTTGTACGGTCCGTCGCCCTTCTTCTCCTTCAGGCCCTTGAGCAGCGCCTGGGCCTGCAGCTGACCGACCTTGAAGTTGTTGAACGCGACGTAGTAGTCGACGTTCGTCGTGTTCAGGATGTTGCGGTCCCAGGCGATGACGACGGCGCCCGAGGACTTCGCCGACTTGACCTGCGCGGTCAGCTGCGAGCCGTCGGCCGCACCGATGATGACGGCCTTCGCACCCTTGGTGATCATGCCCGAGATCTGCGACTGCTGGTCCGGGACGGGGTTGCCGGCGTTGGCGTACTGGATGTCGGCCTTGAAGCCGGCGTCCTCGATCGACTTCTTGAACGCTGCACCAGCGAGGACCCAGTTCTGCGAGGTCTTGGCGGGCAGGGCGACACCGATCAGGTCGCCCTTCTTGATGGTGGTGGAGCTGCCGCTGCCGGCGTCGTCGGACGAGCCGCGCGACGAGCAGCCGCTGAGGGCGAGGCCCGCGATGAGCGCCAGGCTGAGGCCGGCGACGATCTTCTTGCGCATGTGATTGCTTTCTCTTCGTTGAGGAGGGGTGGGGCCTGAGGCCCCGCTGTGGGGAGGTGTGAGCTAGGGGAGGGTGATCTTGTCCGGCTGGTCCTCGATGGACCGCGGCTGCTGGGCGGCCACCGTGTTCTGCTCGGTGTCCTTCCGCTGGAACTGCCGCATCATGCCGCCGATGAGTGACGGACGTCCCTGCGACTTCGAGTAGACGTCGAAGGCGACGGCGACGAGCAGGACCAGACCGCGGATGATCTGCACCTTGTTGGACTCGAGGCCCATCAGCTGCAGGCCGTTCGACAGCAGCGCCATCACGAGACCACCGATGATGGAACCGGAGATCGTGCCGACACCACCGGCCACGGCGGCGCCACCGACGAACACGGCGGCGATCGCGTCCAGCTCCCAGCCGGTGCCGTCCGCGGGTCCGGACGCACCGGAGTAGGCGACGAACACCATGCCGGCGACGGCGGCGAGGACGGACATGTTCATCATGACGAAGAAGTTGACCTTCTTCGCGGAGACACCGGACAGGACGGCGGCGCTGGAGTTGCCACCGACGGCGTAGACCTGGCGACCGAAGATCGTGTTCTTCGTGACGAAGCCGTAGACGATCGTCAGGACACCGAGGATGATCGCGACGATCGGGACCGAGGTACCGACCGGGCCGGCGCCGAACAGGTACGTGGCGACGAGCGTGACGGCGACCAGGATGCCGGTGCGCACGACGGAGACCCACAGCGGCGGGACCTCGGCCTGCATCTTGCGGCGCCGTGCGCGTCCGCGCGCCTCGATGATGATGAGTGCGGCGATGGTGGCGAGGCCGAGCAGGAGCGTGCCGTTGCTGTAGCCGAAGTCGGGCCCGAAGTCACCGAGGAAGCCGGCGCCGATCGGGGTGAAGCTGTCCGGCACGGGGACCGACGTCGAGTTGCCGATGATCTGGTTGACGCCACGGAAGATGAGCTGCCCGGCCAGCGTCACGATGAACGCCGGGACGCGGACGAAGGCCACCCAGAACCCCTGCCAGGCACCGATCACGGCGCCGACGGCCAGGCCGAGCAGGATCGCGGCCCAGACCGGGAAGTTCCACACCGCGATCGACTGGGCCACGATGATGCCGACGACTGCCGCGACCGAGCCGACCGACAGGTCGATGTGGCCGGCGATGATCACCATGACCATCCCGAGCGCCAGGATGAGGATGTAGGAGTACTGCAGGAACAGGTTGATCACGTTCGTGGGCTCGAGGATCAGCCCCTGGGTGGTGATCGCGAAGTACGCGAGCAGCACGATGAGCGCGATGATCATGCCGTACTGGCCGATGCTGTTGCCCTTGCCGAAGAGCAGTTTCAGGTTGTTCATGAGGCGGTGGCGCCCTTCCGCGCGGAGGTCATGCTGCGCATGAGCGATTCGGGATCGGCCTGGTCGGCCGGGAGGTCAGCGGTGATCTGGCCCTCGAAGATGGTGTAGATCCGGTCGGAGAGACCGAGGAGTTCCGGCAGCTCGGACGAGATGAGGATGATGCCCTTCCCCTCGGCCGCGAGCTGCTGGATGATCCCGTAGATCTCGAACTTGGCGCCCACGTCGATGCCGCGGGTCGGTTCGTCGAGGATGAGGATGTCCGGGTCGGTGAACATCCACTTGGACAGGACGACCTTCTGCTGGTTGCCGCCGGACAGCTTGCCGACGTTCTCCTCGACGCTCGGCACCTTGGTGCGGAGCATCTTGCGGTACTTCTCGGCGACCGAGTACTCCTCGAGCGAGTCGACGACACCGGCCTTCGAGATCTTCTGCAGGTCGGCGGAGACCGTGGACCGCTTCACCGTGTCGAGCAGGTTGAGGCCGAGGGCCTTGCGGTCCTCGGAGACGTAGCCGATGCCGTGCTGGATCGCCTGCTGGACGTTGGTGACCTTGATCTCGTGGCCGTCCTTGATGATCTCGCCGCCGAGCCAGGTGCCGTAGGAACGACCGAACAGGCTCATCGCGAGTTCGGTACGACCGGCACCCATCAGGCCCGCGAACCCGACGATCTCGCCGCGCTTCACGTGGAAGTTCGAGCCCTTGCAGACCAGACGCGACGCGTCGAGTGGGTGCTGCACGGTCCAGTCTCGGACCTCGAAGAAGGTCTCGCCGATCTTCGGGGTGCGGTCCGGGAACCGGCTCTCGAGCGAACGGCCGACCATGCCGCGGATGATGCGGTCCTCGTTGACGCCGTCGCCCTTGACGTTCAGCGTCTCGATGGTCTTGCCGTCACGGATGATCGTGATCTCGTCGGCGATCTGCTCGATCTCGTTGAGCTTGTGGCTGATGATGATGCTCGAGATCCCCTTGGCCTTCAGCCCGACGATCAGGTCGAGCAGGTGCTGCGAGTCGTTCTCGTTCAGGGCCGCGGTCGGCTCGTCGAGGATGAGGAGCTTGACGTCCTTGTGCAGGGCCTTCGCGATCTCGACCAGCTGCTGCTTGCCGACACCGATGTTCTTGATCTGCGTGTCCGGGTCGTCGGCCAGGCCGACGCGGGCGAGCAGGTCCTGGGCGCGGAGCTGCGCGGCGGTCCAGTCGATGCGCCCGAAGCGTCCCGGCTCGTTTCCGAGGAACAGGTTCTCGGTGATCGAGAGCTCCGGGATCAGCGCGAGCTCCTGGTGGATGATCACGATGCCGGCCTGTTCCGACTGCTTGATGTTCGCGAAGCGGACCTCTTCGCCCTCGAAGACGATCTCGCCGTCGTAGGTGCCGTAGGGGTAGACGCCCGACAGGACCTTCATCAGGGTCGACTTGCCGGCGCCGTTCTCACCGCAGATCGCGTGGATCTCACCGGCGCGGACGTTGAGGGAGACCTCGGAGAGCGCCTTGACACCAGGGAACTCCTTGGTGATCGAGCGCATCTCGAGGATGGTCTCGGGTGCGGTGATCGACCGGGTCTCGAGGCCGGTGTCGATCGGGGTTGACGCCACAGTGCATCTCCTTCTGCCGCTGCGATGCGGCAGTTGTTCGGGTGGTTCTGCTGCGGCAGCGAAAGGGCGCAGGTGGCCTGCGTGGACTTCGTTGTCGCGTCCGGTGCCCCGCTGGTGTGACGCTCATGTGAACGGTCACATCGGCTGGACGGAGGTAATTTACGCACAGCCCCGGTGCGGCTGTCAATTCGGATTGGTCGCGTTTTCGTAACGGCCTGCGTGATCCCGCACGAACGTCCCCCGGACGGGAGGCACGGTGCCGGTCCGCCCCGCGTCCTGCGGATCGACCGTGGGCGCGTCACCGGCCGCGCGGGGCTCCCGTGGACGCGCGCACGACGAGTTGCGGGACGATGTCGATCGGGCGGAGCAGCTCGTCCTCGCCGGGCAGGAGCAGGTCGACGCAGCGGCGGCCGAGCTCGGCGAAGTCGACCTGCACCGTGGTGAGCGGTGGCCAGAAGTGCTTCGCCTCGGGGATGTCGTCGTAGCCGACCACCGACAGGTCGCCCGGCACGTCGAGCCCGTAGGAGCGCGCTGCGTGCATGACGCCCAGGGCCATCTGGTCGTTCGAGCAGAACACCGCCGTGCAGTCCCGCCACCGCAGGAGTTCGCGGCCGGCGTGGTAGCCGAAGTCCGCCGTCCAGTCGCCCAGGATCGGCGGGACGACGGACATGTCGCGGTCCGACATGGCGCGCAGGAAGCCCTGCATGCGGGCGTCCGCCTCGATCCAGTCCTGCGGGCCGGCGATGTGCCGGATGTACTCGTGGCCCAGGTCGAGCAGGTGCTCGGTGGCGAGCCGCGCGCCCTCCATCTGGTCGACCCACAGGGCCGTCGGGTCCTCGCCGACACTGGCCCGCATCGTCACGTACGGCGTGCGGATGCCGAGTTCCTCGATCAGGTCGAACACCCGCTGCTGGGGTGCGATGACGACGATGCCCTCGACGTCCAGGTCGAGCAGGTGCCCGAGCCCCTCGCGCACGGCGGTGTCGGTCGCCTCGGCGATGTTCGCCGTCGTCACCGAGTACCCGCGCAGCATCGCCGCGTCCTCGATCGCCTGCAGTGCGACCGCCGGGCCGTAGTGGGCGCGCCGGGCCGTCAGGACGCCGATCGTGTGGGTGCGGCTCGTGACGAGGGCCCGCGCCGCACGGTTCGGCCGGTACTGCAGCTGCTCCATCGCCGCCAGCACCTTGTCGCGTGTGGCGTCGCGGATGGCGTCGGAGTTGTTCAGCACCCGCGAGACGGTCTGGTGGGAGACGCCCGCGATCCGTGCGACGTCACGGATGCTGGGCGAACGCGGTTGCTGTGCCCGCGATGACGCCATTGCTGCTCGTTTCCGCCCGGGGCCGTGGCACGTCGATGTGCACGTTCACATTCCGGGCCAGATCATTATGCACGTCCGGCGGATCGACGCCACCTGAACGTCCTCGAGGCTGCGGCCCGGCGGCGTGCCGGGCCGCAGCCTCGCTGCGCCCTCGCTGCGCCCTCGCGGCGCGTCAGAGCCAGTTGCGCTTGCGGAAGATCGCCCAGAGCACGCCCATCAGGGCGAGCATGCCGAGGATCGCGACCGGGTAGCCGTACCGCCAGTGCAGCTCGGGCATGTGGTCGAAGTTCATCCCGTAGACACCGGCGATCAGCCCGGGGGCGAACAGGATCGCCGCCCACGACGAGATCTTCTTGACCTCCTCGCCCTGACGGTGCGCGGCGCGGGCGAGCTGCCGGCTCTCCTCGCCCTGCGCCAGGCTCGCGCTGGTCATCCGCCGCATCGCCTCGTTCTGCTCCTGCGACACCAGGGTCGCGTGCAGTGTCAGGGCGTTCTCGAGCAGGGACCGGAACGAGTCCACCCGCTCCGTCACGCGCAGGGCGTGGTCGAGCACGTTGCGCAGTCGGTGCTGCACCTCGTCGTCGACGCCGTACTTGTCGGCCCCGCGGAGCAGACCCTTCACCATCGCGGGCACCGGCTTCGTGGCGCGCTGGAAGGACAGCACCTCGCTGAGCAGCTGGTAGATGCGCTTCGAGACACCGGGGTCGACCTGCCCAGCGAAGAGTTGGTCCTCGATGGCGTCGATGCCGTCCTGCAGCACCTCGACCACCGGGGCGTAGCCGTCCACGACCTCGTCGAGCACCGCGGCGGTCACGGCCTCGGAGCCCAGCGCCAGGAACTCGGGGTCGGCCTCGACCTGGGCGCGGAGTGCCGCGAGGTCGGGGCGCTCGGCGTGCCGGACGCTCACCACGAACCGGTCGCCGACGAACAGGTGCACCTCGCCGAACTCGACCGTGCCCGCGGCGCGGTCGAACCAGGCCGGACGGAGCACCAGGAAGAGCGTGTCGCCGTACCGCTCGAGCTTCGCGCGCTGGTGCCCCTTGCGGGCGTCCTCCACCGCGTTCTCGTGCAGGTCGAACTCGGTCGCGACGGCGTCGAGTTCCTTCGGGTCCGGGCGGAGGAGTCCGATCCACGCCAGGTCGCACCGTGCGACCTCGTGGCGTGCGCCGAGCGACAGGGTCGACGGAGAATCGATGCGACGTCCTTCGACGTAGATCGCGTTGTCGATCATTGCCATGCGCGTGCTCCTCGTGGTCGGGAGCAGGCAGGCGCGATGCCGCGGGCGGGCCGCAGCGGGCGGAGGAGATCTAGGACACGGGCGCGGCGGCGAGGGGGAGGGGCTGCCGGCCCGCGCGAGGATGGTCACCCGACATCGCGCCTCACCTGCCCTTCTCCTGGTCGTGCGGCCGCGGTGCGCAGCCTCGTGGCCACAACCGTGGCCGACGTCCGACCCTACTCCGGACGCACGAGGGAGCCAAGCGCTCGTCCGAGACTCGGCCTGGGCGACGGTTCTCGTGCTCGCCGGCACGAGGAGTGTCGCGGAGCGCGAGTCTCGGCCCAGGCGGCCGCCAGGGTCAGCGGGTGATGTGCAGGCCCGCGGCCTCGAGCTCGGTCAGCTGCCAGCCCAGCCAGGGGCTCCAGCCGAACGGCGCACCGGCGACGGCGGCCCGCAGCGAGTCCTCGGAGACCCAGGCGTACTCGGCGACCTCGTCGTCCGCGGGGGCGGGCAGGTCGTCGGTGACGGCGCGGAACACCGGGCAGACCTCGTTCTCGACGATCCCCGAGGCGTCGACCGCGCGGTACCGGAAGTCCGGCAGCACGAGCTCGACGTCGCGCACGGTGATGCCGAGTTCGCGCGATGCCCGGCGGGCGATGGCGTCCTCGAACGACTCGTCGGGGCCGGGGTGCCCGCAGAACGTGTTCGTCCAGACACCGGGCCACGTCTTCTTCGACAGGGCGCGACGGGTCACCAGGACGTCCCCGTCGGTGTTGCGGACGTGGCACGAGAAGGCCAGGTGGAGGGGCGTGTGGTCTGTGTGCACCGTGAACTTGTCCGCTGTGCCGATCGGGGTACGGTCGTCGGCCAGCAGGACCACGGTTTCCGGGAAAGCGCTCATCTGCACCGATAGGTTAGGCCAATGAGCGAGGAAGCGGCCACCGTGGCGCACATCGACCTCGCGCTCGTCGATGACTGTCTCGAGCGCTTCTTCGTCGTGTCCTCGGCTCGTGCCGCGCGCTACGGCCGTCCGTCCGAGGAACTCTGGCGGGTGCTCCGCAAGGCGAGCCTGGGCGGCAAGCGCTTCCGACCGCGCATGGTCCTGACCGCGTACCTCGGCCTCGGCGGGGACGACGTGCACGCTGCCGCGCACGTCGCCGCGGCTTACGAACTCCTGCACACCGCGCTGGTGGTGCACGACGACGTCATCGACCGTGACTGGGCGCGCCGCGGCCAGCCGAACGTCGCGGGCTCCTACCGCGACGCCGGCACCACCGGTGGGCTGCCGCTGCCGACCGCCGAGCACCGCGGGATGAGCGCCGCCGTGATCGCGGGCGACCTCGCACTCTCCGGCGCCCCTCGGTTCATCGAGTCCTCCGGCGTGACGGGCGAGCGTCGTGGGCGTCTGCTCGAACTGCTCGACGAAGCCGTGTTCGCCAGCGCCGCCGGTGAGATGACCGACGTCGACCTGGCCCTGGGCGTGATGCCGACGGTGGACGAGGTCCTGGCGATGGAACGGGCGAAGACGAGCGTGTACTCGTTCGAGGCACCGCTGCAGTCCGGTGCCGTGCTCGCCGGCGCGCCCGAGACCGTCGTCACCGCGCTCGGCGCCTTCGGCCGCGAGATCGGCATCGCCTACCAGATCGTCGACGACCTGCTCGGGGTGTTCGGCGACGAGACGACCACCGGCAAGAGCGTGCTGGGGGACCTGCGCGAGGGCAAGCGGACCATGCTCATCGCCTACGCGGCCACGACGGACTGCTGGCCGGACATCGCTCCCTACCTGGGTGACCCGGACCTGACCGAGGAACGTGCGGCCGAACTCCGTGCGACCCTGGTCACCTGCGGCGCCCGTGCCGCAGCCGAGTCCCGGATCGCCGACCACGTCGCACTCGCCCGTGCCGAGCTCTCCGGACTGCCGTACGACCTCGCCGACCGCCTGGAGGGCCTCGTGACCGAACTCGTGGAGCGCGCCCGGTGACGACCGACACCACCCGGACCGGCAGTGCGCCGTCCGGTCGGCTCCCCCTGTACGACGCCACGGCCGAGGCGGCGTCGAGCGTCGTCATCGACCGCTACTCGACGTCGTTCGGCCTGGCGAGCCGGTTGCTCGCCAAGGACACCCGCGAGCACATCCGCAACGTCTACGCGCTGGTGCGCGTCGCCGACGAGGTCGTCGACGGTCCCGCGACCGAGGCGGGGCTCGATCCCGACCTGGCACGGACGGTCCTCGACGAGCTCGAGGCCGACACCGAGCGCGCGATCGCCCTCGGCTTCTCGGCGAACCCGGTCGTGCACGCATTCGCCCGGAGTGCACGGGTCACGGGCTTCGGCGCGGAGCTCACCAAGCCGTTCTTCGCGTCGATGCGGATGGACCTGGAGCGCACCGAGCACGACGACGCCTCGTTCGCGGCGTACGTGTACGGCTCGGCCGAGGTCGTGGGGCTGATGTGCCTGCGTGCGTTCGTGTACCGCGCCGGCCGCCCGACCTTCGACCAGGCTGAGCTCGTCGCGGGAGCCCGTGCGCTCGGCGCCGCGTTCCAGAAGGTGAACTTCCTGCGCGACCTGCACGCCGACTTCGAGGTGCTCGGCCGCTCGTACTTCCCGGGGGTCGACATCCGCTCGTTCGACGAGGCCACGAAGCAGCGCCTGGTCGCCGACGTGCAGGCCGACCTCGACCACGCGGCCCGGACGATCCGGCTGCTGCCGGCCGACGCCCGGAACGCCGTCGGGCTCGCGCACGCCCTGTTCCAGGAACTCAACGACCGCATCGCCCGCACGCCGGCGACGCGCCTGGTGACGACGCGCGTGCGCGTCCCGAACCCGGTGAAGGCACGCCTGGCCGCACAGGTGCTCGCCGGACGCGCCCCCGTGCGGTCGAAGGTGGCCACCCGTCGGCCAGGAGGCACGTCATGACCCCGCCCCGCGCCTCCCGTCCGACGGCCGTCGCCGCCACCACCCGGCGCAAGGTGCCCGCCCGACGCGCCGTCGTGATCGGCGGCGGCATCAGCGGACTGGCGTCCGCGGCGCTGCTCGCGCGGGACGGCTTCGCCGTGACCGTGCTCGAGCAGCGGTCGCAGCTCGGCGGCCGTGCCGGTTCGTGGGAGCGCGACGGCTTCCGGTTCGACACCGGGCCGTCGTGGTACCTCATGCCCGAGGTGTTCGACCACTTCTTCCAACTGCTCGGCACCTCGGCCGACGCCGAACTCGACCTGGTCAAGCTCGACCCCGGGTACCGCGTCTACAGCGAGGGCAACGACGAGCCGATCGACCTGCGCGCCGACGCCGAGGCGAACATCGCGCTGTTCGAGTCCGTCGAGCCCGGAGCCGGCAAGCGGATCCGGAAGTACCTCGCCTCGGCCGAGGACACCTACGCGATGGCGATCCGCCGGTTCCTGTACACGACGTTCCAGGACCTCACGAAGCTCGCCGCCCCCGACGTGCTCCGTCGCCTGCCGAAGCTCGCCCGGCTCCTGCTGCAGCCACTGTCGTCCCGCGCTGCCTCGGCGGTCAAGGACCGGCGGCTCTGGCAGATCCTGGGCTACCCGGCCGTGTTCCTGGGCACGAGCCCGTACGCCGCACCGAGCATGTACCACCTGATGAGCCACCTCGACCTCGCCGACGGGGTGCTCTACCCGAAGGGCGGCATCACCGAGGTGATCGCCGCGGTCGAGCGGGTTGCCCGTGCCGAGGGCGCGAAGATCATCGCCGGCGCGAAGGTCGAACGGATCGTCGTCGAGGACGGCGTCGCCACCGGGGTCGTGCACCGCGACCGCGACGGCGTGCAGCACACGGCTCCGGCCGACCTGGTCGTGAGCGCCGCCGACCTGCAGCACACCGAGATGCAGCTGCTCGACCGCGAGCACCGCACCCACGGTGCCGAGCACTGGAAGACCCGCGACCCCGGGCCGAGCGCCGTGCTCGTCTACCTCGGCATCGACGGACCGACGCCCGGCCTGCTGCACCACACCCTGGTGTTCACCGAGGACTGGAAGGCGAACTTCGGCGCGATCTTCGGCAAGGACCGGCACGTCCCCGACCCCGCGTCGATCTACGTCTGCGCGCCGTCGGAGACCGACCCGTCCGTAGCGCCCCGCGGCTCGAGCAACCTCTTCATCCTGGTGCCCCTGCCCGCCGACCTGTCCATCGGCAAAGGCGGGATCGACGGTGCCGGCGACTGGGAGGTCGAGCAGATCGCTGACCGCGCCATCGACGTCGTCGCCGAGCGTTCGGGCGTCCCCGACCTGCGGGACCGCATCCGGGTCCGCCGGACGATCGGCCCGCGCGACTTCGCCGACGACCTCAACGCGTGGAACGGGTCGATGCTCGGTCCCGCGCACACCCTCAAGCAGAGTGCGTTCTTCCGCGAGAAGAACGCGTCGGCCAAGGTCGAGGGCCTGTACTACGCCGGGGCGTCCACGATCCCGGGCATCGGTCTGCCGATGTGCCTGATCAGCGCCGAGGTCCTGCTCAAGCGGATCCACGGTGACACGAGCACCGAACCGCTGCCGACGCCGCTCGGCACCCCGCGGAACCAGGCCGGCACCGTCTGATGCCGGGGCTGTACCTCGCCGGCCTGGTCGTGTCGCTGATCGGCATGACCGTGCTCGACGCCCGCTTCCGGCTGTTCTTCTGGCGAGCGCCGTGGCGTGCGGCTGCGGTGATGGTCGTCGGCGTCGCGTTCTTCATGGTGTGGGACGTCGCCGGGGTCGCGTACGGCATCTTCTTCATCGGCCCGCAGCACCTGCTGACCGGGGTGCTCCTCGCCCCCGAGGTCCCGCTCGAGGAGCTCTTCTTCCTGCTGCTGCTCTGCTACTCGACGATGGACCTGGTCGGCTTCGTCCGGCCCGTCGTGCAGCGGTCGCTCGGACGGCGGCGCCCGTGACCGGCTCCGGCGCCTACGGCCTCTTGGCCCTGCCGTTCTTCGCCGTCGTGGCGGTGGTGGCGGTCGTCGCCGGCATCGTGGCCGCGCGCCGTGCACGAGCGGCGGGACGCGCACCGGGGCCCGGGCGTCGGGTCGCGCTCGTCACGTCGCTCGTCGCCGGGATCGCGCTGCTCGTGATGACGATCGTGTTCGACAACGTCATCGTGACCCTGCGCATCGTCGCCTACGACCCCTCGCTCATCAGCGGCGCGAAGATCGGGGCGATCCCGGTCGAGGACCTCGCGTACGCGATGGCGGCGATCGTGCTGCTGCCGAGCCTGTGGGTCCTGTTCGACCGGACGGGCCTGCGCGACCCGGCCGCCGCGCGCCCCGCGCCCGACCCGACCACCGCACCACCGGAGGACACCCCGTGAACGCCAGCACCGCCTCCAGGCCGTCGACCCTGCGAGCACTGTTCGTCTCGTCGCGTCCGATCAGCTGGGTGAACACCGCCTACCCGTTCGGGGCCGCGTACCTGCTCGGCAGCGGGGTCGGCGTCAGCGTTGACGACAGCGGCGGCGGGTTCTCGCTCGTCGCGTTCCTGGTCGGCGTCGTGTACTTCCTGGTGCCCTACAACCTGGCGATGTACGGCATCAACGACGTCTTCGACTACGAGTCCGACCTGCGCAACCCGCGCAAGGGCGGCGTCGAGGGGGCGCTGCTCGACAAGAGCGTCCACCGCACCACGCTCTGGGCCGTCGTCGTCACGAACGTGCCGTTCCTGGTCGCGCTCGTCGTGCTCGGGGCGGTGAGCGGGAACGGGCCGTGGTCGTGGCTCGTCCTGGCGATCAGCGTGTTCGCCGTCATCGCGTACTCGGCCCCGGGGCTGCGGTTCAAGGAGAAGCCGTTCCTCGACTCCCTGACCTCGTCGACCCACTTCGTCTCGCCCGCGATCTACGGCCTGGCGCTCGCCGGACCGCACTGGACCGGCCAGCTCGTCGCCGTCTGCATCGCGTTCTTCCTGTGGGGGGTCGCCTCGCACGCGTTCGGCGCGGTGCAGGACGTCCTGGCCGACCGGGCCGGCGGCATCGGCTCCGTCGCGACCGTCATCGGTGCGCGGGCGACCGTGCGACTCGCGTTCGTCGCGTACCTGGTCGCCGGCGTCGCGCTGCTGTTCTCGGCGTTCCCGGGGCCGATCGCCGCCGTCGTCGTGATCCCGTACGCGCTCAACGTGCTGCCGTGGTGGAACATCACGGACCAGGGCGCCGAGGCCGCGAACGCCGGGTGGAAGCGGTTCCTCTGGATCAACTACTTGGCGGGGTTCATCGTGACGATGGCGCTCATCGCCTACGCCTTCACGCACTGAGCGCCCGGGTCGCGCTGGTCGCGGTCGGGCTCGGTCGTCCCGTCGGCGTCCCGTCGAGGTTCCGAAATCTCGGCATCTCGACGTCGCCCGGCGCGATCCGTGGAACCTCGGCGCCGCGCACGCGGCATGTCGTGGAACCTCGACGCCCGAACCTCGACGCCCGGCGCGCGCAGCACTGACAGACTGGACGGACGCGTCACGGGAGTCGTGACGCGGCAGCCACGAAGGAGTGCACGCATGACGGTCCGGATCATCCACGTCGGTCTCGGAGGGTGGGGCGGCAACTGGGCCCGCACCGCCATCCCAGAGGTCTCCGAAGTGGAGGTGGTCGGGATCGTCGACCCGGTGCCGGCGACGCTGACCGCCGTGCAGCAGGACCTCGGGCTGCCCGCGTCCGCCGCGTTCGCGTCCCTCACCGAGGCGCTCGCCGGGGTCGAGGCCGACGCCGTCGTCATCACCGCCCCCGCCGTCACCCACGTGCCGCTCGCCCTCGAGGCCCTGGACGCCGGCAAGCACGTCCTGGTCGAGAAGCCGTTCGCCAACACCACGGACGAGGCCGTCACCGCCGTGCGCCGTGCCGAGGAGCTCGGCCTCGTGCTGCAGGTCAGCCAGAACTACCGCTGGTACCCGGCACCGCGCGCCGTGCAGGACCTGCTCGCTGCGAACACCGTGGGCGAGCTCTCCGCGATCAACGTCGACTTCCGGCAGTGGGACAACGACCTGGCGTTCGAGGAACACCCGCACTACAAGTTCCCCCACGCCATGATCAACGACATGGCCATCCACCACTTCGACCTGCTCCGGATGGTCACCGGACAGGAGGCCGTCCGGGTCTTCGCCAAGGCGACCTTCCCGTCGTACAGCAAGTACCAGGACGAAGCCATCGCCTCGATGATCATCGAGCTCGACGGTGGCCTGGTCGTCAGCTACCGCGGCAGCTGGCTGAGCCGCGGCCCCCGCACGGCGTGGGCCGGCGAGTGGAGCATCCAGGGCGAGGACGGCGAACTCTGGTTCACCAGCCGCGACGGAGCCCCGAACGCGGTCGACGGCGACGTGGTCACCCTCCGCCGCACCCAGGACGACGAGGCCGAGCCCGTCAAGCTGCCCGTGCTCGAGCACACCGACCGCCAGGGCGGGCTGCAGGCCTTCGCCCGTTCGGTCGAGGGCGGTCCGGCACCGGCGACGAGCGGCCGCGACAACCTGCGCAGCCTCGCACTCATGGAGGCAGCCGGTCGTTCGGCTGCCAGCGGCCAGCCCGAGGACGTCGTCGTCCCGTCCTGAACGCCGTGACCGGCGAACGGGAGGCCCGTGGCGGGCCTGCCACGGGCCTCCCGTCCGCCCTTGGGTCGCGTCCACTGCCGCAGGAGCGACACGGACCGGGCGGCCGCGCCGCGGCCATCTGGGCGCGCCCCCGGCCCCACCGTGTAGAAACTGGGGAATGGCCAAGGACAGTCTCCCCGAGCTCGAACTCGCGAACGTCCGCACGCGTGAGCGCATGACCGACACCGTCACCGAGCTCAAGCGCCGTGCGAACCTCCCGGCGCGGGCACGGCTCGCAGTCGCGAAGACCCGACAGCGCTGGCACCGTGACCCGACCCCGCTCGTGGCGATGGGCATCACCGGACTCACCGGGATCGCGGCGATCATCACCGGCATCGCGATCCGCAACCGTCCCGCCGGCCACCTGGCGACGCCACCGGCGAGTTCGGCGTTCACCGCGCTGCTGCCCTTCGGCGCGCGCGGCGACGGCCCCTCGGCGAAGGAGCAGGCACAGTCCGGCCGCAAGGGGCGTAAGGCCCGGGCGAAGGCGGCCGAGCAAGCGCTGGACCGTGACCCGGCCCACAAGGCCCGCGTGAAGCAGCAGACCGGCATCGCCGCGGTGCAGCGACGGGCGACCAAGAACCGCAAGGCCGCCGTGAAGCGGTCGAAGCAGGCCCTGAAGGCGCGGGGGTAGTCCGATGGCGCAGGAGCAGCACAAGCCGGACCCGGACGACTCCCGGAAGCCGGACAGTCCCACCGACCTCACCAAGCCCACGCTCGTCTACACGCTGAAGAAGACCCTGCGTGAGTTCTCCAGCGACCAGTGCACCGACCTCGCCGCGAGCCTGACGTACTACACGGTCCTCGCGCTCTTCCCCGGACTGCTGGCCGTCGTGTCGCTCCTGGGCTTGGTCGGGCAGGCCGACAACACGATCAAGACCTTGCTGCAGATCATCGGCAACATCGGGTCCGACCAGGTCGTGAGCCTGATCAAGGAGCCGCTCGAAGGTCTCGTCCGCTCGCCCGCCGCTCCCATCACGTTCATCGTCGGTGTCGTCGGTGCGCTCTGGTCGGCCTCCGGGTACGTCGGCGCCTTCGGCCGGGCGATGAACCGGATCTACAACGTCCGCGAGGGCCGGCCGATCTGGAAGCTCCGCCCGACCATGCTCGGCGTGACGCTCGTCACCGTCGTCCTGCTCGTGCTCGGTCTGCTCGTGCTCGTCTCCGGCCCCCTGGCGCGCAGCTTCGGTGACGTCATCGGCCTCGGAGACGTCGCCGCGACGGTGCTGTTGATCGTGCAGTGGCCGATCCTGCTGATCATCGCGATCGTCACCGTGGCAGTGCTCTACTACTGGTCGCCGAACGTCAAGCAGCCGAAGTTCACCTGGGTCAGCGGCGGATCGATCCTCGCGCTCCTCATCTGGATCATCGCGAGCGTCGGGTTCGGGTTCTACGTCGGCAACTTCTCGAACTACAACGCCACGTACGGCTCCCTCGGTGGGGTCATCGTGTTCCTGCTGTGGATCTGGATCACGAACAACGCGCTGCTGTTCGGTGCCGAGTTCGACGCCGAGCTCGAGCGCGGCCGGCAGCTGCAGGCCGGCATCCGTGCGGAGGAGGACATCCAGCTCCCCGAGCGCGACACCCGCCAGATCGAGAAGCAGGACGAGAAGCGGGCGCAGGACGTGCTCGAGGGGATCAGGATCCGGCAGGGCGCCGACGGCGACTGACCGAATCCGGTAAACTGGTGCAGCGGACCCGCCCCACTCTCGTGGATCAGGCGGGTCTAGCTGTTTCTCCGGGCACGTGCAACGGCGCACCGTTTCGGTCCAGGGGTCGCAGGTGCTGGTCGTACCAATCCCATCCGAACGCGTTGCGTGGGTGCCGATTGAGGTGGATGTTCACCGTGTACGCCACGAGGTCGGCGATCTGCGCCCACTGCGAACGACGGCTGTCATGTGCCACCGGGTCCTCGAGCACTCGGCGCGTCGCCAGCGGAAGGGCACGATGCGCGGATCGGTAGTTCTCGTCGTCACCGTCCATCGTGATGATCCCGAAGGCGTCCTCGGCGGCCAGCTCGCGATCGATCATCGCCACGAGATCGGCGTACGTCTCGTACTTCGCGGCACCCCAGGCCTTCCCGCCCTCAGGTACCCACCGGAAGACCGATCCCACACGGACACCGGGAAGGAAAGTGAGGGTCCGCAGGCATCGCTCGGCGACTTCGCGCCCGAGGTCCTTCCACAGGACGATTGTCGTTCCGTCTGCGCTCTGCGCAACGTGTCGCGCCGGCGGGTGGTCTGCCACCTTGCCGCGACCCTGGGTGTAGTGCGTGCAGTGCAGTTCCCGCGAGACCGGTATCCCGAAGTCCCGTGCCAGTTCCTTCCGGAGATCGAGCCAGGTGCGGAGGGCGGGCGCCCACGACGTCGGCGACACCTCGACCCAGGCGTACACGATCAGCCCGCCGTGCTCGGCGCTCCCCGAGTCATCGACGTAGAAGAGCCGCATGCGCTCGGTGGCGGCTGTGTGACGTTCCATGTACCAGATACTGACGTACTCCAGGCGTCCGCGGGGGTCGGCGCGCTACGGTGCGACCGTGCCCGCCTTCCTCGACGGGCTGCCGTTCTGGCAGCTCGTCCTCGCGCTCTTCGTGATCGTGTTCTGCCGTGCGCAGGCCACGTACTGGGTCGCGCGTCTCGCAGTGACGGGTGCCTCGCGCTCCCGCTGGGGTCGCTGGTTGCACTCGCCGGCGGTCCGCCGCGGCTCAGTGCTCCTCGAGCGCTGGGGCCTGCCGGTGGTGACGGTGAGCTTCGTGGTGGTCGGGCTGCAGACGGTGATGAACGCGGCCGCCGGGCTCGCCCGCGTGGCGTGGTGGCGGTACACGACCGCGATGGTGCCGGGGTGCGTCGCGTGGGCCTTCCTCTACGCCACCGTCGGGCTCGCGGTGTTCTGGGCGGTCGTCGCCGCGCTGGCCGGCTCGCCGTGGGGCATCGCGGCGGTGGCCGTCCTGGTGGCCGTCCTGGTGGTCGCGATGGTCGTCGCGGTGACGGTTCTCCACAGATCACGGAACCGGACGGGAGGCCCGGCCCGGCTTCCGTAGGCTGGCCCACGTGACGACAGAACAGCTCCAGAACCGTCCGGTCGCCCTGGTGACCGGTGCCACCCGCGGCATCGGCCGCGCGATCGCGACCGACCTCGGTCGCACCCACCACGTGTTCGTCGGCGGGCGGAACGCCGAGGCAGTGGACGCCCTCGTCGCCGAGCTGCCGAGCGCCGTGCCGTTCGTCGGTGACCTCGGCGCGGGGGACCTGCCGCCGCTGCCCGACCGGCTCGACGTGCTCGTGCACTCCGCCGGTGTCGAGCAGGGCACGACCATCGCCGACACCCCGCGTGCCGTGTGGGAGCAGGTCTTCGCCACGAACCTGTTCGCGGTCGCCGAGCTCACCCGGGTGGCGCTGCCGGCACTCCGAGCGGTTCGGGGCATCGTCGTGCCGATCAACAGCGGCTCGGGCTTCCACTCCGGCCCCGGCGGTGGTGTGTACGCGGCGTCGAAGTTCGCACTGCGGGCCTTCGCCGACGCCCTGCGCGAAGAAGAGCGGGCGAACGGCGTCCGGGTCTCGAGCGTGCACCCGGGCCGGACGGACTCGGACATGCAGCGGGCGCTGACCGAGAAGCTCGGCGAGGACTACGACACCGCCTACTACCTGGCGCCGGAGGACGTGGCCGCCGCTGTCCGGACGGTCGTCGACCTGCCGGAGCGCGGCACCGTCGATTCGCTCGCGATCCGACCGACCCGACGGCGCTGACAGCGGGCTACGACAGCTCGATGCGCGCGTCGAGCTCGAGCCGGTCGAGGAACGTCTCGTCGTGGCTGACCACGACGAGCGCGCCGCGGTAGGCCCGCAACGCGTCGACGAGCTGGTCGACACTCGTCAGGTCGAGGTCGTTCGTCGGCTCGTCGAGCACCAGCAACTGCGGCGGCGGGTCGGCCAGCACCAGGCTCGCCAACGCCACCCGGAACCGCTCCCCGCCGGACAGCGCCCCGGCGAGCCGGTCGACGGTGTCGCCGCGCACCAGGAACTTCGCGAGGCGGTTCCGGACCTCGGCGACGGCGACGTGCGGGGCGTCCCGTCGCACGTTGTCGAGCACCGTGGCGGTGTCGTCGAGGGTGTCCTTCCGCTGCGGCAGGTACGCGATCCGCTCGACGTGGGCGACGGCTCCGGTGTCGGGGAGCGGGTGCTCCCGCGCCTCCGGCGAACCGACGAGCTGTTCGAGCAGGGTGGACTTGCCGACGCCGTTGTCCCCGGTGACGGCGATCCGCTCCGGCCCCTGCACGATGACGTCCCGCCCGCGAACCGTGACGGTCGCGATCTGTCGTGACGCCGGGACGTCCGGGTCGGGCAGGGTCACGTGGATGGACTCGTCGTCGCGCAGCCGGAGTTCGGCTTCGCGCTTGGTGGCGAGTGCGGCGGCCTCGTCGTCCGCGTACCCGACGCGCAGTCGGCCGGCGGTCTCCTGCGCCTTCTTCCGCTGCTCGTTCGCCAGGATCTTCGGCATCGATCGGCCCGCCTTCTCACCGGCCTTGGCACGCCGGGCGAGCTTCGTCTCGGCCTCGATGCGCTGCCGCTTCTCGGTGCGGTGTCGCTGTTCGGCGACCCGGACCTCCCGTTCGACGGCCGCCTGCTGCACGGCCACGTGCTCCTCGAACGCACTGAACGTCCCGCCGAACACGGTCATCGCACCGGCGCGGAGCTCGCACGTCTCGTCGACGTGCTCGAGGAGCTCCCGGTCGTGACTGACCACCACGAGGGTGCCACGCCAGTCGTCGACCAGGTCGAGCAGGAGCCCTCGTGCCCGACGGTCCAGGTTGTTCGTCGGCTCGTCGAGGAACGCGATCGGACGACCGCGCAACCGCACCCCGGCGACGGCGACGAGCACGGACTGCCCGCCCGACAGCGTCGACACCGGGCGTTCCAGGTCGGCGCCGTCGAGTCCGACGCTCGCGATCGCGGCGGCGGCCCGTTCCTCGAGGTCCCAGTCGTCGCCGACCGCCTCGAAGTGCTCGGGCGACGCGTCACCGGACAGGACGGCCCGGAGCGCGGTGAGCGTCGACCGGATGCCGAGCAGGTCGGCGACGGCGTCGTCGGTCCCCGTTGCGAGGCGCTGCGGCAGGTGGTCGACGGGGCCGGACGTCGAGATGGTGCCCGACGTGGGGTGGAGCCGGCCGGTCGCGAGCCGGACCAGCGTGGACTTGCCGGCCCCGTTCCTCCCGACCAGGCCGGTCCGGCCACGCCCGAAGGCGGCGGTGAGGTGGTCGAGGGCGACGGTGCCGTCGGGCCAGGCGAAGGTGACGTCGTGCAGGACGACGGATGGACTGCTGGGCATGGGGATGCCTCCCGGTGTCGATGCTGGGCGCACGACACCGAACCCACCGCTGTGCGGTGGAGCGCCCGACGGGGGCGCGCGATCACGGTGTCAGCGCGTGGGCTGAGCAGAACCGGTGATCGACAGCAATCCGTCTTCTTCCGTCGGGGACCCCCGTGTCCGCCATCCGTGCCGCCGGTCGGTCTCCCGCCCCGGGGGCCTCGTGATGACGACGAGGTGTCTCCCACGGTAATCCCGGCCACGGGGACGCGCAAGGGATGACAGGCTGGGGGCATGCCGGAGAACCTGTTGCCGAACCCGTCGACGAACCCTGAGACCCTGCTGCCCGCCGAACCCGAGGTGACCGCGGCGCTCGCCGCCGACGCTCCCGTCGCCAGCGTGGTGGTGTCGCACCCGTCGTCGAGCCTGGCGTGGGCCCTGCTCGCCGACGAGGCCTGGGAGCATGGCGCGGCGCTCGAGTCGTACGCCTACGCCCGCGTCGGGTACCACCGCGGGCTCGACGCCCTGCGCAAGGCCGGGTGGCGCGGTGCCGGTCCGGTGCCGTGGGCGCACGAGCCGAACCGGGGCGTGCTCCGTGCGCTGTTCGCGCTGCGCCGTGCGGCCGAGGCGATCGACGAGCCCGGCGAGCCCGAGCGCCTGACCGACTTCCTGAACGCGAGCGACCCCGAGGCACTGCGCGCCCTGTCCGCCGACGCGTAGCGCGGCGCGGTCGCGGCGCGCGGCGTGCGGCGCGAAACGACGAAACCAGGTTCCGGAAGACCCGGACCCGCCCTACGCCAGCGCCACGCTCCAACTGAACGCCTGCGGCCAGAGCTGGTGCTCCGGCAGCACGTCGAGGCCGCACGCGCGGGAGCCGAGCCCGTGCTGTGCCGCGTCGAGGTACAGGTACAGGTGGTCCGACGTCGGCAGCTCGTACGGGTGTTCGGCGCGGTCGATCTGCTGCGCGGTCCACGGCGACAGGGTGAAGCCCGCACGGTGCGACCCCACGGTCGACACCGTGAACGGCCCGACGGACAACGAGCGCAGAGCAGGCCGGTGCCCGGTCTCCTGCGGCCGCGAGTACTCGACCCCGAGCGACCGCACCGGAGCGGTGAACCGGCCGACCCGGGCAGCGTGTGACGAGTCGGCGTACGACTCGAGCGGCCCGGTGCCGAACCACGTGGCCGTCTCGTCGGCCAACCCGGCCGGCAGGTCGAACCGCACCCCGATCCGCGGCCAGGTGACGTCCCACGCCCCGAACGGCACCGCGTCGGTCTGCAGCACGAGCCCGTCGGACGTCAGGGTCCAGCGGTGCGTGACCTCGAGGCCCCACCCGCTGTTCGCCGCCGCCACCCGCACCCGCTGTTCCAGGCCGGAGTCGGTCCGTGCCACTGACACCAGGCGGTGGGTCAGCCGGTCCAGTCCACGGTCCCGCCAGCGCGAGGCCGACGGGGGAGCGTCCGGGTCACCGACACCGTGCGTCAGCACCGGGTCCGCCGTCTCGTAGCCGCCCTGCGACGCCAGCCGGTCGTTGTCGGTCGGGGCGCGCCAGAGCTCCAGGCGGGGTCCTGCGACCTCGTGTCCCTTCCAGGACACCAGGTCGCCGCGGTCCGAGAACGTCCCGTCGCCGAGACGGTCGCCGTCCCACCCCTGCCGGGAGGCCCGTGGTGCGTCCGCCACACGGCTCGCGACGAGCCGCTGGGTGCGTGCGACGACGTGGCCGGTGTCCGCCCACGCGGTCGGGCCCGCCAGTTCGGCGGTCAGGTCGAGCCAGAGTTCGTCGCCGGGTGTGAGTTCGGCCGTGGCCGCGTCGAGCACCTCGGACGGCACCGGGACGGTCGCCGACTCGCGGGCGGCCACCACACCGGCGGCGAACCGACCGGAGGCCTCGACGACGCCGTTCCGCGACAGGGTCCAGCAGAACCGCAGCCCGGCGGTCGAGGCCGAGTGGTACCGGTTCTCGACCAGGATCGTGGTGTCCGACACCGCCAGGCGGATCGGGGCGACGACGGCCGCGAACTCGGCGAGCCCCGGGGTCGGGGAGTCGTCGGGCAGCACCAGGCCGTCCATCACGAAGTTGCCGTCGTGCACGACCTCGTGGAAGTCGCCGCCGTAGGCGTAGTAGTCCTGGCCGGACGCCGTCTGCGCCAGGAGCCCGTGGTCGCGCCACTCCCACACGAACCCGCCGTGCAGGCGCGGGTACCGGTCGACCAGGGCCTCGTACTCGGCGATCTGGCCGGGGCCGTTGCCCATGGCGTGCACGTACTCGCAGTGGATGAACGGCTTCGAGCGTTGCCGTGCGGCCTCGGCCGGGCCGCAGCCGAGCAGGGGCGTCGGGGTGCCGCCGCCGATGGACTCGGTCTCCTGCAGCGACGGGTACATCCGCGAGTACACGTCGGTGTACTCGCCCGTGTAGTCGCCCTCGTAGTGCACGGGGCGCTCGGCGTCGCGGTCGTGCACCCACTGCGACATCGCCGCCAGGTTCCGGCCGGTGCCGGACTCGTTGCCGAGCGACCACATCACGATGGACGGGTGGTTCTTGTCCCGCTCGACGGTCCGTGCGACGCGGTCGAGGTAGGCGTCCGCCCATGCCGGGTCGTCCGACGGGTTGCCGACCCAGCCGGTGAAGATGAACCCGTGGGTCTCGAGGTCGGTCTCGAGGATCACCCAGAAGCCGAGCTCGTCGGCGAGGTCCAGCACGCGGGGGTGCGGCGGGTAGTGCGAGGTGCGGATCGCGTTGACGTTGTTGCGCTTCATGAGCGCCATGTCCGCGCGGGCGTGCTCCTCGTCGAAGACGCGGCCGCGGACGGGGTGGGTCTCGTGCCGGTTCACGCCGTGGAACACCACGCGCTCGCCGTTCACCAGGAACCGGTCGCCCTCGATCGACACGGTGCGGAAGCCGAGCCGCAACGAGACGGTCTCGCCACCGGCGGCACCGCCGGCGTCCGTGCCGGTCGACACCGTCGCGTCGTAGAGCTTCGGCAGCTCCGCGCTCCACGGCTCGACGCCCTCGACCTCGATCGGCGCGACCTCGTCGGCCGTCGCCCACGTCACGTCGACGCCGAGGTCGGGCACCGCGAACCGCACCGGGAAGCCAGCGTCCAGCGTCGGGAACGTGATCGTCCCGCTGCCGGTCGCCGGGCGTCCGGACGCAGCGGTCCCGGCCGTCGCGGCGCTGCCGAGCGTCGGTGCCCACCCGGCGCGCACGAACACGTCGTCGATCGGCGCCGTCGGACGGGCGAGCAGCGTGACGTCGCGGAAGATCCCGGGCAGCCACCACTGGTCCTGGTCCTCCAGGTAGGAGGCCGCCGACCACTGGTGCACCCGCACGGCCAGGTCGTTCGACCCCGGACGGAGCAGCTGCGTGACGTCGAACTCGGTCGCCAGGCGGGACCCGGTCGACCAGCCCACGAGCGTGCCGTTCAACCACACCCGGAAGTGCGACTCGACACCGTCGAACCGCAGCAGCACCCGACCGGCCGCCGCGAACGACGACGGCAGCTCGAACGTGCGCCGGTGGTCACCGGTGGGGTTCTCGTCCGGCGGGTGCGGCGGGTCGATCGGGAACGGGTACTGCAGGTTCGTGTAGCTCGGCGACCCGTGCCCGTGCAGCACCCAGTGCGACGGCACCGGGAGCTCGCCCCACGCGGGGTCGTCCTCCACGGCGGCGTCGGTGGCGAACGCGTCGGACACCGATGCGACCGGCGACCACCGGAAGCGCCAGTCGCCGTTCAGTGACAGCGAGGGTGCGTCGGTGTGGAGCGCGGCCCGCGGAGGGAGCCGTGATGCCGAACCCGGCGAGGTCGAGTGGAGGTCGTCGAGTGCGGAGTTGGTCAACCCTTGACCGATCCTTCCGTGAGGCCCCCGCGCCAGAAGCGCTGCAGGACGATGATGGCGATGACGAGCGGGATGACCGAGACGAGCACCCCGCCGGTGGTGAGCTGGTAGAACTCCGGCAGGCGGTCGACCTGCGAGCGCCAGTTGTTCAACCCCAGTGTGATCGGGTACAGCTTCTGGTCTGCCAGCATGATGAGCGGCAGGAAGAAGTTGTTCCAGATGCCGACGACCTGGAACAGGAACACGGTCACCAGGGCCGGGGTCATCTGCCGGAGCACGACGGTGTGGAAGATCCGGAGCTCGCTGGCACCGTCGATGCGTGCTTGTTCGAGCAGCGTGGTGTCCACCGACGCCGCTGCGTACACCCGGCACAGGAACAGGCCGAACGGGGAGACGAGGCTCGGGATGAGCACGCTCCAGTACGTGTCGGTCAGGCCCAGCGTCGAGAACAGCAGGAACAGCGGCAGCGCCGTCGCGGTCCCGGGCACGAGCACGCCGCCGAGGATCGTGCCGAACACGAACTGCCGACCCTTGAAGTCGTACTTCGCCAGGGCGTACCCGCCGGCCGCGGCGAAGTAGGTCGCCAGGACCGCACCGACGCCGGAGTACAGGATGCTGTTCGCGATCCACCGGACGAAGATGCCGCCGTCGTAGGTGAACACCTGCTGCAGGTTGCTCCACAGTGCGAACTCGCCGCCGAACCAGAACCCGTTCGTCGAGAACAGCGCGCCGGTCGTCTTCGTCGCGGCGATGACCACCCAGTACAGCGGGACGAGGAAGTACAGCGCGACGATGACGAGGATGCCCGTCACGACGATCTGCGAGCGGGGAGACCGGTCGAGCTTGCGGCGCTGGTGCGCCGAGATCGACGTGGTGTCCACGGGGACGGCGGTCTTCGCCGTGGCCGGCGCTTCGATGGCTTCGCTGGTCATGCGTCCGCCCCCTTCGTTCCGTTCTGCAGACCGGACCTGGCCTGGAGGCCCGGTGCGGCTTGGGAAGTACCGGTGCTGCCCGCCGCAGCGCGCGTCTGGAGCGCGGTGCGGGCCTCCAGGCCGTCACGCTTGGCGCGCTTGCGCCGGTCGCGTTCGTCCTTCGGCGCGCGGTTCGTCAACGCGAGGAACGCGAACGACAGGATGAACGCGGCCAGCGCGATGATGACCGCCTGCGCACTCGCGACGCCGTACTCGTTGAACGCGAACGCGTTCGTGTACGCGGCGTAGTTCGGCGTGTACTCGGTGTCGATCGCCGGGGCGACCGTGGACAGGATCTGCGGCTCCGCGAAGAGCTGCAGCGTGCCGATGATCGAGAACACCGTGGTGAGCACCAGGGCCGGCGCGATGAGCGGGATCTGGATCCGCCACGCCACCTGGAAGGGTCCGGCGCCGTCCATCTTGGCGGCCTCGTAGACCTCGCCGGGGATCGACTTGAGCTGCGCCACGATGATGAGCATGTTGTAGCCCGTGTAGGTCCACGTGACGATGTTCGCGATCGACCACAGCACGCTGTTGGCGCCGAGGAAGTCCGGCTGCAGCCCCATCGACTGCAGCAGGGACACGATCGGCGACAGGCCGGGCACGTACAGGAACGACCACAGGATCGTCGCGATGACGCCGGGGACGCCGTACGGCATGAAGTAGATCGCGCGGAAGAAGCCCGGCCAGCGGGCGCTCGCCGACTCGAGCAGCAGCGCCAGGATCGTGCAGGCGATGATCATCACCGGGACCTGCACGATGCCGAAGAGCAGCATGCGGCCGATCGAGGCGACGAAGCCGGAGTCCTGCAGCGCGATCGCGTAGTTGTCGAAGCCGGCGAACTTGCCGACGACGCCGTCCTCGCCGAACAGGCCCTCGCGGTCGACGGTCGTGAACGACTGGAACAGGGCGCTGATGATCGGGATGATGAACGTCAGCAGGAACAGGGTCAGGAACGGCGCGAGCAGGATCCACGGAGCACGCTTCTGCGCACTCGTGGCCTTCGTGCTCGTGCGGAAGGCGGGTCGCGTGCTGGTCTGCTGGCTCATCGTGCCGTCCTGACGCTGAGGCCCTTGTCCTTGAAGGACTGGACGATCTCCCGCTGTGCGAGCTCCACGGCGTCACTGAGCTTCAGCCCCGAGGTGAGCTTGCGGCGGAACTGGTTCTGCAGGCTGGTGAACGCCGACTGGGTCACGGGGGACCACGACCAGTCGATGTTCTGCTCCTTCGAGGCCGGCACGAAGACGTCCTCGTTGTAGTTCTGGCCGGAGAACCACTTGGACGGCTGCTCACGCTGCTTGCCGATGTAGTCGACCGCGGGCGACCAGCCGATGCCGCAGTACTTGATCATCGCGTCGATGCCCTCCTTCGAGGTGGTCATCCAGGTGATGAACTCGAGCGCTTCCCTCGGGTGCTTCGCGTTCGCCAGGACCGCCGCCGTCGAACCGCCGATGGCGCTCGAGCCGAAGCCGTCGGCGCCCCACTTCTGCATCGGGGCGACCTTCCACTTGCCCTCGCCGCCCTGCACGGACTCGATCAGGGCGTCACCCCAGCTCGCGCTCGTGACCGCGGCGATCTTGCCGCTCGCGGCCGAGGCGTACCAGCCGGGGGAGTACGCACCGGCGCTGGTGTCGACGAGCTTGTCGTCGATGACCCCGTCGAAGAAGTCCGCGACCATCAGGGTCTTGTCGTCGGTCATGTCGACGACCCACTCGTCACCGTCGACCTTGAACCAGCGGGCGCCGGCCTGCTGCGCGTACGCGGCGAACGGTGACGCGTCCGAGACCGGGAACACCTCGAGGTAGTTCTGCTTGCCCGTCTTCCGGACCTTCTCGGCCAGGTCGCGCCACTCGTCCCACGTCGTCGGGGGCTCACCGCCGGCCTGCTCGAGCAGGGCGGTCTGGTAGTAGAAGCCCATGGGGCCGGTGTCCTGCGGGATGCCGTAGATGCCGTCGACGAAGGACACCTGCGCCCACGCCGCCTCGTCGTACTTCGACTCGAAGTCCTTCGCGCCGTAGCGGGCGAGGTCGACGAGACCGTTGGCGAGCATGAACTCGGGGATCTGCCGCAGCTCGACCTGACCGATGTCCGGACCGCCGCCGGCCGCCAGCGCGGAGTACATCTTCTGGTACCCCCCGCTGTTGCCACCGGGGATCCAGTTCGCCGACACCTGGATGTTCGGGTGCGTCTTGTTCCAGACGTCGCAGACCTTCTGCAGGTCCTTCAACCAGGCCCAGTAGGTGAGCTGGACGGTCTCGCCCGACGCGGCGGCCGGCACGAGGGCGGCCTTGTTCACGTTGGTGGAACCGGGGACCGCGCAGCCGGCGAGCAGCCCTGCCGCCGCCGTGCCGATGCCGAAGCCCAGGAGTTGTCGTCTGGAGATGGGTCGTGGTCGTGGCGTCATTGCCGCACTCCGGTTCGTCGTCGATTCGGGGTCCAGCTCAGCCAACCACAAAACCGAGCGTCGTTGCAGATTCGCGCCTGGGTGTTCGCTCCCGACTGTGGACGCCCGGTGGCGGCGAGGTGGAGTGTGGTCGCACGTGAGAGCGCCGGGGCTCATCGGCTCCGGCAACCGTCCGAGAGGAGCTGCCATGACGTCGACCAACGCGACGAGCGAACTGCACCGGATCCTGGGAGAGCGACTGGAGGGCGGCGGCACCTGGGCCTGGGCCTACGCCGACGTCTCCGGCAACGTCGAGGATCCCCGACGACAGGCGGCGCTCAAGCTCCGCGGTGTCGAGGAGGGGCTCCGGGCACAGGGTGCGTCCGACGAGGTCGTCGACGCCGTCGCCACCGAGTTCGAGCAGGAGCCCGGCGTCCCCTCGCCCGTCACCCGGTACGTGCTCGTGCACGACGGCGAGGTCGTGCTGAGCGAGGTCCTGCCCGGGCCGCTGCACGGATCGGAGTCCGTCGGCGTCGGAGCCGTGCCGGACCTGGTGCCGCTCGTCGCCCACCGTCCCGTCGACCTGCCGTTCCTGGTGGTCCACGCCGGCAAGGAGGGCGGGGCCTTCCGTGCCTACCGCCTCGGGCACGCCCCGGTCGCGGCCGACGCGTCCGAGCAGCAGGTGGCAGGCCGGAACGACACCCTGCACTACGCCAAGGCCGGCACCGGGTGGAAGCAGCCGCACTGGCAGCAGCACACCGAGGAGATCTGGAAGCAGAACTCCTCGGAGACCGCTGCCGCCGTGGACGAGGCCGTTCGGACGATCCGCCCCGGACTCGTCGTCGTCGCCGGTGACGTCACCGCCCGCGAGCTGCTGGTGAAGGCACTCTCGTCCGAGACCCGTGCACTCGTCTCGGTGTTCCCGGGCGACCCGCGAGCCGACGCCGGTTCGAAGCAGGCGTTCGTCGAGCACGTCGAGACCGCACTCGCCCGCGTCGTCGCCACCCGCCGTCACGACCTCGAGGACTCGCTCCGCACGCACGTCGGGCGTGGCGACAACCAGGTCGTCACCGGCCTCGGACCCGTCGTCGAGGCGCTGCAGCAGGCCCAGGGTGCGACCGTCGCCCTCGACGCCGTGGCCATCGGCGACCGGACGCTGCTCGCGCTCGCCGGGGCGCCGTGGGTCGCCACCGCACCGGAGCAGGCCGCGGGGACGCCGGTGATCGGGGCGGTGCCGGCGGTGTGCGCGCTCGTGCGGGCCGCGGTCCTGACCGACGCCGAGCTCGTGCTCGTCAACGCCGCGTCGCTGCCCGGTGGCGCTCCCGCCGCCGCGCTGCTCCGCTGGCCCGTCGGCCCGGTGGTCCCCGCCTAGCGAGCCGCGCGCGTACCTTATCGAAACGGGCGTACCTGGTCAGTTCTTTCGACCAAGTACGCCCGTTCCTACAGTGCATCGCGCGGTCAGTCGTGCGACCGGTCCGCACGCGGGACCAGCGGCAGGGCCAGCAGCGGCAGCACAGCCACGATGCCGAACGACGCCGCGAACCCGAGCGCCGTCACCAACGCGCCGATGCCCGGGCCGACGGCGCTCGCCGCGATGAACTGCCCGGTGTTCTGCGTGCCGAGGGCGCGACCGGACCAGAACGGCCCGGCCGCCTCGGCGACCGACGTGTAGGCCAGCCCGTTGTCCGCCACGGTGACGCTCGTCGCGATCACCAGGAACACGGCGCCGGCCGCCAGGTGCGTGACGTCGACGAGCGCGAGGAGCCCCATCACGACGGCGGCACTCACGACGACGATCCGCAGCGGTCCGACGCGTGAGCGGGCCCGGTCGCTCCACACCCCGACCAGGATCCGCCCGATCGCCCCGACGAACTGCGACGCCCCGACGAGCAGCCCTGCCGCGGCCGTCGACCAGCCCAGCCCGACGAGCCACACCAGCCCGTAGGTCGACAGGGTGAACTGCGGCACCACGAGCAGGATCGACACCGCGTGGATCCGCCACAGGAACCCGCTCGCCCGGTACGGGTTCGCCGTCGCGTCGGCCGGTGCCGTGTGCCGGGCCGGTCGTGGCGGGTTCTGGATGCCGACGGCGCAGAGCACCGCGAGCACGGCGCAGAGGACGATCGGCAGGACGAGGGCCGCGCGGATCCCGGACCCCTCGGCGAGCTGCGGCACGGTGACGGCCGCGAGCGTCACCCCGAGCGGCTGCGACATCTGCCGGATGCCCATCGCGAGCCCGCGCCGCTCCTTCGGGAACCACCCCACGACGACCCGGCCGCTCGCGGCGTTCGTCGACGCGCTCGTCATGCCGCCCAGCAGGAAGGCCAGCCCGAGCAGGACCGGGTCGCCCGCGGCGAGCCATGCCCCGACCACCGCGAGGGTCGTCAGCACGAGTCCGCCGGCGATCACGATCCGTTCGCCGATCCGGTCGGTGATGGCGCCCCAGGCGATGAGCGTCAGGACCATGCCGAACGTCGGCGCGGCGGCGAGGACGCCCGCCACGGTCAGGGACGTACCGTTCGCGTGCAGGTACGGGATGAGCAGAGCGGGAGCCGTCACCACCAGGGTCCCGGCGGCCTGCGCGGCGACCCCGAGCGCGAGCATCGTCCACGCTCGGCGGCCGATCGTGGTGGGCGTCGGGGGTGCGGCGGTCGCGGTCATCGTGGTGGCTCGCATCGTTTCATGTCGGAAGCAATTGGTATACCACAACGGTATACCATTCCGACGGTGTCCCCGCTAGAGTTGTTGGCCGTGACCGACACGACCGATGCAACCCCGGTGTCGCAGACGGCCCAGCTCTACGACAACCTGCGTGCCGCGATCCTGACGCTCGACATCGCGCCGGGTGAGCGCATCTCGGAGCGCGGTCTCGAAGCGCGGTTCCACGCCTCGCGGACCCCCGTCCGTGCCGCACTGTCGCGGCTCGAGCGCGAGGGCCTCATCCTGCACGAGGGGCGCTCGTGGACGGTCACCCCGATCGACCTCGACGAGATCGCCTCGCTCGCCGAACTCCGGGGCGTGCTCGAACCCGCCGCCACCCGACTCGCGGTCGAGCGGGCGAGCGCCGAACAGCTCGCCGAGGTCCGCGGGCACCTCGACGCCCTGCGCCCGACGCCCGACCAGCAAGCCGGCATCCGGATGGGCTCGACGTTCCACCTCGACCTGGCGGCGCTCGGTGGCAACCGGTTCATCACCGACGCGATCGCCGATGCCCTGACCCGTCTCGAGCGCACCCGGTGGATCGAGGTCCGCACGCCCGAGGCCCGCGACGCCGCGTGGGACGAGCACAGCGCCATCATCGACGCCGTGCGCGACGGCGACGCCGACCGTGCGGCCGGGCTCGTCGCAGCGCACGTCGCCGGGACGAACGACCGGTTGCTCGGCTGGATCGCACAGGAGCGCCGCCGACTGCGCGGCGCGGGCATGACGATCGTCGGGGCCACCGAGCGCTGACGCGAACCGCGTGACCTGACGGAACACGAACCGCGGGGCCCGGCGGGACGCGCGGCGCGTGACCCGGTCCGCCGTGACGCGAGCAGGGCACTGGACGCGACCATGCCGGAGACGCGACCCGACAGCAGCTGCCGGTCCGCGCCTCCTGGCCGTCGCCGGACGTGACCCGCTACGGGCGGTCCGCGCGCTCCTCCGTCGCGTCGAGCTGGTCGAACGTCGAACCGCCGCCGTCGGTGCGCTCGAGCAGCGCGTCGCGCACCTCGGCCTCGTCGTGGCTCGCGCGGTTCGCCAGCTTGCTTCCGGATCGTGTCGCCTGTGACATGTCGGTGTCCTTCCCCTGCGTGTGGGCATCGTGGTGTGCGCGGGCATCCTGCCCGCCGGTGCGCTTCCTCACGGGACGTACTGAGGTCGTGACAGTGTCGCGCGGTCGCTCCGGCCGCCGCAAGGGCTTTCGTCACATGTGGAGAAGTGCCGTCACGGACCGTGCCTAGGATGGTGCGGCCGCGCCGCCCCGGTGCGCACCAGCGGACGTCGGACGGGAGGCACGGCTTGGCTGCACCACGTACCGCACCTCCCACGGTCTACGACGTCGCCAGTGCCGCGAACGTCTCGATCGCGACCGTCTCGCGCGTGCTCCGCACGCCGGACGCCGTCCGCGAGGGCACCAGGGACCGCGTCCAGGCGGCGATCCGCAGCCTCGGCTACGTCCCCTCCGGCAACGCCCGAGCCCTCGCCGGCAAGCGCACCGGCGTCGTCGGACTGCTGCTGCCCGGGTTCGACGTGGTGCCCGACGAACGGCCGGACCTGGTCACCGACGGGGGTGTCCGCGTGGTCGACGACCGCCGCCACGTGACCCAGCCGTTCTCCTCGAACCTGTACTTCGACGAGGTCCTGCGCGGCGCCGAGACCGAGGCCTGGCAGCGCGGACTCGCGCTCATGGTCGCCGCCGGTCGGGGGTCCTCGCGCGACGTGATCGTCAACGACGTCGCCGGCCGGGTGGACGGCCTCGCCGTGCTCGCGCAGACCGTGCCGGACGACCTGCTCGAGCACGTCGCCCGTCGGATCCCGGTCGTGGTGCTCGCCGACGACCGGCGGTCGCACGGGTTCGACTCCGTGAGCGTGGACAACAGCGCCGGCATGCGGACGCTCGCATCGCACGTGATCGGGCGGCTCGGCATCCGGTCGCTCGCGTACGTCGCAGGCCCGATCGACTCGCCGGACGACATGGAGCGCTCGACGGGCTTCCGGTCGGCGTTGGCGGACCACGGGGTGCCGGCCTCGTCGGTCCGGGTGGTGCACGGCGACTTCGGCCGGGCGCGGGCGCGCGAGCTGGCGGCGACGCTGCTGGCGGACGAGGTGCCCCGGGCCATCGTGTGCTCGAACGACCAGTCGGCGCTCGGGGTGCTCGACGCCGCCACCGCCCGGGGCCTGCGCGTGCCCGAGGACGTCGTCGTCACCGGGTTCGACGGCATCGACGCCGGGCGCTTCTCGTCGCCGCGGCTCACCACCGTGCACCAGCCGATGGGGGAGCTCGGGCGTGCGGCGGTGCGGGCGATCGTCGACCGGCTGGACCACCGCGAGGGACCGCCGCGCGCCGTCCGCCTGCCGGTCGAGGTGCTGCTGCGCGAGAGCTGCCCGCCGGCGCTGTGACGAGCGGTGCGGCGAGCGGCGCGGCGCATGGCGCGGCGAACGGCGCGGCGAGGGGTGCGGCGGTGCGTCCGCACCGTGCGGCTTTGCTCATCCCGTGCGACGTTGACCGCCCGGTGCGGGCCTGTAACCGCGCACGGAGCGGGCAGCCTCGCACCCGGCGACGGAACGCGCACCGTGCGCAGCGACCCTCGCTCCGACCCTCGCTGCCGCCGCCCGCGCCTACGTACCACCCCGGCACGGAACCCCGGTGTTGCGCGACGCGATGTAAGCGCATACATTGACCCAGTACCGATTCGACACGGAGGTCGACCGAGCAATGACGCTTCCCCCACAGCGCACGCGCGGCAAGCGCGACCCCGGGACCCGCGCTCCCGGAACGCGCCCCGGCAGCACCCGACGACGCGGACGCCTCGTCGCGGCGATCGCCGGGCTCGCAGCCGTGGCCCTGATGGCCACCGGCTGCAGCATCCAGGTCCGGTCCGAACCCGATCCCACGATCGGCAAGGACACGATGCTCATCAACGCGGACCACGGCAACCCGCTGTTCGACCGCAACTTCAACCCGTACATCGCGAACGCCCGCACGGCCTCCAAGTGGATGTACGAGCCGCTCATCGAGATCAACCCCCTCGACGGCAAGGGCACCCCGTGGCTCGCCAGCAAGTGGAGCCAACCGGACGCCAGCACGATCGACATGACGATCCGCCAGGGCGTCGAGTGGTCCGACGGCTCGCCGTTCTCGGCGAAGGACGTCGTCTTCACGTTCGACCTGCTGAAGAAGTTCCCGGCGATGGACGTCAAGGGCGCCTGGCAGCACATCAAGAGCATCGAGGTGGACGGCGACCACGTCGTCTTCCACCTCAAGAGCGACGACGTGCCCAGCCTGAACATCATCGGCGCGACGTACATCCTCGGTGAGCAGCACTGGGGCGGCGTGAAGGACCCCACGACCTTCCGCGACCCGAACCCGGTCGGTACCGGTCCGTTCGTGCTCGGCAACTACACCGACCAGCAGTACTCGATGGACAAGAACCCGACGTACTGGCAGGCCGACAAGATCGCCATCAAGCACCTCATCCTGCCGGCGACGAACACGCAGCTCGACACCGTCACCCGCGGCTACGACTGGGCGTACTCGTTCATCTCGGACGTCAAGGGCACCTGGGGTGCCGCGTCGAAGACGAACCAGTGGTGGTTCCCGGCCGGTGGCGTGATCGGCCTCATCCCGAACCTGACGAAGGCCCCGTACAACGACGTCAACGTCCGCAAGGGCATCTCGCTCGCGCTGAACCGTGACGACATCGCCGAGACCGCGTCCGAGGGCAACCTGGCGGCAGCGGGCCAGACCGGCCTGATCCTGCCGAACCAGGAGAAGTACCTCAACCCGGACATCCCGGACAAGGGCATGATCACGCAGGACGTCGACGCTGCGAAGGCCGCGTTCGCGAAGTCCGGCTGGACCGAGCAGGGCGGGAAGATCATGAAGGACGGCAAGCAGCTGTCCATCACCATCATGACCGCGAACGGCTACTCGGACTGGCTCCGTGCCGCGCAGGAGGTCCGTCGCGACCTGACGGCCATCGGCGTGAAGGTGACGATCCAGGCACCGCAGCCCGCCGGCTACCAGCAGAACATCAACAACGGCACGTTCGACATGGCGATGGGCGGCATGGGCAACGGTGACGTCTACCAGGCGTTCAACTCCCTGCTCAGCAGCGACTTCTACCAGCCGGTCGGCAAGTCGACGGTCAACAACTACGAGCGCTACAAGAACGCCGACACCCAGAAGCTCCTCGACGAGTACAAGGCGACGACGGACACCGCGAAGCAGCAGGAGATCCTGAACCAGCTGCAGGAGATCGTGTACGACGAGCTGCCCGTCATCGGCATGTACTACGGCGGGCTCTGGGGGCTGTTCAACACCGGCAAGTTCGTCGGTTGGCCCAGCGCCGAGGACCCGTACATGGCCCCGCAGAACTACGACTCCGCACCGCTGCTCATCTTCTCGAAGCTCCGGCTCCGGGACAGCGCAGCCGGCCAGGAGATCCTGAAGCAGCAAGAGGACCAGAAGTGAAGTACATCCTCCAGAAACTCGTCCTCTTCGTCCTGACCCTCTGGGCCGCGGTCACGCTGAACTTCGTGCTCCCGCGCCTCATGCCGGGCAGCCCGTCGGACGCCGCGCTGGCGAAGCTCAGCCAGAACGGCCCCGTCACCGAAGCCACCAAGAAGGCCATCGAGGCCCAGCTCGGTGTCCCCACGGGCAACCTGTGGGACCAGTACGTCAACTACCTGCACCAGGTCGTCACGCTCGACTTCGGGGTGAGCTACACGTTCTACCCGCAGCCGGTCGGCGACCTGGTGTCGAAGGCCCTGCCGTACACGCTCATCCTGGTCGGCGTCGTGACGATCCTCGCGTTCGTCCTCGGCACCCTGATCGGCGTCGCGGCGGCGTGGAAGCGCGGCACCTGGCTGGACTCGCTCCCGACGCTGTCGGGATCGTTCATGTCGACGTTCCCGTACTTCTGGACCGCGCTGCTCCTGCTGTTCTTCCTCGGCTACGTCCTGCACTGGTTCCCGACGACGGGGGCCTACTCGGCGACCACCACCCCGGGGCTCAACGGAGCGTTCGCGGCCGATGCCCTGCAGCACGCGGTGCTGCCCGCGGTGACGATCCTGGTGACGAGCCTCGGCGGCTGGATCATCGGCATGCGCAACGCGATGATCAACACGCTCGGTGACGACTACGTGACCTTCGCCGAGGCGAACGGTCTGCGCGGCCGCACCGTGGCCGTCCGGTACGCGGCGCGGAACGCGATCCTGCCGAACCTGACCGGCTTCGGTCTGGCACTCGGTGGCGTGGTCGGCGGTTCGGTGCTGGTCGAGCAGGTCTTCGGCTACCCCGGCATCGGCTACCTGCTGTTCAACGCCGTCATCGGGCAGGACTACCCGCTGATGCAGGCCCTCTTCCTGATGATCACCGTGTCGGTGCTCATCGCCAACTTCATCGTGGACGTCATGTACGGCGTCCTGGACCCGAGGACGCGCCGATGACCAACAACGCCACTGTCGCTGTCCGGACCCAGGACACCGACGAACAACAGGCTCCTTCCAAGTGGAAGAGCATCGCCCGCCAGTTCGGCGTCGTCTGGTCGAACTCGAAGGCCCGGATCGGCATCATCATCCTCGCGGTGTTCGTGCTGGTCGCGATCTTCGCGCCGCTCCTGGCCCCGTACGGTGCCAGCCAGAACGGCTTCGCCCGGTCCGCCGACGCGACCGCCGACCACTGGATGGGCACCACCGCCGCCGGCGAGGACGTCCTGTCCCAGATCATCTACGGCGCACGGATCTCCGTGATGGTGGGCGCCGTCGCCGGCATCCTGTCGACGCTCGTCGCCGTGGCGATCGGCCTCAGCTGGGGCTACGTCCGCGGGTGGATCGGCGAGGTCATCGGCTTCATCGTGAACCTGTTCCTGGTCATCCCGGGCCTGCCCCTGATGATCGTCATCGCGGCGTACCTGCAGAACGGCGGCATCGCGGTCATCATCGCGGTGATCGTCGTCACCGGCTGGGCCTGGGGCGCTCGCGTCCTGCGCAGCCAGACGCAGTCCCTTCGCGGTCGCGACTTCGTGACGGCGGCGCAGTTCTCCGGCGACGGTGCGACCCGCATCGTGTTCCGCGAGATCCTGCCGAACATGACCTCGCTCATCGTCGGCTCCTTCTTCGGAGCGGCCACGAGCGCGATCCTGGCCGAGGCGGGCCTCGAGTTCCTCGGGCTCGGCGACTCGTCGATCGTCAGCTGGGGCACGATCCTCTACTGGGCGCAGAACTCCAACGCGCTGCTCACCGGCCAGTGGATCCTGCTCTTCGCCCCCGGCCTCTGCATCGCGCTGCTCGCGATGAGCCTCACCCTGATCAACTTCGGCGTCGACGCCGTGTCCAACCCGCGGCTGCGCGAAGGCGCGCGCCCGAAGCGCAAGGAGGCGACCGCATGAGCGGCTCGCGTACGACGCAACCAGCAGACGGCCTGGAGGCGCGGGACGGCGCCGCCACGGGCCTCCCGTCCGACGGTGGTGACGCCCAGGGCGTCCTGCTGGACGTCCGCGACCTGTCGGTCGTGTACGAATCGGCCGGCCAGACGGCCGTCCAGGCGGTCGACCACGTGTCGTTCAGCTTGCGGAAGGGGGAGTTCGTCGGCCTCGTCGGCGAGTCCGGTTCGGGCAAGTCGACGCTCGGCTACGCGCTGACGCGCCTGCAGAAGCCGCCGGCGCGGACGAACGGCGGCAGCATCGTCTTCAACGGTCACGACATCCGTGACCTCGACGAGGAAGCGCTCCGGCAGCAGCGCCAGGGCGGCTTCGCGATGGTGCTGCAGTCCGGCATGAACGCGCTCAACCCGGTGCGCACCGTCCGGAACCACTTCATCGACATCTTCAAGGCGCACGGCCACGTGTCGCGCGACCGGTGGGACGCCCGGATGAAGGAGCTCATCGAGAAGGTGAAGCTGCCGACGTCGATGCTCGCCCGGTTCCCCGGGGAGCTCTCCGGCGGCATGCGGCAGCGTGTCTCGATCGCCCTGGCCCTGTCGCTCGAACCGCAGCTCATGGTGTTCGACGAACCGACCACGGCACTCGACGTGCTCGTGCAGCACGCCGTCATGGACACGATCATCGAGCTGCAGCAGGCCGAGGGCTTCACGGCGATCCTGATCAGCCACGACCTCGGCATCGTGCTCGAGGCCACCGAGCGCGTGCTCGTCATGCACGAGGGCCGCATCGTCGAGGACGGCGGCTCGAAGGAGCTCCTGCGCAACCCGCAGGACGAGTACACGCAGATGCTGCTGTCGCACTACGCCGACCCGCGGGCCGAGATCGTGTCCCTGCCCGGGTTCCCGGACCGGTCGCAGCGTGCGACGTCCGGCGAGAAGCGGCAGGAGGCCACGTCGTCGTTCAGCACCGTCGGGTCGCGTGAGCGCTCGGCGGCGAAGAACCCGATCGTCGTCTCGAACATCGTGAAGACCTACCCGGCGCCGCGCCGCGGCGAGCAGCCCGTGCAGGCGGTGCGCGACGTGTCGTTCACCCTCGAGCCGGGGCAGTCGCTCGCCCTGGTCGGCCAGTCCGGTTCGGGCAAGTCGACCATCGCGAAGCTCCTGACCGGGGTCGAGAAGCCGACGACCGGCACCGTCCGGTTCGGCGACCTCGACGTCGCACGCCTGGGCAAGCGAGGCCTGCGGGACCTCCGCTCCGAGGTGCAGATGGTGTTCCAGGACCCGTACGCGGCGCTCAACCCGCTGCACACCGTGGAGTACACGCTGTCCCGCCCGATCGCGAACTACACGGACCTGACGGGGCAGGACGCCCGTCGCCGCGTGCTCGAGCTCCTCGAGACCGTGGGCCTGACCCCGGTCGAGCAGTTCGCGCAGAAGCTCCCGCACCAGCTCTCCGGTGGGCAGCGGCAGCGCGTCGTCATCGCCCGGGCACTCGCGTCCGACCCGCAGGTGATCATCGCCGACGAGCCGGTCTCGATGCTCGACGTGACGTTGCGCGCCGGCGTGCTCGCCCTGCTCGAGGACCTGCGCGAGCAGTGGGGCGTCTCGCTCCTCTACATCACGCACGACCTGCTCAGCGCGCGGCTCATCACCGACGACATCATGGTGCTCCACGAGGGTGCCGTGGTCGAGCGGGGACGGACGGCCGAGGTTCTGCAGAACCCGCAGGACCCTTACACGATCGCCCTGCTCGACGCCGTGCCGAACCCCCGCCGCGCCCTCGCGGAGGGCCGGCTGTGACCACGCTGCACGACTTCCCGGCGGTGCCGGCGTTCGGCCACCTGCCGACGCCGGACGGGGTCGACGTCGTCGGGATCGACCTGCCGATCGGCCGCCTTACGGCGTACCGGATCGTGCCGTCCGGGGTGTCGAAGGGCGTCGTGCTCATCATCCCGGGGTACACCGGCTCGAAGGAGGACTGGCGCACGTTCCTGCCACTCCTCCGCGACGCCGGGTGGTCGGCGGTGGCGATCAGCCGCCGTGGACAGGCCGACTCGGTCTCGCCCGACGACCGCACGGCGTACACGCTCGAGCAGGAGGCCGCCGACGTCGTCCGCGTCGCCGGACTGCTCGACGACGGCGCTCCGGTCCACCTCATCGGCCACTCGCTCGGCGGTGTGATCGTCCGCGCCGCAGCGATCGCGTCGCCGACGTCGTTCCGCGACGTGACGATGTTCTGCTCCGGCCCGCACGGCTGGTCGTACCGCAAGGCCGCCGAGAAGACGATCGTCGCCGACACGTGCTCCAACCGTGCGCTGTTCGACGCGCAGAACCCGCTCTGGGCGGGCCGACCCGACGCCGAGCTCCCCGACGACGCCCGGATGGTCCGCGAGCGCTTCGACCACACGAGCGTCCTCAGCGTGCTCGGCGGCGCGGCCATCCTCGAGGACCGCGCCGACACCACCGAGGAACTCCGCGCGACCGGACTGCCGGTCCTCGTCGCGCACGGCGTCTGGGACGGCGCCTGGCCGATCCCGTGGCAGGCGGACATGGCCTCGCGTCTCGGTGCGTCGTACGAGGTGATCGCCGAGAGCTACCACGGCCCCCAGATCGAGAACCCGCTCGGCACGGTCGCCGTCTTCGATGCGTTCATGAACGCCCACTGAAAGGACCCCGTCATCAGCACGCTCGACTTCCCGAAGGGCTTCCTCTGGGGTGCCGCCACCGCCGCGCACCAGATCGAGGGCAACAACGTCAACTCGAACTGGTGGGTGCACGAGCACGAGCCGGACACCACCATCGTCGAGCCGTCCGGCGACGCCGCGGACAGCTACCACCGCTACCGCGAGGACATCCGGATCGCCGCCGAGCTCGGCCTGAACTCGTACCGGTTCAGCATCGAGTGGGCGCGCATCGAGCCGGAACGCGGGTTCGTCAGCCGCGCCGAGATCGACCACTACCGCCGCATGGTCGACGCCTGCCACGAGTTCGGCATCGAGCCGATCGTCACGCTCATGCACTTCACGGTGCCCCGCTGGTTCGAACGCGACGGCTTCTGGCGCGCACCCGACGCGGCCGACCTGTTCGCCCGCTACACCGAAGCCGCGCTGCCCGTGGTGTCCGATGGTGTCCGGTACGTCTGCACGATCAACGAGCCGAACATCGCCGCGATGCTCGCCGGCGGCGAGGACGCGTCGAACCTGGTGGCGTACGGCCTGCCGAACCCGGACCTGGGCGTCGCCGACGCCCTGCTCGAGTCCCACAAGCGTTCGCGGGAGGTGCTCTCCCAGGTGGATGGCATCCAGAGCGGCTGGACCGTCGCGACGCAGGCGTTCAAGTCCAACGGTGAGCTCGGCGCGGACGCGATGCTCCGCGAGTACGGGTACCCGCGCGACGACTGGTACCTCGAGAACGCCGCCGGCGACGACTTCCTCGGCGTGCAGGCGTACACCCGGACGTTCATCGGCGCTTCCGGTCCGTTGCCCGTGGCGGACGACGTCGAGACGACCCTGACCGGCTGGGAGTTCTACCCGGAGGCCTCGGCCGACGGGCTGCGCAGCGCGTGGGAGCTGTCCGGCGGTGTCCCGCTGATGATCACCGAGAACGGCATCGCCACCGCCGACGACACCCGTCGCCAGGCCTACACGCAGGGCGCGCTCGAGGGCATCCACCGCTGCATCGACGACGGCATCGAGGTCCTCGGCTACCAGCACTGGTCGCTCCTGGACAACTACGAGTGGGCGTCCGGCTTCCGTCCGACCTTCGGCCTGGTGTCGTGGGACCCGGAGACGTTCGAGCGCACGCCGAAGCCGTCCGCGCACTGGTACGGGAAGGTCGCCCAGGCGAACGCCATCGAGACGGCGGAGTAGCCCGCCGGCTCGATCAGCTCCCCGAGTAGTAGTGCGCCAACTGCTCCGCGACCGCTCGGTCGCGGAGCAGTTCTGCGCGAGCGGTGGCGGTCGAGCCCTCGTCGTCCTCGGCGTTCACGTCGACGTCCAGGGCGAGCACGGACCGCACCGTGTCCAGGTCACCGGAGTCGACCGCGGCGATCAGCAGGGACGCGCCCCGTGAGCCGAGCGCCCTGGTGTCCGCACCCGCGGCGGCGAGCGACCGCACGATCGCACCGTGGCCACCCCACGCGGCGCGGACGATCGGGGTGTTGCCGTCGGTGTCCCGGGCCTCCAGGTCGGCGCCCGCAGCCACGAGCACGTCGATCGCCCGACGTGCATCGCGGTCGATCGCCAGCGTCAGCGGCGTCCGCCCCTCGGTGTCGGTGAGCTGCAGCGACGCGCCGCGACGCAGGAGCTCCTCGAGCATCTCGGGCCGGTCGAACCACGCGGCGGCGTGCAGCGGGGCGAAGCCCCAGCGCGGGTCGACGTCGTCGACGTCACTCGCGTCGTCGGCCAGGTGCAGTCCGCCCAGGTCGCCGTACGCGGCGGCACGCACCACCTCGGTGGCGTACTCGACCCAGCCGTCCGGCACCGGACCGTGCCAGCCGCGCGCTGGCCGTGCGTCGAGCTCCGTGTAGACGGACTCGGGCACGCTGCGGATCGCGACCCGGACGCCCCGGAAGCGGATCGCCACCTCGCCGACGGGGGAGACGAGCAGGCGGAGCTCCCACTGGTCGAGCTCGTGCAGGTACTCGAGCTCACCGCGCACGACGTGGGCGTCCCCGGCGAGCAGTGCTGCGGGGTCGGTGTGGGGTGGGTCCACCACGGCGTCGCGGAGTCGGAGCGTGACCCTGGCGTGGTTCCACCGGCGCCACAGGCCGTCGGGGGTGTCGAGCACCTCGTCGTTGCGGACGATGACCTCGGTGTGCACGACGACCGGGTCGGGGACACCGTGCCCGGGCAGGTCGACCGTCGTCGCGGTGTCGTCGTCGTCCTCGTCGTCCGGGTGCGCGAGGTCCGGGTGCGCGAGATCCGGGTGCTCGACGTCCCATCGTGCGATGCGGGAGTCCGTCCACTTGACGGTCAGGAGTGCGGCGACGGCCGGGGGAGCGTCCTCGAGCACGCGGGCGACGTGTTCCCGCTGCCCGTCGAAGTCCTCGAGGGAGACGTAGCCCACGGACGGCCAGTTCACTCGACTCCATCGCACGGCCCGACACTAGTTGACGCCACTTCCGAACTCGGCGTCATTCAACATGTTTGGCGTCAGCACCGGCACCGGGCGAGCGTGGTGGGATGCCATCGACCCACGTCCCGTCCGACTCTCGACCTCCCGCGACCCGTCCCCGCAGGAGAGCCTCCGGCGTCGTCGTCCTCGCCGCGGCGACGACCCTGCTGCTGTTCGCCGAAGCGACTGTGCGGCAGCCGGCCCACGCCGCCGGAGCATCGACGGCGACCGCTCGACCGACGATCCAGCCGATGTCGGCCAACGGTCTCTTCGCACCGGATCAACCGGTCACGTTCGCAGTCGGTGCCGCGGGGACACCGGCGCTCGCGGACGTGGGCTGGCGGATCACCGACGCCAGAGGCGTGCTCGTCGAAGCCGGCGACGCCGTCGTCGGTTCCTCCGGACGAGCGGAGATCCGTCCGACTCGACGTCTCAACGCGGGCACGTACCGCGTGACGGCGCACGGCCCCGCTCTGCCCGAGACGTCCTTCCGGTTCGTCCGGACGCCGGGCGTCGAGCACCGTGACGCCTTCTTCAACGTCACGATGAACGGCTCGCCCGGGCCGGTCGCCGCGGCGCTCCCGACACTCGACGGGCTGGGCGCCGCGGGCTTCCGCCAGGACCTGCAGTGGTCCACCGTCGAGAAGGTGCCGGGCGTGTTCGACTTCCGCAGCACTGATGCGCGAGTGGACCCCATCGTGCGCGACCGTGGCGTCGCTCCGCTGTTCGTCCTCGACTACGGTCACATGGCGTACACCGGCGGCGCGATGACCCCGCCGGACGTCTCGGACCCGGCGCAGACAGCAGCCTGGCGCCGGTTCGTGTCCGAGGCGGTGACGCACATGCGCGACCGGTACCCGGACGCCGACCGCTCGTTCGAGATCTGGAACGAGTGGACGAACACCCACGGCACCCGTTCCGCCGACCCTGCCGCGTACATCGCGCTGTCACGGGTCACGGCCGCGACGATCAGGAGCGTCGACCCGGATGCACGGATCGTCGGGCCGGCCGAGAACGCCGTGTCGTCGGGCGAACTCCGCTGGCTCGACGAGTGGTTCCGGCTCGGTGGTGCCGACCACATCGATGCGATCAGCGTGCACCCGTACAACCAGCCGTACGCGCCGGAGCACTGTGTCGCGACGAACCCGTGCATCGAGAACGCGCTTCGTTGGCTCCGGGACAAAGCGGCGAAGTACCCCCGTGCGAACGGCGAACCGTTGCCGATCTGGATCACCGAGGTCGGATGGCCGACCCCGAACGGCAGGCCAGGCTGGGTCTCCGAGGACGACCAGGCGGCGTTCCTGGTCCGGACCCACGTGCTCGCCGCGCAGTACGGCGTCGAGCGGGTGTTCTCGTTCGAGATGGCCGCCCCGGACCAACCTGATCCGGACGGCAGTGCCAGGACCTTCGGGCTCGTCGACGCGCCGAGCCGCGCGTACGAGCCGAAGCCCGCTGCCGCTGCGTACGCGACGATGCAGCGCCAGCTCGCCGGCATGCGGTTCGCCGGTCAGTTCGTGACGGGTGCCGTGCGCGAAGCCCGGTTCGTCTCGGCCGACGGCACACGCTCGGTGCGGGTCGTGTGGCAGACCGCTGACCGGTTCGACGAACTGCCCATCAGTGTGGGTCTGCCCGGCGACGGCACCATCGTCGACGCCTACGGGGGCACGAAAGCCGTCCGGGGAACCGGTGGCAAGCTCGCGATGTCGGCGACGTGGAAGCCCCGGTTCGTGGTCTGGAATGGGTGAACCGGCGGACCGCCTCACGCAACTCGACGGGCTCCGCGGCCTCGCGGTCCTGCTCGTCGTCGCGTCGCACACCGCAGAGTCGGTCGTCCCCTACGGCGGGGTCGTCGGGGTGACGACCTTCTTCGTGCTCTCCGGCTTCGTGATCACCCGGGCGCTCCTCGACGAGGCCGAGCGTGCCGGGCAGATCCACCTCGGCCGGTTCTGGCTCCGCCGCGCGGCACGGCTGCTCCCGGCGTGGACGGCCGTCCTGGTGGTGGTGACCGTCGCGGTGATCGTGCTGGCAGACCCGATCCGCGGTGATCTGCCCCGCGTCCTCGCCACCGTCGGGTCCTACACGGGCAACCACGCCCGGGTGCTCGGCGTCGAGCTCGGACCGTTCGAGCACACCTGGTCGCTCGCCGTCGAAGAGCAGTTCTACCTCGTCTGGCCCCTCGTCCTCATCCTGCTCGGCGTCCTCGCCCGCACTCGGCCCCGCGTTGCCGTGGTCGCGCTCTGCGGACTCGTCGGTGCTGCGGTCACCTGGCGGGTCGTCGGCACGGTCGTGCTGCCGTACGACCGCCTGGCGTACGGGCTCGACACGAGCGCCGCCGCCCTGCTCGTGGGTGCGCTCGCCGCGTTCGCCGTGCGCACGGGCAGTCTCCGCGGTCTCGGTCAGATCGACTTGCGGACCGGACGTCCGAGCGCCGTCGTGCTCGGGGTCGGCGGCGTGGGCGCGACACTGCTCGTGGTGCTGTCGGCGTGCACGCTGCCGATCACGGTCGGGTCCCTGCCCGGTGCGGCTCGCTGGGTCGAGACGGCAGCGGTGGCGGTCGCAGCGCTCGTCGTCGTCGCAGGGGCGCTCGGTGGTGCTCCCGCGCTCGACCTGGCGATCGCTCGCTGGTTCGGGACCATCTCGTACGGGCTCTACTTGTGGCACTACCCGCTGCTCCGAATCGAGCCCGGGGGTGACCCGTCCACCGGTGTGGTGCGCCTGGGGCTCGCTCTGGTGGGCATCGGTGTGGCCTCGGCATCGTGGTACCTGCTCGAGCGGCCGGTGCTCCGCGCGACACGGTCGTGGGGCAGACACCCCACGACCCGTCCCGCGGCCGGCGCACCTCAGCGCGTGCGTGGGTGCACGGGGTGACGGTGCCCGGCGTCATCGCGGCCGAACCACCCCTGCCACCGCCCGGCGAGCTGGGCGTGCTGTTGCTCGACCGCGGCGGCGTCGCGCCGGACGCGAGCGATCACGAGCGCGACCACCGATCGGCTGACCCAGTAGCTCGCCTGCCCCCAGCAACCGTGCTTCCGGAGCACTCGCCCGAACCCGCGGTTGTACCGCCTGACCTTTGCGAGGACCGCGGTGGTGGGTCCGTCGTCGCGGAAGTCGCCGTGGTGCACGTGCAGGTCCGCGTCGAAGTCGACCCGCACCCCGGCCTCGACCGCGCGCATGACCAGGTCGTTCTCCTCGCCGGAGCCGAAGGGCTCCACACCCGACCCGAGCGTGTCGTCGAAGTCCCCGATGTCGTCGAGGACCTCTCGCCGGAAGAACACCCCGGAGCAGATGACGGTGCGCGGGACGTCCCGCACCCGGATCCGTCGGGATCGCCCGAGCCACCGGAGCATGGTGCCTCGGCCGGTCGCGTCCTTCGTCGGGATGCACAAACCGCCGAGCCGGGGTTCTTCGTCCACCCTGCTGAACCGGGCATCGATCGCGGACAGCACGCCGGTCGGGTACCAGCAGTCGTCGTCCGGGAACCCGACGAGGTCAGCGCGGAGCGTTCGCATCCCAGCGTTCCGGGCGGTACTCACACCGCTGGCGCCGGGCTGGTGGATGTACTCACCGTCGCCGTCCCGGATCATCGCCGCGAGCCGGTCGGGTACTTCGGGGACCGGGCGCTGCGCGACGACCGAGAGGAAGACCCGGTACGGCTCGGCTTGGATCGACCGGATCGCTCGGTCGAGGTACTCGGGCGGCCGGTTCGTGGCGATGATCAAGTGGAATCGATGGTGCATCGGGCCAGTGTCGTGGCGCATCTCGTCGGGATCCTACTTCTCGGTATGTTGTGGACGAAATACCACGGTTCCACAGGCCGGGTACACCCGGCCCTCGTCGTCCCGGCCCCGCCATCCCTGCAACCGAGCGCTCATCTGCGTGTGCTGGAAGCGCGCTCCGTCGCGGTCGCCACGGACGGTCCGGACGACGGTCCCGACCAGGCCGCGACCGATCCAGTACGCGGCCTGCCCGTACAGACCGTGCTTGCGGAGGACCCGACCGAAGCCGCGGTTGTACCGGCGGACCTTCGCGAGGGTCTCGGTCGTCATACCGGCGTCACGGAAGTCCGGGTGCCGCACCGAAAGGTCCGGCATGTAGCGCATCCGCGCACCGGAGGCGAGGGCGCGGAGGACCATGTCGGTCTCCTCGCCGGCCCCGAAGGGCGTTCCGGAGCCCGTACCGAGGTCTTCGTCGAAATCGCCGAGGCGTTCGAGGACGTCGCGACGCATGAAGATCCCCGAGCTCACGACGGTCCGCGGCACCCGCCAACTCGTGACGTCACCCGGGCGCCGGCGCCAGCGGAGCATCGTGCCCTGCTCGTCGCTTCCGCGGGAGGGGATCGAGGCCGCGTCGAGCCCCTGCGTCGCGAACCGGTGCGAGATCGTCGCCAGGACGCCGTCGGGGTACCAGCAGTCGTCGTCCGGGAACGCGATCACCTCACCGCGGAGTCGAGTCATCCCGGCGTTCCTGCCCCGGCTGACGCCACGGACGTCCGGCTGGTGCACGTGTTCGGCGTGCCCGGCGTCGATGAGCGGCTGCAGCACGGCCAGTGCATCCGGAGTCGGTCGCTGCTCGACGACGGTGACGAACACCGACACCCCGGCGCGCTCGATCGTCTCGAGGCAGCGGGCGAGGTGGTCCGGCGTCCGGATCGTCGAGACGACGAGGTGGAAGCGGTGGTCGGCGTTCACGCGTGGGCCTTCGTGCGGGCGAAGAGCTCGGCTGTCGGCGAGCCTGCGGTGTGCCAGTCGAGGAGGCGCTGCTGGACGGAGCCCAGCCGCTCCCGGAGCTCGGCCGTCCGGGCGCGGATCCCGTCACGGTGTCGGGTGGCGATCTGCATCTCGTGGACGAGCTCGTCGACGTCGTGGCCCACCGTGAGCGGCGCGGGGCCGTCCGTGACACTGCGCCAGAAGTCGTCACACTTCGACGCGTACGACAGCGGGACAGTGGGCACGTCGAGCGAAACCGCCGCGATGGCGCCGTGGAGTCGTTCGGACACGACCAGGTCGCATCCCGCGATGGCGGCCATCGTCGTCGGGACGTCGATGTACTCGTGCACGACCGCCGGTGTGCGCAGGCGGGCGGCCAACCCGTGCGCCGCCATGCGGTCGGCCCCGGACAGCGCGAACGCGACGACCTCGGTGGTGCCGGTCGCGGCCGCGTGCCGGTCGACCGCCTCGGCGATCGTGTCGACGTCGAACCTCGTGGTCGGATCAGATCCGATGCTGACGCCGATCCGGCCGTCGGGCCGGACGGTGCGTTGGACGTGGACGAGCTCGGGGTAGAGCAGCGCCGGATCGCCCACGACGTCGACCGGGCACAGGTTCGTGGTGACCTCGTGTTCGGTGAGCGGCCCACGGACACCGTGCAGCGCGAACCGGTCGAGCGAACGCCAGGCGTCCCACTGCTGCGGTTGTGTCCCGAGCGAGTAGCTGTCGTCGGCGGCAGCTGCCCCGAGACCGAGTCCGATGGTGCCGGTCGCGCCGAAGTACCGGGTCGCACGGTCGACGTGTCCGGCCCAGGACGCGAACCCGACGGTCGTGCCGCCACCGAGCAGCACGAGCCGCTCGCGACCGATCAGCCGGGCGCGGTCGCGAACGAAGCGCGGTGAGCGGCGAGCGTAGTCCCGCCGGGTCAGGGGCGCCTCGACGTCCAAGGGGTGACGGAGCGCGGCACGCCAGGTCTCGTGCAGGAGGTCGTCGCCGAAGTTGCCGTACCCCTGCCAGCCGAGGTAGACGAACGATCGGGGCGGTGTGCTGCGGGTCATCGGGCTTCCTTCTGTTCGGTGGTGGCGGTCGAGTCGTTGCGTGCGCGTGACGAGCGGCGAGGGCTCTCGCTCACCGGCGCCGAGGGCTCGTAGTTGTAGTAGGTCTTCATGCGTCGCTGGGCTGGGAGGCGGTTCACCACGAGCCCGAGCAGTCGTGCGCCCACCTGCCGCAGGGTCTGCTCGGCCGCGACGAAGTCGGCGCGCCGTGTCTGTCCGTTGACGCTCACGACGAGCAGGACCCCGGAGCAGATGGCGCCGAGGACGGCGGGGTCGGTCACCGGGAGGAGCGGCGGGGCGTCGACGATCACGACGTCGTAGCGGGATTCGAGCTCGCGGACGAGGTCCGCCATCCGGCTGGAGCTCAGGAGTTCGCTCGGGTTCGGCGGCACCCGCCCCGCAGCGAGGACGTGCAGGGGGTTGTCCCCACCGACCTCCTGGATGGCATCGTCGAGCGCGACCTGTCGGGTGAGCACGGTGGACAGGCCGACGCGGCTCTCGATCCCCAAGTACGTCCCGGTCGTCGGGCGTCGCAGGTCGGCGTCGACGAGCAGGACCCGCGACCCGTTCTGCGCCAGCATGAGCGCGAGGTTCACGGCGGTCGAGGACTTGCCCTCGCCCGGGGTCGCGCTCGTCACGACGATGCTCTGCGGACCGCCGTCGAGGTTCGTGTACGTCAGGTGCGTCCGCAGCTGCCGGAAGCTCTCGGCCCGGGTGCTGTAGCGGTTGTCGACGGCGACGAGGGGGTGTTTCGCGATGGTGTCGTCCACCCCGAACTCGCCGAGCACACTCGCCGTGGTGAGGCGCCGGAGCGCGTCGAACGACCGCAGCCGGGTGTCGAGGACCTCGCGGAGGACTGCCTGCGCAACACCGAGTGCGAGGCCCGCGAGGACGCCGATCGCGAGGTTGACCGGGATCCGCGGAGCGAACGGCATCGTCGGTGCCTTCGCCTGCTGGAACACGCTGAGGTGGACGAGGTCGCTCTGCTGCGATGAGCGCTCGACCTCGTCCACGACGGCGACGAGCTGCGTGGTGACCGCGTTGGCGATCGCCGCCGCACGGGCCGGCGACGTTGACGTCGCGCTGAGCGAGATGATCACGGTCTCGTCAGTGGAGGACGCCGTCACGACCTTCGAGAGGTCGGTGCCGGCCGGGAGTCCGAGCTGCTTCGCCGCGGCGCCGAGGACGCGCGGGGTCAGTGCCAGCGCCGTGTACGACTTCACGCGCGCCGCCGAGAAGTTGTTGCCCTGACTGAGGTCGGTGACCGACGAGCCGGCGGCGACCGAGACGAAGACCTCGCTCGAGGCGCGGTACTCCGGCGCCTGCACGAGGGTGACGCCGACGGCAGCCGACGTGGCGAGGAGGACCAGCGCGAGCGCGGAGATCCATCGCCGTCTGATCACTTCGAGGAACTGCGAGAGCGTCACTGGGGGCCTTCCGGGAGGCGATCGGATGTGTGATACTTATCGTAGATGATATGAAATACCACCGCAAGCGACAGTGGAATGGAGGGGGATCATGCCGGTCCTCGGAGCCGTCTTCACGGCTGTGCTCGCCGTTGCGCTGATCGCCCGTCGGACGTGGCTCCCCGCGGTGATCGGCGTCGCCGGCGGCCTGCCGTACACGGCTGCCGTCGTCGCCGGAGGGAACGGCGTGCCCCTGTTCTCGACTGCGGCGCTCGCGTCGGGCATCGCGCTCCTCGGGACCCGCCCGCTGCGCACCACGCACTGGTCGGCGAACGCGCTCGCAGCCTTCGTCGCGTGGGCGACCATCGCCACCGCCGTCGCCCCCTGGATGTTCGCCGGCGTCCGTGTCCTCGTCCCACGTGGCGGTGTGGACGGTCAGGTGCTGGACCCCGGGTACCTCACCTACTCGATCAGCAACCTCGCGCAGCTCGGGTACCTGTTGCTCGCGGTGTGCGCGTTGCTGTACCTCGTCCGCGTCGGGGCGGCAGAGACCGCGCTCCGGATCGCGCTGGTCGTCGGCACGGTCGTGACCACCGTGCGCGGGGTGCTCGTGCAGGCAGGTGCGGACGTGCTGGCACCCCTGATGGACACGCTGCCGGGGGTCGCCTACGCGTGGGCGCTCCCGGGGGAGCGGTTGCGGGGGGTCTTCAGCGAACCGAGCGAGCTCGCAGCGTTCGCCCTCCCGGCCGCCGCGTACTTCGCCGTCACGGCACTGCGGTCGTCCGGCGGGCAGCGGATGATCTGGGCCGCGGCGAGTGCGTTGTCGTGCGCGAACCTCCTGCAGGCGGCGTCCGGCACCGCTGTCGTCGCCTCCGCCGTCGTGATCGCCGTCGGCCTGCTCGTGGTCGCCGTGCGGTACGTCGTCCGGGGTGGACGCGGCACCGTCTGGTTCGTCCTCGGGGGGCTGACGATCGCGATCGTGCTGCTCGCGGCCGGCCCGCAGCTCGCCGCACCGGTCGAGGCGATCGTGGACGACAAGGTCGGCAGTCAGTCGTACGACTCCCGGACCGGCGCGGACGGCTTCAGCTGGGGGGTCCTCGCCGACACCCTCGGCATCGGCGCCGGGCTCGGCGCGAACCGGCCGTCGTCCTTCGGGATGACGCTGCTGACCTGCGTCGGGATCCCGGGCACGATCGCGTTCGCCGTCTTCGCGCTCGGCGTGCTCGTGCGCGCGGCGCGGTCACCGGCGACCGTCCCGGCCTCGGTCGCGCTCGCCGCGGTGCTCGTCGCGAAGCTCGTCGGCACCCCGGACCTCTCGACGCCGATCCTCTGGCTGCTCCTCGCCGCATGTGCCTCGAGCGTCTGGCGCCCCGTCGCCGAGCCGCCGGAACCGGGACCGGACGCCGCCCGTGCACGACCCGTCACCCTGACAGGAGCCCATCAGTGATCTCGATCCTCATCGTCTGCGAGGGCAACATCTGCCGTTCGCCGTACGTCGAACGCGTCCTCCGGGCGCGCCTCGACGCAGTGCTGCCCGGAGTCTTCCGCGTGGACAGCGCCGGCACCGCTGCGACAGCGGGTACGCCGATGTTCCCGCGTTCCGCCACCGCTGTCGGACAGGACGGCGGCGACCCGGACGCCTTCGTCTCGACGCCGCTGACCGCCGCGGTGCTGCGCGACAGGGACCTCGTGCTCACGCTTGAGCGCGCGCACCGAGCGCAGGTCCTCGACCTCGCGCCGCACCTCCTGCGGTGGACCTTCACGATGGCGGAGTTCGACCGTCTCGTCCGCCCCCTGCTGGACGCCGATGCCGTCGACGAGCGGTTCTGGGCGGAACTCCCGCGCCTCGTGTCCCGCTTCCGGGTCGCGACGGCCCCGACCGACCCGGCGCTCGACGACGTCGCCGACCCGGTACGCGGCGACGAGCACGACTTCCTGACCATGCGCGAGCGGGCGATCTCCGCCATCGCGACCATCGCGGCGTGCGCGGAACGCGCCGCCGCCGACCAGAACGGAGCCGACCGTGCGCGGACTGCTCGTCCATGAGTGGATCGAGGCGGTGGGCGGCGCCGAGCGCGTCGTCGACGCATTCGCCGATGCCTACCCTGCCGCCGACGTGTTCGGGCTGTGGAACGACGCCCCCGGGCGCTACGCGGACCGGCGGGTGGTCGAGAGTGTCCTGGCGCGGTCGCCCCTCCGCGGCAGGAAGGCGCTGTCGATGCCGTTCCTCCCGGCCCTGTGGAGTCACGGCCTGCGCACCGTCGGCGAGTACGACTGGGCGATCGTGAGCTCGCACCTGTTCGCCCACCAGGCCCGTGTGACCGGGGTCGCCCCGGACCGGCAGTTCACCTACGTGCACACGCCGGCCCGGTACCTCTGGAACCCGGAACTCGATGCCCGCGGATCGACCATGCTCGCCCGCGCGGGTTCGCCGGTACTCCGCTCCGTCGACCGCCGTCGCGCCCAGGGGCTCCGTCACGTCGCCGCGAACAGTCGTTTCGTGCAGCAGCGCATCCGCGACACCTGGGGCATCGACGCTCAGGTGATCAACCCGCCGGTCGGCGTGGAGCGGCTCGCTGCGGTCGCCGACTGGGCGTCCGTGCTCGACGAGCGCGACCGCGCTGTCCTCGAGGCGCTGCCTGCCGACTTCGTCCTCGGTGCCTCGCGGTTCGTTCCGTACAAGCGCCTCGACGTCGTCATCGATGCCGGTCGGGCGTCCGGGCGTCCGGTGGTGCTCGCCGGCGACGGTCCGGATGCCGAGCGGCTGCGCGCGCTGGCTGCCGAGTCGAGGGTCGAGGTGCACTTCGTCTGCACGCCCTCCGACGCGATGCTCGCGGCGCTCCTGCAGCGTGCCGCGGTCTACGTGTTCCCTCCCGTCGAGGACTTCGGGATCCTGCCCGTCGAGGCGCTGGCCCTCGGCACGCCGGTGGTCGCGAACGCCGAGGGCGGGGCTCGCGACTCGGTGCAGGAAGGAACGAGCGGCACGCTCCTCCACGACCTCGCGGATTCGACCCTGGCCGCAGCGGTCGACGGTGCCGTGCGACTCGACCCAGCGGCCTGTCGTGCGCGCGCCGCCGCGTTCTCGACCGAGCGGTTCCAGCGCGAGATCGCGGAGTGGACCGGCATCCCGGTGGGGGGCCGGACCGGCTGAGGGTCCGCGGGGGTGGACCGGACCGCCTGGAGGCCCGGTGCCGGTCCGTCGGACCTGCACCGGGCCTCCAGTCGGTCGCTAGCTGGCTGCGCTCAGCAGGACGCGCTCGATCTGCGCCACGATGTGCGGCGTCGCGTAGCGCGCGGCGGAGTGGCGCCCGTTGCGGGCGAGTCGGTTCCGTTCCTGCTCGTCACCGGCCAACCGGAGGATCGCGTGCGCGAGGGCATCGACGTCGCCGGGACGGACGAGGAGCCCGTCCTCGCCGTGCGTGAGCACCTCGGCAGGGCCGCCAGCGTCCGCGGCGATGACCGGTCGACCGAGCGCCATCGCCTCGGTGACCACCTGCCCGAACGGCTCCGGGCGGCGGCTGGCGTGCACGAGCAGATCGCACGCGCTGATCTCGGCATCGACGTCCTGCCGGTGTCCCCGGAACTCGACCACCGCCGTCAGGTCCAGCTCCGTGACCAGGGTGTGCAACTCGGCGGCGTGGTGGTCGTCGGTCCCGAAGTGCGCCGCGCCGATCAGCCGGAGCCGCGCATCGGGGTCGAGACCGAGCGCGCGGGCCGCGGCGAAGGCGCGGACAGCGATGTCCTGCCCCTTCCAACGGGTGAGCCGCCCGACCATGCCGATGGTGAACGGGCCGGGTGCCGACGGGGCGGCCTGGTCCGGGAGGTCCACGGGGCAGCCGATCACCGCGGGTGCCGGACCGGACCGGCCGAGGGAGCGGGCCGTCGTCCGTGAGTTGGCGATTCTGGCTGCGGGGAGCGTCGTCAGCGCCGCGCGGAGTACCAGGGTGTTCGCGCGGGAGGCACCGGCCGCTCCGACGACGTCGTGGACGTACGCCACGACGGGGATGCGTGCGAGCCGGCCGGCCAGTCCGCCGTACACGTGCGCTTTCGCCGAGTGTGTGACGACCACGTCGGCGCCGAGGTCGCGGAGCCGTCGCGCGAGGGCCCGCGTGGAGCGGAGTGTCGACACTCCCTTCGCGAGGAGGCCCCCGGCCGCATCGGCTGCGTGCTCGGTCACGGACGGGTCGAGCGCGACGACCTCGTGCTCGACGCCGAGCCCGGAGAGCAGGGACTCGAGTGGCCCGTGTTCACCGAGGACGACGATCACCTCGGTCTCGACCCGGGCGGCGGCCACCCGCGCCACGAGGAGCTCCGCCCCGGACAGTGCTGCGCTGTGGGTGAGCATGGCGACGAGCGGGAGGTTCCGGGTTGTCATGCATCTAGAATACCAGTATTCTATAGAGCGTGACATTGAAACGTCACCGGGGCGACAGTGCCAAGCGTCATCCGCCTCGCCGCGATCCCAGAACGGAACCCGACATGCGTCACACCTCCCGCACCGCCCGCATCGCCGCCACGACCCTGGCTGCGATCGGGATCCTCACCGTCGTCACGGCGTGCTCCGGCACCGGCGGCGACGAGCCCACCAAGAAGCCGACGGCCAGCTCGAGCGCCAAGGCAGACGACCGCTTCTCGACGCCGCCGGCCGACATCCAGAAGGCGACGGCGGAGTGCGCCGACGGCAAGGTCGTCATCGACCAGAGCAACAAGGACGTCACCGTGGGCGACTGCGCCTCGGTCGAGATCACCGCGAGCAACGCGGTCGTCCACCTCGGCAAGGTCGACGCGCTCGTCATGAGCGGCACCATCAACGACGTCGACGCCAAGGAGATCGGCAAGGTCACGGTCAGCGGCAACGGCAACCGGGTCACCACGGACGGCAAGCCGAAGGTCACGGACAAGGGCGCCGAGAACCTGTTCGTCACCCGCTGAGTCCGACCCGACCCGAACGGAGGACTGCCATGACCCGCACGACCCTGCCGGACTGGCAGTCCTCCGCTCCGCTCGCGACCGCGGCAGCCCGTGGCGGCATCGTCACCGCCGCCGGCACCGCGACCCGGTTCCTCGTGCAGCTCGTCACCGTCGTGGTGATCGCCAGGATCCTCGGCCCCGCCGAGTACGGGTTCGCGGTCGTCGTGCTCCTGCTCAGCGGTCTCGCCGAGCTCCTCCGCATCGGTGGCATCGGAGCCCTCGTCATCCGTGCGCCGCGCCTGTCCGCCGGCGTCGCCTCCTCGCTCCACCTCCTCAGCGCCGCAGCCGGACTCGCTGTCGGCGCTGCGCTGGCCCTGTCGGCGCCGGCACTCGCGGTCGTCCTCGGCTTCCCAGCGTCCGGCAGGTCCGTGATGCTGCTCGCGGTTCCCTTCGTGGTGGCCGGGGCCAGCGCGGTCCCCACGGCGCTGCTCGCCCGCAACCTCCGCTTCCGTGCCCTCGCCCTGCTCGAGGTCGCGTCGATGGTCTCCGGCGCCGCCCTGGCGCTCGTGCTCGCGATCGCCGGTGCGGGCTCGTCGGCGCTCGTCGCCCAGGCGCTCCTCTTCTCGCTCGTGCTCGGCATCGGTTCGATCGCCGTGTGTCCCTGGCGCCCGACCCGCCCCGCGCGGTGGTCCGCCGTCCGGCCGGAACTCGGCTTCGCAGCGAACGTCACCGCGGTCCAGGTCCTCAACTTCGCGGCCCGCAACCTCGACAAGGTGATCGTCGGGGCGTCGTTCGGCCCGCTCGCCGCCGGCTTGTACGCACAGGCCGGGCAGCTGCTCACGATCCCGCTGGAGCAGGTCAACGGGCCGCTCCAGCGCGTCGCGGTCCCCGTGCTCGCCAAGGTCGCCGACGACCGCGAGCGCTTCCGGCGCTACTACCGGCACCTCACAGCCCTGACCGGGTACGTGCTGTGGCCGACCTTCGCGGTGCTGGCAGTGCTCGCCGACGCCGTCGTCACCGTGCTGTTCGGCCCCGCGTGGGCGGGCTCGGTACCGATCTTCCGCGTGCTGGTGCTCGCTGGCATCGCGCAGACTCTCGGCTACGTCACCGTCTGGGTGTTCGTCGCGACCGGCCAGGGCGCTCGTCAGACCATCTGGGCGCTCGTCAGCCGTCCACTCGTCCTCGCCTCGTTCTTCGTCGGCCTGCCGTGGGGCGTCACCGGGATGGCGTGGGCGTTCTCCGTCAGCTCGCTCGTCCTCGTCGTCCCCGGCTTCGTGGTCGCTGGTCGACGCCCAGGGCTCGGGCTCCGTGACCTCGTCGCGCCGATCGTCCGCCCCGGCATCGTGGCCGTGGCGGTGGGTGGTGTCACGCTCCTGACCCGGCTGCTCGACCTCGGCCCCTGGCTCGCGATCACGGTCGGCGGCGCTTCTGCGCTCGTCGTGCTCGCCCTTGCCGTCGTGCTGCCGGGCATCCGCCGCGACGTCATCGCGATGGCGCGCCACGTCGTGCCCGCCCAGTTCGGGCGCACCACCGCAACCACACCCTGAGAGAGCGAGTCCGCCGTGCCCGTCTCCGCCGTGCCCGTCTCCGTCGTCGTCCCGGTCGGTCGACCCGACACCGCCCTGAGCGCGCAGCTCGGGGCGATCGCCGTGCAACAGCACGAGGGCGACGTCGAAGTCGTCCTCGCTGCCAACGGCGTCAGGCCCAGCGTCCTGCGCCCGTTCGTCGACGCCACGGAGTGGCCATCCGGCTGGGCCGTGCGCGTCGTCGACGCGACGGACGTCCGTGGGCCGAGCCACGCTCGCAACGTCGGCTGGCGCGCCGCACGACACGACATCGTGCTGTTCTGCGACGCGGACGACGTGCTCGAACCCGGATGGATCTCGGCGATGGCTGTGGCCGTGCAGCAAGACGGCATCGGCGGCGGCCGACTGGCGTACGACCTGCTCAACGCACCCGCGCTCGCGGCCCGGGTGACCGCGTCGACGACGGAGCTGCCCGTCAAGTTCCGGCACCTGCCCTACACGCCGAGCTGTGCGCTCGGCGTGACCCGCGCGCTGCTCGAGGCCGTCGACGGCTTCGACGAGTCCTTGCACTGCGGCGAGGACATCGACTTCTGCTGGCGGGTGGCTGCGGCTGGTTCGCCCATCGTCTTCGTCCCGCAGGCGGTCGTCCAGTACCGCTTGCGCAGCGCGGCCCGCGGTGCGTTCCGCCAGGCGTACCGCTACGGCGTCGACGATGCGCGCCTCCTGCGGGCACACCGCGCCGCCGGTGCACGGTGGCGCGCGGTCGACGGGGTCCGTGAGCTCGCATCGACGGTCAAAGCCGTTCTGCTCGCCGGCACCGGCCAGGAGGCCCGGATCACCGCCGCCTCGCGCGTCGGCGCTACCTGTGGCCGGTTCGCAGGCTCCGTGCGGCACCGCATCGCCGCCTTCTGATCGCAGTCCGCCGCTGAGCGGCCAGGCCGCCGCCCGTCGTCACGACGGGCGGCGGCCTTCGTCGTTGGTGAACGTGAGCTGTGGGCTGTGGGCTGTGGGCTGTGGCAGGGCGGTCGGCGGTCGGCGGTCGGCGGTGGGTGGTGGGCCGGTGCGGTTGCGGTTGCTGGGTTGTCGTGCCGGTGCCGGTGCCGGTGCCGGTGCCGCTGGCGTTGCGCGTTGCGCAGGTGCCGGGGACGCCGAACGGCCCGACCCCTGGGTGGGGTCGGGCCGTCGGGTCCTGCTGGGGTGTTACTGGGTGACGTTGATGGTCGTGACCACCGCGTCGCCGATCAGGTTGCCCTTCGTGATCTGCTTCGTGTAGAGCACGTAGACCTGCGGGGTCAGCGTGCGGCTGATCGTGATGGACCACTCGCCTTCGGAGTTGACCGTGGCCTCGCCGAGTCGGCTCGTGGTGCCGCCGAGGACGACCTTCGAGCCAGCCTGGCCGGTACCGGTGAACGTGATGCCGGTTCCGGGGACCTGTGCGCCCTCGGCCGGGGTGTTCACGACGACCTGGGTCGCCGTGCCGTAGTCGAGCGTCGCCGTCTTGGCGGGGGAGACCTCACCGTCGACCGTCTGGGTGACGGTGAAGGTGCGGACGCCCGCGACGGTGGCCGGGATCGAGAGCGAGTACTTGCCGTCGGCGCCGGTGGTGGTGCCGATGACGGTGCTGCCCTCGCGGACCACGACGGTCGCGCCGGTCTGAGCGTTGCCGCTGATCGTGGCCTGCTTCTCGACGTCGGCCTGGAACGAGCCGGCCGCGGTGAGCTCCGTGACCTGCTTGTCCTGCACCGTGACGGTGATCTCGGCCTGCTTCGTCAGCCCGCCCTTGCTCGTCTGGAGCGCGTGCAGCTCGTAGAGGTTGGGGGTGAGCTGCCGGGAGACATCGACCGTCCAGGCACCGTTGGCGACCTTCGTGTCACCGATCGACGAGGTCTTGCCGCGCATGTCGAGCTTGGCGCCGGTGGCGCCGGTGCCCGTGAAGCGGATCTGGCCGTTCGTCACGGTGGCGCCGTTCGCCGGGGTGGAGATCACCGGGGCGACGGGGTTGCCGTAGTCGAGCGAGCGGTTCAACGGGGCGGACACGGCGCCGTTGACGGTCTGGGTGACCGTGAACGTGTTGACACCGAACTTCGCCTTGGCCGGCGGGATCGTGATCGTGTACCGACCGCCGGTCGCCTTCGCGGTACCGACGATCGAGCCGTCAGCAGCCTTCACGGTGACCGTGGCGTCCATCTGGGCCGCGCCGGAGATCGTCGCCGGCAGGTTCTCGTCGGTGGTGTTGAACGCCGCCGTCGCGGTGAGCGGGGTGACCGCCTGCTCGTCCGTGACCGTCACGGTGATCGCCTGCTGGGTGGTCAGACCGCCCTTGGTGGTCTGCACCGCCCACAAGTTGTAGAGGTTGCTCGTCAGCGGGAAGTCGACCTTGGCGGTCCACTCGCCGTTCACGACGTCGCCGCTGGCGATCGCGTTCACGGTGCCACGGACGGTGACCTTCGCGCCGGTCTGACCGGTGCCGGTGAAGGTCAGGCCCTCCTTGTTGACGGTCGCGCCGTTCGCCGGCGAGGTGATGTTGATCGGCGTCGGCGTGCCGTAGTCGAGCGAGACGTTCACGGCTGCGGAGGTCTTGCCGTTCAGCGTCTGGGTGACGCTGAACTCGTTCACGCCGAACTGTGCGCGGTTCGCCGGGACCGGGATCGTGTAGCGGCCGTCGCTTGCGACGAGGCGGCCGATCTCGTTGCCGAGGCTGTCCTTGACGACGACGGTCGCGCCGGTGGTCGCCGCGCCCGAGATCGTCGCGGGCTTGGTGACGTCCTGGTCGAAGGCGCCCGTGGCGGTCAGCGCCGTGGAGAACTCCGAGGCGTTGATCGTGAACGAGACGGGCTTCGAGTCGGCGTTGCCACGGACCGGGGTCTGCGTCGCGGTGAGGTCGTAGACACCGTTGCCGAGGTCGAACGTCGCCGGGGCGGACCAGTTGCCGTTGTCATCGACCACTGCAGCGGCCACGACGCGGCCGGACGTGCCCTTGACCTCGACACGTGCGCCCTTGTCACCCGTACCGGAGAACACCGGACGCTTCTGGTCGACCGTGGAGCCGTTCGCCGGGGTCTGGACGACGAGCGGGGCCGGGTTCGCCGGGGCCTCGGTGCGGATCGTGAAGTTCACGCGCTTCGTCTCGGCGGAGCCCGTGAGTGGGGTCTGGGTCACGCCGAGGTCGTAGAAGCCCTCGCCGAGGTCGAAGTCCGCCGGAGCGGACCACTTGCCGTCCTTGACCGTCGCCGAGGCGACGACACGGCCGGAGTTGCCCTTGACCTCGATGGTCGCGCCTTCGTCACCGGTACCGGAGAACGTCGGACGCTTGGTGTCCACGACCGAGCCGTTGGCCGGAGTCTGGACGACGAGCGGTGCTGGGTCGGCCGGGATCTCGGCTGCCTTGAGCGTCGTGATCGCGACGGGCGTGGTGGAGGTGTATCCCGGAGGTGCCGTGAACACGGTGAACAGGGTGGCGTCGGCTGTCGGCTGCGTGGTCGCACGGATCTTGAAGGTGCGGGTGGCGACGCCCTTGGCGACGTTCTTCTGCGTGACCGCGGAGACGTTGGTGGCCTTGTAGGTCAGCGTCTGGAGGCCGTTCGAGTTGGTTCCGGTGATCCACTCGTCCTTCCACACGCCGTTGTTCGTCCCGGCGGGGAGGTCGTAGACCTCGTAGCCGCGGGGCATGGTGAACAGCCAGGAGTACGAGGTTCCGCTCTCCATGTCGACGCCGGTCTCGCCGGTCTTGGCTCGTGCGTTCCAGGAGACAGTGCCCTGGGTGCCGTTGGCGAAGGCGTCGCCGGTGTTGGGTTTCCCGGTGAGGTTGTACGTCCCGAGCGTCGTCGAGGGCGCGCCGATGGTGATCGTGACGTTGACGCGGTCGACCTCGGTGCCGTTCACCTTCTGGATGATGGTGCGGCCGTTCGCACCGACGGGGAGGTCGCGGACGGTGAGGGACCACTTGCCGGTGCCGTCCGCGGTGGTCGCGAACGAGGTGCCGCTGACAGTGATCGCGGCGCCGGGGGTGGCGGTGCCGGAGACGACGGCAGTCTTCGCGACGTTGTCCACGGAGTCGACCTTCGCAACGAGTGGGGACTGCGCGGGGCGCATGTCCTTGCCGCTCGCAAGTTCAAGGCTCGACTGGTTGCCAGTCGACAAGCCTGAACCGTTGTGCCACATCGCCCACGGGGCCATCGCCAGCTGACCGGTGGAGTAGTAAGTGCCACTCTGAGCTTGAACCGAGTCGCAGGCTCCCATGAAGAACAGCCGTCCGCCGAAGTCCCAGCCAGGATTCTGTACGCAGCGACCGTCGCTGTTCTTGATGATGCCTGTTGATCCCTTGGCGGGGATCTCCCATCCTGGAGCGGCGTTCTGCAGTGCCGCTTCGTACGTCGAATACCACTTGGAGCCGAAGTTCTTATCAACAGCGGCGTACTGCTCGTTGAAAGGGTATTTGAAGACGATCTTGCCGGTCAGGCGATCACCCGATGCGGTGGGGGACGGGGCCGCGGAAGCGGCGGAGGCGGCCGGACCGAAGGACAAGCCGGAGACGAGCGTGGCTGCGGCGAGACCTGCCGCGCCGAAGGACTTGAGGGCCGTTGCCCTCTTCTTTCGAGACATGTGACGTTCTTTCGGGGAGGGCCGCCGTAAATCCGCGGCACGGTGGGGGATCGCAGTCCAGGACCTCTCGGCCAGCCTGCAAGCCCAGAATATCACATGGAATATGACATGCGAAACATTGCATGGCGCGCTGTTGGCTGGGAGTTGAGTGGGATCGACGCAACTTCGGCCGCCCTGAGTTGACGCGAGCCGGGTCCTGAGTAGAGTTGAGTCCATCGGACGCAAGTCCAACGACTTACCTCGAGCAAGAAGGAGCACCACACATGGGACGTGCAGTAGGCATCGACCTCGGAACCACCAACTCGGTCGTCAGCGTTCTCGAGGGTGGCGAGCCCACCGTCATCGCGAACGCCGAGGGCCTCCGCACCACGCCGTCGATCGTCGCCTTCACCAAGGACGGCGAGGTCCTGGTCGGCGAGACCGCCAAGCGCCAGGCCGTGACGAACGTCGACCGCACCATCGCGTCGGTCAAGCGTCACGTCGGCACCGACTGGACCACCGAGATCGACGGCAAGAAGTACACGCCGCAGGAGATCTCGGCCCGCACCCTCGGCAAGCTCAAGCGCGACGCCGAGCAGTACCTCGGTGAAGACGTCACCGACGCGGTCATCACCGTGCCGGCGTACTTCAACGACGCCGAGCGCCAGGCCACGAAGGACGCCGGTGAGATCGCCGGCCTCAACGTCCTCCGCATCATCAACGAGCCGACCGCGGCCGCTCTGGCCTACGGCCTCGACAAGGGCAAGGAAGACGAGCTCATCCTGGTCTTCGACCTCGGTGGCGGCACGTTCGACGTCTCCCTGCTCGAGGTGGGCAAGGACGACGACTTCTCGACGATCCAGGTCCGCGCGACCTCCGGTGACAACCGCCTCGGTGGCGACGACTGGGACCAGCGCATCGTCGATTACCTGATCAAGAAGTTCAAGGACGAGCACGGCGTCGACCTGTCCACGGACAAGATCGCCAAGCAGCGCCTGAAGGAAGCCGCTGAGCAGGCCAAGAAGGAACTGTCGTCGCAGATGTCGGCGAACATCCAGCTGCCGTACCTGACGCTCACGGCCGAGGGCCCGCTCAACCTCGACGAGACCATCTCGCGCGCACAGTTCGAGCAGATGACCTCCGACCTGCTCGACCGCACCAAGAAGCCGTTCAACGACGTGATCAAGGAAGCCGGTGTCTCGGTCAACGACATCGCGCACGTGGTGCTCGTCGGTGGCTCGACCCGCATGCCCGCCGTGGCCGAGGTCGTCAAGCAGCTCACCGGTGGCAAGTCCCCGAACCAGGGCGTCAACCCGGACGAGGTCGTCGCCGTCGGCGCCGCACTGCAGGCCGGTGTGCTGAAGGGCGAGCGCAAGGACGTCCTGCTCATCGACGTCACGCCGCTGTCGCTCGGCATCGAGACCAAGGGCGGCCTGATGACGAAGCTCATCGACCGCAACACCGCGATCCCGACCAAGCGGAGCGAGACCTTCACGACCGCTGACGACAACCAGCCGTCGGTCGCGATCCAGGTCTTCCAGGGCGAGCGCGAGTTCACCCGCGACAACAAGCCGCTCGGCACGTTCGAGCTCACCGGCATCGCGCCGGCTCCCCGTGGCGTCCCGCAGGTCGAGGTCACCTTCGACATCGACGCCAACGGCATCGTGCACGTGTCCGCCAAGGACAAGGGCACCGGCAAGGAGCAGTCGATGGTCATCTCCGGCGGCTCGTCGCTGCCGAAGGAGGACATCGAGCGCATGGTCCGCGAAGCCGAGGAGCACGCGGCCGAGGACAAGGCCCGTCGTGAGGCCAACGAGCGTCGCAACCAGGCCGAGCAGCTCGTCTACTCGATCGAGAAGCTCATCAAGGAGAACGACGACAAGCTCCCCGAGGACGTCAAGTCCGAGGTGCAGGCCGACGTCGACGCGCTCAAGTCGGCGCTCGCGGGCGAGGACGAGGACGCCGTGAAGACGGCCTTCGACAAGCTCAACGAGTCGCAGGGCAAGCTCGGCCAGGCCATCTACAGCCAGCAGGATGCAGCAGCCGGTGCAGCCGGTGGCGAGCAGCCCGCGGGTGAGCAGCCGGCGGACGACGAGGACATCGTCGACGCCGAGGTCGTGGACGACGAGGACGACAAGGACAAGAAGTAACGATGACGGATCCCAAGGACAACGTGCCGAACGAGGAAGACCCTCAGGTCGAGGGCGACGCCACGAACGCGGCCGAGCCCGAGGACCTCATCGAGGCGGAGGGGCCCGACGTCGAAGTACCGACCGACGGCCCCGCCGCCGGCGGCCCGGCAACGGACGCGGCGAACGACCTCTCCCCGGAGGACCAGGCCCTGCTCGACGACGCAGCCCGCGGTATCCAAGAGGACAAGCTGTCCGACACGGACCGCGACCTCGTCGCCGAGATGCGTGCGGACATGCTCCGTGCGCAGGCCGAGCTGGTGAACTTCCGGAAGCGCGTCGAGCGTGACCGTGAGGCGAACCGCGAGGTCGCCATCGCCGAGGTGGTGCGGGCCCTGCTGCCGGCGCTCGACGACCTCACCCGGGCCGAGGCCCACGGTGACCTCGCCGAGGGTCCGATGCAGGTCATCGGCCAGAAGATCCGCGGGGGCTTCGACAAGTTCAAGCTCGTGCAGATCGGCGAGAAGGGTGAAGCCTTCGACCCGAACATCCACGAGGCGATCGTCCAGCTCCCGACCCCGGGTGCCACCGGCCAGACCGTGGCGGACGTCGTCGAGCCGGGCTACAAGCTCGGCGAGCGCGTCCTGCGTGCGGCCAAGGTCGCGGTGGCGGTCCCGGCCTGAGCCGGAACGGAAGGTAGGTACCAGTGGCCAGTCAGGACTGGTTCGACAAGGACTTCTACAAGGTCCTCGGAGTGTCGAAGGACGCGTCGGAGGCCGAGCTGAAGAAGACCTACCGGAAGCTCGCGCGGCAGTTCCACCCGGACTCCAACCCGGGTGACGCCGCGGCGGAGAACCGCTTCAAGGAGATCAGCGAGGCCTACTCGGTGCTCTCCGACAAGGAGCAGCGCCAGGAGTACGACCAGGTCCGCGCCATGGGCTCCGGCGCCCGCTTCACGGCGGGCGGCGGGGGCCAGGGCGGCGGCTTCGAGGACGTCTTCGGCGGGATGTTCGGGCAGCAGCAGGGCGGGGGCGGACAGCGCGTCCGCTTCGGCCAGGGCGGCCCGGGCGGTGCGGGCGGCTTCGAGGACATCCTCGGCGGGATGTTCGGCGGCGGTGGTGGCTTCGGCCAGACCTCCGGCGGCTACCGCGGCTTCGGTGGACCGACGAAGGGTCGCGACGTCACGGCGTCGACCACGCTCGACTTCACCACGGCGATCGCCGGCGACACCGTCAAGCTGTCGCAGGGCAACGGTCGACCGGTGAACGTCCGCATCCCCGCGGGGGTCGCGGACGGCCAGAAGATCCGGCTCCGCGGTCGGGGCGAACCCTCGCCCGACGGCGGCGAGGCCGGTGACCTGGTGGTCGCCGTCTCGGTCCGCAAGCACCCGGTCTTCGAGCGCGATGGTCTGAACCTGCGGGTGGACGTCCCCGTGACGTTCGTCGAGGCAGCCCTCGGCGCGACGATCGAGGTCCCGACGCTCGGCGGTTCGCCCGTCAAGCTGAAGGTCGCTCCCGGCACGCCGTCGGGTCGCGTCCTGCGCGTCAAGGGCCGTGGCGTCGCGACGAAGAACGGCACGGGCGACCTGCTCGCGACCGTCCAGGTCGCGGTGCCGTCGCACCTGTCGGACAAGCAGCGTGAGGCCGTCGAGGCACTCGCCGAGGCGCTTCCCGACGAGAACCCGCGCGAGGACCTCCTCGCCAAGGCGCGTGACTAGCGTCACGCAACCACAGCAGTAAACCGGCCTGGAGGCGGGGTGCGGCTTCCTGACGGACGCTCGCCGGGCCTCCAGGCTGGTTTTCACCACCACGCGAACGACGGAAGGAACACGCCATGACCGACATGGACGAGAACTCGCCCGTCTTCGCGATCGCGGTCGCCGCGGAGCTGTCCGAGATGCACCCGCAGACGCTGCGGCAGTACGACCGGCTCGGCCTGGTCGTGCCCGGCCGGACCCGCGGCGGTTCCCGCCGCTACTCGATGCGCGACGTCGCGCAGCTGCGCGAGATCGCGCGCCTCGGCTCCGAGGGGGTGTCGCTGGAGGGGATCCGGCGCGTGCTCGACCTGGAGAACGAGAACAAGGACCTGCGCGACCGGGTGCGCGAGCTCGAGACCGCGTTGGCCGACCAGCTCATCAACCGGCCGGGCGCGCGCGTGTTCGCGGCGACGACGACGGGTGCCGCGGTGTCGCTGCGGGCCGGTGCGCGGCCGCAGCGGAACACGCAGATCGTGTTGTACCGCGGGCCGCGCTGACCCTTCCCGAATCGCCATACCGCATGTAAAATATCTGTATGCGATTGTTTCCTGCCCTCCCTGCTGTCCTCATCGTCACGGCACTCGCCATCGGTGGCGGGGTCGCCGCAGCGGCAACCGGCGGAGTCGACGTCCACGAGACGGTGATCGAGCACTCGGCGAACGGCGACGCGACGAGCGTCCTGGTGCACGGCATCGGTGATGCGGCGGCCGCGGCCACAGCAGAGGGGCGGCGGTTCCGGCACAGTGATCTGCAGCCTGCCGGACGGTTCGTCGCCGCCGGCGACGTCGTCACCGTGTCGGTACCGACCGGTGCGCCGGCGATGGACGTCGCCATCGGGCTGATCGGCCCGTACGCGGCGCACAACTCGGGCGCCGATGTCGGGTACCAGCAGACGCGACTGACCGCTGGCGTGAACCGTGTCACGGCTCCGCACGACGGGATGGTCTCGATGGTCAGCGCGGCGGACACCGGGGAAGCGACGGTCACGATCGCCGGCGGTGTTGCCGTCCCGACCTACGTCCGGGGCCAGTCGACCGCCGACTCGTTCGCAGCGGACCTCCGGCGGTTCGCCGATGCACCGTTCGTCGAGGTGGTGTCGGACCGGATGTTCGGCGACTTCCAGAAGCCGAAGACCGGCACGGCCATCGCCGGTGCCGACCTCGCGGAGCGCACCGCGAACTGGGACCGGGTGATCGAGCTCACGAACGAGACGTACGGCCTCGACGAGCGTGCCGTCGGGACCTCGCACAAGTACCCGCACCGGATCCACATCGCTTCACCCGACTCCGGTGCCGGGTACGCCAACGCGAGCAACGCGCGCATCATGTTCCAGACCGGCACCGGTGCTGCCGCCGATCTCTTCCGGCTTCCGTTGAGTGGGCTGTGGGGGCTGTGGCACGAGATCGGCCACACCTACGAAGCACCGATCAACATCTTCCCGGGTACCGCGGAGACCATCACCAACCTGTCCGCGCTCGCCGTGCAGGACGGACTCGGGTTCGGGAGCCGGTGGGACGAGAGCATCCCGCTCCTCGAGCGGTACTTCACCACACCGATCGCGGACCGGGACTGGGAAGGCGCCCACGACCGGGTCCGGCTCCTGGCATGGGAACAGCTGCGCCGCGCGTTCGGCGACGGCTACCTGCCGAGGTTCTTCGCGGCGCTGCGTGCCGAGGCGGCGAAGACGAACGTGAACGCCCTGACCATCGACGACAAGCATGCGATCTTCGTCGAGGTCGCCTCGCGGGTGGCCGACCGTGACCTCGCGCCGTTCTACGACCAGCTCGGGTTCCCGATGTCGGACGCGACCCGCGCCGTCATCGGTGCGCTCCCCGACCTGCGGGAGCCCATCTGGGACAACGTCGACTCACGACACCGCATCGTGGAACGACTCGTCCCCGACTACGACCCGCCGGTCGGCGTGGTCACCGGAGCAGTGTCGCCCGTGCCAGTCGGCGAGCACGTGGTCGCCGCGCCGACGGTCACCGGGCTCGGGACCGCGAGCGGCCGAGGGAGCGCGACCGCCGTGGACGCCGCAGCGGTCGCCGATGCCGTCGGTACCGACACCGGACGGCTCCTCGTGCGGCTCCGGAGCGACACCGGCGCCGAGGACACGATCGTCGTCAGGACTGCGGCCGTCGGCGGGGACTCGATCGTGCTGCGCGGGGCGTCGAACCGCGTCGTCGGCGACCTGTGGCTCGATCAGCGGAACGAGGAACTCCGGTGGCGGGCGGTCACGTCCTACGACGCGCACTGGTCCTGGGGATCGAACGCCTACCTGACCGTCACGCACTTCGCGGCGGACGGCACGGTACTCGCCACGGGCACGGTGCAGGGCAACCAGACGGGCAAGGTCCTCGACGAGACCTTCCGGGACCGCCCGTACGCGGACGGCGAGTTCGTGCTCGTCCTGCACGCGCAACCGACGCTCCTCGCCGCGTACCGTTCCGACTCGCTCATCTCGGACTCGAGCGCGCCCCAGGCGTTCCGGATCGCGGACGGCAAACTGCACCTGACCGCGCCCGAGGCGATCCCGGGGTGGCAGTCCCTGTCCGGACTGCAGGGCCCGAAGACCGCCCTGACCCGCGGCGCCGACGTCGAGGTCGAGGCCGGGTTGCAGGTCCACGCCCAGATCTCGACGATCACCGGGGCGATCACGCTGACCAGTCCGGACGGCACGACCTTCGCACCCGGGCAGTCGACGCTCGCCGGCATGTACCGGAAGCCGGGCGAGGACTGGCGGACGAGCGCGAACCTCGTGCTGCGGGGCGGGACGCTCGCCGACGGCGGCACGACGATGCGGTTCACGCTGCAGACGGGTTCGGGGTTCTCGATGCCCCCGGGTTCGACGCTTCGCTGGAAGCCGGTCGTCCGTGTCCCGGCCGACGCGGTCGCGGGCGACTCGTCGCTGGAGCTGCGTGCGGAGGGCACCACCGGCTGAGTCCTCTGCAACGAGGAGCGCCCCCGGACCGACCTGCCGTCGTGGAGCTCGGGCGGCGACGTGCAGTCGCACGCTGGTCCGCGTGAACTGGACGCGGTCGTCCGCGCCGCTGCGAGGTCCGCCGTCGAGGGATGGGTACGCTGACGCGGTGCCAGACTTCGCCGACCTCTTCCGCCGCCGCGACGACACCGCCCCGGACCTCATCGCGATCGACGGCACCGACCGGTTCCTGATCGACGAGGCGCCGCACGTGCACGGGGACGCCCTGCGGCAGCCCGGCGAGGTGGCGGTCGTCGATGACCGTCTTGGAGTCCTGACCCTCGGGCTCATCACGCAGTACGGCGCATCGGACATCCGCGTAGTGCAGGACTCGCTCGTCGGGGAACGCGCGCTCGAGGCCAACGCTGGCACGTTCGGTCTGCGCGGATTCCACCACCCGGACTCGCTCGAAGACGCCTTCCGCGACGTCCGGCTCGTCGTGCTGCGGCTGTCGAAGTCACACGACCGCCTCGACGAGATCGCCCGGGCCGTCGCGCGGTTCGCCGCTCCCGACGTCGTGCTGCTGTGCGGCGGCAACGTCAAGTACATGAACCTGTCGCAGAACGACGTGCTGCGCCGCTCGTTCGGCGAGGTCACGGCTTCGCGGGGGCGGGGGAAGTCGCGCCTGCTCATCGCGCAAGACCCGTTGCGTGCCCAGGCGAACCGTGCGGCCGCGACCAATCCCTGGCCCAGATCGGTGCACGTCGACGACCTCGGCATGACGCTCGTCGCGCACGGCGGGGTGTTCGCCGGTACCTCGCTCGACCAGGGCACCCGGGTGCTGCTCGAGGCGATGGACGCCGCGGTGCCGACCGCGCGGACCGTCGTCGACCTCGGGTCCGGCAACGGTGTCATCGCCGCGGCGATCGCACTGCGGCGGCCGAACGTCAAGGTGATCGCGACCGATGTGTCCCGGATCGCGGTGGCGTCCACACGGGCGACCGCCGAGGCGAACGGCGTCGCTGACCGGGTGACGGCACTGCGCACCGACGCCGGGGACGAGCTCGCCGTCGGGTCCGCCCAGCTCGTGCTCTGCAACCCCCCGTTCCACGCGGACACCACGGTGACCACCGACGCGGCCGAGGCGATGTTCCGGAACGCGGCCACCGTCCTGCAGCCCGGCGGCGAACTGTGGTGCGTGTGGAACGGGCACCTGCGCTACCGGCCGGTACTGGAGCGCCTGGTCGGGCCGACGCGGCAAGTCCTGCGCACCCCGAAGTTCACGGTCACGGCGTCGGTCGCTGCCCCGCACTGAGGCCCGCCATACCGAACGCGGAATATCGTACGGATAATACTTGCGGACCACTCCGCGACCCGTGCACAGTCGTCTCCTGCACCGTCAGAGAGGACTCCCATGCACACTCGCTCCACCCGTGCTCTTCCACCGCCGGCCCGTCCGCCTCGTGCCCGTCCGTCCCGCGCGGCCGTCACCGTCGCGCTGGTCCCGATGGTCGCCCTGGGCGCGCTCGTCGCCGGCGCGGGCGTCGTCGCAGATGCACCACCGGCCCACGCCGTCGACCCGTTCCCGGTCCACGATCCGTTCGTGGACCTGCCCGTCGGCACCACGATGCCGTCGGGTTGGGCTCGCATCGCCTCGAACGACCAGCAGGCCGCGATCGTCGAGAACGGCTCGGCGGGCAAGTGGCTGCGGATGACCGACAACGCCAAGTACATGGCCTCGGCGGTGTACAACGAGGTGCCGTACGACTCGAGCAACGGACTGACCGTCGAGTTCGACCAGCGGATGTGGAGCCCCACCGACACCGGGTACGCCGACGGCATCGGGTTCTTCCTGCAGGACGCCGCGATGCCGCTCGACTCCATCGGCCCCGTGGGCGGCGGACTCGGCTACTTCGACGGCAAGTCCGCCTGCTCGGCAGGACTGGACGGCGGTGTCGTCGGCGTCGGGTTCGACCGGTTCGGCAACTTCGCGCTGCCGGAGTTCATCCAGAACGCCGTCACCGTCCGCGGGGCCGAGGCTGAGTGCTACCCCGTGCTGGCGACGACGGGCAACCGCGGCGACGGGTTCCTCGAGGACCGCGGCGTCGACGCCGAGACGGCGACCTACCGGCACGTGAAGGTCGACGTCGTGCCCCGGGACGCCGGTGGCATCACGGCCATCGTCACGATGTCGGACGCCACCCCCGTCGGCTCGGAGCCGGCGGAGCTGCACCACCTGATCTCGACCGACCTGCCGGCGACGGCGTTGCCTGGCCAGATGCGCTTCGGGTTCAGCGCGTCGACCGGCGGGCGGGCCGAGTTCCACGAGATCCGCAACGTGCGGGCCACACAGCCGACCGACGTCGTGACCACGGCGTCAGTGGACACCGAGGGGCCGGTGACCTCAGGCGACGACGTGTCGTTCCGCGTCCGATCGGTCAACGACGGGCCGGCCACGATCGGTGGGCCCACCGACGCAGTGGCGCGGACGACGGCACTGATCGATGCGCTCCCGCTCGAGGACGTCACCTGGTCGTGCGAGGCCACGGGCGGCGCGTCGTGCGGTGCCGATCAGGGCGCAGGAGTCGTGGCGACCGACTGGACGGCGCCGCCCGGAGGGCAGATCGAGTTGCTGGCCCGCGGGACCGTGCCGGCGACCACGAGGAGCGGGACGTACTCGGCGCCGGTGGAGAGTGTCACCGACTTCACCACCGGCCGGTTCGACGAAGGGCGGGCCGCGGTCGCGCGGGACGGCTCGGTGAGCGACGTCGACCTGACGAACAACACGGACACGATCGCGTTCGACGTCGTGCTGCCGGACGCCGTCGCCTCGGATGACGCTGCGACCGGACAGCAGGGTGAACCAGTGGTCGTGGACGTCGTGGGGAACGACGCGCTCGACGGCAGCGGTGCCGACCTCGGCTCGCTGCGGCTCACCGACGAGGGATTCGACGGTGCGGAGCTGTCCGACGACGGCAAACAGCTGCGCGTTCCGGGCGAGGGCACGTACGTCGTGGACGACGCCGGGCGGGTGACGTTCACGCCCGAGGGCGGCTTCAGCGGGGTCGCGTCGCCGGTGCGGTATGAGATCACGTCGAACGCCGGGCAGGTCGCGTCCGCCGAGCTCCGGGTGGAGATCGAGGCCGGTGCGGTCGACCCGACGCCGGGGCCCACGCCGGAGCCGACGGCGGAACCCACGCCGGATCCGACCACGGCGCCGACCGCGGGGCCGACGGCCGATCCGACCGCGGTACCGGGTGCCGGTTCCGCCGCTGGGCCCGGGGACGGTCCCCAGAACGCGTCGACCGTCGGCGGACCGTCGTCCGGCGGACCGGACCGGCTCGCGTGGACGGGCTCCGACGGGGTGCTCGTCGCAGCGGTCCTCGGCCTGGGGCTCGCGGCCGCCGGTGGCGTGCTCCTGACGCTTCGACGTCGCCGACTCGAGGTGGGCCCGGACGCCGACGCCTGATCCACACCGGTACGACTCCGGACGCGACGGAGACGACGAAGCCGCCCGGGTCTCCCCGGGCGGCTTCGTCGTGTGTTCCGAGCGATCAGGCCGGGACGTAGTCGAACGTGTCCGGGTCCGGACCCGTTCGGTGGCCCTTGTCGAGAGTCGTGATGTCCGTCATGTCCTCGTCGGAGAGCTCGAAGTCGAAGATCGCGAAGTTCTCCTCGACGCGGGCACGCGTGACCGACTTCGGGAACACGATGTCGCCGCGTTGGATGTGCCAGCGGAGCACGACCTGCGCCGGGCTCTTGCCCGTGGCGCCGGCGATGCGGGTGATGGTCTCGTCGTCGAGCACGAGGCCCTGGGCGATCGGGGACCAGGCCTCGGTCGCGATGCCGAGCTCGTTGTTCACGGCGCGGAGCTCGTCCTGGGTCAGGTACGGGTGCACCTCGATCTGGTTCACGGCCGGCGGGACGTCCGTCTCGGCACGCAGGCGGCGCAGGTGGTGGGCCTGGAAGTTGCTGACGCCGATCGAGCGGGAGGTGCCAGCGGCGTAGAGCTCCTCGAGCGCCTTCCACGTCGGCACGAAGTCCGAGACGGTGGGCAGCGGCCAGTGGATGAGGAACAGGTCGGTGTAGCCGCCGAGCAGGTCAGCTGACTTCTTGCCGTTCTCGGCAGCTGCCGAAGGGTCGTGGAAGCCGTTGTTGAGCTTCGAGGTGACGAAGATCTCGTCACGCGGGATGCCGGACGACGCGATGGCCTCGCCGACCTCCTTCTCGTTGCCGTACATCTCGGCGGTGTCGATGTGGCGGTAGCCGACCTCGAGCGCTGTGAGCGTCGCTTCCTTGGTCGACGCGGGGTCGATCTGGAAGACGCCGAAGCCGAGCTGCGGGATGGTCTTGCCGTCGTTCAGGGTGATGTTCGGAACGGTCATGAGTCCAGACAACACCCGACCAGCTCCCAGGCATTCCGCTCGCTCCCAGGACCGTTCAAGTCAAATGCAGAATATTGGTATTCTGGCGTGATGAACCGACACGCTTCACGACGCCCTCGTGCGCGCACCGCGCCGCGCGTCGCCGCCGTAGCGACCGCGGCCGGCCTGGTCGCCGCGCTCGCCACCCCGCTCGCCGCCACGGCAGTCCCGGCCCCCGCGGCCGACGCCGGATCCGCACGGACCGACTCTGCCGCCGACTCCACGATCCTGTTCGTCGAGGACTTCGAGAACGGCGTCACGACGACGCCGGTGCTGTTGAACGCGTACAAGGGCGCGAACGGTGAGACCTACACGGCCGACCCGGCGTGGATCAACGCCGCTGAGTGCAACGGCATCGTCACGAGCGCCAGCAGCTCCGACATGGCATCCTGCGACGCCAACCCCCAGCTCAAGCAGCTCGGGTCGGTCCTCGGGCAGATCACCGGCGAGGACCCGGAGACCAACCACGTCGTGAGTGCTTGGACCGCGTCGCGCAACCTGCCGCGGAACGCCGTTCAGATCGAGTCGCGCGATGACTTCTCGCTCGGGCAGACCGGACGCTTCGTGTCGTTCGGTGTCAGCGCCGCCGCCGGAAGCTGTGTCGGGTTCGACCACCCGCTGCTCGACTTCCTGCTGGTGGACGGATCTGCCGAGCACCCGGTGTCCGAGCGTCCCCTCGACCCTTGCAACGACCCTCGCTCGAGCACCTTCACCGCGGGCGGCAACACGTACAAGGGCGGCGAGTTCGTCTCGAACGGCGGCGTGCTCTTCTCCGGCGACACCCTGCGATGGCGTCTCCGCAACGCCCAGTCGTCCTACAGCGGCAACGACGGCGCGATCGACCGAGTGACGATCGTCGACTCGACCCCGACCCTGGCGAACGAGTTCTCCGGCGCCCCGATCGTCGGGGACACCGCGCGCATGACGGCGCGCGTCGTGAACACGAGCGAGCACGGTTCGAAGCCCGGTTGGTCCTTCGCCGAGGCGCTGCCCGAAGGCCTCAGCGTCGCGTCCGACCCGAAGGTCGCGACCACCTGCGCCGCGGCGGACCTCGACGTCGAGGCAGATGCCACGACCATCGGTGCGTCGGGCGACCTGGACATCGACGCACCGGACTGCACGGTGACGTTCGACGTCAGCGCCTCGGCTCCCGGCACGTACACGATCGGTGCAGACGCCGTGACCGAGCGCACCGGCGTCGACCTGCCGACCGGCTCGGCGAGCATCACCTTCGCCCCCGAGGTGAACGAGCTGCGCGTCACCGACCAGGCCGTCTTGTCCGGCGGCAACGGTGACGCCGTCGCCGACCTCGGCGAGACCGTCTCGTTCCGCACGACCGTCGACAACACCGGCAACGTCCTGGTGCGGGACGTCACGCTGACCAGCCCGAACGGCGACGCGGACTGCGACGTGCGGCAGCTCGCCCCCGGAGCATCCGCCGCGTGCGCGACCGCTCCCCGGCCGGTCACGCAGGACGACCTGGACCACGGCTCGATCGACGACACCGCCACGGTCTCTGCACGATCGCGCGCCGGCCAGGCCGTGACGGCCAGCGCAACCGCCACCGTCCCCACCTCGAGCACCACCTCGCGCGCCTTGCTCGCCATCACGCCCGTCGCGCGGGGCGGTGCCCCCGCGGTCGGTGACGACATCGGGCTCACGGTGACGGTGACCAACGAGGGCAACGTCTCGATCCGCGACCTCGCGGTGACCGTGGCCGACGAGCCCGGCATGACCGTCGCGTGCCCGCCGACCCGCCTCGCGCCCGGCGCGTCCATCGAGTGCGCCGTCGAGGGCTCGCACCCCGTCTCGCAGCACGACGTCGACCGCGGCACCGTCACGTTCGTCGCCACGATGACCGCAGTCGACGCCGCCGGTCAGCCGGTCCGTGGTGACGCCCGGACCGCACAGACCACGGTCGCCCAGGCCCCCGCGCTCGCCACGACCGTCACCCCGGCGCTCGACACCGCCGGCAAGACCCCCGCTCCCGGTGACGAGGTCACGCTGAGCGTCGCCGTACGCAACACCGGGAACGTCACGCTCCGCGACGTCGCCGCCGAGGTCGAGGACCGCGACGGCATGCCCGTCTCCTGCCCGACCTCCCCGCTCGCACCCGGCGCGAGCGTCGACTGCACCGTTCCGGACCACACCCTGAGCCAGCGGGAGATCGACGCCGGCACGGTCGGGTTCGCCCTGACCTCGACCGCCACCGCACCCGACGACCGTCGCGTGACTGCTTCGGACTCTGCGTCGGTGACCGTCGACCGCCAGCACGGCATCGTCGCGACCGCGACCGCCGGCCTGGCCGACGAGTCCCGCGCGCCGAAGGCCGGTGACCACGTCGAGCTGTCCGTCTCGGCGCGCAATTCCGGCAACACCACCCTGCGGGGCCTCGCTGCCGAGGTGGACGGCCTCGACCTGGACGTGGAGTGCGCCGAGGGTGCGCTCGCCCCCGGCGCCGCGGCGACCTGCTCCGTCGGCGACCACGTCCTGACGCAGGACGAGATCGACGCCGGCACCGTCGACTTCGCGCTCACGGTCAACGCGAACGGCCCCGGCGGTTCGCGTGCCCAGGCATCGGACACCGTGGCGGTCGAGCTCGTCAGCGCGCCGGCCATCGCCGTGTCGGCGACGAGCGTCCTCGGTGCGAACGAGCACGAGGTCCCCCTGGCCGGCGACACCGCGACGGTCACGATGACGATCCGGAACACCGGCAACGTCACGGTCACGGGCATCCGCGGCAAGGTCGAAGACCGTGCGGGCCTCGAGGTCGACTGCCCGGACGACGATCTCGCCCCGGGCGCCGCGGTGACGTGCGAGGTGTCCGAGTACACCCTCACCCAGAGCGACGTCGACAGCGGTGCCGTCCGGTTCGTGCTGTCGAGCGCAGCGACCGGTGCCGACCGTCAGCGCGTCGAGGCCCGTGCCGACACGACACTCTCGATCGTGCGAGCGCCGTCGATCACGACGACGGCCACGGCTGCGCTCGACGACACCGACCACGGAGCCCCGACCGCGGGCGACACGGCATCGGTCCGCATGTCGATCACGAACACGGGCAACGTCACGGTGCACGACCTGAGCGGCATCGTCGACGAGCGGGCCGGCACGACGGTCGCCTGCCCCGCCGAGCGGGTCGCTCCCGGTGCTTCGGCGGACTGCGCAGCGGCGGAGTACGCGCTCACCCAGGGCGACGTCGACGCGGGCAAGGTGCAGTTCGCCCTCACCGCAGCGGCCGTCGGCCCGGACGACCAGACCGTGACTGCCGGCGCGAAGGCCGGCACTGCGATCGAGCGCGCCCCGGGCGTGCAGGTCCAGGTCACCGCGCACCTGGCGGAGTCCGAGCACGAGGCGCCGCGCGCCGGTGACCACGTGAGCGTGGGCATCCGCGCCACCAACGCGGGGAACGTCACGCTGACGGGGACCCGCGCCGAGGTCGTCGAACTCGCCGGTCTACCGGTCGAGTGCGTCGGCGAGGGTGTCGCACCGGGTGCGTCGATCGACTGCACGACCCCGCAGTACGTGCTCACCCAGGCGGACGTCGACCACGGCACAGTGACGGTCGCAGCGGTGCTCGACGCGACCGGTCCCGCCGGAGACTCCGTCACCTCGCGCGACGAGGTCCAGGTCGGCCTGACGGCGAAGAGCGCCCTCGACCTGTCCGCCGAGCCGGTGCTGCACGGAACCGACGGCAGCACGAAGGTCGTCGCCGATGACCACGTGCTGCGCCCGGGCGACCGCGTGTCTGTCCGCTACGAGGTGCTCAACACCGGCAACCTCGCGGTGCACGACCTGCAGCAGGCCGAGGGCATGCCCGCGGTGACCTGCGAGGAGTCCACGGTCGAGCCGGGGCAGCGTGCCACGTGCGAGAGCGACGCGCACGTCGTGACCGAGGAAGAAGCAGCGACCGGCGAGGCCGCGATCACCGGTCAGGTGGCCGGCCAGGTCACGCGCGCCGACGGTGCCACGACCGAGGAGCCGGGTGCTGCGAGCACGGGGCAGACCGCGACGCCAGCGACGTTCGGCGTGACCACCGCCGCGGCGTCGACGAAGCCGGTCTGGGTGTTCTCGCTCGAGGTGCACACGAAGCTGCACGCCGAGCCGCAGCCCGTGCCCGCCGCCGAGAAGCCCTCCGCCGCGCCGGTGGAACTCGCGTTCACCGGATCGACCGTCCTCGCGATGGGCGTCCCCGCGACGATCGTGCTCCTGCTCGCCGGAGCGGTCCTGCTGCTCTGGCGCCGCCAGCGCCGCCCGGACGACCGCCAGGTCTGACGCGCAGCGGCGCCGGCACGACACAGCGCAGCCAACACGGACCGCCCCCTGTCCCAGCCCAGGGACAGGGGCGGTCCGTCACTCCAGCGCAGCGGCGATGTACGCCTGCAGCGCCTGGCCGTAGGCGATCGCGGGGACCTCGGACGCGAAGCTGCGGTCAGCACCGCCGATCGTCGCGGTGACCGTGTAGACGATCCGGCCGTTCACCGACACCCGGGTCAACCCGATGAACGACGGACCGAGGAGCTCGCGCAACTGGTCCTCACGCGGCAGCCAGAGCGACTCCGACGCGGTCACGGAGTCGAGCGCCCACTCGGTCGTCCCGTTGAAGCCGAGGATCGTGCCGGTGGGGGAGTCGTGTCGTTCGACGGTCATCTCGGACACGGTGTAGACGTCCTCGTCCACCTCGGGCTTGTCGATGACGAAGCGGTCGCCCGTCTCGGGGTGCCAGCGCAGGCCGGCGTCGCGGAGGGTCCTGGCGAGTGCAACGGTGATCACCTCCCCACCCTGCACGCGCGAGACCGCGCTGTCACCACGAAGTCGCGCTGTCACCACGTAGGTTGCCGAAAGCATCCCGTACTAGCATCGCCGAGCACCCCCACGCGCGAGCGCCACCCGATCGCGCGCGCGACGTGACGACGCCCGGGCAACCGGTGCCGCGCCTCCAGGCCGACCAACCGGCCACGGGGCGGGCCACCGGCCGGCGTCCCGACCGAGGCGACGGACACCCCGTCCGCCGAAGAGAAGGACCTGCATGACCCTCGAACGCGAGGAACTCCGCGACGGCTGGACCGTGACCATGGCCGGAGGAACCGGCGCGCCGGACGGCGTCGCGGGACGCAGCATCCCGGCGACGGTGCCGGGGCAGGTGCACACCGACCTGGAGCGGGAGGGCCTGCTGCCGGACCCGACCTTCCACCTGAACGAGCAGGCGGCGAAGTGGGTCGGCCGGGCCGACTGGGCCTACCGGACCGCGGTCGACGTCGACCCGCGCGGCCACGAGCGTGTCGACCTGGTCTGCGACGGCCTGGACACGGTGTCCGAACTGAGCCTGGACGGCGTCGTCGTGGGCACGACCCGGAACATGCACCGCCGCTACCGCTTCGACGCGCGCGTGCAGACCGGGTCCGGCGCGACGACGAAGGACCTCGAGATCCTGTTCGAGTCGCCGTACCGCGAGGCCGGCCGGGTCGCCGCGAAGGCCGGCAGCATGCCGGGCCCGTACGACGAGCCGTTCCCGTACATCCGCAAGAACGCCTCGAACTTCGGCTGGGACTGGGGGCTCACCGCCGTCACGAGCGGTCCCTGGCGACCGGTCGCGATCGAGCGGTGGTCGACCGCGCGGCTGCGCGAGGTCCGCCCGCTCGTCGACGTCGAGGCCGGCGAGGGCGTGCTCGACGCCCACATCACCGTCGAGCGCTCCGGCCTCAACGACCTGGACCAGGACGGCGAGGACGACGACCTGGTGCTCGTCGTGACCGTGAGCGGCCTGAAGGAGGACGGCACGCCGACGCGGCAGCGGTCGCGGGCGCAGCTGACACCGAAGGACGACGAGACCGTCGTCACCGTGCGCGTGCCCGAGGCGCTGCGCTGGTGGCCCCGCGGCTACGGCGCGCAGGCGCAGTACGACGTGGTCGTCGAGCTGCAGACGGTGGACGGCGAGGTGCTCGACCGCGACACGTTCCGCACCGGCTTCCGGTCGACGCGGATCGACACGCAGGTGGACGACATGGGTCGTCCCTTCGGCATCCACGTCAACGGGACGCTGATCGACGTGCGCGGGGTGAACTGGATCCCCGACGACGTGATCATCTCGCGCGTCGACCGCGCGCGCCTGCAGTCCCGTCTGACCGCGGCGGCCTCGCTCGGCACGAACCTCGTGCGCGTGTGGGGCGGCGGTGTGTACGAGTCGCGCGACTTCTACGAGGTCTGCGACGAGCTCGGCCTGCTCGTCTGGCAGGACTTCCCGTTCGCGTGCTCGGCGTACCCGGAGGTCGAACCGATCCGCAGCGAGGTCATCGCCGAGGCCCGCGACAACGTCGCCCGCCTCGCGCGGCACCCCTCGCTGGTGCTGTGGAACGGCAACAACGAGAACATCTGGCTGCACGACGTGGACGGCTGGGCGGACTCGCTCGGTGACCGCGGCTGGGGCCTCGACTACTACCTCGACCTGCTGCCGACGATCGTCGACGCGGTCGACCCGTCGCGCTTCTACACCGTGGCCTCGCCGTGGTCGGGCGCCGAGTCGCTGCCCGCGAACGACGTCGACCACGAGACGCACCACTCGTGGGACGCCTGGAACCGCCTGCCCGACACCGCCTACCGCGGATCCGTGCCGCGGTTCGTGTCCGAGTTCGGCTGGCAGGCGCCGCCCGCCTGGCGGACGCTGCGGGACGGGGTCGCGGACGAGGTGCTGTCGCAGGACGCACCCGGGGTCGTGCACCACCAGAAGGCTGCCGACGGGATGGGCAAGCTGGCCCGCGGCATCGAGCCCCGGTTCGGCACGGAGCCCTTCTCGTTCGATGCGTGGCACTACCTGACGCAGCTGCAGCAGGCTCGGGCCATCGCGACGGGCGTCGAGCACTGGCGCACCCACTGGCCGCGCAACACGGGCGTGGTGATGTGGCAGCTCAACGACCTGTGGCCGGTGTCGTCGTGGTCGGCGATCGACTCGGCGGGGCGGCTGAAGCCGCTCGCGCACGAGCTGCGTCGGTTGTACGACGACGTCCTGCTGACGATCCGTCCCGTGTCGCGGGTGGCGGTCGCGCCGTCCGCCGTCTCCGGGCCGGCTGCTTCGCCGGCGTCGTCGCCCGTCTCACCGGTCGCGTCTGGTGCGGATCGGACGGGAGGCCCAGATCACCCCGGCCACTCGGCCTCCGCAGGCGAGACGGCTGATCTGGGCGACGTGGCGGACACCCTGTCCCTCGGCGTCTCGCCCGGTGCGTTCGGGTCCTCGCCCGTCGAGGTCGCCGTCCGGTCCACGCGCGGCGGCCACGACAGCGTGGTGCGCGTGCGACGGGTCACCACGGCCGGCACGATCCTGGCCGAGGCGTCGTTGCCCGTGCGCTTGTCGTCCGCCGGGGTCGCCGTCGTCGCCCTGCCCGAGTCCGTCGGCGTGGTCGACGACCCCGCGCGGGAGCTCATCGTGGCGGACATGGACTGGCGTCGGGCGGTCTGGACACCGGGCCCCGACGTCGACGTGCGGTGGGAACCCGCGCGGTACCGCACCTCGTTCACACCCGTCGACGGCGGGCTCGACCTGACCGTCGAAGCCGAGACGCTCGTCCGCGACCTGCTCGTGCAGCCCGACCGGGTGACCGCGGCCGGTGCGGTGGACCGTGGGTTCATGACCCTGCTGCCCGGGGAGCGGGTGACCTTCCGGCTCACCGGCGTGACCGAGGCCGACATCCCGGCGCTCCGTGCCGAACCCGTCCTGTGGAGCCTGGACCGCGCGCTCGAACATTGATATACAGAACGACACAGTGATATATTTGGTGGTGCGCCGCTCGCTGTCGTGACCCGACGACTCCGGCGTCCGGTCGACCTCCCGTCGGCCCGGTCGACAGGAGGACCCCACCATGTCGCTCGCGATGCGCCCACCCACCGCTGCCATCACCGTTCCCCCCGCCGCCGCACCGACCACCGCGCCGCCGTCGGCACCCGCGGGTGGTCGCCGAGGCTTCGCCCCCGCCGTTGCCCTGCTGGACGTCGGACTGCTGGTCCTGGCGTTCGCGGTCGCCCACGTCGTGCGCTTCCCCTGGGAGCTGTCGGCCGTGCGACCCCAGGCCGGCTGGATCGAGTTCGCGACGGCTCCGGTGATCATCCTGGTCTGGATGGCCCTGCTGTCGATGTTCCGCACCCGCGACCCACGCATCGCCGGCATCGGCAGTGACGAGTACCGCCGCCTCGTCACCGCGAGTCTGGTCGCCGTCGCCGTGGTGGCGGTCGTGGCGTACGCCGCGCAGCTCGACCTGGCCAGGGGGTACGTGGCCATCGCCTTCCCGCTCGGGCTCCTCTTCCTCGCCGTCGGGCGGAAGGCCGTCCGCACCGTCCTGGCGCGCAGTCGTGCTCGCGGGCAACGGTTGCAGGACGTCCTGATCGTCGGTGACACCGAGGACGTCCGCTACGTCGGGCGACGGATCGCCGCGACGCCCAGCGCCGGGTACCGGGTCCGCGCGGTCGTGACCGACTGCGAGCCGGTGGGCGCGACGATCGACCTCGGTTCGGCGTCCGTCCCGGTGGTCAGCGGGATCGACGACGTCCTCGCGCTGGCTCGTTCCGAGGGAGTCTCGGCGGTCGTCGTCGCCGGCGCCGTACGCGGCGGGCACGAGCGACTGCGCCGCCTCGGGTGGCAACTCGAGGAGCACGGCGTCGAGCTCGTCGTGTCGTCGCCCCTCGCGGACATCGCCGCAGGTCGCGTGCACGAGCGTCCCGTCGACGGCCTGCCCTTGATGCACGTGGAGACCCCCGACTACCGCCGTCGCACGGGCAAGCGTCTGCTCGACGTCGTCGGAGCCGGCTTCGGTCTCCTGCTGCTTGCGCCCGTGCTCGCGGTGATCGCGCTCGTCATCCGGCTCGACGACCGCGGTCCGGTGTTCTTCCGCCAGACCCGTGTGGGCCGTGGGGGCGCGGAGTTCTCGATCCTGAAGTTCCGCACGATGTGCGTCGACGCCGAAGCGCGGATGGCCGCACTCCAGGCAGTGAACGAGGGTGCGGGCCCGCTCTTCAAGGTGAAGGACGACCCCCGCGTCACCCGCGTCGGGGCGTTCTTGCGGAAGACGTCGCTCGACGAGCTGCCGCAGTTGTGGAACGTGCTCACCGGTTCGATGAGCCTGGTCGGACCCCGCCCGGCGCTCCCGCGCGAGGTCGCCCTGTACCAGGACTTCGCCGACCGCCGACTCCTGGTCACCCCGGGGATCACCGGCCTGTGGCAGGTCAGCGGCCGATCGGATCTGGACTGGGCCGAGGGTGTGCGGCTCGACCTGCACTACGTCGAGAACTGGTCGTTCCTGCACGACCTGGTGATCCTCGCCCGGACGGTGCCGTCGGTGCTCCGGTCGCGCGGCGCTTACTGAGGGTGCTGCGGCGGATCGGCCCGGCGCCTTCCCTGTGCGAACGGTGTCCGTTCCGGTCCTCGGCCTGGGCATCGGGGAGCGGGAGAGTTACGATGGGGAGAACACGGACTTCCGCCGCGTGGGTCGAAGAAGACCTGCGAACGGCGACCAGTTCCAGATCAAGGAGTCATGATGCTCGGAAACCTCGGCGGCGTACACCTGCTGATCATCCTCGGGATCGTCATCCTGCTGTTCGGCGCGACGAAGCTCCCGGCGCTCGCCAAGGGCCTCGGGCAGTCGATCAACATCTTCAAGAAGGAGATGACCGACGACGAGAAGAAGGCTCAGGCAGGCGACACCACGGTGCAGAACACCGCGGCCCCGACCAGCACCGTGCCGAACGCTCCCGCCGAGCCCGCCGCCGGTCCGATCCTGAACCCCGGCCCGAGCGCGCAGCCGAACACCGACTCCCGGCGCTAGAACACCAGCTCAGGACACCCAGCCCCGTCCTGTCGGCAGCCCCCGCGACCACATCGGTCGCGGGGGCTTCGTCGTGCGGGGCGCGCAGCGGTCCGAGGGGGCGCAGGATGAGCACATGACCACTGCCGCACCCCGCGCGACCGCGCCGCTCCGGGACGACCGGCGCACCGTGCTCGTGGTGGCGATCCTGTCGTCGTTCGTCGTCGGGCTCGACTCGAGCGTCGTCAACGTGGCGCTCCCCGCGATCCGACAGGAGCTCGGCGGCGGACTCGTCGTGCAGCAGTGGACCGTGGACGCGTACCTGGTGACGCTCGGCTCGCTCATCCTCGTCGCCGGATCACTGTCGGACGTGTTCGGCCGGGTGCGCATCATCACGTGGGGGCTCGTCGTGTTCGGGATCGCCTCGGTTGCGTGTGCGATCGCCCCGACGGGGGAGTTCCTGATCGTCTCGCGGGCGTTCCAGGGTGTCGGCGGCGCCCTGGTGACCCCGAGCGCGCTCGCCCTCATCGTGGCGGCGTTCCGCGGGGCCGCGCAGTCGAAGGCGATCGGCACGTGGACCGCCTGGTCGAGCGCGTCGACGATCCTCGGACCCGTGTTCGGCGGGATGGTGGTCGACAGCATCGGCTGGCGGTGGATCTTCGTGCTGACCGCCGTCCCGATCGCCGTGACGATCCCGCTCGTGCTGCGGATCACCGGTGACGTACACCCCGCGATCCGACCGCGCATCGACGTGGTCGGCGCCGTGCTGGCGGTCGTCGGGGTCGGTGGGGCGGTGCTCGGGCTCATCGAGCAGGAGCGGCTCGGGTGGGGCGCGCCCGTGGTGGTCACCGCGCTCGTGCTCGGTGCCCTGGCACTCGGGGCCTTCGTGCCGTGGGAACTCCACGTGATCCGGACGACCGGTTCGCCGCTGGTGCCGCTCGCGCTGTTCCGGGCCCGCAACTTCGCGGTGGGCAACCTCGCCACCCTGTCGATCTACGGCGCCCTGAGCATGGTCTTCTTCGTGGTCACCCTGTTCCTGCAGGAGGTCTGGGGGTTCCCGGCCTGGCTCGCCGGCCTGGCGACGCTGCCCCCGACGGTGGTCCTGCTGCTGGTGTCCTCGGCCGTGGGCGGGCTGGCGGGACGGTTCGGGCCGCGCTGGTTCATGGCCGCGGGCCCGGCGGTGGCAGCGGTCGGTGCGCTCCTGATGCTGCTGGTCGGTGCGCAGCCGGACGGGTACTGGATCGCGGTGTTCCCCGGGCTCGTGCTCATCGGGTTCGGGATCGCGCTCATGGTGACACCGCTGACCAGCGCCGTGCTCGGGTCGGTGCCGCAGTCCGAGGCCGGCGTCGGGTCGGCGGTGAACAACGCGATCGCGCGGATCGCCGGCCTGGTGATGGTGGCGCTCGCGGGCGTGGTCCTCGGCGGCGAGATGAGCGTCGCCGGCCTGCACCGGGCGGTCGTCGTGATGGCCGTCCTCCTGCTGGCCGGCGCGGTCGTCAGCGCCGTCGGGATCCGGAATCTCCCGGCGCCGACGTAAGTTGAGTGCAGTAGACTCAAGTACAACACCACCGCAACGAAAGGACGGAACGCATGGCGAACCTCCAGGGTGCTCCTGACTCGCAAGAGCGACAGAAGACCGCCCTCGAGCAGTACGGCGTCGACCTGACGGCGATCGCTCGCAGCGGCAAGCTCGACCCGGTCATCGGACGCGACTCCGAGATCCGACGCGTCAGCCAGGTGCTCACCCGCCGCACCAAGAACAACCCCGTGCTCATCGGCGAGCCCGGGGTCGGCAAGACCGCCGTCGTCGAGGGGCTCGCGCAGCGCATCGTCGCCGGTGACGTCGCCGACTCACTGAAGGACAAGCGGCTCGTCTCGCTCGACATCTCCTCGCTCATCGCGGGCGCGAAGTACCGCGGCGAGTTCGAGGAGCGCCTCAAGGCCGTGCTCAAGGAGATCAACGACTCCGACGGCCAGGTCATCACGTTCATCGACGAGTTGCACACCCTGATGGGCGCCGGCGGCGGCGAAGGGTCCGTCGCGGCCTCGAACATGCTCAAGCCGATGCTCGCGCGCGGCGAACTGCGGCTCATCGGGGCGACGACGCTCGACGAGTACCGCGAGTACATCGAGAAGGACGCCGCCCTCGAGCGACGCTTCCAGCAGGTCTACGTGGGCGAGCCCAGCGTCGAGGACGCCGTGGCGATCCTCCGCGGGCTCAAGGAACGCTACGAGGCACACCACAAGGTGACGATCAACGACTCGGCGCTCGTCGCTGCGGCCAGCCTGTCGAACCGGTACATCTCCGGCCGCCAGCTGCCCGACAAGGCGATCGACCTGATCGACGAGGCCGCCAGCCGGCTCCGCATGGAGATCGACTCCAGCCCGGTCGAGATCGACGAACTGAAGCGCAACGTCGACCGGCTGCGTGTCGAGGAGTTCGCGCTCAAGCAGGAGAAGGACGACGCCTCGAAGGCCCGGCTGGAGACCCTGCGGAACGAACTCCGCACGCGCGAGGAACGACTGGGCGAGCTCGAGCAGCGCTGGCAGGCCGAGCGGGCGAGCCTGAACCGGATCGGTGAGCTGAAGCAGCAGCTCGACGACCTGAACATGCGCAGCCAGCGTGCCCAGCGCGAAGCCGACTACGCGACGGTGTCGCGCCTGGAGTACGCCGAGAAGCCCCGGATCGCAGCGGAGCTCGCGGCCGCCGAGCAGGCCGAGTCCGCCGACCGCATGGTGAACGACAGCGTCACCGACGAGGACATCGCCGCCGTGATCGCGCAGTGGACGGGCATCCCCCTCGGTCGACTGCTGCAGGGCGAGACCGAGAAGCTCCTGCACCTGGAGAACGAGCTCGGCCGCCGGATCATCGGGCAGCGCACCGCCGTGAACACCGTGTCCGAGGCCGTTCGCCGCACCCGCGCCGGCATCTCCGACCCGGACCGTCCGACCGGATCGTTCCTGTTCCTCGGACCGACCGGCGTCGGCAAGACCGAGCTGGCCAAGGCGCTCGCGGAGTTCCTGTTCGACGACGAGAAGGCCCTCGTCCGCATCGACATGAGCGAGTACGGCGAGAAGCACTCGGTCTCGCGGCTGATCGGCGCCCCGCCCGGGTACGTCGGCTACGAGTCCGGCGGGCAGCTCACCGAGGCCGTCCGGCGTCGCCCGTACTCCGTCATCCTGCTCGACGAGATCGAGAAGGCGCACCCCGAGGTGTTCGACGTGCTGCTCCAGGTGCTCGACGACGGCCGGCTGACGGACGGGCAGGGGCGCACGGTCGACTTCCGGAACACGATCCTCGTGCTGACGTCGAACCTCGGCTCGCAGTTCATGACCGACCTGACGCTGACGGACGAGCAGCGCGAGGACGCCGTGCGCGAGCTCGTGCAGCAGGCGTTCCGGCCGGAGTTCATCAACCGTCTCGACGACATCGTGGTGTTCCAGGCCCTGACGGCCGACGACCTCGGCCAGATCGTGTCGCTGTACGTCGACCGGCTCGCCCGTCGCCTGACCGACCGCCGGCTCGAACTCGCGGTCACGCCGGAGGCGCGCGGGTGGCTGGCCGAGCGCGGGTACGACCCGCTCTACGGTGCGCGGCCGCTCCGCCGGCTGATGCAGCGGCAGATCGACGACAAGCTGGCGCGCGCGATCCTGTCCGGTGACGTCCGCGACGGCGACACCGTCCGGGTGGACGTCGCCGAGGACGGCGACGGTCTGACCGTCGAGCCGTTCCAGTTGGCGGAGGTCGTCGAGGAGTAGGCGGCGGCCGCGGTGGGTGGGGTGACCGACGGGAGGCCCGGTGCCGGTTCCTGGGACCCGGCACGGGCCTCCCGGGTTGGCTGCAGGGCATGCCTGAGATCCGCGCGATCCGTCGCCTCACCGACACCGTCGAGCACGCGAGCGTGCTCGACAAGGCCGTCGACATCGACCGTTCGGTCGTGAACGCCCTCGCCCGGCCGAAGGCCCTGCGGCAACTGCTGCACGGTGTGCCGTTCGGGCACCCGCTGCACCCGCTCATGGTGCAGGTACCGCTCGGGGCCTGGATCTCGGCCGCCGTGCTCGACGTGTTCGGCGGGAAGGGCAACGCGAAGGCCGCGAAGACCCTCGTCGGCGTCGGGCTCGTGTCCTCCGGCAGTGCGAGCCTCGCCGGGTACGGGGACTGGTCCGAACTCGACCGCGAGCAGCTGCGCACGGGATGGGTGCACCAGGCCGTCAACTGGGTCGGCATCTCGCTGTACGGCCTGTCGTGGTGGCAGCGCAAGAACGGCAACCACGGCGCCGGCAAGCTGCTCGGGTTCGCCGCGCTCGGCGTCGTGGGGGTGGGCGGGTACCTCGGCGGACACCTGGCCTACCGCCAGCGCGCTGGCGTGAGCGACCACGGTGAGGTGCCGTTCGACGCGTGACCACTGATACGGAAACGTTATGTGGACGAAACGCGGTACGTGAAATGCTCGACCCATGGATCGACTCAGCACCGACACCGTTCCCCTGACCGGCCTTCCCGCCCGCGGCGGCCTCGAGTTCATCGTCCACATCGACGAGGCGGCGGGGGTCGTGTCACTCGACCTCACCGCCGCGTGACCAGCCGTGCGGGTCCTGGTCGTCGATGACGAAGCAGCCCTCGCCGACCTCGTCGCGAAGGGCCTGTCGCGGCAGGACATGGCCGTCGACGTCGCCTACCGCGGCGACGACGCCGACGAACTGCTGGCGGTGAACGACTACGACGTCGTGGTGCTCGACCGTGACGTCCCAGGGGTGCACGGCGACGAGGTCGCACGTCGGCTGGCATCGCGCGGCAGCCTGACCCGCATCCTCATGCTCACCGCGGCGGCGACCCTGACCGACCGCGTCAACGGGCTCGAACTCGGCGCGGACGACTACCTCGCGAAGCCCTTCGAGTACCCGGAACTGGTCGCCCGGGTGCGCGCGCTCGGTCGGCGCAGCGTGGCCCCGGTCGCGCCCGTGCTCGAACGCGTCGGGATCGTCCTCGACACGAACCGTCGGATGGTCACCCGTGACGGCCGACCGCTCGACCTGACCTCGAAGGAACTCGGGGTGCTCGAGGCGCTCCTGCGAGCCGACGGTCGCATCGTCTCCGCCGAGGAACTGCTCGAGAAGGTCTGGGACATGAACATCGACCCGTTCACCGCTGCCGTACGGGTGACGATGTCGAAGCTCCGCAAGAAGCTCGGCCGCCCCGATCCGATCCGGACGGTCCCGGGCGAGGGCTACGCGCTGTGAGACGGGTCCGGCGGACCTGGAGCATCCGGGCCCGCACGGCGCTGACGTTCGCGCTCGCGGCGATGGCGCTCGCCACCGGGGTGGTGGTGTTCTCGAACGTGATGTCCCTGGCCGGGGTCGGTGCGGGTCTCGACACGACGGCGATCCGCGGTGCCTCCCCGGCGGAGACGTTCGTGACCGCCTCGCCGGTGCCGATCGGCGAGCGCTCGGCAGCGAACGACGCACCACCCTCCACCACGGTCGCGGTGGTCCGGCTCGTCGCCGTGCAGCAGTGGCAGTGGTCCGCGATCGGCATCGCCGGGGCGGGCCTCGTCGCCGGTGGCGTCGGGTGGCTGGTGAGCAGGCGCATGCTCCGACCGATCGACCGGATCACCGCGACGGCGAACCGGATCACGGCGTCGAACCTGCACGAACGCATCGCACTCGAGGGCCCGGACGACGAACTCCGACGGTTGTCCGGCACCGTCGACGACCTGCTCGACCGGCTGCAGACCGCGTTCGAGAGCCAGCGACGGTTCGTCGCGCAGGCGTCGCACGAACTCCGGACCCCGCTCGCGGTCCAGCGTGCCGCGATGCAGATCGGGTTGCACGACGGTGCCGGCGCCGATGACGTCCGAGTGGTGCGCGAGGAACTGCTCGAGCAGAACCGGCGCACCGAGCACCTCGTCGAGTCCTTGCTCGTGCTCGCGGAGGCCGATCGAGGGCTCGCAGGCGTCGGGACGTCGATCGACCTCGTGGCCATCGCCGACGAGGTCGTCGCGGGAGCCGCCGGGAGTGCGCACGAGGCGGGCGTGACCATCACCCACGAGGGCCGAGCCGCGCCTCCTGGCAGACCCACCATCACGGGTGAGCCGATGCTCGTCCGGCAGTTGCTCGTCAACCTCGTCGGCAACGCCGTCGAGTACAACGAAGCCGGCGGCTTCGTCCGCGTCACCACGCGCGGTGACGGCCTCGTCGTGGAGAACTCCGGGCCGGTCGTGCCGGACGAGGTCGCGCCACTGCTCGTCGAACCGTTCCGACGCTGCCCCGAGGTCGCATCCGGCGGTCGGCACAGCGGCCTCGGCCTGTCGATCGTCGCGTCCATCGTGCACGCGCACGGGTGGCGACTCGTCGTCACCGCGCGCCGTGAGGGCGGCCTGCGCATCGACGTTTCGTCGGTGTGACCCCACGCGTACCGGGGACGAAACACCGGGTCCGCTGTGCTGGTCCCATGAAGCCATCCACGAAACACTCCACCACCACCACCACCACCACCACCACCACCACCACCATCGTCGCCGTCGCCGCAGCCGTCGTGCTCCTGCCCGGCCTCCTCGCCGGCTGTTCCGGAGCGCCGTCGACCGACTCGACCGACACGGCCTCGGGCGGCGGCAAGGGGGCCGGGGCCTCGCTCGCGTCCTGCATGCGTGACCACGGGTACGACATGCCGGATCCGTCGTCGGATGGGAGCACCCTGTCCCTGTCGGCTCCCGACGGCATCGACGACGAACAGTGGAAGGCGGACCTGCAGGAGTGCATGGGCGACGCCGGAGCCGGTGAGGGGTTCCAGGCGGCGAAGCCCGCCGGGACGCCGGAACAGCGGAAGCAGATCGCGGAGTGCATCCGTGAGAACGGGTTCGCCGACTACCCCGACGGTGACGATGCGATGTCCACGTACCGGCCCGACGACCAGGACGCGTTCCAGGACGCGTCGTCGACGTGCTTCGACGAGGTCCTGGGCAAGGGCGGCAGCTCCGGTTCGAACACGACGGTGCAGCCGTGACCACCGTCCTGACCAGGCGTCGAGCGCTCGTCACGAGCGCGTGCCTCGTCGCGGTGCTCGCCGCAGGTGCTGGCACGTGGGCGTTCATCGACCTGCAGGCCGCGCCGTCCTCGGCAGCAGCCGATTCCGGCAATCAGCAGCACCCGACCGCCGCGGTCACGAAGGGCGACCTGACGGACTCGAAGGTGTTCGCCGGGACCCTCGGGTACGGCACGGCCACCGGGGTCCCCGGCGCCGCCTCGGGCACGCTGACCTGGCTCCCCGCGCCCGGGCAGGTCATCAGGAGCGACGAGTTCCTGTACGCGGTCGACGAGCGCGGGGTGCGGGCGATGCACGGCACGGTGCCGATGTGGCGCTCGCTCGAACGCGGGCTGACGGGCACCGATGTGCAGCAGCTCAACGACAACCTCGCCGCGCTCGGGTACGACGTCGCGCAGGACGACTCCTTCGGCCCGCGGACGCAGCGCGCCGTGCGGCAGTGGCAGGAGGACCGGGGGCAGGAGGTCACCGGCGTGCTGACCTCGGCGGACATCGCGTTCGTCGACGGGGACGTGCGTGTCGCGACCGTCGACGGGAAGCTCGGCCAGCCGGCGGAGGGAGGGAGCGGCGACGTGCTCTCCGTCACGAGCACGAAGCGCATCGTCGTCGCCACCGTCTCCCAGCGCGACGCCGAACGGCTCGCGGTCGGCACGGAGGTGCGGGTCCGGATCAACGGCGCCGGGGCACCGATGACGGGCGAGGTCACCGACGTCCAACCGAGCTCGGGAGACGACGCCGGGTCCAAGGTCGACGTGTCCGTCGCGTTCGACCCCGGCTCGCGACGGCTGCCCGCTGCGGCGTCCGCGCAGATCGACGCCGCGGGAGCCACCGAGAAGGACGTCCTCTCCGTGCCGGTCGCGGCACTCGTGACGACGGGGAACGGCGCGTACGCGGTGGACGTGGTGCGGCGCGACGGCACGACGAAGCGGGTTCCCGTGACCCCCGGGTTCATCGCCGACGGCCGGATCGCGATCACCGGGAACGTCGCGGAAGGCGACCGCGTGGTGGTGCCGGGATGAGCGGCACGGGGCCGGTCCTCGCCCTGCGCGAGGTCACGAAGACCTACGGCGACGTCGGCGCGCTCCGCGGGGTGACGCTCGACGTCGCCGCCGGGGAGCTCGTCGCGGTCGTCGGTCCGTCCGGGTCCGGCAAGTCCACGATGCTCAACATCGTCGGGACCCTCGACCGTCCCACGCAGGGCTCGGTGTCGATCGCCGGGAACGACGTCGCGACCATGTCCGACAACGCCTTGTCCGCGCTGCGAGCTGAGCACGTCGGCTTCGTGTTCCAGCAGTTCCACCTGCAGGCCGGTGCCACCGCGGCGGAGAACGTCGCCGACGGGCTCCTGTACTCGGCGACCGGGCGACGTGAACGGCGCCGACGCGCCCACGAGGCCCTGGAACGAGTCGGCCTCGGGCACCGCACCGACCACCGCCCGACCCAGCTCTCCGGGGGTGAGAAGCAGCGCGTGGCCATCGCCCGCGCGATCGTCGGGAACCCCACGATCCTGCTCGCCGACGAGCCGACCGGCGCGCTGGACTCCGCCTCCGGTGCGGCGATCGTGACGCTCCTGCGTGCGTTGAACGCCACCGGCACCACGGTCCTCGTCATCACGCACGACCTGGGCCTCGCAGCCTCGTTGCCGCGGCAGGTCCGGATGCGTGACGGTCTGGTGGAGCACGACTCGGCGGTCGGGCCGGCTGGGGACATCGCCGCTGCCATCGGTGGCGGCCGGTGACCGGCGTGCGAGCACGGTTGGGTGCCGCTGACCTGCTCCGGCTCGGGGTGTTCGGGCTGCGCACCAGACCCGGCCGTGTCGTCCTGTCGGCGCTCGGCATCGCGATCGGCATCGCCGCGATGATCGCCGTCGTCGGGATCTCGTCGTCGAGCAAGGCGAAGCTCGACCAGGTGCTCGACGCCCTCGGCACGAACGTGCTCACCGCCACGCAGGCCCAGGGGTTCGGTGACGTGCCGCCGTTGCCGTCCACCGCACTCGAGTCGGCACTCCGCCAGGACGACGTGCAGTCGGCTGCCGCGGTCGGCACCGTGGTCGACGCGGCCGTATACCGCAACGAGTTCATCCCGCCGCCGGAGACGAAGGGCATCGGCGTGATGGCGGCTTGGGGCGACGTGCCGCGCGTGCTCGGCGGCGAGCTCGGGTCCGGGCGCTGGATCGATGACTCGGTCGTGGCTCCGCCGCAGGTGGTGCTCGGTGCGGCCGCCGCGTCGGCACTCGGCATCGACCGGGTCCGTGCCGACAGCCGCGTCTGGATCGGCGGGCAGTGGGTGCAGGTGGTCGGGATCCTGGAGCCGATCGCGCTCGCCGACGACCTGGACAGCCAGGTGTTCGTCCCCCGCGGCCTCGCCCGGCAGCTCGGGTTCGACGGGGCGCCGACCGCCGTCTACACCCGCGTCGACCCGTCGCGAGTCGCACCGGCACGGGACATCCTGGCGAATGCGATCAGCCCGGGGTCCCCGCAGGACGTCGGCGTGACCCGACCGTCCGACGCGCTCGCCGCGAAGGACGCCACCGACGACTCGTTCACCGGGTTGCTGGTCGGCATCGGCGGCGTGGCGCTGCTCGTCGGCGGCATCGGCGTCGCGAACACGATGGTGATCACCGTGCTGGAACGTCGTGCCGAGGTCGGGGTGCGGAGAGCCCTCGGAGCGCGGCGGCGGAACATCCGCGACCAGTTCCTGGTCGAGTCGTTGCTGCTGTCGTTCCTGGGCGGGGTGGCCGGTGTGGTGATCGGGGTCGGGGTGACGGTCGCCTTCGCCCTGGCGCAGGGGTGGCCGGTGGCGATCCCGCTGTGGGCCGTCGGCGGCGGGCTCGGCGCGACCGTCGTGATCGGCGGAGTGTCCGGGTGGTACCCGGCCGCGCGCGCAGCGCGCATCCCACCGACGTCCGCCCTGGCGGCCGTCTGAGGCCGTGGTGGTGATCCGGGAGGCCCGGTGCCGGTCTGCGGGACCGGCACCGCGCCTCCCGGTCGTTCCGTCCACCCCGTCGACGCGTGGCGCAGATCATGCCTGGTCATGACCAGTCGCGTCAAGCGTTGGCGACGATCTGTTCGCCATCCGTGATCCCCCGGAAACACGCGGATCGAACCCGCTCACAGGGACCGATCCAATGGTTGACAAGGGCTCTCGGAAGGTCTTCTATTGCGAATACGCAACGACCTTTCATAAAGGCCGGACCAAGGGAGTCAACGTGACACGCACGCGTTTCGCCGCACTCGGTGCGCTCGGCCTGGCGGCCGCGCTCGCCCTCACCGGGTGCTCCGCCGGAAGCAACGGAGCTTCCGACGGCGGCACGAAGGCCATCGGCACACCCGATGGCAAGGGCAAGACCATCACCGTCTGGATGATGAACGGCGACCTGAGCGACAAGGTCCTCGACGCAGCTCAGAAGCAGTTCACGAAGGACACCGGGGCGAAGGTGAAGATCCAGACCCAGCAGTGGGACGGGATCACCACGAAGCTCACCACGGCGCTCGCCCAGGACGACGCCCCGGACGTGGTCGACCTCGGCAACACCCAGGTGCCGGTCTACGCAGCGGCCGGCGGTCTCATGGACCTCACGCCGTACCGCAACGAACTCAAGGATGGCCAGACCTGGCTCACCGGGCTCGAGGGGCCGGCCACGGTGGACGACAAGCTCTACGGTGCTCCGCTGTTCGCCGGCAACCGTGCCGTCGTCTACAACAAGAAGGTCTGGAAGGACGCCGGCGTCACCGACGTGCCGACCACCTACGACGAGCTCACCGCCGACCTGGACAAGGTCAAGGCCGCCAACACGGCAAGCGACTTCTCCGCCTTCTACATGCCCGGCCAGTACTGGTACGGCGGGCTGCAGTGGGTCTGGGACGCCGGCGGCGAGATCGCCTCCGACAAGGACGGCAAGTGGACCGGGAAGCTCGACTCCGACGACGCCGTGCAGGGCCTGACGGCGTGGAAGACGTTCCAGAACGACTACTCCGCGAAGTCGACGCAGGACATCAACACCGACAAGCCCTCGCAGAGCGACGTCTTCGCGCAGGGCAACACCTCGGCGTTCCTCGGCTCGGCGTGGGAGATCGGTTCGATCACCACGGCGAAGCCGGCGCTCGCCGACCAGATCGGTACGTTCCCGATGCCCTCGCAGACCGACGGCAAGACGCAGCCGGTGTTCCTCGGTGGCTCCGACCTCGGGATCCCGGCGAAGGCCGCCAACCAGGACCTCGCGCTGTACTACCTGAAGATCCTGACCTCGAAGGAGTTCCAGCAGGACCAGGTGTTCGGTGTGGACGGCTGGGAGCCGAACTCGACCGAGCTGCTCGACGCCGTGGCCGACGACGTCGACACCCTGCACAAGCCGTACTTCGCGGCAGCGGGCACGAGCCGTCCGACCCCGGCGACACCGGGCTGGGCGACCATCGAGGGCGACGCGTCGTTCCAGTCGATGTTCGCGGACATCGCCACCGGGCGGAAGTCGCCGGAGCAGGCCGCCGAGGGCTTCTCGAAGCACCTCACGACCGCGCTGAACGCGCAGCAGTAGTCGATGACCTCCACTGCAGAGCAGGCGACCGGTTCGGAGCAGTCCGAGCCGGTCGCCGGCGGCGGGGGGACCAGGGGCGCGGGCGCCGGGGGCACCGGGGGCAGCGGCGGTGCCGGGTTCGGGCGGCCGGTTCGTCCCGGCCGCGGGGCGCGTCGTCTGTCGGCGGTGGCGTCGCGCGCACCGCTCGTCCTGCTGGCGCCCGCGGCGATCCTGCTGCTCGCGCTCGTCGTCTACCCGCTCGTCCGGCTCGTCGTCATCTCGTTCCAGGACTACGGGCTCCGGGCGATCTTCACCGGGGAAGCCGGGTTCGCCGGGGTCTCGAACTACACGAACGTTCTGACCGACGCGTCGTTCTGGCCGGTCATCCTGCGCACCGTCCTGGTCACCGGGGCGATGGTGCTCGGCACGATCGTCATCGGGATGGGCGTCGCGCAGCTGCTCACCCGGTTGGGCGTCGCCATGCGCACCGTGGTCAGCGTCGTGCTCGTGCTGGCCTGGGCGATGCCGAACGTCGCATCGAGCCTGGTGTGGCAGTGGCTGTTCCAGCCCTTCTACGGGGTGCTCAACTGGCTCATCACGCAGCTGCGGGTGTTCGGCGACCACACGCAGGACAACTGGGCGTCGCACCCCGGGCAGGCGTACACGATCGTGCTCACGCTCGTGATCTGGCAGGCCGTGCCGTTCGTCGCCCTGACGCTGTACGCCGCACAGTCGCAGATCGCGCCGGAGTACTACGAGGCCGGGGCGCTCGACGGTGCCTCGACGTGGACGATGTACCGCGCGATCACGCTGCCGGCACTCGCCCCGACGCTGCTGCTCGTGTCGATCCTGTCGGTGATCTGGGACTTCAACGTCTTCAACCAGATCTGGTTGCTCACGAGGGGCGGTCCGGAAGAGGCCACCCTGACGCTGGGCATCTGGACGTTCGTGAAGTCGTTCGTCTCCAACGCCTACGGCCAGGGCGCCGCGATCGCCGTCATCTCGACCGTGATCCTCGGCGCGCTCACCAGCTACTACATCCGCCGGCTCGTCCGCAGCGGGGAGGAGGACCTGTGACCGTCTCGAATGCTGCGCCGGTGCGGGCGCGGAAGCGGAAGCCGCGCGTGGTGGCGAACACCATCGCGGTGGTGTTCTGCTTGGTGTGGGTGTTCCCGATCTACTGGATGGTGAACACCGCCTTCAAGCCGGCGGACGAGGTCACCACCATGACCCCGATCTGGGCACCACTGCACCCCACGCTCGACAACTTCACCCGCGCGCTCACGCAAGAGGGCTTCCTGGTCTACCTGCGGAACTCGACCATCGTCGTGGTGGCCGCCGTGCTGCTGTCGATCGTGGTCGGGTTCCTGGCGTCGGCGGCGCTGTCGCGGTTCCGGTTCCGCGGGCGGCGGGCGATCCTGGTCGGCATCCTGTTCGTGCAGATGATCCCGTCGGGCGCACTGCTCATCCCGCTGTTCCTGTCGTTCCAGACGCTCGGTCTGCTCAACAGCTACGTCGGGCTGATCCTGGCGTACGTCGCGAGCGTGCTGCCGTTCTCGATCTGGGTGATGCGCGGGTTCTTCGTGGCCGTGCCCGTCGAGATCGAAGAGGCCGCGAAGGTCGACGGGGCCGGCACCTTCCGGATCCTGTGGAGCGTGCTGTTCCCGCTCGTGATGCCCGGGGTCATCGCCACGAGCGTGTTCGCGTTCATCGCGGCGTGGAACGACTACCTGATCGCGTACGTGATGCTCAAGGACCAGGGGATGTACACGCTGCCGGTCTGGCTCGCCGGCTTCTCGACGAACAAGGGCACGGACTTCGGTGGGCTGATGGCGGCGAGCGTGCTGTTCTCGATCCCCGTGGTCGTCTTCTTCCTCATCGTCCAGCGTCGGCTGGTCAGTGGTATGACCGCGGGAGCCGTCAAGGGCTGACCCGCTCGACCGAACACCCCGTCGCACACACGCGGCGGGGTGTTCGTGCGTGTGGGGTGTTCGTGCGTGTGCCGTCCGTCGAGGTTCCACGACATGCCGCGTGCTGGACGCCGAGGTTCCACGGAAAGGCTGCGGTTCGCGCGAGATGCCGAGATTTCGGAACCTTGGGGGAGGGAGCGGGAGGGGGCGGGGAGGGACGCGGGGCGGGGTGGTTGTGTTTGTGTGGGTTTGTGGCTTATGGTTCCTGAAACCCACGGGAACGAAGGAGTTCGGGCATGTACGCAACCGAGCGGCACGACGCGATCGCAGCAGCGCTGCAGGACGCCGGCCGGGTCTCCGTCGCCGATCTGGCCGAGCACTTCGACGTCACCACCGAGACCGTGCGCCGTGACCTCGACACCCTCGAGTCCGCCGGGGTCCTACGCCGCGTGCACGGGGGAGCGGTGCCGATCGGTCGCTCGAGCGTCGTCGAACTCTCCGTCGCCGAGCGCGAAGGGCAGCACGGTTCCGCGAAGTCCGACATCGCCCGCGCCGCGATGCGCCTGGTGCCCTCGACATTCACGGGCTCGATCGCGATCGACGCCGGCACCACCTGCGCCGCCGTCGCCGCCGAACTCGCACGGTGGGAACCCGCCACCGCTGGCGCGACCCTCACCGTCATCACGAACTCCGTCCCGATCGCCGCGACCCTGCAGCACAGCGAGCACGTCGAGCTGCACCTGCTCGGTGGCCGGGTGCGCGGGGTCACGAGCGCCGCCGTCGGGACCGCCACCGTCGAGCAGATCAGCGCCCTGCGGCCCGACATCGCCTTCGTCGGCACGAACGGCCTGTCCGCCGGCTTCGGGCTGAGCACCCCGGACGAGTACGAGGCCGCGGTCAAGGGCGCCTACGTCCTCGCCGCCCGCCGAGCCGTCGTGCTCGCCGACGCCGCGAAGCACGGGGTCGAGGCCCTGATGCGCTTCGCCCGGCTCGACGAGATCGACACCGTGGTCACCGACCAGGAGCCGCCGGCCGACCTCGCCGGCGCCCTGACCGACGCCGACGTCGAGGTCGTCGTCGCATGAGCCGCCGCATCGTCACCGTCACGCCGAACCCGAGCCTCGACCGCACCATCGAGCTCTCCGGCGAACTGCAGCGCGGCGCCGTCCAGCGTGCCATCCGCTCCACCGCGGAGCCCGGCGGCAAGGGCGTCAACGTGTCCCGCGTCGTCGTCGCGAGCGGTGGGGACACCATCGCCGTGCTGCCCGGCGACGAGCTCGACCCCGTGCTGCTCGGTCTCGCCACGCGCGGCATCCCCGCCGCGGCACTGTCGATCGGTGCGCCGCTCCGCTCGAACGTCACCGTGACCGAGCCGACCGGCACCACCACGAAGCTCAACGAGCCCGGTCCCTCGTTCGCCGGCCGGCTGGACGACCTGGCCGACCTGGTCGCCGACACGGCCGCGGCGACCGCCACCGGACCCGCCGCCCGCTGGGTGGTCTTCGCCGGGTCGCTCCCGCCCGGACTCCCCGACGACGCGCTCGCCGTGCTCGTCCGCGCCGTCCGCGCACGCCACGGTGAGGACGTCCGGATCGCGGTCGACTCGTCCGGCGTCCCGTTCACCGCACTGCTGCAGTCCGGCGAGCGGATCGACCTGGTCAAGCCGAACGCCGAGGAGCTCGCCGAGGTCGTCGGCGGCGACCCCGACACCTACGAGCAGGACCTCGACGCCGCCGTGGCCGCTGCCGAGCGGTTACGCGACCGGAACGTCGGCTCGGTCCTGCTGACCCTCGGCAGCGCCGGCGCCGTGCTGGTGTCGGACGAGGGCGCCTTCGCCGCCGCAGCACCGCGGATCGTCGCCCGCTCCACCGTCGGCGCGGGGGACTCCTCGCTCGCGGGCTACCTGCTCGCCGAGGTGGCCGGAGCGTCGCCCGAGCAGCGCCTCGCCCAGGCCGTCGCGACCGGAGCCGCCGCAGCAGCCCTGCCCGGCAGCGACGTGCCCGCCCTCGACCACACCGACCCGACGGCGATCTCGGTCCGGGTGCTCACGACGCACCCGGCACCCGAGCCCGCCTGACCCCCGCCCCAGCTCGAACACCCCCACTCCCCGAACACCTGCACGACCCGCGCGATCAGCGCCATTGCGAAGGAGCAAGCACATGTCCGCAGACTCGAGTCCGCGCCTCATCAGCGCCCAGCTCGTCGGCCTCGACGAGGACCTCGGTGCCACCTCGGCCGACGTCATCCGCGTCCTCGCCGACCGCGTCGCCGCGACCGGCCGCGCCGCCGACGGCCGGGTCCTGGCCGAGGACGCCATCAAGCGTGAGGCCAGCGTCGGCACCGGGGTTCCCGGCGGCATCGCGATCCCGCACGCCCGATCGGCGTCGGTGTCCGAGCCGACCCTGGCGTTCGCGCGTCTCGCCCGGAAGGTGTCGTTCGGCGCCCCGGACGGCGACGCCGACATCGTGTTCATGATCGCCGTACCCGAAGGGGCCGATAAGGACCACCTGACGGTCCTCTCGACCCTGGCCCGTGCGCTCATCCGTGACGACTTCACCGCCGCCCTGCGCGCCGCAGCCACCCCGGACGAGATCGTCCAGCTCGTCGACCGCGAGGTGAGCGGCGAGGTGTCCGAAGCCGGCGTCGGGAAGGCGAGCAGCGCCTCCAGTCCGACCGCCGCACCCGCGCCGGGCCGCAAGGTCTTCGTCGGCGTCACCGCCTGCCCGACCGGCATCGCGCACACCTACATGGCGGCCGACGCCCTCGTCGCCGCGGCGCAGCGCGCCGGTGCCGAGATGCACGTCGAGACCCAGGGGTCCTCGCAGGTCGAGCCCCTCGACCCTGCCCTCATCGCCCGCGCCGACGCCGTCGTGTTCGCGGTCGACGTCGACGTCCGCGACCGCGGTCGCTTCGCCGGCAAGCCGCTCGTCTCGGGCCCCGTCAAGCGCGGCGTCGACGAGCCCGACAAGATGATCGCCGAGGCCATCCGTGCCTCGGACGACCCGAACGCCGCACGCGTCCAGGGCGGTGCAGCCGTCGACGGTGCGTCCACCGCCAAGAACGAGCACTTCGGCCAAGCGCTCAAGCGCTGGCTGCTCACCGGCGTCAGCTACATGATCCCGTTCGTCGCGGGCGGCGGGCTGCTCATCGCGCTCGGCTTCCTGCTCGCCGGCTACGGCATCGCGCTCACCCACGGTGACGACGGCGTGAACAACGCGGTCTTCGCGCTCCAGCACTACAACCTGGTCGACCTGCCGCCGGAGGGGCTGCGCTACTACCTCGGTGCCGCCGCGTTCCAGATCGGCTCCGTGTCGCTCGGCTTCCTCGTCGCGGCACTCGCCGGGTACATCGCCTACGCCATGGCCGACCGACCCGGCATCGCGCCCGGCTTCGTCGCCGGTTCCATCGCCGTCTTCATGAACGCCGGGTTCCTCGGTGGCCTGATCGGTGGCCTCATCGCCGGTGCCGCCGCGTACTGGATCGGTCGCATCCCGACCTGGCGCTGGCTGCGTGGCCTGATGCCCGTCGTGATCATCCCGCTGTTCGCGTCGATCATCGCCTCCGGCCTCATGCTGCTCGTGCTCGGTGGACCGATCGCCTGGCTCATGACCCAGCTGACCGAGTTCCTCAACTCGCTGTCCGGCGCCTCGGCGATCCTGCTCGGCATCATCCTCGGCCTGATGATGGCCTTCGACCTCGGCGGCCCGGTCAACAAGGTCGCCTACGCGTTCGCCGTCGCCGGGCTCGGCGCCGGGACCGCCACCAACGTCGTGCCGTTCGAGATCATGGCCGCCGTGATGGCTGCCGGCATGGTGCCGCCGCTCGCCCTGGCACTCGCGTCGACCGTCTTGTACCGCAAGGGCTTCACGAAGCCCGAGCGCGAGAACGGCAAGGCCGCCTGGCTGCTCGGGGCGTCCTTCATCTCCGAGGGCGCGATCCCGTTCGCGGCCGCCGACCCGCTGCGCGTGATCCCGGCATCGATGGTCGGTGCCGCGGTCACGGGTGCGATCTCGATGGCTGCCGGTGTGACCTCGCGGGCGCCGCACGGTGGGATCTTCGTGTTCTTCGCCATCGGGGACGTCGCGATGTTCATCGTCGCGATCCTGGCCGGCACGATCGTGTCCGCGCTGGTGCTCGTCGGGCTGAAGAAGTTCGTGCGTCGGGCCCCGGCGACGGACGCCGCCGTGTCCGAGACTGCAGACGACCGCGTGGCCGTCGCCGTGTAGTCGACGTCACCGCGTGACGGACGGGCGCGCCCCGCTCAGCGGCAACGCGAAGCGTTGCGCGGGGCGCGCCGACCGAGCTTGCGAGGGAGGGGTGCCAGCTGGCACCGGGCCTCCCGTCCGTCCGCGGTCGCACCCACCCCGTGAGGTTCCGAGATCTCGGAACCTTGGGGGCATGCGCGGCCGTTCGTGGAACCTCGGCGGAAGTGAGCGGCGGGTCGTGGAACCTCGGCGCGGCGAGAAGGGGCAGGCGTGAGCGCGTGAGCACGCCCGCGCGCTGGGTGAGCGCTCCCTACTCGGCGATGTTCGCGGTGATCGCGTCGATGTAGGCGGCGCGGTCCTCGCGCGAGTGCGGCCGCCCCGGGACGCCCGGACGCTGCTCCCACGGGAACGGCCCGGCCTCGTGCCGGTACTCGATCCCCATCGCCTCGAGCCGCGCGGTGTGCTCGGCCAACCGCCCGCGGAACTCGGCGACGTCGCGCGGTCCGGTGACGTCCGCCGACCAGAGCGCCTCGGCCAACGCCGCCACCCGCGGGAACAGCTGGTAGTCGAGCTTCCGGGCGGTGTCGACGTGCTCCGTCCACATGTTGCCCTGGCCGCCGATGACGTGGGCGCGCTCGGACTCGGTCAGGCCGGACGGCACCGGGTCGAACCCGAAGACGTCGTCGACCGTCAGCACGATGGACACCGGGATCGGTTCGGTCGCCAGGTCGCTCTGGCGGTAGTCGAGGTAGGCCTGGTCGTCGGGCGACGAGATCACGTCGTGCCCGCGCTTCGCCGCCGTCCGGGCGCCGGTCAGACCGCGCCACGACACGATGGTCGCCGAGGGGTCGAGCGTGCCGCCCTCGAGGATCTCGTCCCAGCCGAACGCCTGCCGCCCGTGCGAGGCGACGTGTGCCGCGAGCTGCCCGATGATCCAGGCCTGCAGCTGCTCTTCGTCCTCGAGCCCGAGTGAACGCATGCGCTCCTGCGTGCGGGGGTCCTCGACCCACTGCACCTTCGGGCACTCGTCGCCGCCGATGCCGATGTAGCGCGAGGGGAAGAGCGCGATGACCTCGTCGAGGACGTCCTTGAAGAAGTCGACGGTGCTGTCGTCGGCGTTCAGGACGTCGTCGGTGATGCCCCACTCGGTCCAGACCTCCACCGGCGTCTCGGGGTGCACGCCGAGCGACGGGTAGGCGGCCAGCGCGGCACGGACGTGTCCGGGGGTCTCGATCTCGGGGACGACGGTGACGAACCGGTCTGCCGCGTAGGCGACGATCTCGCGGATGTCGTCCTGCGTGTAGTAGCCGCCGTGCGGGCGGCCGTCGAACGATGCCGGGCGCAGCACGCCGTCGGCGTCGGGGACGTGTGCGCCCACCTGGGACTCGCGGCGCCACGACCCGACCTCGGTCAGGCGCGGGTACTTCCGGATCTCGATGCGCCAGCCCTGGTCCTCCGTCAGGTGGAAGTGCAGCCGGTTGATCCGGTGCGCCGCGAGCTGGTCGACGACGCGCATGACCTCGTGCTTGGTGCGGAAGTGCCGCGCGACGTCGAGCATGACGCCGCGCCAGGCGAAGGCGGGGGCGTCCTCGACGATGGTGGACGGGACGGACCACGGCCCGGTGCCGACGCGGCCGCTCCGGTACACGTCGGCGGGCAGCAGTTGGAGGAGCGCCTGGACGCCGTAGAACACGCCGGCGGCCGAGCCGCCCGCGACGTCGACACCGTCGGGTGTGACGGTCAGGCGGAAGGACTCGGCGCGCTCGCCCTCGGGCGACGGCGGACCGGCGGGCAGGGAGGGGTCGTCGGTGACGCGTAGCGAGATGACGCTCGTCCGCACCGACCCGTCGGCGGAGGCCGCCCCGTCGACGGCCACGTCCTCCGCTGCGTCGCGGACCGGCTGGCCGGTCGACGCCCGGAGCGTCTGCTGCAGGTACAGTCGGACCGATCCGCTCGCTGCGTCCGCTGCGATGCGGGTCGACGGGGTGATCTCGAAGGCGCCGGTGCCGGGGACGGCGCGGCGCGGTCGTGGGATGAGCATGTCGGAGTCCACCATTCCTCAATGATCTTTCGTAATGTGGAGGCTATGGCCGTGGACGAGACCGTGTCAACGATCCCGAGTGTCGTGGGGACGACGCCGGGTGTGCTCCGACTCATGAACTCCCGGGCCATCCTCGACGAGCTCCTGCGCGACGACGCGTCGCGCACCGTGACCGAGCTCAGCCGCACCGTCGGGCTCTCCCGCCCCACGGTCGAGGCGGCGCTCGCAGACCTGGTCGACGAGGGCTGGGTGACCGAGGCCGAGGCGATCGCCACCCCGAACAAGGCCGGCCGCCGGGCCAAGCGCTTCGCCGCGGACGCCACCGCCGGTTCCGTGCTCGGCGTCGACCTCGGACTGCACGGCATCGTCGGCATCCGCGCCGACCTGCGCGGGAACACCCTCACCCGGGTCGAGGAGCGCTACGCCGACCTCGCCGACGCGGAGCAGGCCTGGACGAGCGTGCAGGACGTCGTCCGCCGCCTGACGGCCGACTCGGAGGCGTCCCCGGTCCTCGCCGCCACGTTCGGCGTCCCCGCCGTCGTCGACCGCGCCGGCGAGATCGACTACACGGTCGCGGTGCCCGAGTGGGTCGAGCGCCGCGTGCCCGGCCGGATCCAGGACCTCTTCCCCGGCATCGCGACGTTCTTCGACAACGACGCCAAGCTCGCCGCCACCGCCGAGGCGATGTGGGGGCGCTTCCGGGGCGTCCAGGATGGCCTGTACCTGGTGATGGGTCGGCAGATCGGTGCGGCCTACGTCATCGACGGGGCGTTGGCGCGCGGGGCGCGCGGTGCGGCTGGCGAGATGGGCGGCCTGGCCTCGACCGGGTGGCCCGGTGCGCCCGCCCGCCTGGAGGCCCGGATCACGTCCGACACGGACCTCGAGTCGGTCTTCGCCGCAGCCGGGCGCGGGGGCGCAGCGCCGGGTCGCGTCGGCGAGGACGGTCCGGACCCGGCGGCGGTCGACGTCGTCCGCGCCTTCGCGGACGACGTGGCACCGGGCGTCGTGCAGCTCGTCACGACGATCGACCCCGAGATCGTGGTCGTCGGGGGCGAGGTCCTGCCGGCGGCGTCGGTGTTCGCCGAGGCGCTCGCCGCGGTGGTCATGCCCCAGCTCCGGCACCCCGTCGAGGTCGTGCCGTCGACGGTGGGTCGCGACGCCGTCGCCCGCGGTGCCCTCGCGCGGTCGCTGACGCACGTGCGGACCTCGCACATGGGACTCGGCTGACGTTCAGGTACCGCGCCGGGTCCTGACAGGGCGCTCAGGGATGCTGGGGGCATGACGACTGCCGTGACCGCCCGTGCCATGACCGTCGCCACCGGCGACTCCACCGCTCCCTCGGACCTGGGCGGACTCTCCGGCCTCGTGCTCCAGATCATCGACGCCCTGGGGGAGTGGGGCGTCGCGCTCATGCTCTTCATCGAGACGGTGTTCCCGCCGATCCCGTCCGAGCTCATCCTGCCGCTGGCCGGGTTCCTGGCGGGCGCCGGGCAGATGAACCTCGTCCTCGTCCTCGTGCTGGCGACGCTCGGGTCCTACCTCGGGGCGCTGGTGCTCTACTGGCTCGGCGCGAAGATCGGGTTCGAGCGCACCACGCGGTGGTTCGGCAAGCTCCCCCTGGTCGACGAGGACGACTTCCGCAAGGCCGCCGCGTGGTTCCACCGGCACGGCAAGAGCGCGGTGTTCTTCGGCCGTTTCGTCCCGATCGTGCGCAGCCTCATCTCCCTGCCCGCGGGCGCTGACCGCATGCACCTCGGCACGTTCTCGGTGTTCACGATCATCGCGAGCGGGATCTGGAACAGCGCACTCGTGCTGCTCGGTGCCGCGTTCGGCTCGCAGTACGACCGCGTCGAGCAGTACACCGAGTGGATCGACCGGGTGCTCTACGTCGCGATCGCGGTCGTCGTGGTGACGTTCGTGGTCCGGCGGGTGCGACGGTGGCGGGCAGACCGTCGTGCGGACGGAGGCGGCAACGGTGACGGTGCCGCGAGCGGGGGCGCACGAGGTCGTCGTCGCGCCGAGCCCGCCCGCGACTGAGCCGGTCGTCGTCAGGCCTTGGTCAGCGCCGACTCCTTGTGCGCGGCCTGCTTGCCGCTCTTCTCCGACTCGACGATCCAGTACGGATCGTCGTCGGTCGGCTTGAACGTCTGACCGTCGAACTCGAAGTCGCTCGTGCGCTTCCGCACGAGTTTCCCGGTCGTCTTCCCTTGCGAGGTGTTCCAGTGCACCTCGTCACCCTTCGTCAGTGCCATCGCTGTCCTCCTTGCGTGATCGCTCACCCTGGTCGGAGGTCGAACGGTACCCTGATGCATCCGCATGAACACAGGGAAGTACGCCGATCACGATGTCATAACACCCGCCCAAAACGGGAGTCGGACGCGTACCGTTTCTCGTGAGCCAACACGCCGGCAGCAGCCGCGGAACCTGCGGCTCCCGACGGAACGACGGACACCATGACCCTGCTCGACGGCTTGCGGACGGAGACGGTCCTGTCGGGCCGGTACCGACTGGTGAAGCTCATCGGCACGGGTGGCATGGGGACCGTCTACGAGGCCCGCGACGAGCACACCTACCGCGCCGTCGCCGTGAAGCTCTTCGCGACGCCGGACAAGATGACGACGGCCGACCGCGTCCGGCAGGAGCGCGAGATCCGGCTCCTCAGCATGCTGTCGCACCCCGGGCTCATCCCGCTCTACGACGCCGGCACGCACGACTTCCCCGACGGCCCGCACCGGTTCATCGTGATGGAGCTCATCGCCGACACGACGTTGCTGCGCCGACTGTCCGAGGGGGCCCTGCACAACTACGAGGTGGCCGACCTCGGCGCCCAGCTCGCCGATGCCCTGGCCTACGTGCACTCGCGCGGCATCGTGCACCGGGACGTCAAGCCCGCCAACATCCTGATCAGCGACGAGGGCTCGTCCGGCTTCGCCCGGACCGTGAAGCTCACCGACTTCGGCGTCGCGCACTTCGTCGACGGCTCGCGCCTGACGAACGACGGCACGATCATCGGCACGGCGGCGTACCTGAGCCCCGAGCAGGTCGCCGGTGAGCCGATCAGCTTCGCCACCGACGTGTACTCGCTCGGACTGGTGCTGCTCGAGTCCCTGACCGGCAAGCAGGAGTACTCCGGCACCCTGATCGAGGCGGCACTGGCCCGCCTGCGGCACGACCCCGAGATCCCCGACGACGTCGCCTCGGAGTGGCGCGAACTGCTCAGCCGGATGACCGCCCGCGACCCGGAGCGTCGTCCGACCGCGGTCGCGATCGCGAACGCCCTGCGAGGCGGCTCCACACAGGTCACCGGCCCGGTGCCGCTCGGACCCGAGCGGGTCAAGCACCAGCGCGATCACCGGATGCACCGGGCGGCCCACCGGCACGCGAAGCGCGGCACGTTCTCGGCCGTCCGCCGCTGGCGTCGGCGGAACGTGCTCGTCGGCTCGTTCGCGGCGTTCGGCGTGCTGGTCGCGTGCGGCTCCGCCTACGTCGCGGGCATGCTGCACTGACGTCGCCCGCGCGTCCCGTTCGTCCGTGGTCCCTGGCAGGATGGACAGCATGACCGACCAGCGCTGGATCAAGATCTGCGGCCTGTCGACGCCCGACACCGTGGACGCCGCCGTCGACGCGGGCGCCGACGCGGTCGGGTTCGTCTTCGCCGCGAACAGCCCCCGCACCGTGACGGCCGACCTGGCGAAGGAACTCGTCGAACGGCTGCCGGACGGCATCGACGCCGTGGGGGTCTTCCGCGACCAGAAGATCGACGAGATCGTCGGCATCGCGTCCGAGGTCGGGCTCACCACCCTGCAGCTGCACGGTGGCGAAGCCGCGACCGACTTCGCCCGAGCCCGCGACGCCGGCTTCTTCACCATCCGAGCCCTCGCGGCCGAGGACTACCTGCGTGAGACCGCCGAGCAGCGCGCCTCGTACGACCACGACCTGCTGTTGCTCGACGCCGCCGTGCCGGGCAGCGGTCGGCTGATCGACCCCGCTGTGATCGAGGGCGGGATCGACGAGGCCTGGATCCTCGCGGGCGGCCTCACCCCCGCCAACGTCGTCGCCGCGGTCGAGGCGCTCGACCCCGACGGTGTCGACGTGTCGAGCGGCGTCGAGTCCGAGCGCGGGGTCAAGGACCCGGCGAAGATCCGCGCCTTCGTCGAGGCCGTCCGCAGCCTGGGCTGACGCGGGGTCGGCTGCCGCGCCGTCGGCTGCCGCGCGGTCAGCGCAGGGTCGGGATGAGCTCGGTCAGGAAGGCGTCGGTGTCCTCCCAGCCCTCGACCGCGTGGCACGGCACACCGAGGGCCTTCACCGGGTAGTCGTTGCCCTCGGGATCGAGCCGGTCGCCGACGAAGAGCATGTCGTCGAGCGCGATGCCGGTGATCTCGGCGAGACGCTGCATGCCGTACGCCTTGTCGATGCCCTTGCGGGTGATGTCGACGCTGGTCGAGCCGCCGGATCGCACCTCGAGGTCGGGGAGCTCCGCCTGCACCCGGCGACGGAGGTCGTCCTTCTTCGCGCCGGTCGGGTCCCACTGCTTCTTGACGTCGACCGGAGCGGCCTGGCCGAGCGCGGAGAACGTGATCTGCGAGCCGCGGTCCTCGAGGATGTCGCCCCAGGTCTCGGACTCCCAGTAGCCGGCGTCCTTCGCGACGGACTCGACCGCTGCGAGGGCGCGCGCCTTCTGGTCGTCGGTGAGGTCCTCGGCGTACTGCAGGGCCCAGTCGTCGTCGGACCAGCGGTAGTACCGCGTGCCGCACGTCGGCAGCAGGTGCAGGTCGTCGAGGGTCAGGCCGTCGCGGTGGCGGAGCGGGGTGACGAGTTGCTGCTCGAACTGCGTGAAGTTGCCGCCGGAGATGACCGCGACCGGCACGACCTCGAGCAGGGACGCGAAGGTCTCGAGCATGCGGGGGTCGAGGGAGGACTTCGACGGGGCGAGGGTGTCGTCCAGGTCGAAGGCGACGAGGCGGGGCGTGGTCATGCCCCGATCCTGCCAGAGGCCACCGATCACGTGCCGGGTGCGGTGCTCACAGCGCCCGGCACGTGCGCGATGTCTGCGGGGTCACGCGCGGTCACGCGGGTCAGGCGCGGTGCGTCGCGGGGACCCGGTCGCGGTCGTACGTGATGTCCGTGTAGCCGTGCGGCGCCGGGTTGCCGTCGTCGTCGAGGTTCACGAACACGACCTCGTCGATGGTGAGGATGCTGCGGTGCGTGAAGAGGTTCCGCGCCTCGGCCCGCATCGTGAGCGAGCTGCGGCCGAAGCGGGTGGCGACGAGGCCGATCTCGACGATGTCGCCCTCCTTCGCCGAGGACACGAACTCGATCTCCGACATGTACTTCGTGACGACCTTGCCGTTGCCGAGCTGGATGATCGCGTAGACCGCGGCCTCTTCGTCGATCCAGCGGAGCAGGCTGCCGCCGAACAGGGTGCCGTTGGCGTTGAGGTCCTCGGGGCGGACCCACTTGCGGGTGTAGAAGTTCATCTCGGGCTGCATGTCACGACATTCTACGCGGCAGCGGGTACGGCAGCGGCCGCGCCCCGGCGGGGACGCGGCCGCGTGCTGGTACCGATGACTACTCCTTGACGAGCACGACCTCGTCGAGGGGCAGGCGGGTGCGCGGTGCGACCTCGCGCTCGGCCGCCTTCTCGTCGAGCTGCGACGGGTGCGCGACGGTGCCGATGGCGGTCACGGTGAAGGGCAGGAAGCGCTCCGGCAGGTCGAACGCGGCACGCAGGCCGGCGGCGTCGATGCCCGCCATCTGGTGCACGTGCAGGCCCTCGGCGTGCGCCTGGACGGTCAGGGCGGCGAGCGACTGGCCGAGGTCGTACTGCGCGAAGGGGCGCTCGTCGCCGTCCTCGGTCACGGTCTCGAGCACGCCGACGACGAGGGCGCTGGCACGGAAGGCCCAGGCGGCGTTGAAGCCGAGCAGGTTCTCGTTGATCTTGCGGAACGTCTCGGTGCCACGACGGCCCGCGATGAAGCGGCGGGGCTGGAAGTTCATGGCCGATGCGGCCCAGCGGGCGGCCTCGAGGACGGCGTCGAACTGCTCGTCCGAGATCGTCGCGGTCTCGTCGTAGGAACGGGGGCTCCAGCGCTCTTCGAGCAGGGGTACGAGGGGCTGGCTGGAGTCGGTGGACCGGGTGAGGGTGTCGGCGTTCGTCGAGGTCATGGTGCCTGCAACGGTATTCGATGCGAACGCATTTCCGACCTGAGCGACGTCACATGGTGCAAGGATGGACGCGATGGGTGGCGTGTTGACCGGCTTCGCGATCATCGGCGCGATCATCGCCGGTGGGTACGTCGTCGGGCGCATCGGACTGCTCGGCCCGCACGCACAGTTCGTGATGAGTCGCCTCGCGTTCTTCGTGCTCATGCCCTGCCTGCTCTTCCACACCATCGCCTCGGCCGACATCGAGTCGCTGCTGTCCCCGATGCTCTGGGTCTCGCTGCTGAGCGCGGCCGTCGTCGCACTCGGGGCGGCGGCCGTCTTCCGGTTCGTGCTGCGGCGTCCCGTCACCACCACGACGGTCGGGGCCCTGGCCGCGAGCTACGTCAACGCGAACAACATCGGTCTGCCGGTCGCCGTGTACGTGCTCGGGCAGGCGACCGCGGTGGTGCCGGTGATCCTGTTGCAGCTCATCGTCATCGCGCCGGTCGCGTTGACGATCCTCGACACCGCGACCTCGGGCGCCGGCGGCTGGGGACGCCGGATCTCCGGGCCGTTCCGGAACCCGATCATCATCGCCTCGCTGGTCGGCCTCGTGTTCTCGGCGACCGGCACCACGCTGCCCGACCCGGTGCTCGAGCCGTTCTCGCTGGTCGGTGCGGCAGCCGTGCCCGTCGTCCTGCTGTCGTTCGGGATGAGCCTGCACGGTGCCGCGCCGTTGCGGGACCCGGCGATCCGGACGGACGTCATCGTGGCGTCGTCGATCAAGCTCGTGGTGATGCCGGCGGTCGCGTACGTGTTCGCACGGTTCGTGTTCGGGCTCGGCGACCAGGACGTGTTCGTGCTCACCACCCTGGCGGCGTTGCCGGCGGCGCAGAACGTGTTCAACTACGCGCAGCGCTACGACGCGGCGGTCCCGGTCGCCCGCGACGTGGTGCTCATCTCGACGATCGGCTCGGTCCCCGTCCTGGTCGCGATCGCCGCGCTGCTGCACCCGTAGCGCGCCCTGGACGCACCGCGAGGCGGACGGGAGGCCCGTGGCGGGGCCGCCCCGTGCCTCCCGTCCGCCGTGGGGTCGCGTGCACCGCGGATGGTGAGCAGCAATGGTCGGGTCGCGGTCACCGACCCGACCATTGCTGCTCACGAAGCGCATCGGGGGCGCGCGTACGCTGACACCCACGGGGCGGACCCGCCTCGGGACCACGACGGACGGAGACCTCCGATGGACACGATGGCGATGATGAAGAACATGTCGATGACGGACATGCCCGCAGCGATGGACATGGACGTGATGCAGGACACGATGATGGCGATGAACGCCGCGTCGATGGCCGCCACGATGTGCTCCGCGAGCGACATGCGCATGGGCGGCGAGATGGCCACGTGCGCCGCGATGTGCTCCAACACGGCGATGATGGCCGACACCGGTATGCGGATGATGATGCGTCCGGCCGGCATGGACCTGCCGAGCATGCAGGCGATGCTCATGGCCGTGATGACGATGGGCACGATGTGTGCTGCCGAGTGCCGGAAGCACATGGACATGGACGAGTCGTGCCGCTACTGCGCCATGGCCTGCGACGAGATGGTCGCGAAGTGCGAGGCGATGCTCGCCTCGATGTCCGCCTGAACCAGGCCGACCGTCTGCGCTACGCGCTGCGTGCCGTGGTCTGACGACCGCCGGCGCTGAGGATCTCCGCCACCGGGTGGTGGGCGACCGGGTCGCCGACCGACAGGAAGCCGTCGGCGTCCGCCACCCGGAGCTGGGTCACGCCGCCGTCCAGGAACACCACGACGGCGTCTGCGGGACGGGTCTCGACGACGATGCCGTCGCGCCAGGCGCCGGGGGCCGCGTTCGCCATGACGCGCTGGATGGGAAGGATCGTCGTGCGGGACATGGCTTCACCTGCTCTCGAAGGGGTTCGGTGCAGGAAATCTACGTCGGCGCCGTCACGTGCTCAACGAGGGCGGACGCCGGGCGTAACAGAACGCGTCACGACCGCGTGACCGCTCAGAAGATCATCGGGCGGTCGTCGTCGAGCGACGTGTCCAGGTCGAGGTCGACCACCACGGGGACGTGGTCGCTCGGGGCGTCGCCCTTGCGCTCGTTGCGGTGGATCGAGGCATCGGTGACGACGTCGGCGAAGGCCTGCGAGCCCATCACGAAGTCGATGCGCATGCCCTCGTTGCGCGGGAACCGCAGCTGCTTGTAGTCCCAGTAGGTGTAGCCGTCGGGGACGATCGGCCGGACGACGTCCTGCAGCCCCTTCGCCTCGAACGCCCGGAACGCGGCGCGCTCCGGTTCGCTGACGTGGGTGTGGCCCTCGAACACGCGGACGTCCCACACGTCCGTGTCGAGCGGTGCGACGTTCCAGTCGCCCATCAGCGCGAGCGGGGTCTCCGGCGACGCGGCGATCCACTCGGCGGTCCGGTCGGCCAGCTGCGCGAGCCAGTCGAGCTTGTACGTGTAGTGCGGGTCGCCGACCTCGCGCCCGTTCGGCACGTACAGGCTCCAGAGCCGCACGCCGTCGACGGTGACGCCGATGGCCCGGGCCTCGACGGGCAGGTCCGGCCCCTCGTGCCCCTTGAGGAAGCCGGGCTGGCCGGGGAAGTCGCGGGTCACGTCCTCCATCGGCAGCCGGCTGGCGAACGCGACACCGTTCCACTGGTTCAGGCCGTGCGCCTCGACGTGGTAGCCGGCGTCCTCGAACGCCTGCACCGGGAACTGCTCCGGCTTGCACTTGATCTCCTGCATGCCGAGGACGTCGACGTCCTCGCGCACCAGCCAGTCGACGATCCGCCCCACTCGGGTGCGGACGGAGTTCACGTTCCAGGTCGCCACGCGCATGGGATCGAACCTACCGGGGACGACCGACCCCGCCGTGCAGCGCGCCGCCTGCCGCTCTCGGGCGGAGCGCGGCACGATGGTGTTCGCTGGAAGTCCAGCAAGCGAGCGCAGGAGGCACTGATGGCATCGACGACGAACCGCGTCGACGGGACCGCGACGACCGGCACCACGACCGGCACCACCACCACGCAGGTCACGGCCAAGGGCAAGACGATCATCGACGACACCGTCGTCGCCAAGGTCGCGGGCATCGCCGCGCGTGACGTCCCCGGCGTCTACGCCCTCGGCGGGAACGCCTCGCGGGCCTTCGGCGCCATCCGCGACGCGATCGGCTCGAGCGCGCTCGGCCAGGGCGTCCGCGTCGAGGTCGGCGAGACCCAGGTCGCCGTCGACCTGACGATCGTCGTGGACTACCCGATCCCGATGATGGACGTCGCGTCCGCCGTGCGCGCCGCCGTCACGAGCGCCGTCACCGAGCTCGTCGGGCTCGAGGTCACCGAGGTCAACATCGCGATCAACGACGTGAACATCCCGGCACTGAACGGCACCGCCGACGACCTCGACGGCGACGTCCGCGAGGGCCGGGTCCGGTGAACGCCACCGTCGTCGGGATGGGCGTCGGCGCCCTCCTCGCGATCGTCGCGGTGACCCTCGGGTTCTGGGCGTTCGTGGTCGTCGCCGTCTGCATGGCCGTCGGCGGCCTGGTCGCCCGCATCGTCGCCGGTGACGTCGACGTGCGTCGCCTGGTCGACGTGCTGCGCGGACGCCGGAGCTCGTCGTGACCGACGCCGCCGTCGCCACGGTCGGCGACAGCGGCGTCCGGCTCCGCGGCTCCGACCGCATCGGCACGTCGGCGCTCGTGCACACCGCCCAGGCGGTCGCCGCCGAAGCGCTGCGCGTGGCCTTCCGGGAGGTCCGTGCCCGGGTCTCCGACGACGGCCGCGGCGCGCTGGCGGTCGAGATCACCGCCCCGCTCACCCTGCCCGTGCTGGGGACCCACGCGGTCCCCGACGAACCCGTCGTCACGAGCGCGCACCGGGCCCGCGGCACGATCGCCGAGCGCCTCCGGACCATCACCGGCCGACAGGTGTCCCGGGTGACCGTGACGTTCGCGTCGTCGGTCGTCGACGTCCCGCGGAGAGTCCGGTGACCGCCGTGGACGGCCGGACCGCATCGGTTCCCGAGGCCGGCCCCGCACCGTCCACCGAGCACGCCGCCACGTACCGCCGTCTGCTCCGCCGCGAGACCCACGTGTCCCGGTCGGGCGCCGTCGTCATCGCGATGCTCATCACCCTCGTGCTCGCAGCCGCTGCCGTCTTCGCCGGTGCCCTCGTGCTGCTCGACCAGAACGTCCTCGGCGTCGACCCGCGCGCCGTGGTGGACGCCGCCCTCGCCGCGCCGGACGGCCTCGACACCACGCTCGTCGTCGGGATCGCGGCGATCGTCGCCCTCGTCGGCCTGGTGCTCCTGCTGCAAGGGTTCCTGCCGCAGCGGCGTCCGCGCCACGCGATGGCATCCGACCGGCTCGCCGTCGTGGTCGACGACGAGGTGCTCGCCTCCGCCGCGGCACGTGCCGCCCGTTCCGTCACGCGGCTCGGGCCGGATGCCGCCGTCGGCACCGTGGGCCGCCGGACCGTCGAGGTGGTGCTGCGTCCCGCCGCCGGCGTCGACGTTCCCGCAGTGGCCGCGACCGAGGCCGTCGAGCACGAGTTCGCGGGGATCGACGCGCTGCCCGCCCTCGCTGCACGGGTGCGCGTCCAGCCGACCGGACGGGTGGACGGATGAACGCGACCAACCGTGGGCTCGGCCGGACGGCACTCGTCGTCGTCGGGCTCGTCCTGTTCGTCGCCGGGGTCGGTGCGATCCTGGTGCAGACGGCCCAGGGCCTGCCGCTCGTGGCGTCCTGGTGGCGCACGGCCGGCGACGCACTCGCGGGCCTCGGCACGGACACGTCGCGCGATGACTCCCTGCTGTCGTGGACGTGGGTGCTCGGCGGCGGGGTCGTCGTCGGCATCCTGGCGATCGTGGTGCTGACGACGCTCGGCGGTGGCCGCGAGGGCACCGTCGTCGAGAGCGACGGATCAGCCGACGGCGTCGCCGGTTCGGTGCGCGTCGAGTCCACGGCCGTGCAGCACGCGCTGTCGTCGGCGATCGGGGAGCTGCCGCAGGTGGCCTCGCTCGCGGTCGACGTCTACCGCGTCCGCGGCGGCCGGGCGATCCGGGTGCGGGTCCGTCCGCGCCGGGGTGCCTCACCGCGCGAGGTCACCGAACGGGTCGAGGCCGTCGTGGCCGACCTGGACGCCCTGCTCGGCGAACGCCTGCCGGTCCTGCTCGAGATCGCACGCGGTGGGGCCGGGTCCTCGCGCCCGGACCGCGTGCACTAGGTCGGTCGTGGTGCGGTCGATCGGCGGGCTGCCGGGGCCGGACTCCGTCGTCCCCGTGCCGCGGGTGGTCGCGGAGGCCGCCCGGGGCCGCGAGGTCGCCCTGGTCTGGCACAACGAGATCGGCGGCACGACGTTCCGGATCGGCCCCGACGAGCACGCCGACGAGTTCGTCAAGGTCCTGCCGCACGCCTACGGCCGGTGGATCGGCAACGAGGCCGCGCGACTGGAGTGGGCGTCACGGTACGTGCGGGTGCCCGAGGTGCTCGACCACGGTGCGGACGACGACGGCGTGTGGCTGCACACCCGTGCCGTCCCCGGGTGGAGTGCCGTCGACCCGCGGTGGCACGACGAACCCCGGACCGCGGTGGTCGCGGTGGGCGAGGGCCTCCGCGCGTTCCACGACACCCTGCCGGTGGACGACTGCCCCTTCGTGTGGTCGACCGTGGCGCGGCTCGACCGGGCCCGCGCGGCGGGTGCCGACACGGATCGTCTCGGGCCGGAGCCTCCCCGCGACCTGACGGTGGTGTGCCATGGAGACCCGTGCACGCCGAACACGCTCATCGGCGCTGACGGCCGGTGGAGCGGGCACGTCGACCTGGATGCCACGGGTGTCGCCGACCGCTGGGCGGACCTGGGGGTGGCGACGATGGCGCTCGGGTGGAACTACGGGCCCGGATGGGAGTCGTTGTTCCACGAGGCGTACGGGGTGCCCGACGACCCGGAGCGGACGGCCTGGTACCGCGCGCTGTGGAACGCCGACGTGGACGACCTCGGGGACTAGAAGGCGACGCCCCGCGCGGACATGAACGGCACCGGGTCGGTCGTGGCGCCGTTGATGTGCACCTCGATGTGGCTGTGGCACCCGGTCGACTGGCCGGTCGACCCGACGAGCGCGATGAGCTGCCCCGCGGAGACCTGCTGGCCGATACCGACCCGGAAGCCGCCGTTGACGATGTGACCGTAGGCCGTCTGCACGCCGTTGCCGTGGTTGATGCGGACGTAGTTGCCGTAGCCGCCGTACCAGCCGACGTAGTCGACGGTGCCGGCCGACGCGGCGACGATGGGCGTCGAGCAGCCGCTGGCCAGGTCGGTGCCGTCGTGCTTGATGACGGTGCCGTAGATCGGGTGCACGCGGTAGCCGTACGGGCTGATGACGTAGCCGCTGGCCGGACGGACCCAGCCCTGACCGCCACCCGAGCCGGCGGAGCCGCCACTGCCCGAGCCGCTGCTGCCGGAGCCGCCACCGCCGCCGGACGATCCGCCGCCGGCGTTCGCTGCTGCCGCTGCCGCCGCGGCCAGTTCTCGGGCGGCACGGGCTTCGGCCTCGCGCGCGGCCTTCGCCTCGGCTGCCTTGCGGACGCGCTCACCCTTGGCGAACTCGGCCTCGGTCCGGACACGGCCGGAGACCAGGGTCGCGAGCTGGGCGTCGAGACGGGCCTTGTTCGACTGCTGTTCGTCGTACGCGGTCTGCACGGCGTCGGAGGCGGCCTGCGCCTCTTGCATGCGGGCCTCGGCCTTCGCGGCGAGGCTGTCGAGTTCTTCGGAAGCGCGGTCGGCCTGGGCTTCGAGCGAGCGGGCGACGCCGGCGTCGACGCTGGCGGCGGCCTGCACGCGCTCGGCCTGTTCGGACAGCTTGCTCAGCGCGCCGAGGTCGTAGAGCAGGTCGCGGGCGTCCTCGCCCTTGGTGAGCACCGAGGTCGTGACGTCGGCACCGCCCGAGCGGGCCATCTGCGCGGCGAACTGGCCGGCCTGCGCGGCGCTCTGGTCGGCGACCTTCGCGTGTTCGTCGGCGTCGGCGCGGAGCTTCTGCTCCTTCTCGGCGGCTTCCTGCGCGTCGGACTGCGCGTCGAAGAAGACGTCGCCGAGCTCCTTCGCCTTCGCCTGTGCGGCCTCGACCTTGGCGTCGAGGTCGCTGATGATGCCCTTGATCTCGGTGATCTGCCCCTGCTTCGCGGATTCCTTGCCGCGGGCGTTCTTGACCTCGTCCCACGTGGGGTAGGTCACCGCCTGGGCAGTGGGTGCATCGACGACGACCGTGCCGACGAGGCCCGCGAGTGCCAGTCCGGTGACGGCGAGGCGGAGGCGCACGGAGGCACGAGGGGTGCGGTGGCTGGTGGGGCGAGACATCGACCACGAGCCTATACATCCGTACAGAGAAGATCGGACGCCGACGCGCCGCTGTGGACAACTCCTAGAACCCGCGCTCCTGACGGATCTCGTCCGCACTGCCGACCACGTCGCGCCGGAGGACGTCCGCGCCGGAGGTCCCCGCGTAGTCGTAGACGTCGAACCCCGTGCAGTGCGTGATCGTCGCCGGGGCACCGAGGGAGTCCTCGACCGCGGTGGTCCACAGGTCGTGGGACCCGACCACCACGAACGTCGGGTCGGCGTCCCGGTAGGCCCCGAGGTCGACGAGCCACGGGTACGTGTCGAAGGTGTCGCGGACCTGCAGCAGCTGCACGTTCGTCGCGGAGTACGTGGCGAGTGGCCGCACGGTCCAGAACTGGCCGACCCCGGTGACCGATCGTCCGTCGGCCCAGCGGTCCAGGCAGGACGACGGCGTGTACCGGGCGGTGGCGACGGCGTGCGCGGTGCTCGGGGCGGTGGCGACTCCGGCGGCGAGGACGGCGACGGCGGCGATCGCGACGGTGGCGCGGACCCCGCGGAACGGCCGGTGCACGCGGGTGCGGCGGACTGCGGTGCGGGTGAGCTCGGCCACCGCGACGAGGGCCAGCAGCGGTGCGGTGACGACGGGCTCGAGGTACCGCGGCGTCTCCGACCCGACGAGGACGACCCCGATCGACGCCGCGACGACGGTCACCAGGGGCAACGCGGTCGCGACGAGCACGGTGCGCGCGGTCCGGACCCGCCAGGCCCACACCGTGCCGCCGACGGTGACGAGCACCCCGACGAACATCAGGAACAGCCCGGCGTCGCCCGCCGCCGTGCCGGCTCGCACGTCGGTCAGCGCCGCGAAGAACTGCAGGGTCTCCACCGCGCGCGACGGCCGGACGTAGGTGGACGGGTCGAGCGACACGAAGGGCTGCAGCGGGATCCGCACCAGGTACCCGAGCAGCGACCCGACCGTCACGGTGCCGGACAGCAGCAGCGCGGGACGCCACGGCACCCGGCGCACCGCCGCCAGCAGCAGGAGCGTGACCACCACGGGTGCGGCGGACCACGGCACGTACAGCGGGTTCGACGCGGTCGTGCAGAGCGCCACCAGTCCGAGCACCACGAGCACGACGACCGACGCCCGCCCGACCCGCACGGCGCGGAGCACGAGCACCGCGGTGCCGAGCATCGCCAGCACCACGCCGTAGTAGTACGTCGTGGTCAGCAGCAGGGACGCCAGCTCGAGCGACGTCGCGGTGCCCGACGACTCCGTCAGCACCAGCAGGGTCACGAACGCCACGCTCACCGCCGACACCGTGATGCGGGCCGCTCGTCCGGCCGACGGCATGAGCTCGTTCGCGGCAGCCCGGACCAGCGCGTACACGGCCAGCAGGACGAGCACCCCGTTCAGCGCCAGGGCCTGCTGCGGGGTACCCGTGACGAGGGCGCAGAGCAGGTAGACCGGCAACTCGGGGAAGAAGAACAGCGCCGGGGACATCGCCCACTCGAACGGCTGCCCGAGCTGCATCGACCGGTGCACCAGGGGCAGCAGCACCGAGTCGCCGTCGTACCAGAGCAAGGCGACCCGTTCCGTGGCGACGACGTGGCGGAGGGCGATGACGGACAGAGCCAGCGCGACCAGGGCGCCCAGGGCCTCCCGTCCGATCGCCCCGGCCACACCGCCGGACCGACGGCCGCCGGACGGAGCCGGCGCCACGGCGGAGCGACGCGGTGCTCGGGGCATGTCCCGGAGCGTACCGAGGGCTGCTCGGGACGACCCCACAGGACGGGGGAGCGCGCTGCGAGTCCGACCGGCTACCCTTGTGCGCTGTGACCGACGCGCGCGAACAGTTGATCCAGTACATCTCCTCCGAAGCGGTGTTCCACGGCGACTTCACCCTGACCAGCGGGAAGAAGGCGACGTACTACATCGACCTGCGGAAGGTCAGCCTGGACCACCGGGTCGCGCCGCTGATCGGCCAGGTCATGACCGAGCTCGTGCAGCAGGTGCCGGACGTCTCGGCCGTCGGCGGACTCACCATGGGCGCCGACCCCATCGCCAGCGCCGTGCTGCACCAGGCTGCCGCACAGGGCCTGACCTACGACGCCTTCGTCGTCCGCAAGGAGCCCAAGGACCACGGCCGCGGCAAGCAGGTCGAGGGCCCGGACCTCAAGGGCAAGCGCGTCGTCGTGCTCGAGGACACCTCCACCACGGGCGGCTCGCCGCTCAAGGCGGCCGAAGCGCTCGAGCGTGAGGGCGCGATCATCGCCGCCGTCGCGGTCGTCGTCGACCGCGACACCGGCGCCAAGGAGACCATCGAGGCAGCCGGGTACCCCTACTTCGCGGCCATCGGGTTGGCTGATCTGGGGCTGACCGCGTGAGCGGGGAGCGTCCGGACGACGCGCGCGACCCCGAGGACACGGCCGGCCCCGCAGCGGCGGCCGACGGTGCCGACGGGGTGGACGGCCAGGAGGCCCGGCGCGCGTCCGACCCGGACGCTCCGTTCCACGGTCTCCGCAGCGCCGCGGACATCTTCGGCGCCCCGCGGGGCGAGGAGGACTGGCCCTCGCGACGGGAGCGCCGCGAGGCCGAGCGCACCGCGCGCGAGACGGGCGCACCGTTGCCGGAGCCGTTCGAGGCTGCGACCCCTGAGGCCTCGGCCCCCGAGGCGCCGGCGCCCGAGGCGCCCGCCGCGCCTGCTGCTCCGGTGCTGGACGACGGCGCGACGCAGGCCATCTCGATGCCCGAGCAGCTGTCGGCGCCGTCCGAGAGCCCGGACGCCGCCGCCGAGCACGAGCGCTCCACCCTGCACGACCGCATCCCGCCGGCCGCCGTCGTGCCGCCGAACCCCACCGCGCCGCACCCCTCGTCGATCGTGCTCCCGACCGCGCAGACCCACCGCGACGAGCGCGCCGCGGCGTCGCAGGCCATCGAGGACGAACGTCGCCGCGTCGACCCGTTCGGCGAGGGCCGTGCCGACGTCGACTGGCTCGGCCGTGCGACCGGTTCCGGCGCACCCGTCCCGCCCACCGGGCCCGTCGCGCACCAGCCGCTCGGCGTCGAGAACGTGCTGCCCCCGTCCGAGGAGCCGCCGAGCTTCACCGACCTGCTCCGGATCGCCGGCACGGGGTCCGTGCCCACGCAGGGCGCCGGACCGGACCGGCCGTTCGACTGGGCCATCCGCGACGACGAGACCGGCGAGGTCCCGACGACCCTGACCGGCGACTCCTTCGACACGACGGCGTTCGGTGGCGGCGGCTCGTGGTCGTTGGCGGACGAGACCGACGCCGAGGACGAGGTCGTCTCCGGCGAGGTCGACACCCCGGTCGGCGGGGTGCCGCAGGCGCTTCGGACGTTCCCGGTGCCCCCGGCGGTGCCGACTGCTGCGGCTGCTGCGGCTGCTGCCGTGCCGCCTGCGGCTGTGCCACCGGGGGCTTCCGTGCCGCCTGCTGCTGTGCCGCCGGCGGTTCCCGGTGCCGGGCCGGTGGCTCCCGCGGAGCCGACCGAGGCCCCGGACGCGACCCGCTCCGCTGCCGAGGGTGACGGGGCGGACGCGGCCACGGGCCTCCCGGACGCCGCGACCACCGCGCTGCCGGTCGCGGGGACGCCCTGGTGGTCCGAACCCGACGCGACCGTGCCGCCGACCGCTGCGCCGCCCCTCGTCGAGCCCGCTGCGTCGCCCGCCTACCCGGCGCACCTGCCGCCCGCGGTGGGCCAGGACCTGGACGCCGTGCTCGGCCCGCGCCGGGACGACACGGGGGCGCAGCCCACGGCGTTGCCGGCCGCGGCGCCGGACGAGCTGGACCAGTCCGAGTGGGACGGCCGCGAGACCAGCGACACGAGTGCGATCAAGGACCTGTTCGGCACCGAGGCCGTCGGGCAGCTCGGTGGCACGGGGTACGACCCGGAGGACACCGGGACGCGGATGATGCCGGCGGCCGCGATGCCGTCGGCTGCTGCCGCTGCCGGTGCCGGGGCGTCGTCGCCTGCGCCCGTGTCATCCAGCCCGCCGGTCGAGCGCGACAACTTCATCAACCAGGGTGCGGCGCGCCTGCGGAGCGAGGGCAAGCGCGGCAAGCAGCTGCTCGTCTACGGCTCGATCGCCCTGATCGTCGTGCTCATCGTCCTGGTGTTCCTGATGTCGAAGTGGATCCTCGGCAACAACATCTCCGACCAGGAGATCGCGCCGACGAAGTCCCCGGCGGCAGCGTCATCGGCTCCGGCGACTCCTTCGACTGCGGCGTCTGCCGCTCCCTCGGACGAGGCCGCTGCTCCGGCTGCGACGCTCCAGTTCGCCACCACGCCCGCGCTGCCGGGCGAGCACGCCTGGACCGACCTGGCCGGCGGGGAGTGCCTGTCGCCGTTCACCAACGCCTGGGCGCAGAGCTTCACGGTGGTCGACTGCGCGACGCCGCACATCGGGCAGCTCACCGCACGGATCGCCGTCGACGGGGACGCCTACCCGGGGGCCGAGGCCCTCGCGACGCAGGCGGCCGACCAGTGCCAGTCGGACGCGGCGCTGAACGCTTCGGCGGCTGCGGCCGTCGGGGACGTGCAGGTGCAGGGGTCGTACGCGCCGGACCAGGCGACGTGGGACCAGGGCGACCGGTTCATCTCGTGCTTCGTGACGCGGTCGTCGGGGCAGGAGCTCACGGCGTCGTTGGCGCCGGGGGCGTAGGGCGGCTGCGGCCGGCTGGACGGGGTGCGTGCGGGCGCATCCTCCGACGATCCACGACGTGATCGACGCGTGTTCTGTCGGCACATGCGCACGCATCGGATGCGTGTGCAATGAGCGACGTTCCACGAGTTGATCGTCTGGTGGATCGTCGGAACATGCACACGCATCCGTGGCGCGCGAGCCAGGCCGCGGTCGGTGGTCGCCGGGTCAGGCGGCCGCGGGGACCTTCGCCGACACGTCGGACAGGGTCTGCAGCTCGTCGGCGCTGAGCTCGAGCTCGGCCGAGGCGAGCAGCGCGGGCAGCTGCTCGGTGTTGCGGGCGCTGGCGATCGGCGCGACGACGTCCGGCTGCGCCTGCAGCCACGCCAGGGCGACGGTCGCGAGCTCAGTGTCGCGGTCCTCGGCGATGGTGGACAGGGCGTCGACCACGGCGAGTCCCTCGTCGTTGAAGTAGCCCGAGACCTGCCCCTCGCGGTCCTTGCCGGCGAAGTCCTCCTTCGAGCGGTACTTGCCGGTCAGGAACCCGGCGGCGAGAGCGAAGTACGGCACGACGCCGAGGCCGTGCGCGTGGGCGAGTGGGGCGATCTCGGACTCGTACGGCTCGCGGGTGACGAGGTTGTAGTGCGGCTGGATCGCGACCGGCTGCGCGAGGCCGTTCTCGGTCGCGATGCGGATCCACTCCTCGGCGCGGTCCTTCGAGTAGTTCGAGATCGCGGTGTAGCGGACGATGCCGTCCGTGACGAGCTGGTCGAAGGCGCGGACGGTCTCCTCGAGCGGGGTCGACTGGTCGTCGAAGTGCGCGTAGTACAGGTCGATCCGGTCGGTGCCGAGGCGCTGCAGGCTGGCACGGGCGGCAGCGGCGACGGTGTCCGCGCCGAGGCCCTGGAACTGCGGGTGCTGCGAGCCCTTCGTGGCGATGACGACGTCGTCACGCTTGCCCGAGGCCGCGAGCCACGAACCGATGACCCGCTCGGACTCGCCGCCCTCGTTGCCGGGGGCCCACGCGGAGTACACGTCGGCGGTGTCGATGAAGTCGCCGCCCGCCGCGGTGTAGGCGTCGAGGACCTGGTGTGAGGTCGACTCGTCCGCCGTCCACCCGAAGACGTTGCCGCCGAGGGCGAGGGGGAACACGTGGAGGTCGCTGGTGCCGATGCGGGGCATACGGGGGTCCTTTCGTGGTCGGGCGAGCGGTCCTCGATGCGAACCGCTCCTCGGCCGACGCTATGCCCCGAGGCTTGACACGGCCCCGGTGGCTGCGGGTTGCATGGACCCATGACCGCACTCACCGACGCCCTCGCCGACCCCCGCTCCTCGGTGCGGCTGCAGGCCGTGATGGCCGCCGGGACCACCCCGGACGCCGCCGACCTCGACGTGCTCGTCGAGCAGTGCGCCGTCGAGCCGGACTTCTTCGTCCGCGACATGCTCACCTGGGCGCTGACCAGGCACCCGTCGGCCGACGTCGTCGCGCGGGTGGTCCCGTCGCTCACCCGTTCCGAGCCGCAGGCCCGCAGTCAGGCGTTGCACACCCTGTCGAAGGTCGGCGACCCGTCGGCGTGGCCGTCGGTGCGCCCGTTGCTGGCGGACCACGACGACGAAGTGCTCCGCGCCGCCTGGCGGACCGCCGTCGCACTCGTGCCCGGCGACGAGCGGGGCGAGCTGGCCCGGACGTTCGCGGTGCAGCTCGGGGTCGGCCCGCGCGAACGGCGGCTCAGCCTGTCGCGGGCACTGGTCGGGTTGGGCGAGGAGACGGTGGCGCCGGTGCTCGCAGCGGCTGCCGCCCGGGGCTCCGACGCCGTGCGGGACCACGTCGCCGACACCGAGCGGCTGTTGCACGACCCGGACGCTGCGTCCGCGCTCGCCCTCGAGCGGGCTCGGCGCGAGGTGGCGCTCGGCCGCACCCGGTCCGTGAAGGGCTAGGGCCGGTGGGCGCGCCCGGCTGGGCGCGTCGAGTGGTCGAGAACCGTCGTCGTCGCGGTGGTGGGGCGGGCGCGTCGCGCGGTCACGAAACCCCGTGCCCTGGGCGCCGAGTGGTCGTGAACCGTCGGTCGCGGGGCTGTCGGGCGGCGGTCCCTGGCCGCTCGGCGGACGTGAGCGGGGTGTCGTGACCAGTGGGGGCGACGGACAGGAGGCGCGTGGCGGCCGCGCACCGGGCCTCCCGTCCGACACCACGCGCGTTCGCGGGCCGCGGTGCGGTCGCGACGCCCCGTGCCCTGGGTGCCGAGTGGTCGTGAACCGTCGGTTGCGGGGCTGCCGGGCGACAGATGGTGACCGCTCGGCGGACGTGAGCGGGGTGGCGCGGGCGGGCCCGCTCAGTCGGCGTCGGGAGCCAGCCAGATCGCGCTCGCGGCGGCGGCGGGCAGGTCGACGAGCGCCTCGGCGCCGTCCGCCCCACGTCGGGAGACCGCGATGACGCCGGCGTAGTCCCGCACCCGCTCGACCCGCAGGTGGGTGCCGAGGCCGACCCCGAGCTCGTCGAAGTACCGCAGCAGCGAGGGGTCGTCGTCGGACACCCGGTCGACGGTGCCGCACGCGCCGGGCTCGATCGCACCGAGCAGGGTGCCGAGTGTGGCGGGGACGGTGCCGTCCGCGGCAGGGATCGGGTCGCCGTGCGGGTCGTGGGTCGGGTGCCCCAGGTCGGCGTCGACCCGGTCGAGGAACCGCTCCGACACCGCGTGCTCGAGCGCCTCGGCCTCGGTGTGGACCTCGTCCCACGTGTAGCCGAGGCGGGACACCAGGAACGACTCGATCAGCCGGTGCCGTCGGACCATCGCGACCGCGACCTGCTGCCCGAGCGGGGTGAGCACGACGCCGTAGTACGGGGTGTGCTCGATGAGGCCGTCGCGGTCGAGCTTCTTGAGGTTGCCCGACACCGTCGAGGCCGACACCTTCAGCGTCGCCGCGATGTCCCGCGTGGCCAGTCCGGTGCCGCCGCGCTCCCCGGCCTTCCAGATGAGCTTGACGTAGTCCTCGGCCATGGTCGACAACGAGGGCAGGCGCATACCGCCAATCGTACGGCTGCACTGGTACAACCGGGACGTGCACCAACCCCGTCGTCGCCGCTGGCCGGTCCCGCCCTCGCTGCTCATCGGCCTCGCGCCCCTCGTGGTCTTCGCGGCGATCAGCGCGTGGCGGTCACGGCCGAGCGACGACTACCCGACGCTCGGCCAGACCGTCGACAGCGTCGTCCGCGCCCTGGTGATCCCCGAGGGCATCGCCGCCGTCGCGCTCGCCGTGGTCGTCACCGGACTCGGGTGGTGGCGGATCGCGACCGTCGACCGCACCCGGACGCCGCTGCGCTGGTCGGCGCTCGCACCGGCGCTGGTGCTCGTGGTGTGCCTGGTGCGGCTGCCCCTGATCGACTGGACGGCGCTGCCCGCGCACTACTTCCTGCTGCTCACCGTCGGGGTGCTGTTCGTCGGGGTGTTCGAGGAGCTGATGGCCCGGGGCATGCTCCTGGTCGGCCTCCGTCGCCGGGTGCCCGAGTTCGGCGTGTGGGCGCTGTCGTGCGTGCTGTTCGGGCTGCTGCACCTGCTCAACGCCCTCGCCGGGGCCGGGATCGGACCGACGGTGATCCAGGTCGTGTTCGCGGCGTCGTTCGGCTCCACGCTGTACGTCGCTCGCCGAGTGACCGGTTCGCTGCTCGTCCCGGTGCTGCTGCACGCGTTCTGGGACTTCGGGTCGATCGGGTACTCCGCGACCGCTGATCCCTCGGACACGGGTCGCGTCGTGGTGCTCGGCCTGATCGGGCTGTTCTCGTTCGCCGTCCTGGGCTTCGGGATCGTCGCGGGCGGCATGGTCGCGTGGCGTGACGACCGGCCGCGTCGCCTGGCGAAGCGGTGGCGTTCCGTGCCGCCGATGGCGGCCTTCGCCCTGGAGGCCCGTGGCGACCTGGCAGCGCCGACCCCGGCCCGGTAGCCGCCCGGCTCCAGAGCCCCGCGCGCTTCCGCGCCCGGTCCGGCGTCCGCAGCAGCGCCCGGTGGGGAGCCGTCCGTCAGGGCTTGCGACCGACGGCGAAGACCCGACGGAACGGGTACACCGTGCCGTGGGTGCTCGCCGGGTACGCCTCGCGCAGCGCCGCCCGGTACCGCTCGACGTACTCCGCCGTCAGCGCACCGGAGGGGTCGGCGGCGTCGAGGGCAGCCAGAGCCGGTCGCAGCCCGGTGCCGCGCACCCAGTCGAGCACCGGGTCCTCGCCCGGCAGCAGCTGCGCGTAGGTCGTCTCCCACGCGCGCGCCGCGAACCCGGCGTCGAGCATGATGCCGAGGTAGCCGGCGGGGTCGAGCACCGGGTCCTCGCGCAGGACGCCGTCGAGCGCTGACGCCCACGGCCCGGAGGCCCCGATCGACCGCATCAAGGCGTGCGACGGGGACCCGAAGTTGCCCGGCACCTGCATCGCGAACCACGATCCGGACGGCATCGCGTCGAGCCACCGCGGCAGCAGCTCCACGTGCGACGGCACCCACTGCAGCGCCGCGTTCGTCACCACGACGTCGTCGGTCGGCCCGGGCGTCCAGTCCTCGATCGCACCGAGCTCGAACGACAGGTTCGGCAGGCCCGCCAGAGCGGGGTCGGCCGCAGCCGACGCGAGCATCTCCGCCGAGCTGTCGATCCCGACCACCGGCGACGAACGCCACCGCGCTGCCAGCGTGGCGGTGAGGGACCCGGGACCGCAGCCCAGGTCGACGACGCGACGCGGGGCCTCCCGTCCATCGTCCGCTGGCCACGCGACCTGCGCGACCAGGTCGTGGAACGGACGCCCGCGGTCGTCCGCGAACGCGGCGTACCGCGACGGGTCCCAGCGCATCGCTACAGCTCGACCTCGAAGGGGGCGGTGCGCACGAGTTCGTGCACGCCCGAGATGACCTCGCTCGGACGGAACGGGTAGCGGTCGATCTCGGCCTGGTCGCTGATGCCCGTCATCACGAGGACGGTGTGCAGCCCCGCCTCGATGCCGGCCTGCACGTCGGTGTCCATCCGGTCGCCGATCATGCCGGTGTTCTCGGAGTGCGCGCCGATGCGGTTCATCGCCGAGCGGAACATCATCGGGTTCGGCTTGCCGACCACGTACGGCTGCTTGCCGGTGGCCTTCTCGATCATCGCGGCGATCGCACCCGTGGCGGGCAGGACGCCCTCGGCCGACGGGCCGGTGGCGTCGGGGTTGGTGACGATGAAGCGGGCGCCGTCGCGGATCAGACGGACGGCCTTGGTGATCGCCTCGAACGAGTAGTTGCGGGTCTCGCCGACGACGACGTAGTCGGGGGCGGTCTCGGTCATGATGAACCCGGCTTCGTGCAGGGCGGTGGTCATGCCGGCCTCGCCGATGACGAACGCGGAGCCGCCGGGCATCTGGGACTTGCAGAAGTCGGCGGTGGCGAGGGCGCTCGTCCAGATGCGCTCCTCGGGGACGTGCAGGCCCGAGCTCCGGAGCCGGGCGCTGAGGTCACGCGGCGTGAAGATCGAGTTGTTCGTCAGGACGAGGAACTCGGTGCCCTCGTCGAGCCACTGCTGGATGAGCTCGGGGGCACCGGGGAGGGCCTGGTTCTCGTGGACGAGCACGCCGTCCATGTCGGTCAGCCAGCACTCGACGTCGTCGCGGGTCGCCATGGGCTCACCCTACTGCGCACGGCCGACGGGCCGGCCCGTCGGCCGGGTTCCTTCGAAGGGGCCGGGAGGCGCGGATCGGCTCTTGCGCGTCGGCTCCGGACCCGAGATGGTCGAGTCACCGAACGCCACTCGGCTTTGCCCTAGGCTTTTCGGGACACGTACCGAATCAAGGAGAACCCGCCGTGCTCGTCGAACCCGGATCCCCGACCGCCACGCCCCGCCCCGCTGCGGTGCCGGACCTGGAAGCGGCTCCCGATCTGGTCGAGGCGACACCGCGACGACGTCGGGGCCGGCCCAACGTCCTGAGCCGCGAGCAGGTGATCGACGCCGCGACGGCGATCGCGAACGAGGACGGCCTCGACCGCCTGTCGTTCCGTGCGCTCGGGGTGCGGCTCGGCGTCGCGCCGATGACCGTGCACCGGACCATCGGCGGCCTCGACGACCTGCACGGTGAACTCGTGCGCCGCACGGTCGACGAGTTCACCGCCACCTTCGTCTGGCCGGACGAGTGGCACGCCGTGGTGCGCACCTTCGCCACGACGTTCCGCGACCTGATGCGCACCCACCCCCTGGTGCTCGAGTCGCACAGCCGGCGCGGGGCCCTGGTGTCCACCGAGTCCGACGCCGTCGTGGCGAAGGTCGTCGGGGCGCTCCGCTCCGCCGGGCTGGCCGATGCCGAGGCGATGTACGCGTTCTTCGTCGTGTACGACTTCGTGGTGGGGCACACCTCGGTGGAGATCGGGCGTGGAGATGCCGAGGCCGGGCGTCCCGAGCGGCACGCGCTCGTCGGAGAGCTCCTGGGGGAGCACTCGTACGACGCACGCTTCACGCTCGGGCTCGACGTCCTCATCGCCGGGATCGAATCGCGCGTCCGCTGAATTTCGGTACGCTTCCCAACAAAAAAAGATGTGAGATACCGTCTTTCACGATGTCCACTCAGTACCAATCCCCACAGTCTTCCGTTCCGCAGCCCTACGGTTCCGTCCCGCACCGCACGAACACCCTCGCGATCATCTCGCTCGTCGCGGCGTTCGTCGCACCGCTGATCGGGTTCATCCTCGGTCTCGTCGCGATGTCGCAGGCGCGCAGACGATCCGAGGGGGGCCGCGGCCTCGCGCTCGCCGCGGTCATCGTCGGTGGGGTGGTCACGCTGCTGTACATCGGGCTGTTCGTGACGATCGCGGTCCTCGCGGCGAACGCCCCCGATCCGACGTACTCGTACTGACCGACCACGCACGTCGATCATGAGCACCACCGATCCGGCCGCCGCCCTCCGTGCGAAGGCCGCCGCGCAGCAGGGCAGCGCCCGTGCACTGGTCATGACGATCGTGTGGGCGGCGCTCCTGCTCGCCGTCGGCGTCGTCGTCGGGTACGCGCTCGGGTCCGTCCTCGGCACCATCCGGGACATGACCGTCAACAGCGTGTTCTCGGACACGCCGGACCCGGAGTACCCGTGGTGGGCGATGCCCGTCGCGGTCACGGGGTCGATCGTCACGCTGGGCATGTACTCGAAGTGGAACCACCGCTTCGCAGGCCGGGCGTCGGAGTTCGTCGGGGTGGGACCGGTGAGCATCTGGCTCGTCGGCGCCGCAGCCGGGCTCTGGTGGACGACCGCGACGCAGTGGGCGCCCGTCGACCGCGTCGGGACCACCGTCGACCCGGCGTTCGGCCGCGACGAAGTCTGGGGCATCGGCGGCTGGATCTGGTACGCCGCTGCGTGGTGGATCCCCGCACTGGTCACCGCGCTGGCGCTGGTCGCCCTGATCGGCGGGACGGTTGCACGCCGCGGGCAGGGCGGCCGACGCGGTCGGCTCGAACAGCTGCTGCGTGCGGGGCGCCGGGTCGACGGGATCGTCACCGCGGTCAGCGGCTCGACCGCCCACGACGCCTCCTTCACGCTGCTGCGCTGGACCTTCACGTTCACGGACCTCCAGGGACAACAGCGCTGGGTCGACCGGACCGAGGGGTTCGGCGACGGAACCGGCCCGGTGCTCGGAGCGACCGTCGTCGTCGTGTTCGACCCGACCCGTCCGAGTGATCGGAAGCGCATCTTCGCGGCGACGAACGCCGGTGCCGTGCCGGAGGACTTCCTCCGCCCGGGTACGCAGTGACACCGTGACGCGGCGGGCGTTCGGCTGGACCACGTTCGTCGGACTCGCGCCGACCGGCCCGGTTCGCCGCGGCTCTACCCTGGAGGCGTGACCGACGAGCCCGCCCCGACGCACGAACTGACGACGAACGGCGTCGGCCCGCACCCGGAACCCTGGCCCGACGACCCGCGGCTCGACCCGGAGCTGCTGGCGGCGGGGGACTCGCGGAACGTGCTCGACCACTTCCGGTACTGGTCGATGGACGCCATCGTCGCCGAGCTCGACACCCGCCGGCACGCGTTCGACGTGGCGATCGAGAACTGGCAGCACGACCTGAACATCGGGTCGATCGTGCGGAGCGCCAACGCGTTCCTGGCCGGCACGGTGCACATCATCGGGCGGCGGCGCTGGAACAAGCGCGGCGCGATGGTGACCGACCGGTACCAGCACGTCCGGTACCACCCCGACGTGCAGGCGTTCCTGGCCGCGATGGCCGAGGAGCAGCGCCCGGTGATCGCGATCGACAACACCCCCGGCGCCGATCGCATCGAGACCGCGGCGATCCCGGAGCGGTGCGTGTTCCTGTTCGGCCAGGAGGGCCCGGGGCTCACCGACGACGCGGTGGCCGGGGCGTCCGGGCACCTGGAGATCACGCAGTTCGGGTCGACGCGGAGCATCAACGCCTCGGCGGCGGCTGCGATCGTCATGCACAGCTGGATCGTGCAGCACGCGGCGCCTGCCGACGCGACTTCGTGAGCAGAAATGGTCGGGTACGGGCCCTGGACCCGACCATTTCTGCTCACGAAGCGGGCGTGACGGACGCGGGACGGGCCTCCCGGCAGCCGCGTCAGCGCGGGGCGGTCGTGCGGCGAGCGACCAGGCGGGGCTCGACCAGGGACTCGGTGGCGGCCAGCCCCGGGTCGGCGATGCGGGCGAGCAGGCGCTCGCCGGCGCCGCGGCCGATCTCGACGCTGCGGTCGTCGATGCTCGTCAGGCCGACGTAGCGCGTGGCTGCGACGGGGGTGTCGTCGTAGCCGATGACGGAGACGTCCTCGGGGACCCGGAGTCCGCGTTCGGCGAGTTCGGACAGTGCTCCGAGGGCCATCACGTCGTTGGCGGCGAACACCGCGGTGACGTCGGGGTGCTCGTCGAGCAGGGCGCCGAGGGCGCGGGAGCCGGCCTCTTCGGTGGGTTCGCCGGGCAGGACCACGACGGCGGGACTTGCACCCGCACTGGCCGCGACGGTTGCCTCGAACCCTGCGCGGCGTTCCTTCGACGCCGCCGAGCTCGCCCCCACGAAGCCGAGCCGCGTGTGGCCCAGCGCGAGCAGGTGCTCCGCGGCCATGCCGCCGCCGGCCCGGTCGTCGTTCGCCACGGTGTCCGCGCGGGGGATCGACACGCGCCCGCCGGCGATGACGACCGGCATCGAGGCCGGGATCGCCAGGTCGGTGTCGGGTTCGCCGGCGATGACGATGCCCTCGACGCGCATGGACAGGAAGCCCTCGACCGGCGAGGCGTCGAGCCCCGTGTTCAGGAACCGGTCCGCGACGACGAGACGGTGACCCTGGTCCTGCAGGGCCTCGCGCAGCCCGGTGAGCAGGTCGACGAACCACTGGTTCCGGAAGTCGTCGAGGACCACGCCGACGGTGCGGCTCCGGGTGCCGGCGAGGGACACCGCGGCAGTGGAGGGCCGGTAGTCGAGCTCCTGGATCGCCGTGAGCACGGCGGCCCGGCGCTGGTCACTCACCCGGGGGGAGCGCTGCAGCACCAGGGAGACGAGGGACTTCGAGACCCCGGCGCGCGCGGCGACGTCGTAGATGGTCGCGGGTTTGCCGTCTCCCATGATGCGCTTCGACCTCCGTTGGTTCGTCCGTCGATCGTAGCGGTTGACGTGACATGCGCGGGGTGGGGGGTGGGGCGCGGGGGTCGGTGCGCTTCGTGAGCAGAAATGGTCGGGTCCGTGGTGCTGACTCGACCATTTCTGCTCACGATGTGCGCGTGGTCACTCCTCCACACGGGAGGCCCGGGGCACGTTGTGCACGGAAGGTGCGTTCGCGCGTGTGGACCTTGCGCCGGGGCGCGAGTGTGGACGGCATGCGAGCACGCCCACTTCCACCCCGGCTCCGGTACCGATCGTTCGACGTCAGGGCCGCCGACCGTGCGGGTGTCAGCCGCCAACGACTCCGACGGCGAGACCTGGTCCGGCCGACCCGATCGATCCGCTGGGCGCGGGGACGCCCACCCGACGGCGTCGAACGGATCCGGGCATTCCGCTCGATCCTGCTGCCCGGACAGTTCGTCAGCCACCTCTCGGCAGCTGTGTTGTGGGAGCTGCCGGTGCCCGTCGGTGCCACAGGGCCGGTGCACATCACGAGTCCCATCCCTGCCGCCCAACCGCGCCGGACCGGGGTCGTCGGACACCGCATCACCGCCGACCGGGCTGCCGTCGCCGAGCGCTGGGGGATGCCCGTGAGCACCCCGGCGGCGCTGTGGGTCGACTGCGGTGCGCTCCTGAGCATCGACCAGCTCGTTGCACTGGGCGATGCGATCGTCACGATCCGGCGGTGTGCCACGACGATCGACGACCTGCGCGGAGCGCTCGACCGGGCCGGGGCGCGCGCAGGAGTCCGGAAGCTGCGGGTGGTGCTCGAGCTCGTGCGGGTCGGTGCGGGCTCGCCGCGGGAGACCCTGGCGCGACTGACGATCGTGCGCGCCGGATTGCCCGAGCCGGAGCTGCAGGTCGACGTGCTCGACGAGGCCGGGCGCTTCGTGGGGCGCGTCGACATGGCGTACCCGGAGCAGCGCATCGTCATCGAGTACGAGGGGGACCAGCACCGGACCGACGCCGAGCAATGGGGTCGTGATCTGCGGCGCTACCGCGATCTCGAACAGCTCGGCTGGGCGGTCGTGCGGTGGACGAAGTCCGACCTGGGCGTGCACGCGGCGGGCGCCGTGGACCACCTGAGGGAACTGCTCGCGCGCCGGGGGTAGCGTCCGCCGCATGGCGACGCTGCTCATCACCGGGGCCGCAGGACGCATCGGGGCGGCTCTCCGGTCCAGGCTCCTGGCGGCCGGACACGACCTCGTCCTGCTCGACGAACGGACGCCCGACGACCCGGTCGTCGCCGGGGAGCGGTTCGTCTCCGGCTCGGTGAACGACCCCGCTGCGCTGGACGACGCGCTCGCCGGGGTCGACACCGTGGTGCACCTGGCCGGTATCCCGACCGAGGCCGCGTGGGACGACCTGCTCGAGGCGAACCTGACCGGCACGAAGAACGTGCTCGAGCGTGCGGCAGCGAACGGTGTGCTCCGGGTGCTGCTCGCGAGCTCGATCCACGCGGTCGGCCGGGTTCCCGAGCCGCTCGACGAACCGGGCAGCGTGCCGGGCGACCGACTGCCGCGGCCGGACACCTACTACGGCGTGACGAAGGCGGCGATGGAACTGCTCGGCAGCCTGTTCGCCGACCGGTACGACATGTCGATCGTCTCGGCGCGCATCGGGGCGTTCGGGGAGCACCCGTCGTCGTCGCGAGCGCTCCTGATGTGGAGCTCGTCCGACGACCTGGCGCGCCTGGTGCTCGCGACCGTCGACCTGCGCGAACCGGGGCACCACGTCGTGTGGGCGCTGTCGCGGAACACCGGCTCGCCCGCCGACCTGACCGCCGGGGAGCGCATCGGCTTCGTCCCGCGCGACGACGCGTCCCGGGCGCTCGACCCCGACGCTCGGGCGGACCTGCCGCCGGAGGACCTGCGGTTCCTCGGCGGCGAGATGGTGTCGTTGCCCCTCGGGCGCAGTACTTCGTGAGCAGAAATGGTCGGGTGGCCTGACGCCACCCGACCATTTCTGCTCACCATGCGAACGCCCGACCCGCGACGCGACGCTGCCGCGCCCCCGCGCCCCCGCTACCCGATCAGGCTCGGGCGCAGGTCGCGCAGCGTGCGGGAGCGGGTCTGCCGCGCCGTGACCACGAAGGACACGAGCAGCGCGCCGAGCAGCCAGCAGAGCAACACGCCCGCGTCGGACCACGCGGCGCCGAGGTTCCCGCCGTACATCGTCTGCCGGATCGCGTCGACCGAGTACGTCATCGGCAGCGCGAAGTGCAGCGCCGCCAACGGCCCCGGCAGCGTCTGCCACGGGAACGTGCCGCCGGCGGTGACGAGCTGCACGAGCATGAGCACCAGGCCGAGGAACTGTCCCACCGACCCGAGCAGCACGTTGAGCGCCATGATGACCGCCGCGAACGTCGCCGAGGCGAGCACCATGATCCCGATCGTGCCGCCGACGTGCACCACGTTGAGGTCGAGGGCGAACCGCACGATGAAGAACAGCGCGACCATCTGCACCAGGCCGAGCAGCGCCGGGGTCAGCCAGCCGCCGAACACCACCGCGAGGGGCTTCCGCACCGCGGTGATCGCCCGCTTCGAGATCGGCTTGAGGATGAGGAACAGCGCGTACATGCCGATCCAGGCTGCGAGCGAGATGAAGAACGGCGCGAGGCCGGCGCCGTAGTTCGACGCGGCGGCGACGTTGTCGTCCCCGACCTTCACCGGGTCGGAGATGACCGATGCCTGCGACTCCCGCTCCGAGGCGTTCGACGCGGGGATCTTCGTGCGGCCCTCGTCGAGCGACGCAGCGAGCTTCGACGACCCGGTCTTCAGCTTGTCCAAGCCGGAGACGAGCGACGAAGCACCCTTGTCGGCGGACGCTGCGCCCGTGGCGAGCGACGAAGCACCTGACGACAGCGTGGGTGCGGCGGTCGCGAGCGCAGACGTACCGTCTGCGACCTTCGAGGCACCCGTCGAGAGCGTCGACGCCCCGTCCGCCGCCGACGAGATGCCCGAGGTCAGTGTCGGCGCCGCTGCGGCAAGCTTCGACGTCCCGGCGGCGAGCGTGTCGGAGCCGTCGGAGAGCTGCTGGATGCCACTCGTCAGCGCCGGAGCCTCCTCGGCGAGCTGCGATGCTCCGGCGGACACCTGCGCGCTGCCGGTCTTGAGCTTCTGCAGGTTGCCGGACAGCGCTCCGGCACCGGTGCCGAGATCGGCACTGCCGGTCTGCAGGTTGTCGAGCCCGGCGAGCAGCTCGGTCTTCTGGTCAGCGTTGAGCACCGTGGACGCCTGTACGACGGGCTTCAGCGACGCGACGAGTTCCGGCGACTGCGCAGAGAGCTGCTGGACACCCGCGATGAACGGCGCGGCCTTGTCGGCGAGCTCGGCGTTGCCGCTGGCGACCTTCGATGCACCGGACGCGAGCGTCGCCGAGTCCGCAGGCAGGGTCGACGTCTGGTCGCGGAGCTGGTGCAGCCCGGTCTGCAGCTGCTGCGCCCCACTGTTCAGCTGCTGCGTCTGCGACGGCAGCGCCGCCGTCTGCTGCTGCGCACGCGCCAGCCCTGAGGCGAGCGTGGAAGCACCCGACGCCACCTGCTGTGCCCCGCTGTCCAGCTGCTGGGTCTGGGACGGCAACGACGCCGTGCCGGACGCGAGCTCCGCCGCACCGGACGACAGCTTGCCGGTGCCGTCCGCCAGCTTGCGAGCCCCCGAGTCCGCCTTCGCGGTGCCGGAGGCGAGCTGGTCGGCCCCGTCGACGGCGTCGCCCAGGCTGTCGCGGACGTCGGCGAGCCCGACGAGCAGGGTCTTCGCCGCCTGCTTGCCGACGCGCTCGGCGACGGCGGTGCGCATGGTCTTGCCTGCCTGCTCCGCGATGGTCGAGGCCAGGTACGAGTTCGTGTCGGCCGTCGTCATGACGAGCTTCGCCTGCGTCGGGTCGTCGGACTGCGCGGACACCAGGCGCTCGGAGAAGTCGTGCGGGATCGTGACGACGAAGTCGTAGGTGCCGTTCCGCACGCCGGAGCGCGCGTCGGCGGCGCTGGTCTTCGTCCACTTGAAGTCGGCGCCGTCGAGCGCCTCCTTCGTGACGTCGGTGCCGTAGTCGACCTGGTCGCCGTCGAGGGCGGCCCCGGCGTCGAGGTTCACGATCGCCGCCGGGATCTGGTCGAGCTTGGCGTACGGGTCGCGGTTCGCCCACAGGTACGCGCCGCCGTACAGCAGCGGCACGATCATCAGGGCGATGAACGCCAGTCGTGCGAGCGGGGTCGCGGTGAGTCGCGCCAGTTCGGCGCGGACGAGCGAGGTGGTGGTCACGGGGTTGCCTCCGTCGGGACGGTTGCGGATTCTGCGGTGACGGAAGGGCCGGACGGGAGGCCCGGCTCGGTTCCGTCGGACAGGGCCGCGTCGTCGGGACCCTCGGTTTCGGTCGTCCGGATGGTTCCGGTCGTGTCGATGGTTCCGGTCGTGTCGACGGTGTCGAGCAGCGTCTCGACGGTCGCGGCTGCGGCCTTCGAGGTGACGAGCACGACGGTCACGCCGCGTCGAGCGACGTCGCGGAGGACCGCGAACCACTCCTCGACGGCGCCGCCGTGCCGCTCGGGCGCGGTGACGACGAGGCCGGTCACGCCGTCGCGGAGCAGGGCGAGCTCGACGAGCAGTCGGACGCGCACGGCGGTCGGCACCCGCTGGACCGGGGTGTCGGCGTAGTGCCCCAGGCCGAGCTCCTCGAGCACGGTGTCGACGTGGTCGCGCGAGGGGCGCTGGGCGGCGAACGCGAGCTCCTCGCGCACGATCTGCTTGACGGTCATCACGGGGAAGGGCTCGGCGACGCCCGGGGTGTCGACGAGGGCGAAGGCGCGGCGCACGGCGGCGGCGTCCTCGTGCCCGTCGAGCAGCAGCCGCCCGGTGTCGGGCTGCATCCGGCCGCCGGCGACGAGCGAGGCGAGCACGGGGGCCTGCTCGGTCTCGACGGCGACGACCCCGGGGTGTCCGGGCGCGGCGACGGCGGAGACGACGGGCAGTGCCGCGCCGGGCTCCTCGCCGATGCCGACGTGGTCGAGTTCGAGCGTCATGCGGGGTCCTTCACGGGGGAGACAGCGGAGCCGGTGGCCGGGGCCGCGGGTTCGGACAGCAGTGCGGTGCGCCAGTCGATGCCGGCCATGCCGAGCGCCGACAGCACCACCATGCGCCGTCCGGCCTCGTCCGGGGTGCCCGACCGGGTCGCCTCGTCGAGGACGGCGATGCACGCACCCTCGACCAGACGCCCGAGGGTGGCCGGGTCGACGTCGTCGCGCATGGCGCCCTCGGCGATCCCGAGCGTGCACGCCTGACGGACCTGGGCGCGCAGGGGTGCGAACACCTCGGCGACGGGCTCGGCGAACGGGCTGCGCACGGCGACCCGGGCCATGGACCGGACGTGCGAGACCTCGGTCCAGAGGGTCACGGCGATCGCGGCGAGCCGGGCGGCCGGCGGCAGCTCCTGCAGGTCCGAGGTGGTCGGCATGGCCGCGGCGATGCGAGCGGCGCCGGAGGTCACGACCTCGCGCACGAGGTCGTCACGTGACGGGAAATGTCCGTACACCGCGCGGCGCGAGAGTCCGGCGGCCGCGGCGATCGTCTCGATGGAGGCGTCCGGATCGCGCTGCAGGCAGGTCCGTGCTGCGTCGAGGAGGGCTGCCCGGTTCTCGGTCGCGTCGCGGCGGGGTGCGCGTGCGGGGTGGGAAGCAGTGGTCACGAACCCCATCGTAATAACGTGCACACGTGTGTGCAACTTAACAGGAAGACCGGCCCTCGAACGGGGGTGTCCCCCAAAGTGCGGACTGCCCTTTCTGAATGTAAGCGCATAACTTCACAGCAATCTCATGCGAACCACGGACTGAGCCTGGAGTGCCCTCTTTGAACCGTGCAACACCGAACCACGACCCGAACCCGACCCCGAACTCCCATCGCATCGCACGCGTCCTGACCGCCGGCATCGCCGCCGTGGCCCTGACGTGCGGCGGCCTCGCAGTCGGGGGCGCGGCCTCCGCAGCTCCGGCCGGGGTGTCGGTGGCCGACCTGAAGCTCTCCGCACCACTGCGCGACGCCAAGCCCACCAAGACCGTCGCCGCCTTCGTGCGCACGACCGGCCAGGGTGCCCTCGAGGTGGACGCGAACGCGAAGGGCGGTGACCTGACCAAGTCCAAGACGCAGTCCTCGGCAGCGAAGAGCCGCGTCAAGGCGATCGAGTCGACGACCGCGGCCGTCCGCGCCGCCGTGAAGCGCTCCGACGCCGACTCCACCGAGCTCTACTCGACCGAGTACACCGTCCCCGGTGTCGCGGTCGTCGCCGACGTCTCCGCGCTGCAGGACATCGCGAAGCGTTCCGACGTCGAGAGCATCATCCCGCTCACGCCGAAGAAGATCGTCGAGCCGACGGTCAACGCCGACGCGAGCGCCGCACCGTCCGGTGTGGACCCGAGCCTCGTGAAGCCGGGCGCCGACGGCGTCTCGCCGAAGAACGCCGCGAGCGACGTCTACACGCGCTCGCTCAACGCCTGGCAGCAGACCGGCCACACCGGCAAGGACGTCAACGTCGCCGTCCTCGACACCGGCCTCGACTACACGCAGGCCGACTTCGGCGGCCCCGGCACCACCGCGGCCTACCAGCAGGCCCTGGCGAACGCGAGCTCCGGCGCCCCGGACCCCAGCCTGTACGACGCGTCGAAGTTCCTCGGCGGGTACGACTTCGCCGGCGCGACCTACAACGCCGACCCGACCGACCCGGCCTACGACCCGGTGCCGGCTCCGGACGACAACCCCATCGACGGCAAGGGCGGCGACCACGGCACGCACGTGTCCGGCTCGATCGCGGGCTACGGCCTGACCGCCGACAAGCAGCAGTTCGACGGCGACTACACCAAGCTCACCACGCAGCAGGTGCAGGACATGTGGATAGGCCCGGGCACCGCGCCCGAGGCCGGCCTCTACGCCCTCAAGGTGTTCGGTGACGGCGGCGGTTCGACCGACGTCACGGGCGCCGCGCTCGACTGGGTGGGCCAGGCGCTCACCGAGGGCAAGGACATCAACGTCCTGAACCTGTCGCTCGGCTCCGACTACGGCGCACCGGACGACCCCGACAACGCCAAGATCGACGCGCTGACCGCACGCGGGGTCCTGCCCGTGATCGCCTCGGGCAACGCCGACGACTTCACCGACATCGGTGGCTCGCCGGGCAACGCCGAGGGCGCGCTCACCGTCGCCGCGAGCGCCACCGGCCAGTCGCTGTACGACGGCGTGCAGGCCACGGCCCCCGCGAACGTCGCGAAGACCTACCGGTCGCAGTACTCGCAGAACTTCACGGGCACGCTGCCGGTCGAGGGTGACGTCGTCGTCCCGACCAGCAACATCGACGGCTGCGCCGCGTTCAGCGCCGCCGACGCCGCGAAGATCGCGGGCAAGGTCGTCTGGCTGAAGTGGACGGACGGGGCGCTCGAGTGCGGCTCCGGCGTGCGCTTCAACAACGTCCAGGCCGCCGGCGGCATCGGCGTCCTGCTCGCGGGCACGATCAACACCTTCGACTCGGGCATCGCCGGAAACGCGACCATCCCCGGAGCCGAGCTGACGCTGGACGCCGCCACGAGCCTCCAGGCAGCTGCCAAGGCGGGGACCCTGCACGTGCGCTTCGCGGACGAGCTCAAGGGCTTCGAACTCGCCACCGACCCGGAGGCCGTGAACACGCTCGCCGGGTTCACCAGCCGGGGCGTCCACGGGTCGTTCAACGACATCGTCAAGCCGGACATCGCCGGCCCCGGGGTCAACGTGATCTCGGCGGCCAACGGCACCGGTGACGGCCGCATGTCGATGAGCGGCACCTCGATGGCCACGCCGGACGTCGCGGGCATCGCGGCGCTGACCTTCCAGGCGCACCCGGAGTGGAGCGCACCGCAGGTCAAGGCGGCGCTCATGAACACGGCGACGCACGACGTCAAGGACGGCTCGCGATCGGCGACCCTGCTCCGGCAGGGCACCGGCCGCGTCGACGCCCTGCAGGCCGTGACCGCCGGCACCACCGTGCGGAGCGTCGAGAACGACCTGCTCGTCACCGCCTCGTTCGGTGTCGTCGAGGTCTCGAGCGCGACGACCGAGAGCCGCACCCTCCAGATCGCGAACACCGACGGCGTCGCGCACACCTACGACGTGGCCTACCAGCCGCAGGTGTCGCAGCCCGGCGTGACGTTCGCGCTCAACACGAAGCGGGTCACCGTTCCGGCGAACCGCACCGCGACGGTGAAGCTCACCTTCACGATCGCCGACCCGACGAAGCTCCGCCGCGTCATCGACCCCACCCAGGAGTCGGTGCAGCAGGGCTACCAGCGTGAGTTCGTCACCGCCGCCTCGGGCATCGTGGCGTTCACGCCGACCGACACGACCGCGGTGCCGCTGCGCGTCGGTGCGTACCTCGCACCGAAGCCCGTCAGCTCCGTGCAGGGTCGCTCCACCGTCGCCTTCACCGGCCCGGGCAAGTCGGCCGACCTGACGCTCAAGGGGCGCACGGTCGACCAGGGCGGCCTGACGACCGGCTACCACGCCGCCGTCGCACCGTTCGTACTCGGCGGGACCGACCCGGTCGAGTCGTTCCCGGCGGGCTCGGCGAAGCGCTCGCTGCAGGCAGCGGACATCCGCTCCTACGGCGCGAGCTACGACAAGGCCTCGGACACGATCGCGTTCGGCATCCAGACGGCCGGTCCCGACGCCAACCCCGGCGCCGTGACCAACGTCGAGGTGCTCATCGACACGAACCGTGACGGCGAGCCCGACTACCTGGTCTACAACGCCAAGTCCGCCGCGGTGGACGCGACGTTCGCGACGACGATCGACCTGGCCAAGGCCGCGTCGGACGACCCGGACGTCGACCCGGTCGTCGACGTCCAGCCGCTGAACGGCGGGGCACCCGGCCAGGACGTCAACACCTTCGACAGCTCGGTGAAGGTGCTCACGACCACGGGTGCGCTGATCGGCGCGAAGGGCAAGTTCACCTACTCGGTCCTGACCGAGTCGGCGTACGCCCCGGGTGCCGCGACCACGGGTTCCTCCGTGGTGGACGAGACGAAGAGCGCCTCGTTCGACCCGTCGAAGCCGGCACTGTCCTTCGCGCAGGGCCGCAGCACCGGCGTCCTGTTCGCCGACTCCGGCGCCCTCCGGGTCACCCGGGCCTCGGGTGTCACGAAGGCCACCGTGCTGCTCCTGCACCTCGGCAACGCGTCGGGCAAGCAGGCCGGCACGTCGACCATCTCGGTGACCCCGCCCACGCTCGCGCTCGCCGCGGGCAGCAAGGTGACGGTCAGCGGGACGGCGAAGGTCGGCTCGAAGCTGTCGGCGAACCACGGCAAGTGGAGCACGACGAAGGCGACGTACAAGTACCAGTGGCTCCGCGACGGCAAGGTCGTGAAGAAGGCCACCGGTGCGACGTACAAGCTCGGCACGTCCGACGCGGGGCACAAGTTCTCCGTCAAGGTGACCGCGCACGCCTCGGGCTACAAGGACGGCACCGCGACGTCCAAGTCGACCGCGAAGGTGTCGCGGAAGTAGTCGCCGCGAGCGCGTCCGCGCGCCGCACATGGTGAGCAGAAGATGTCGGGTCCCGCGTTCGGACCCGACATCTTCTGCTCACGAAGCAGGGCCGGGGCCGGGGACCGGGACCCCGGGAACGCGGAATCGGGACAGGTAGTTAGACAAACTAGTTATTGGGTGCCAGGGTTGCAGCATGCAGAACACGCTGAGCCAGCTCCGGGCCAACCCGACCGAGTGGCGCCGGCGGGGGCTCACCCCGCCCGACGTCGTCCAGGCGATGATCGAGCAGCGTCTCGCCGAGCCCGGGTACTCGCAGCCCGTCGGCGACCCGTCGTACCAGGACTTCTTCCGCGCCTGATCGCGGAACGCACGTCACATGCGGACGGGAGGCCCGGTGCCAGCTGGCACCGGGCCTTCCGTCCGTCACCAGGGTGCGTACCGGGCGTTACTCGCCGACCTTGTCGTCAGCCGCCTGCTGGGCCTTGTCGATCTGGTCGCCGTGGCCGCCGCCGGTCGCCTTGTCGGCCGCGTCGCCTGCCTTGTCGAGGCCGGCGTCGGACGCCTGCTCGCCCTTGTCGCTGTTCGCGAAGTCCTTGGCCTTGTCACCGAGGTCACTCATGTCGTGCTCCTTCCGATGGTGGATCTGACGGGTCCGACGGTGCTCCGGACTCACCGAGCGTCCACGCAGCCTGTGTGGTCCGGACGAGAGGTCGCGGTACCGGTGACTACGCGACCATCTGCACGACGGTGCCGAGCGGGAGTGCGTTGATCGCATCGACGGCATCACCGTCGAGGCGGACGCACCCGTGGGACACCGCTCCGCGGGCGACGGATTCGTAGTGCACGCCGATGAGCCCGCCGTCGTCACCGCCGAACGGCTCGTCCGCCGCTGCGGAGTGCAGCGTCGTCAGGTTGATCTGGTGCACCGTCTGGTCCTGGGCGGGATCCAGGTACCTCGCCTGGATGTAGCCGACGACACCGGTCGGGGTCGGAGTGTCCCCGGCACCGACGCCGGCCGGGAACTCGTGCACGACCTTGCCGCTCGCAGCGACGATCAACACGGTCTGGTCACCGACGGAGATGACGACGTGGTCGTCGAGCGCGTCGCCCTGGTGCAGCAGGTCGCGGCGCATCCAGCCGGCGGTCTGCGCTGGAGCGCCGCCCGGTGCAGTTGACGGCAGTGCCTGTCGGCTCGGGGTCATGACGAGGGCCCAGTCGCCCTGGAACCGCAGCGGGACGACGACGGTGGGGTCACCGAGGAAGTTCTCGGCTGCGAGTCTCGCGACCGGCTCGGTGCGGTCGTCGCCGTAGAGCGGCGCGTCGCGCTGGATCGTGTACGCGTGTCCTGCGGCCTTCGGGACGTCAGGGTCGTACGAGGGCAGGAGCCCGCCGATGACCGCGTCGTACCGGGCCTCGGGGAGTGCTGCAACCGTCTTCGTCGACGGTGCGCGGTAGGGCTCGGCGGACGCCGTCGGGGTCGCCGTGGCGGTACCCGTGCTGCTCGCAGCGGTCGGGGCGGGATCAGCGTGGCAGGACGCCAGGCCGAGCGAGAGCAGCACTCCGGCGGCGACGGCGAGGACGAGGCGAGCTGAGCGGGTTGCGTGCATGTGCGGATTCCGGGTCGGGACGGCGAACGGGGACGCGACGATCCGTCGCGCCCCCGCTCGGTGGATGGTTCCGGTGTCAGCCGCTGACGACCGGGAGTGCACCCACGGCCGGGGTGCGGCCGACGGCCGGAGCGGCGCCAGCGCCGGTCTCGGTGCCGGTGCCGGTGCCGGTGCCGGTGCCGGGGGTCGCGCCCTGGTCGCCGCCGTCGACGGGGGTGGTGCCCTCGTCGCCGCCGTCACCCGGGGTCGTGCCCTCGTCGCCACCGTCACCGGGGGCCGCTGCCACGGCGGGCAGCGTGATCGAGAACTCGATGTTGCCCTGGCCCTGGCCGCCACCGACCTGGTTGACACTCAGGTCCTGCTCGACAGCAGCCGAGTCCGAGAAGGTGCCCGTGGTGGACCAGTTGCCGTCGGCGTCCACGATCGTCTGCGGAGCAGCGCGGTTGCCATCGGTGTCCAGCACGTTCACGGTGTCGCCCACGGCGCCGGTCCCGGTGAAAGTCACGGTGCGCGAGTCGACGGTGTCGCCGTCGGTCGGGCTGGTCAGCGAGAAGTTGAAGTCCGCAACCGCGGCTTCGGCGCGAGCCGTGACGGTGACGGAGTCGACCGTCGACAGGTTCGCGCGCTGCTCGTTGATCGTGTAGGTGTGCTCGTCGGTGTCGGTGCCCGGGATCTCGTACGAGATCGTCCAGGTGCCGTCGTCGGAGATCGGGCTGCGGCGGACGGGGTAGCCCACGTCGAAGTTCACCGTGTTGCCGACGGCGCCGGTACCGGAGACCGTCAGCGTGCGGCCGGAGACCGACTGCGACGTGACGGCGAAGGGCAGGACGGCAGCTTCCGCACGAGCGGTCACGGTCAGCGACTCGACCGTCGACAGGTTCGCGCGCTGCTCGTTGATCGTGTAGGTGTGCTCGTCGGTGTCGGTGCCCGGGATCTCGTACGAGATGGTCCAGGTGCCGTCGTCCTTGATGGCGGTGCGCTGCACCGGGAACCCCGCGTCGAAGTTGACGGTGTTGCCGACTGCGCCGGTGCCGGAGACCGTCAGCGTGCGGCCGGAGACCGACTGCGACGTGACGGCGAAGGGCTTGTCCGTGGCCTCGGGGGCGGCGGTGACCGTCACCGAGCCGTCCTGGTTCAGGCCCTTGAGCTGCTCGAACGTGTACGTCTGCGCAGTCGTGTCCGTACCGGGGATCGTGTACGAGATCGTCCAGGTGCCGCTCGCCGGGATCTCCTGGCGGGTGTTGCGGAAGTCCTCGTCGAGCTGGATGTTCTCACCGGGGGTGCCGGTGCCGCTCACGGTCAGCACGCGGCCGGAGACCGACTGGCTGGTGATGGACAGGTCGGCCGGGTCGGCCATCGCGGGGGCGGCGGCGAAGGTGACGCCACCGATCACGATCGCGGCGCACGCGGGGAGCGCGAGCGCCTTCTTGCTCCAGAGAGCCTTGTTCATCGTCGAACTCTTCTTTCCGTGCTGCATGAGGGCACGACTGTTCTGATGCATCCGGGCGCGTTGCAGCGTCCGGTGGTGCTCACGCGAATCTCGCGCTGGCTGAACGGAGTGGGTTGGACTCCGACGTGACGCCGACAGGGAAACCGACGTCGCGGTGCACGATACGTCGTGCTTCCCGAGATGTTCCGGCCTGGAACTATTTGTCCCCCCTTGTGGGGACGTTCGGCATGCACCGACGCGTAATGAGGACAATTCACCGACGCGGCGACGGTGCGGGCGACCGTGTCCGATGGGTGGCGCGCGAGTGACCAGCCGATAGACTCGGGTGGACCACCGGCCCGCCTGGTCGCGTGAGGTCCTCCGCCAACGTGAGGAGAACCAGATGCCCGCAGCAGTCATCATCGGAGCCCAGTGGGGCGACGAGGGCAAGGGGAAGGCCACCGACCTCCTCGGCTCCCGCATCGACTACGTCGTGAAGTTCAACGGCGGCAACAACGCCGGCCACACCGTCGTCGTCGGCGGCGAGAAGTACGCGCTGCACCTGCTGCCCTCCGGCATCCTCACGCCCGGCGTCACGCCGATCATCGGCAACGGCGTCGTCGTCGACCTCGAGGTGCTGTTCCAGGAGCTCGACGCGCTGAAGGCCCGCGGCGTCGACACCTCGAAGCTGCTCGTGTCGGCGAACGCCCACCTCATCACGCACTACCACCGCACCATCGACAAGGTGACGGAGCGGTTCCTCGGCAAGCGCCAGATCGGCACGACCGGTCGCGGCATCGGTCCGTCCTACGCCGACAAGATCAACCGCGTCGGCATCCGCATCCAGGACATCTTCGACGAGAACATCCTGCGGCAGAAGGTCGAAGCGGCCCTCGACCAGAAGAACCACCTGCTCGTCAAGGTCTTCAACCGCCGCGCGATCGACGCCGAAGAAGTGGTCGAGTCGCTGCTGTCCTACGCCGAGCGCCTGCGCCCGATGGTCGCGGACACCGCCCTCGAGATCCACCGGGCACTGGAGCGCGGCGACACCGTCCTGTTCGAGGCCGGTCAGGCGACCATGCTCGACGTCGACCACGGCACCTACCCGTTCGTGACGTCGTCGTCGGCGACCGCCGGTGGCGCAGCGACCGGTTCCGGCATCGGCCCGGGCAAGCTCGAGCGCATCATCGGCATCGTGAAGGCGTACACGACCCGCGTCGGTGCCGGTCCGTTCCCGACCGAGCTGTTCGACGAGTCCGGCGAGTTCCTGCGCGCCAACGGCTTCGAGTTCGGCACCACCACGGGCCGTCCGCGCCGCTGTGGTTGGTACGACGCCCCGATCGCCCGGTACACCGCGCGCATCAACGGCGTGACCGACTTCGTGCTCACCAAGCTCGACGTGCTGACCGGGCTCGAGACGATCCCCGTCTGCGTCGCGTACGAGGTGGACGGCGTGCGCGTGGACGAGGTCCCCGTGAACCAGTCCGACTTCCACCACGCGAAGCCCGTCTACGAAGAGTTCCCCGGCTGGACCGAGGACATCACCGGTGCCCGCTCGTTCGGCGACCTGCCGAAGAACGCGCAGGACTACGTGCTCGCGGTCGAGGCGATGTCCGGCGCGCGGATCTCCGCGATCGGTGTCGGTCCGGGCCGCGACGCCATCGTCGTCCGGCACGACCTGCTCGGCGCCGGCGCCTGACGATGCGGGTCCTGTTCGTCTGCAGCGGCAACATCTGTCGTTCGCCGCTCGGCGCGCAGGTCCTGACGGCGCGACTCGGCCCGGACGCTGCGGCGTTCGTGGTCGAGTCCGCCGGCACCATCGCCGACGACGGTGCCGCGATGGACGGCGCCGCTGCAGCGCAGTCCGTCCGGCTCGGCGGTGACCCGTCGGGGCACGGCTCGCGGTACCTGACGGCCGCGATCGTCGAGGAGGCCGACTTGGTGCTGACGGCCGAACGGTCGCACCGCGCGGCCGTGGTGTCGCTCGCACCCCGGGCGACGAAGCGGGCGTTCACCATCAAGCAGTTCGCGCGGGTCCTCGGGGGGCTCGAGCCCGGTGACCTGGCCGACGTGCACTCGCCCGAGGCCCTGGTCGAACGGGTCGCACGCCTGCGCGGCACCGTCCCGCCGCCGACCGACCCCGCGGACGACGACGTCGACGACCCTTACCGCCGGTCCGAGGCGACTCACGCTCGCGTCGCCGACGAGATCGACGCCGCGCTCGCGCTGATCGCCGACGCCCTCCGGGCCGCGCTGCGCTGACGCCGCGCTGCGCCTGACACCGCGCTGCGGCAGCCGCCGCGCTGCGCCTGGTGCGAGGTTGACCACTCGGTGCAGGGCTCTGTCCGCGCACGGAGTGATCAACCTCGCGCCAGGCGGCAGCCGCCGCCGCACCGCGCCACCGCCTGCACCTTTCGATGCAAGTCCGGCAGGTGCATCCCTGCGCCGGTCGTCCCGCGACGCCGCAGTTCCTAGCGTCGTGTGCATGACGAACACCACCGAAGTCCGGCCCACCGCCGGCGCCACTCCGCGGGAGCGTGGGGGAGTCAGCGGCGTCATCGCCCGGCACCCGCTCGCGTCCTTCTTCACCCTCGCGCTCGGCCTGAGCTGGCTGGCGTGGATCCCGTACATCCTGTCGCCGCACGGCCTGGGCGTGTGGGACCTGCACTTCCCCGAGGTCCTCGGCTCTGCGCAGTTCACCGGCGTGCTGCCCGGAGCGCTGCTCGGCCCGTTGGGCGGCGCGTTCATCGTCACCGCGGTCGCCGACGGCCGTCCGGGGCTGCGTCGCTGGGTCGGTCGGCTGTTCCGCTGGCGGGTCGCCTGGTACTGGTACGCCCTGGCGCTCGTCGTCGTGCCGGCCGTGATCGTCGCGTCCGCGCTGCCCTTCGCCGGCGGTGACGTGCGTGCTCCCTCGGCGCTGGCGTTCGCCGCCCTGGTGCCCGGGCTGCTCATCCAGCTGTTCTCGACCGGCCTGAGCGAGGAGCCCGGCTGGCGCGACTTCGCCCTGCCCCGGCTGCAGCACCGCTTCGGAGGGCTCGGAGCCGCTGCGATCCTCGGTCCGATCTGGGCGCTCTGGCACATGCCGCTCTACCTGAGCGACTGGGGCGGGTGGCCGAACGCACACTGGAGCGAGCCCGTGGTCTTCGCCCTGTTCACGATCACGTTCAACGTCGTGATGATCCAGGTGTTCAACAAGACCGGCGAGAGTCTGCCCCTGGCCCTGCTGCTGCACGTCGGCGTGAACAACACGATCTCGACGCTGTTCCCGGAGATGTACCCGAGCATGACCGCCGGCACGCTGATGCTCGGCCTGACCATCACCTCGACCGTCGCCGCCGCGGTGCTCCTCGTCGTGACCCGCGGCCGCCTGGGCTACGACCCGGCTCGCCGCGCGCTGCCGATCGACGCCCCGGTCCCCGCCCGCACCCGCCTCGTAGGATCACACGATGGCCTCCGCTGACCCGCGCACCCGTCCGCTGCGCGACGGCGACCCGCGCACGCGCGACCGCCGCGTCGACGTGTTCGTCGCGCTCGGCACGGCCGTCGTGGCCCTCGGCCTGCTGATCGGCCTGCCGCCGCTGGACGCCCTCGAGCCGGACGGCCCCGCCCTGGCCCTGCGGGTGCCTGCGCCGTTCACCGCCGCGTGGACCGTCCTGGCGCTCGGACTGCTGGTCCAGTCCGCCGCCCTGCTCGCCGCCCGTCGGGCACCGCGCACCGTGCTCGTCGCGGTGTCCGCGCTGCCGGCGCTGGTCGCCGCGCTCGCTCCGCAGTCGCTCGACCTGTTCGGTCTCACCGCCCTGCCGGTGGTCGTCGCCGTGGTCCTCGCCGCCCTCCGTGTCCCGCTCGCACGCCTGTGGCCGACCCTGCTGGTCGCCGGCGCGCTGGTGGCAGCGGGCAGCGCGGTCCTGTCCGGCGCACTCGGCCAGGGCGTCCTGCAGGCCGTCGGCGCCGTCGGGCTCCCGCTCCTGGTCACCCTGCTGGTGCGCTCCCGCCGCGAGGTCCGCGCCGCCCGCACCGCCGAGGCGAGCGCGGTCTTCCGTGAGCAGGACGCCCTGGTCGACGCCGCGGTCTCCCGTGAACGGGCCGCCATGGCGCGCGAACTCCACGACATCGCCGCCCACCACCTGTCCGGCATCGCCCTGATGGCCGCCGTGATCGACCGGCAGATCGACAGCGACCCGGAGCGCGCGCACGAGGGTGCCCGTCAGGTGCGGGAGCAGAGCACCGCCGTCCTCGACGAACTGCGCCGCCTGGTCGGGCTCCTGCGCGAGGACGTCCCCGCCGAACGTGCGGTCGAGACGGTCGCCGGCATCGTCGACCTGGTCGAGCGAGCCCGGTTCCGCAGCGACGTACGCCTCGACGTGCTCGCTGGTGACCACGCGCGCGGAGCACAGGCGCTGGCCGACGGCGTCGGCCCGCTCGCGCAGCTCGCCGCCTACCGGACGGTGCAGGAGGCGCTGGCCAACGCCGCCCTGCACGCGCCGTCCGCCCCGTGTACGGTCACCGTCGACGACCGCGACCCGACCCGGGTGGTGATCCGGGTGGAGAACGCACCGGCCGCCGCTCCGGCAGCGCCGACCTCACCGTCGGGCGGCAACGGCCTGCGGGGGATGCGCGAGCGGTCGGAACTGGTGGGGGCGAGCCTCCAGACCGGCCCCACCGCCACCGGCGGATGGCTGGTGGAGCTGGCGCTCGGACGGGAGGCACCTGCCGCACCCGCGCAGGCCGCCGACGGTGGCGAGGTGGTCGCGTGATCCGCGTGCTGGTGGCGGACGACCAGCCGCTGGTCCGTGCCGGGGTGTCCGCCCTGCTCGGCGCGGAGGCCGACATCGAGGTGGTCGGCGTGGCCGCCGACGGCGGCGAGGCGCTCGCGCTGGCGCGCTCGTTGCGACCCGACGTGGCCTGCCTGGACATCCGGATGCCGGTGATGAACGGCATCGAGCTCGCACGGCTGTTCTGCGCTCCCGACGCCGACCCGGCGATCCCGGTGCTGATGCTCACGACGTTCGACCTGGACGACTACGTGTTCGGGGCGCTCGAGGCCGGTGCCTCCGGGTTCCTGCTGAAGGACGCCGAGCCGGACACCATCGTCGACGCCGTGCGCCAGGTCGCCGCGGGGAACGGGACGCTCGACCAGGCCCTGACGCGGCGGGTGCTGCGCGAGTTCGTGTCGCGACGGAGCCTGCAGCCGGTGTCGGGGGACCGGGCCGACGGGGTGCTCACCGCCCGCGAACGCGAGGTCCTGCTGCTGCTCGCGCAGGGGATGTCGAACGAGGAGATCGCGGTCGCACTCGTGCTCGAGGTCTCGACCGTGAAGTCGCACCTGGCGCGGATGCTGCCGAAGCTCGGGGTCCGGTCGCGGTTGCAGGCCGTGGTGTGGGCGTACCAGAACCGGATCGTGGCGGTCCCCGAGCCGTAGGGCGCGCGTGGTGCGTGCCGGGCGTCAGCCGGTGGTGAGCGGCTCGGCGGCGCCGGGGACGACGAGGCGCCAGACGCTGTCGTCGTCCTCGGGGTCGGCCTTCGTCAGGTAGAGGCGGAACGTTCCTTCCGCTGCGAGGACGTCGCCGTCGAGGTACTCGACGGGTTCACCGCTCGTCGTGCACTGGTCCGACGTGCTGACGACCTCGATGGTGGTGCCGGGGTCGTCCCCCTTCGAGGTCGTCGTGACCTCGGCGTCGTAGACGTCGTAGACGCCGCCGATCTCGACGGTGCGATCGGTCTTGGTGACCTGACCCTCGACCACGAGATCGGCGGATTCGCGGCGCTCGGCCGCGGTCATGGGCACGTAGTCGACGCAGGAACTCACGGAGGTCCCCGGCCCGATGCTCCGGATCCGGCCCTCCGCATCGCACCCCGCGAGCCCGCCGGTGACCACCAGGGCCAGCACCACGACCGGTACGATCCGTCCCCACTGCATGGGATGAGTATCGCTCGCAGGTCGATTGGTGGGAAGTGTCGTGGCCGGAACGTGCTGGTCCGTTTTGCGCGCGATCCCCGTTCGGGGGCTTGGGTGGGACCGGTGTGCCTGGTGGGGTGTATGCATGCACATCGAATCATCGCGCCGGACCTCGGACGATGCTGCCCTCCGATCGGCCGTCGTGGACGGGATGATCACGGCACTGCGGACACGTCCGCTCCACGAGGTGACCCCGGCCGTCGTCGCGGACCACGCCGGCCAGGACGTCGACGTGGTCGAGCGGACGTTCCCCAGCTGGGACGGTCTGCTCCTGGCCACCATCGACCACTGGAACGAGCAGCGCACCGCACCGCTCATGCCACTCGCCGAACGGTTCGGGACGGTGCCGTTCCTGCGTGCGATCGTGACCGCGAACATCGCCGACCCGTCCCTGATGCGCTTCCTCACCGCCACCCTGAACATCGCGGCGTCACCGGAGCACCCGCTCGCGCCGATGTTGCACGCGCGGTGGCGCCGCTTCCACGCCTTCGTGCAGGACTCCCTGCAGCGCGACAGCCTGCTCGGTCGCGAGCCGAGCACCATGGAGCCGTCGCGCGGCGCCGAGCAGCTGCTCGCGACCTACGAGGGACTGCAGCTGCAATCCATGGTGCGCCCCGAGATGGACCTGCTCGAAGCGTTCGACCGGGCAGTCACCCGGTTGCGCGAGGGATGGTCCCGCGAGTACGTCGCCCCCGTGTGGGACCTCGACCTGGTGAGCTGACCCGGACCCACCACAGACCACAGACCACGGACGCTAGGGCGTCCGAGGGCAGACGCCAGCCGTCTGCACGTGCCGCCGCTCGATTCGGGTTCGAGCGGCGGCACGCACACCGATCACCCACGGGGCACCCGCGACGACGCGGCGCCGGGCGAGGAACACACCACGATGCAGCACCTGACGTTCTCGGTCGCGGCCGAGCCCTTCGACCACGAGGACGCCGTCCGGCTTCGCGCCGCGGCGCGGATCGAGGTCGACCGGATCTACGGCCGCCCGGCCGACCGTGGCCGTCCGCTGACCGAGGCGACCGCCGCCGTGCACGTCATCGCCCGCGACCCCTCCGGTCTGGCACTCGGTAGCGCGTCGCTCAGTGCCGCGGGAGACGGGGTCTTCGAGATCCGGCGGCTGTTCGTCCGACCGGACTCCCGCGGGCAGGGCGTCGGCGACCTGCTGGTGCTCGAACTGCTCGCGCAGGCCGAAGAGCTGCAGGCGCCGGCGGTCGTCGCCGAGTTCGGCGTGCTGCAGCCGCACGCCGCCGCGCTGTTCAGCCGGAACGGGTTCGTGCGGATCCAGCCGTTCGGGCCCTACCGCGACGACCCTGAGTCGGTCTGCTTCTCGCGGGCGTTGTGATCGCCCGTGCCCTCGACCGGGATCTCGAAGAGGTCCGTGTGCCGGTAGTCCTCGGCCCACCCCCGCCGCAGCCGTGACGCCGCACGGTCGAAGGACGCGATGATGTCGAACCCCTCGATGAGGAGCGACTGGATCCGCAGACCGTCGTAGAGCGCGAGGAGCTGCTCGGTGGCACGCGCGGGATCCATGGTGGCCGGTTCGCGACCGACCCGGATGTCCCGCTCGAGTGCTTCCCGGACGGTCCGACGGAACCGGAGGTACAGGGTGCGGTAGTACTCCGCGCCCTCGTGCCCGGGGTCGGTGCTCGAGGCGAGCGTCGAGGCGAGCAGTCGCATCAGCGCCGGTTCCTCCGAGTACGCCACGACCAGCGCGTGCAGGTAGGCGACGGCGCCGTGCGTGTCCGCGATCGGCCGCAGGGGCCGTGACACGGAGCTCGACCACCGGTCGACCGTTGCCGTCAGCAGGCTCTCGCGGGTGGGGAAGTGGGTGCGCAGCTCGTCGACGGTCATCTCGGCCCGGGCGGCGACGGTGTCGACGTCGACCTGCTCGACCCCGGTGTCGTGCAGCGCCGTGATCGTCGCGTTGACGATCCGGGTGCGCAGCTCGATGCCGTCGTCGCCGTGCTGGTTCGTCAGCGGCGCCAGGGGGTGCTTCCGGAACCACTCCAGCAGGGCCGTCGCGCGGGACGTCCCTGTGGCGGGGTCGGGCGCGTGCCCGTCGGCGAAGAGGTCGAGGAACCCCGGGATCTCCTTGATCAACGGGTCCGCCGGTTGGAACGCCATCGACCACTCCGGGAAGGACCGCGTCGTGACGGTGTCCGCGGCGACCTGGCGCACGTTGGTGTGACGGGGGTCCTGACGGATGCCCTCGAACCGTTCCCGCACGACCTCGTCGTCGCCCTCGATGATGCCGATGCAGTTGCTCCCCTGGTGGGCGAGGATCCCCGTGATGCCCAGCTGCAGGTTCTTCTCGCGACCGACCACCAGGATCTCGGCGAGTTCCTCGTCCGTGACCGGTCGGCTCATCGTGCTCACGTACACCAACGACAGCATGTGGCCCCTGTTCCTCGAAGCGAGCTTGTGTTCCACACAGTGGCGCACACCTGCCCCGATGGCAAGGCGTGCCGATCGCGTCGCGCTCCGCCTGTCGTCTGTGGCCAGTGGCCGGCGCGCAAGGTGGATGGCGCGGTGTCCTGGCGGTGGGCCGCTGCCTACGCTGGAGGAACCGGACACCGACCGGGTCCCGGTCGGTGAAGGTGCTCGGAAGAGGTGGGGCAGTGTCACGGACGAAGTCGTTGCGCCGCGCTGCGTTCAGGTTCCCGTCGCGCAGTGCGCGCGTCGTCGAGTTCGTGTTCCGTCGCCTCGACGCGACCGGGGACTTCTACCCGCACGACGCGATGGAGGGCACGGTGCCTGGCCCGGACCCGGATCGCGTGGTGTTCATGGGTGAGCGGGGCGAACTGTCGCTCGGCGTCCGCACCCACGAGCTCTCGCTCCCCGCGTTCTTCGCTCGGCACCGGGCAGCACGGACCGCGCGCGGCGTCTCCTGGAAGATGCTCCCCGCACCGTCGGCGAGTGTCCGGGAACTCCCATCCGTCATCGCCGCCCACCGCGAGGACCTGGGGCGGTGCGACCTCGTCGTCGTGTTGGTCGGCATCACGGATGCGCTCCGGGTCCTGCCGACGAGGGTGTGGGAACAACGCGTCCGTGACACGATCGCTGCCCTGCGCGAGGTGGTGCCCGTGGATGCCGAGGTCGTCATCGGTGAGATCCCACCCCTCGACAACGCCGGGAGTCTGTCCCGGCCGGCTCGGCTCGCAGCCGGGGTGCACGGTCGTCGCCTCAACGCGCGGACTCGACTCGTCGTCGAAGCCTGTCCACGGGTGCGCGCAGTCGGGTTCCCGGACGAGCTGACGCGGTCGGTGTGGCGGCCCGAGTCGGACGAGCACCGGTACCGCGACACGTACAAGGTGTGGGGTGGGCACCTCGACGCCGACTCCTGACGGCCGCGTCGCCGGACCGCGATCGCGGGTCATTGCGACAGTTCGCGGTCCAGTCGGTCGAGGAGTGCCTCGAGGGAGACCTCGAACTCCTCGTCGCTGCGGTCCTCGCTCAACAACGTGCGGAGTCGGCGGACCTCCGGTGCGACGTCGAGGGACGTGTTGCCGTCGCCCTCGGGGATGGCGGCGCCTCCTTCGTCGAGCGGTTCCTCGGCTGGGCCTGCTTCGGCACCGCTGACCACTGACTGCAGGAGGAGCTGGCCGAGCAGGAAGCTGCTGAACGCTCGGTACGCGTTGACCGCCTGGGCGTCCGTGAAGCCGTTCCCCGTCAGCGCGGTCAGGAACGTGTTGACGACCTCGACGCTCCGCAGCGGCGGGCGGAGCCAAGGGGCTGCAGGGTGGCGGGTCGCCACCAGCGGGAACGCCTTCGGGTGGTCCGTGGCGATCTGCCGGACGGCATGGGCGACCGTTTGCAGGAACCCTTGCCAGTGTGCTTCCTCGGCCTCGGTGAGCTGCGAGGTGAGATCCCGCATCAGTGAGGCGACGACGCCTTCGAGCAGGTCTTCCTTCCCGTGCACGTAGCGGTACAGGGACATCGCCTCCACGCTGAGCTCCTGCGCGAGTGACCGCATGGACAGTCCCTGGGGACCTGACCGATCGATCTGGTGCAACGCGGTCTCGACGATGAGGTCACGGCTGAGCCTCGGTGCGTTCGTCTCGGAACGGTTCGCCCTCGATCGTGCTGCCACGGCTGATCTCCCTGCCGATCCGCGGTTCGTGGCTGACAACGGGCGCTGCGCCGAGTTCGCGGCCGACAAACCCACGCTATCGCGACTTACGATGTAAGCTCCCGCTGGGCTTACGCCGTAAGTCCACGAGGTGGTGGTCTCCGCCGATCGAGCGGGCCGTGCGCCGCCGTCACCTCGGATCCACTCCGCATCGAACCCCAGGCGACCTGCCGGGGAAGAGGAGCACCACCATGATCGACAGCAGCAGCATCAACGACCTCACGGGCGCCGACGTCTACGGGAGCGACGACGCCAAGATCGGCACGGTCGGCCAGGTCTACGTCGACAACGACACCCAGGCTCCGACCTGGGTGACGGTGCGGACCGGGCTCTTCGGCACCTCGGAGTCGTTCGCACCCTTGAACGACGCGACGTTCGAAGCCGGCGCCGTCCACGTCGCCTACGAGAAGTCCTTCGTGAAGGACGCCCCGCGGGTCGACGCCGACGGGGCGCTCAGCGCGGACGAGGAGCAGTCGCTCTACTCCTTCTACGGCAACCCGTCGAGCGCGTCGGCGGATGCGGGTCTGTACGACCAGGACGCCGACCGGAGCACGGACTCCGCCGACGTCCAGGGACACGACGCGTCCGGTCCGACGACGGACGACGCCATGACCCGCTCCGAGGAGCGGTTGCACGTGGGTACCGAGCGGATCGAGTCCGGCCGTGCCCGTCTGCGCAAGCACATCGTCACCGAGCAGGTCACCAAGACCGTACCCGTCAGCCACGAGGAGGTCACCCTCAGCCGCGAGCCGATCACCGATGCGACCGCTGACGATGCTTTGTCCGGGCCCGCACTGAGTGAAGAAGAACACGAGGTCGTGCTCACCGAGGAGCGCGTCGTCACCGCCAAGGAGACGGTCCCGGTCGAGCGCGTCCGGCTCGGCACCGAGACCATCGCCGGCGAGCAGGAGGTCACCGAGGACGTCGCGCACGAGGAGATCGTCCTCGACGACACGGCCGTGACCGACGAGACCACCGTGGACCGCGACGCCCGTTCCTGATCGTGCTGGGCGACGGCCGCTCGGCGACAGCCGGACGTCCGTCGCCAGCACAGGACGCTTTCTCTGCGCCCTGTCCACCCGACCCTCACCCGAAAGGCTCACCCCATGGACTTCCCCGCCGCTCTGCAGAACGGACTGGCCGCGGTCATCGCGTTCGTGCCGCTCGCGTTGCTCTTCCTGCTCATCCTCGTCGTCGGCCTGATCGTCGCGAAGCTCATCGAGAAGGGGCTCTCGCGTCTCCTCACCAAGGTCGGCTTCGACCGTGCCGTCGAACGTGGGGGCATCAAGAAGGCCCTCGCGAACTCGAAACTCGACGCCTCCGACATCGTGTCGAAGATCATCTACTACACGCTGGTGCTGTTCGTGCTCCAGTTCGCGTTCGGCGTCTTCGGGTCCAACCCGGTGAGTGATCTCCTCGCCGGCATCATCGGGTTCCTGCCGAAGATCATCGTCGCGATCATCATCATCGTGGTCGCCGCGGCGATCGCGGCAGGAGCGAAGGGCCTGATCCAGAACACGCTCGGTGGTCTCTCCTACGGCAAGCTGCTGGGCAACATCGTCGCGGTCTTCATCGTCTTCATCGGAGCGACCGCGGCGTTGAACCAGATCGACGTGGCCACCTCGGTCACCACCCCGATCCTGATCGCGGTCCTGGCGATCATCGCCGGCGTCGTCATCGTCGGAGCCGGCGGCGGACTCATCAAGCCGATGCAGCACCGCTGGGAGGCGATCCTCGAGAAGGCCGAGGCAGAAGCCCCGAAGATCCAGCAGCACGCCCAGCGTGCGCCGTCCGTCGTCGAGCAGGCAGAAGAGGCTGCCGGGAAGGCCAAGCGAGCTGCCTCGCCGACGACCAGTTCCCATCGCTCGAACTGAGCGAGCCCTGTGTGTCGGCCCCGCTCACCATGGGCGGGGCCGAGGGCCATCCCCGCGCTCCCGTGTTCGCTCGGGACCGTGCCCCCAGCATCGGAGAAGACCATGACCTCTCGCCACGCACCGCGCGACGCTCCGGGTGGTGACGAACGGACGGACCAGTTCGACGTGGTCCGACGCGACGAGCGACTCGTCATCGGCACCGAACGCCACGCCATCGAACGTGTCCGGCTCGAGCGGGTCATCGTCACCGAGCAGCGGACCATCACAGTGGACGTCAGTCACGAGGAGATCCGACTCGTCCGTGAGCCGATCGGGGACGCGGTACCGGTGTCGACCGGCACCACGGGCACCGTCCACGAACCGATCGTCGTGGTCCTCCGCGAGGAACAGATCACGGTCTCGACAGCAGTCGTCCCGGTCGAGCGCGTCACCCTGACGACCCACACCGTCACGGAGGAACACCGCGTCGAGGCGGAGCTCCGGCGGGAGGAGATCGACATCGTCACGTCGCGCCGCCGGGCCGGTGGGGCTCCACTTCCGTGAGTCACGCGGAGGACCCGTGACGGAGTCGGTCGTCCTCAGTCGACGCTGGCTTCGCGGAAGGCGTGCGACACGCGTTCGGTGAAGTGGATGAACACATCCGTGCTCTCCGGCGGCAAGGACTGCCGGAGTGCCCGGCGGTAGGCGGCCCGGAGCGTCCCGACCACCGCGAACCCGTCGGCGCTCAGCTCGATCCGCACGCTCCGGCGGTCGTCCGGGTTGCGGACACGATCGAGCAGGCCTCGCTTGGTCAGACGGTCGAGCAACGCGGTGACGGCTCCCGTCCCCATCTCCAGGTACCCGCCGAGTTCCTTCGGCGTGCGGTCGTCGTCGACTGCGCCGAGGAACTTCAGCGCGCGGAGGTCGACCGGGTTCAGGTCGTGCGTGACGGCGAGGTGCTGCATCAGGTGCGCGTGCTCGACCTGAGCGCTGTAGAACGCGGCGACCGCCTCGTCCAGCAGACGATCCTGGTCGGCGTCACTCATCGAAGGAGGGTTCGCGCTCATGCTCCCATCTTAGACGAGATCCGTTTGGGACAAAAATTGACTTGAACGAATCTGTAGGCGTATGGTTCACATAGCTCGAAATTCGAGTCAAGCCTCAACCTGAACGGATCTCCTCTCATGCGTCGCCCGAACCGCACCATCGCCCGTGTCGCCACCCTCGCCGTCATCCCGGCTGCCCTGCTCGCC